>CACXCG010000044.1 GCA_902766125.1 uncultured Spirochaetaceae bacterium | reverse complement strand
GTCAGCATTGCGACTTTTGCTCAGGTATGCGTTCAGACTTCCGGCTGCACGAACGTTATCCAAAGCAAGTAAGTGCTGAGCATCAGCGTGTGCGGTCTGCAGATACGAAAGACATTCTTTCAGTGACTGATGCATGCGTAACTGCGGAATATGTGTTGAAGCTGCCTGTGCACTTCCGTCCAAGAGCATGCGGTATCCTGCGTCAGTGGTTGCAAGGTCTGACTGAAGATATGATTTTTCTCCCAGCTGGGTTGCAGTCAAATGCACTTCGCTTACTCCCAGCGATGCCATGTCGCGTAACAGCCTCTTAAGCTGAATGGGACGCGGAAAGCCTATGATCATTACCAGGGGATACAGCGGTTTACCGTCTCCTTCTGCAGTAAACGTAAAAGACAAAGTTCCGTCTGTAATCGAAGTAATGGTTGCTGTTCCCGAAGCGCAGCCGATAATTCCTGCAGAAAATGTATCGCCGGAAGTTTTGTGCAGCACTTTGATAATATGCCGTGCACGTTCATCCTTTAACGGAAGGGGCTGCGTAATTTCTTCTGGAGTAAACAGACAGATGTTCATGCTCAAATGATACCAAAGCTCCTGTGTTGCGTGTATGCTATAAAAATGACTTGCACTTGTGTTTTTCTTATCTGTAATTTTCCTTTAAACAAATTTGTTATAATGATACAATGATACATTGAACATTAGCTTGTTGTAAGGAGTTTTTAATGAATAAGGCTAAGTCTTTTTACAAATTGATGGTAACATTGCTGTGCGGTGTATTCATGACACTGAGCTTTACCGGTTGTATTTTTGATTTTGTTACGGATGATTCGGGAAGCGAGGATCTTGGTGAAGATGTTCCCAACGGCGATTATATGATAACGCTTAACAGTGAAACTTCTGTTACTTTGTCAGGTGTACAGGGAAAAGCAATTCTGTATGCTAACTTCAATACTTCAAATCGTGTTATTAATTATCCGCGGTATTATACCGGTGCAAGCAACTATGCAATTGCAACAGGAAGCATCACGACATTTACCCCTAGTGCATCGTATGTTGGAGCTGCGAGAACTGCAATAGAGCCTGATGTTGAAACCGTGAATGATGACACAATTTTAAAACACTTTGTTCCCAAAGAAAAATTTCATGTTGATACTTCAAGCATTCCTGTCTCACGTACTGCAATAGATCAAACTTCATATAATTCCTTTGCAACTACATTTAATGTTGGCAATGAAAAAGAATTTTATGTTGATAATGATGTTGATATGGAGACTTATGTTTTAAAAAATTGTGTGCTTGCAGCAAAAGGAACAAATGCAAATGGAACAACGGTCTGCTTAGTTTGGGTTGATGAAGATTTATACACTCAAAATGGTTCAAACTACGGAAAAAATATAAATCAGACGATGGCACAAAATCTTGCATCTAAATTTGGTCAGTATTACGAAAAAGAACGAAATGTGTTTGGTGATGAGTTTGAATCCTTGTTTTATACTAATGGTTCCTGGGCAGGATCTCTTAGTGATGTAAATGTTTGTGATACCGGTCCCTTAGTGAACATAATAGTGTATGATATTGGTAATGATTATACCGATTCTAATGATGGTAATCATACAAACTCTCAAACAGAAGAATGTGGTGTTGAAGGTTATTTTTACTCAAAAGATTATTTTGTTCGCAATCCTGATTCCAGTCGCATAGACAGATATTCAAACGAAGGTAAATACTTTTATATTGATGCCGCCTTCTGTAATTATAATGGTACTGCGCAAAATAGTGCTGGGGAAACTGTGTATGCATATAACGGAATTTCTGGTAACGGAGTGAGTGGCTCGGTAATTTCAACCTTGTTCCATGAATTTCAGCACATGATTAATTTTAGACAAAAGGCCAATGCCGATGATGATCCCGCATGGTATAACGAAATGCTTTCTATGCTTGCAGAAGACATGATGCGCGAACAGTTGGGATTAAATGAATCGGTAAGAAAAGAAAGACTTCCTGCATTCAACAAATACTACAGATATTCTGGAATAGATGAAATGCTGGAAGGAAGAGATGCAGTTATTTCATACGCAACAGCATACACGTTTGGTGCCTGGCTTGCACGAGAGTATGGCGGAACAGAACTGGTAAAAGAAATAAGTCAGAATAGTTATGTTGGTATGGAATCAATAAAAAATGCCATTTATGTAAAGACTGGGTATAATTTTTCTACGCTTCAACTTTTTAAGATGTATCTTGCTGCCTGTGTATTCCGCCCGACATTTGCAACGAATGCTGCTCACCGGTTGCCCTCGCATTACAAAGACGGAGGAAATCTGATAGAAAGTTTCGCTCTGACTAAAATAAATTTATTTGGTTCAAATTATGGGTATTCAGTTGGTGGAACAACTTATTATGGACCTATTTTGTATGGACCTGCAGTGCAGCTTCCGGTAAGACCACATGGATTTGTGCTTCATTCAATTGGTACAGCAACAACAGATACGGTAACTCTTAATTTTTCTCCGCGTACTAATTCCGGAGATCAGATAGTTATTTTTGTTCAGGATGCATTCAGCAACACACAGTCTGACACTTTGGCAGAATAACCCCTAAGGAAGTAAGACATCATGGGAATTTTTAACAAACAAGAAAAAACAGCTGCACAAACGGTTATTGAAGAAGTACTTGCAGTAAAAAAGAATGAGCGTGCACTCATCATTGCAAATCCGGAGACTGCAGTTATTGCTCAGGATTTGTTTACCGCACTGCTTGAAGTAAATGCAAAACCGGTGCTGATGTATCAGACAAAAAAATCTTCAATGGACAATGCAGAAGATGCAGTCATTGGTGCATTAAAATCTGAGCCGGATGTTGTGCTTTCTATTTCTGAATGCAAGCTGGGTAAAGATGCACAGGCAGTTGCAAAGCCGTATGCGGGTGCAGACGGAACTCAGTACGACAGCATTTTTGACTACCTGCTTGAAGGAAAGAAAACCATGCGCGGCGTGTGGACTCCCGGTCTTACGCAGGATATGTTTGACCGCACGGTTAAGATTGACTACAAGCTGCTTGGGGAGCGCTGTAAAAAAATCTGTGAGCGGTATGTCAATGCAGTAAGCGTTCATGTTACATCTCCCAATGGAACTGATGTAACGGTGCCGGTTACGGGGCGCACAGCCTTAGTTGATAACGGAGACTTTACACAGCCAGGAAGCGGAGGAAATGTTCCTGCTGGAGAAGTGTTCATCAGTCCTGTTGTGGGTAACGGAAATACACTTGTTTCGGATGCTGCAAAAAAAGTTTCTTCGGTTAAAGATGCAATTGCAAACGGAAAGATGCTCAAGACCGAAGTTCAGCAGGAAGAAAAACCTGAAGGAACAGAGGGAACGATTGTCTTTGACGGAAGCATGACTTTCTCTGACGGAGATGCACTTTTAAAAACTCCCATAACGGTTAACGTTGTCCGTGGATTTGTAACAGACATAACCGGCGGTGAAGAAGCACGCCGTCTGCTTAAAGACATTATTGCTGCAGAAAAAGAATCGCTTGCAATGGAGCTGTCGGGAAAACTGCCTGCGGGTCAGGGTGCAGTGTATGCACGTAACGCGCGTAACATTGGCGAACTGGGCATTGGTCTTAATCCTTCTGCAAACATAACGGGCAACATGCTTGAAGATGAAAAAGCATTCAGAACCTGTCACTTTGCAATTGGTGCAAACTACGACAACGATGCTCCTTCGCTGATTCATTTTGACGGTATTGTGCGTAATCCTACAATAGAAATTTTTTATGCTGACGGTTCTTCGTACACGCTTTTAAAAGACGGTGAACTGCAGCTTGATTAAGGAGATGTGTGAATGAAAAAGAGTATTATGATAACAGCTGTACTGTGCAGTGCCCTTGCAGTTTTTGCAAGCGGAAAAAAAGATGTAACCATTACCGATGATCCTTTCGGCCGTCCTCACTATGGCGAAGGCGGTGGAAGCGGTGTTGCAAACTTACCGTTTGATGCTCCTGAAATTACTCCTGACATGGTGGGAGACACAACACAGATAATTGGCGAAAAAGAAACGGTTACTGTAAAAGGTACGGTAAAAATTTCTGCTGAGGGTTCAGAGCAGGTCGTATATGTTTCTACCGGTCTGTTTTCAAAACTGCGGCTTGTATTTGTAGACGGTGTATCAGAATTAACAGCAGAAGACTTTGTTCCGCTCTCTGGTAAGAAAGTGACGCTTCACGGATGGTATGCAGACGGTAAAAAATGTTTTGCCGTCATCAGAAAAGAATAGTAGCTTATGCGTTTCGCTGTACGGTAAGAATTGCTTCTGCGGTCTGCTGTAATTCTTCACGGGTCATTGATTCGGAATGAGACAGCATGGTCGCAGGAACACCGTATGCTTTTTCCAATGCTTCGTTTGTCATTACTTCTTCAACAGTTCCCAAATCCATGTCGCGGTTAGGATAGAATAAAAGCACCTGGTTAGCAAATTCGCGTGTCAGTTCCAGTTCGTGCATGGAAATGTAAACCGGAGTTTTTGTTGCTTCACTGAATTCACGAAGATAGGCAAGAGAAGATTTTTTCTGCTTTGGTTCCATTGCAAAAAGCGGTTCGTCCATAAATAGACTTGCACTTCCATACAAAATGCTGAATGCCAGAAGTACACGCTGAATTTCACCCTTGCTCAATTGCGTAAGTCCGTGTCCCAATACATTTTTTATTTCAAACACATCAAGCACTTCGCTGAATAAATCCTGCGATGAGCGGATTGATTTTGCATTTCCCTTGTAAGCGCCGTTTGCATAGACGTAAGAAAGCAGTTCTTCTACTTTTTGTGTTGATTCAAATTCCATGTTCTGATAGATGACCGACGCCAGTAAGTTTTTCTGTTCTTCTGCAAGCAGTGCAGGATTTTTTCCAAACAGCATGCAGCAGCCTTCCTGTGGAACAAGCCGTCCGGATGCCAGCATCATAAACGTAGTCTTTCCTGTTCCGTTGGGTCCAATCAAACTGGTAAAGCCTGCGGGAATAGTTCCGCTAAAATGTGAAAACACAGGAGTCTTTGTCTCTGATTCGGGGTAAGTAAAAGAAACATTTTCAAACGTGATGCAATCCATAATCAAAGCATACAGCATTTGCAGAGTTTGTGCAAATATGCTACAATGCAACAAACGGAAGAGAGGTGGGAGTCAACGATGGCATTAACAAAGCAGACAGGAATAAAAGGATTTTTTGCCCGCCTGTTTTCAAAAGAAGATGATAAAAAAAATATGCAGCTGGCAGTAGAAGCGGTTCAGAATATAACGAATGCACTGTCAGTTCTGTCACAGAAAGTTTCAACACTTAATGATTCGTTCAATGAGTCAAAGCAGTCGGTTGCTTCTCTTATGGCTCAGGCACAGGCTTTTATTCCGCAGAATGAAATTGCAGCCGCTAAGTGCGAACAGAATATTCTGGGTGCCATAACCGCATGCAGTTCGGCGTGCGACAGTGTGCTTGCCGGCGGAGATGTGCAGGAGTTTAAAAAACAGCTGTCTGCACTGGCAACTCTGGTAACACAGCGCTCGCACTTTAAAGAGTAATAGAACCCAGTACCGTTCCTATGCTTTCGTGAATGACTAAATCGGCAATGCTGTCGCTCTGCGTAGGATCACGGTTTATAAGCACCAGATGCTCTCCGGTGTAAGCGCGTACAAATCCTGCTGCAGGGTATACCGTAAGGGAAGTTCCGCCAATAATCAAAAGATCTGCACAGCGCAATTCTTCCAGTGTTTTTTCAATTACTGTATCATCTAAGGCTTCTTCATACAAAACAACATCGGGTTTAATGATGCCCTGACATTTTTCGCACAGGGGAATGCCTTTTTCGTCTTTATGGCCCATGACATAATCAGCATCGTAAAAGGTGCCGCACTTACGGCAGTGGTTACGCAGTACGCTTCCGTGCAGTTCCAGTACGTTTTTGCTTCCTGCTGCCTGATGCAGACCGTCAATATTCTGGGTTATGACTGCAGAAAGCTTACCTTTTTGCTCCATTTCTGCCAGTTTTAAGTGTGCTTTGTTGGGTTTTATGCCGCTTATAAGGATTTTTTCGCGGTAGAATCGGTAAAATTCATCAGGTTTTGCTGCAAAAAAGCTTGCACTCAGAATCTGCTCCGGGGGATAATCCCATTTCTGGTGATACAGACCGTCTACACTCCTGAAGTCAGGAATACCGCTTTCTGTTGAAACGCCGGCGCCTCCAAAAAAGACAATGCGTTTACTCTTGTCCACTAATTGCTGTAATTGAGCTATCTGTTCTGAAAGATTTGTCTGTTCCATGCGGTAAGTATAGCACGGAATTTGCCAGTTTTACAAAGGTTTTCCCGAAAATCAGTATGGAATACCGTGAACTGTGCCGATATAAGACTGAATGCCCTTATTGTTTGTATATAGGTTTTGTTGAACGAATCTTAAATTATATAAGCATAAAACAAGGTGTTTATTTGACAAATTAGATTTTTACGCTTAAACTTTACTATAGGAGCATCATGTAAGATGGGGTAGAGTTTGGCTAGAAAAAGAAGGTGCATAGTTATGGGAAAAAAAGCATTTGTGTCAATCTTAATGTCTCTCGTGTGTGTTGCGGCATTCGCTATGGGTTCCAAAGATATAGAAAAGAAGGAACTGGGCGATGTCAACAGCTGGGACGAATCCTTTGACATTAATACGAAGAAAAACGGAAAGTGGAATATTCTCGTTACTGCAGAAGACAAGGCAGGCAATGTTGCAGAAGCTGGACCGTTTAACATCTGGCTTGATCCTGCATCCGATCTTCCCATAATCGGAATTACTAACCCTGCACCCAATCTGCGTGTTCCCGGTCACCTTAACATTGTTGGTACCTGTTCTGATGATGATGCCGTTGCATACGTAAGTCTTATTCTTGACGGCGATGAAGAAAATATTCTTCGTGCATCAGGAAAAGAATTCTGGTCTTATTTTGTTGACACGACAAATCTTCTTGAAGGTCCTCATACGATTGAAGTGTGGGGAACTGATATTAACGGACTGAACGGTAATCATGAAGTGGTAACCTGGCAACTTGACCGTCACGCACCGGAAATTGTAGTTACCTCTCTGGACATGGGTACTCTGGTAAGCGGAAAAATTACGCTCGAAGGTTCTGTCATGGACGGTAACGGTATAGAAAAACTTTCATACAGTACTGACCGCGGTCTTTCTTACTCAGATGCAAAACTTAAGATAACAAAACTTAAGGAACCCGATGAAAACGGTTGTACTGAATTATATGAGTTCTCAATTCCGGTAGATACAAAATCTCAGGAAGACGGAGCTGCAACCTGTATGTTCCGTGCAGTAGATAAAGCCGGCAGTGTCGGTGAATTTACATTCCTGTATTTTGTTGACAACACTAAACCGGATGTCCGCATTGTAAGTCCCGCAAGAGATGAAAAAGTAAACGGAATCTTTACGGTTGCCGGTTATGCAAAAGATACGATTGGTCTCGAAAGCCTTTCATGGCAGTGGGGAAGCGAAAGCGGCGAGTTTGAACTGATTGCAGGTAACCCCTACTTCTCAAAAGAAATCAATACCATCGGCATGTCAAGCGTAAAAGAATTTGTCGTTACTGCTGTTGACACGATGGGCAATACGGTTACGGTTAAACAGTCATTCAGACTTGATCAGGAAGCTGACAAACCTGTTGTAAAAATCAATTATCCGGTTAACGGTGGTGCAGTAGAAGGTGAAGACGGCCTTCTGTATGTGCGCGGTATTGTTACGGATGATGATGGTGTCTCAAAGGTTGTATATAAGCTCGACAGCGGTGCAGAACAGACACTCGACTGCGAAGGTGTATTCTACGCTCCCATAGCCGGAGAATTGTCTTACGGAAAACACTCGGTTACTGTGTACGCAATAGATAAGCATGGCGTTAAGGGTAATGCCGTAACAACTACATTTGATGCAAAAGGTGTTGCTCCGACATTCAGTGGCGCTAAAGCAGGCGGTGCAGACTTTACTGACGGTATGAGCGTTAATCCTGAAACATCTCCGTCGTATACGGTAAACGTTGCTTCTACCAGCGGACTTAAAGAACTGTCATATACGGTTAATGCCGGCGGTACTGGCGTTAAACAGGAAGAAATAAAACTCAAGGGCGGAGAAAAAACCTATACCGTATCTGTTCCGCTTTCTGGTGCAGATGCTGTCTGGGGCGCAGTACGCATTGCAATCAGTGCAACCGATATCTTTGGACGCACGACAGTACACAATGCACTGGTTAACGTAATGGACCTGACCCTTCCTCATACAGAAACACCCGGTGTGTATTTTGATGATTCTACAGTTGCAGAAGACGGAGCAATCATTGTTTCTGCAGACAAACCCGCATCAGGATATTTTGTAGGCGGAACACCCCGTACTGTTGAAATTGTACCTGCAACCCGTGCTGCAAGTGCCCGTCTTGACGGTAACTCAATTGTGCTTGTTCCCGGTAGCGGCGGTTCTGGCGAAGTACGCATTCGTGTTACGACAACCAGCGGGGCAGTATATAATTCTAAGCCGGTATACTTCCGTTCAGCTGAAGCAGCACCAAAACTTACTATTGATTCAAACGCTCTGTGGGATGTTGACGCAGGAACTGCAGTTGATGTAACTCAGACTAATTCTTTCCGCGTAACAGGAAGCATTTCAAGCGAATCGGCTGCAACTCTGCGCTATCGCATTATTTCTGCACAGGCAACGGTTAACAACGGTATTGTTACTGGTTCTAAAGCAATGCCCGTACCCGAAATGTCTGCTGCACGTTCAGTAACACTGGGACGCGGTAACTCATTCAGCGTAAACTTCAGTGCATCTGATTTTGCAGACGGTATGTCTGTAATTGAATTTATTGCATCTAACAGTTCGGGAAATCAGGTGGCACAGGCTGTTCCCGTAAGAAAAATTGCAGAACCCCGCACAGAACTGCTTGAGGGCGAAACCGCAATTCCTTCTCCGGCAGGTCCTGCTGCATACTGGTTCAAGGGTGTAGACTACTACGCTGTCGGTGTATTCCAGGGTAGTGCAGACAAAGTGTTTACACGCGTTGCCTACGACTCAATTGCAACAACACAGAAGTCTCTGTCGTTCAGCATTGCTCCGTCTGACTCAAAGAAGTATCGCCCTGCATCAGCGTCTGTTGCAGTAAGCAAACCAAGTAACATCGATGCCCGTGTTGCAACCGTTGACGGTAAAGCATACACAAGCGGCATGAAGATAGAAATGGATCAGAAAGAAGGCGGACACAGCGCAACAATCCGTATTGTTTCAGAAGCTGCAGTTTCTTCTGTAAAATATTCTATCAGCGGAGAGGCATTTGCAGGTGGAAACGCTAACCCCTCTGGAACTGCAACTGTTCGCCCTGTAGACGGTAACGTGTACGAAGCAGATATTCCGTTCGGAGATTTACCTGCACGTACAAACGTCATTAATGCAACCATTACCGATGCAACCGGCGGTACCTTTAACCTTAAGGCACACATCATCGTGGTACGCAGACATGAAGTTCGTGACAGCGGAGAAAAAATCTTCTGGGCTGCAGGAAAAGATTCTCAGTACGACAGCTCTCGTTCACGCTATGTGCTTGCAACCGGCGGTGTCTTGAGCGGCTTTGTAAATACTATCTCCGGGGAACTGACTGCAAGTCTGGTAGGTTCACCTGCGGGGCTTTCTGTCGCAATGGAAAAGAATGTTATCCGCCTGACGGCAAGTGCAGACGGTGTGTATAATGGAGTTGTTGTTCGTGTCCGTAACGCAGAAGGCGGTACGTGGAATGCTCCTGCAATCAACATTATTGTAGACAGCTCAGGTCCTGCGGTAACACTGCAGTCTCCTGTTGCAATGAGTTTTGTGCGTAACACACTTTCGGTACGCGGAACCGTAACGGACGGAAACGGCGTTCAGTCGCTCGAATACTCACTGACTGATGATACCGGAAAACTGGATTCAGAAGGAAACAGTTCTGTAACCTGGAAAAACATTCCTGTCTCTCGCGGAAGCTTTAGCGTTGATGTTCCGCTTTCAACTTTTGAAGACGGATACATTCCGCTTACGCTGCGTGCAACTGATGTAACCGGTAAAGTTTCGTACTACAACACAGTAGTGCATAAAGATACAACTGCTCCCGAAGTAACGGTTATCATTCCTGATCCTGAAGCAGTAGTCAACGGCGAAACAGAAATTGCATTCCTGGTAAAAGACAACGGCATTACCGATACCATCCGCTATCAGAGTGCAAACGGACGCTATGCAGAAACCTTCAATCTGAACGAACCGGTAGCAGAAGATGCAACGGGTGCTGCAGTAACCATGAAGTCTTCTATGCCCAACATGCTTATTGGTACGGCAACCAGACCTATGGATAACAACATGGTATTCCGCTTTACTGACCGTGCAGGAAATACTACAACCCTTAACTCTTACGATTTCAAAGTAGATAACGAAAGTGACCTTCCTGTTTCAGAAGTGCACCTGCCTGCAGAAAATGAAGTCATTACAAAAGACTTTACTATCTCTGGTGTTATCTATGATGATGACGGTCCGTGTACCATCTACTTCCGCCTTGATAACGGAAGATGGGAAAAACTGAGCGAACCCAGCAACTGTTATAAGATTGATATTCCTATCTCTGCAATGACTGATAACGAACATTCAGTAAGCGTTTATGCAGAAGATATTCACGGTGTGCGCGGACAGACAACAGTCCGCAAGTTCAGAGTTTCTCTTGAAGAACCTAAAGGTAACATGACTGAACCTTCAATTGACAAGACTGTTCACGAGCAGGTAACGCTGAGAGGTGTTGCTTCTGACCGTAACGGCATCAAGAAAGTTCAGATTTCTCTTGATAACGGTGCAACCTTCAACGATGCAACCGGAACTACAAACTGGTCTTACACCTTTGACACACGTGCAATCCAGGACGGAACTCATGTTGTGTTCATCAAGATTTGGGATAACTACGACATTACCGGTCTGTATTCTTCAATGATTAACATTGATAACACCGCTCCTACGCTGACACTGGATCTGCCGCTTGACGACAGTACCACTACACGCAATGTATTCTTCAGCGGACAGACAACAGATAACATTGAACTGGTTGACCTGTACATTACGGTTCGCAGCCTTGATCCCGGACGGACTGTTCCTAACCGTCTGTCTAGAATCAACCTTACTCCGTCAGAAATTATTACACAGGTTGTTGATATCAGCGAACTTGCTAACGGTTTCTATAACATCGAACTGACTGGTGTTGACCGCGCAGGAAACATCTCTCGCGTAAGCCGTAACGTTCAGCTTAACAAGAGCGCACAGCTTACCACAGCCCGCTTACTGTATCCGCTTAACGGAGAACACGTACAGGGAACCTTTAACATTTACGGTCAGACCGAAAGTGAAGAGGATGTTCCTGAGACTGCAACGCTGTACATTGACGGTAAGCGCGTAGATGCAATTGATTCTGTTGCCATTACCGACAGCGGTTACTTTAAGTTCCAGCTACGTGCACTGAACAAGAAGGCAGACATAACAAACACTGACGAAGAGGGTAATACTACTACACTGCCCGGTGCAAGTTATGAACTTACTGCAGGTACACACAGTTATTATGTAGTTACCACAACCCGCAGCGGAAAGAACATTACTTCAAATACTCAGACGTTTGTGTATAATCCGTACGGACCGTGGGTTACACTGGACAACTTTACCTATGGTGACTTTGCCTTTGATCGTCCTATGCTGAAGGGTGACTCAGGATATTCTCTGTCTCCTGAAGATATTGAAATGCTCAACTCTAAGGAAGCAACCAAGTTCCAGAAAGAACAGATTAGAGCAAAGAGTACTGTTGCCCGCGTGTGGGTCAGCCTGGATAACGGACGCACGTATGTTCCTGCTTCTAAAGAGAACAAGAGTAAGTGGCAGTATCGTGTTGAAAGCTATGACATTGCACCCGGCTATCACTTCCTTCTGGTTAAGGCAGAAATGCAGAGTGGCGATGTTGCAATTACCCGTGCCTTGGTTCAGGTAGACCGCACTAATCCGTCTGTTACGCTTATTTCTCCGGGAATCGGCGGACGCTATAATCAGGAACTTGCCTTCCATGGTCTTGCTTCTGATGATATTGCACTTAAGAACGTAACGCTCATGCTTCGTCCCGGTGACAAGAATGCATACCAGATGCCTGGCTTTATTCAGGGTCTGTTCCTTGATGCTTCGTTCTGGGGTGCAACACTGTGGAATGTCGGTGCAGGTTTAACTGCATTTGATAACGCAGTAAAGATTGAGTTCAGCTTTGGACAGTTTACTCAGGGTCAGCGTGACTTCATAAGTGACTTCTTCCAGGTTGAACGTTCTAACCTGCGCTTTGGCGGTAATGTTGTAGGATTGCGCATTATTGCACAGATTCTTGACCTGCCGTTTATGACGTTCTTTGGACGTGACTGGGAATGGCTTTCTGCAACCCTTGCAGTTGGTGCTAACTTCTCATTCTTTACGGATACAGGTGCAAAGAATAACGAAACCGGAGAGCCGGTACCGCAGATTCTGTCTGCTCTGCTTATGCAGCTTGAATTCCCGCGCATGTCTTTCAAGCAGATGAAGTGTTTTAAGACATGGGCATTCTATGTTGAACCGCAGCTGTGGTTCATTCCGTCTGATATTGCAACTGATGAAGCACGTAAGATTCTGTTTACGCTGTCATTCGGTCTGCATGTCAATGTGTTCTAATCGGGTAGAGGTGAGGTGATGTGTATGAAAAAGAGAAGTAAAGTTTTTACCTCGGTATTGTTTTCGTTCGCTGCTCTGCTGTGTCTTGCTAACTGCGAAATCGGTCTGGGTCCTCAGGTTGACTCTGATACTCCGACCATTTCCGTTACCAGTCCGGACATTGGCCTCTCTCTCAAAGGGACAGTTACCATTGCAGGTATTTGTCATGATGACAATGCCGTTGACCGCGTTGAAGTAAGTATCCGTAATTCTGACGGACACAAAATCGAAGTTGGTACTATCACAAAAGAAAATATTGTTGACGGAACTAGCTGGAGTATTGAAGCAGATACAACGCTGACCGATGCTTCCGGTAAAAAACAGTATCCCGACGGAACGTACGAAATTGTTGCAGATGTATACGATGTTGCAAAACGTCATTCTTCTGCAACCCGTTCATTCAACATTGATAACACAGCTCCGCTGGTGCTTATGTCACGCCCTAACTCTATGTCTGTTTCTGACGTAGATCAGGGTGTGTTCGGTGCAACTGTTACACTCGCAGGAGAAATTCTTGATGATCACGACATTGATGCACTGTACATTCAGGCATACGATGAAAACGGAACAAAAATTGAATTACGCGATGAACAGGTTATAGATCCTGATGATCCGGATGATACTTCTACCTGGCAAAAATTTACCGGCTTTGATGTTCAGGGTGGTGTCAATCTGATTATTGCTCAGTTTGGAAACCCCAATGAAAGCGGTATTTCAGACAAAGACATGCGCCTTGCTTCAAACTATCTGCGTCTGTATGGATACAGTGACATTGATTATGCAACTGCACGTAACAATACTTCCCGCGTTAAGACAGTACAGCTGGTTGTTGTTGCAACAGATATTTCTGGTAACCGCAGCCTCTGTTCTTATATTAAATCTTCTCTTAATGAACTGATTACCAGCGAAACAGGAATTCCTGCAGAAAGTCTTCGCTCTACAAAATATAAGACAATTGCAAACGGCTCTTGTCCGGTTGACAGTACGTTTACTCAGGCACGTCAGAATAAAATCCGTGACATCCTGAATAACATAAGTTCTTACACAGATGTTGATTATGCCTCTTCTGCAGACGGCAATAAGCTTACCCTCAGCCTGTGTGCAGACAACAGTCCAAAGTATGATGTTTCCGGTTATGCACTTGGAAACGGTGACTGGCCTCAGGTAACCAGTGCAGGAACTGTTTCGTTTACGGTTACTTATGGTCTTGACCAGCATCAGATTCAGCCGCAGACACTTGAGTTCTCTCTGTATGCATGTAACGACAGCGGTACGTATAACAGCAATGCAGTTCCTTTCTTTACGACAAAGGCAAATGTTACCGATACTGCTGGAACTCCGCTTGAAAAAAAGAATGAAGCAATTTACTGGACAGAAAACAGTGATAAGACATATACAAAAAATTCATCGGTAACCGTAGATGAAAAAGCCTATTCAGTACAGCTTCCGGTTATGATGGGTGGAACCCGTTATGCAATCAAGATAGAAGGAATCGACGAAGCGGGTAATGACATTATGCCGACCGATGGAAGCAATTATGTATTCCAGGTTGCAGCAACTGGCGGTGCTCCTCATGTAACAGGAACCGAACAGGTGTTCTATAAAAAACAGGCATATCTTTCAGGCGGTAATGCACAGCTTGAACTGAGAATCTCTGATACCTCTGGACAGTTCAGGTCAGACGGTCTGGGAAAGATTACGGTTACACCGACTGTGTACCCCGGATACTGGCTTAAGACAAACTACACAAGTTCTGCTACTTCTTCAGTAAAGAGTGCAATTACAGCAACAGTTGCAAACGGAAGAATTGCTCCTGTCTCTGGTTCTGACAGTAACTTTACTGCAACAATTCCGCTTGCAGGCCTGTTAACAAACGGTGATACCAGAAACAACTATACAATTCTTCTTGAAGTTGTTGCACAGAACGGTGCGGACAATGAAGGCGACAAAAAAGAAACCTCCCGCTACCTTTTGTGGGCAGACTGCTCTGGTCCTGTTATTCAGCTTTCAAACATAGGCTGGGTTGACACAAACGGTAATTCGGTAGCTCATGTAACAAATGACGAAACCAGTGCTTACTGGAACCGCATGACGTATGCAGAAGCAAAGCAAGAAGACGGTGTTACTGACATTATTGCCCGCAACGGTCTTTCTGTTGATGATGACACTATTATCAACCTGTACAGCCTGCGCGGTTACTGGAGCGACATTGAAGGAAGCGGAACAAAAGCTATGTACTTCCAGGTTGCAGACAGCGTATCTGAATTAACTTCTGCTGCTCTGGATACGACACTTAGTGCAGATAATGAACCGACTAACAGCCGCTGGATAAGAGTTAATACAACTAATACGACTCCCGGTGCAAAAACAAAAGCAGGTGTTACCAACGCACAGATGATCCGCGAAGGCTCTGGTTCTGCAATTGCAATTTTTGCAGTTGATAATGTGGGTAACAAGAGTGCAGTGTACCGCTGGGATGACCTTACCTTTGACTTTGGTGAACCGGAACTTACGGTTCCTTCTCCGCGCGAATACTACTCTGCAGTTCCTGTTGAACTTGAAATAAGTGCAGAAGACTCTAACCGTATGAACGGCATTACGGTAACTGCAACCAGAAATGGTAATCCTGTATCAAGCGGTAACAACGGTTATGTTCTTGCAACCGGAACACCTGTTTCCCGTGCGACAGCAACAAATCCGCTCGAAAATGCAGCACAGCTTTTTGATGCTGACAGAGTTTCTACACAGACTGCATCTATCACCTTAAACGGCACAAGCGGTGCTGCAGACGGTAACTGGGAATTTACTGTTGTTGCAACAGATTGTACTGGCCGTACCAGCGCAACAAAGACTTTTGCTACGACTGTTGATACCGTAGCTCCTGTTGTGTCAGGTGACTTAACAATAAGCAATCGTGCTTACGATGAAGATACTTCATGGTATAAGAATGAGACCCTGCGTGTTGCCGGACAGTATGCAGAAGCAACGTCAGGTCTTGAAAAAGTGTACTATGTAGTTAAATCTTCTGATGCTACAACTGCTGCTCAGAATACAATCAATGCTGCAGTAACAGCAGGTGACATTACAGCTCTTACCATTGCAGGTAGCGGTATGGTTCTGCTTAACACAGAAGGAAGTGCAAGTCCTACTTCTTATACAGTTAGTCCGTCTGGATTCAAACTGGGTAACAATACGCTGTATATTCAGGCTGTTGACAGAGCCGGCAATAAGAGTGCCGTAAGTTCATATACTGTCCGCATTGACCAGAAATCACCGTCTCTTGCTGCTTTGTTCTTTACGTATGATGGAGAACGTTTTGAAACTGCAAGCGGTACCATCTATTCAAACAAAGATAATGATCTGGTTGTATACGGAACTGTCTCTGACGAAAACAGTGGCGTTGCAGAATTTACCAGCTTCTATACCGGAAGCGGAAATTCACGCACAGAAATTCCTGCAACCTTTACATATTCAACAGGAGAAGTAACCACCGCTCAGTCAGTGAGTGGAATTACCTTTACTAATTATTCAGCTATTACTGACAAAACGACCATAAAGAGCTGGAAGGCTGTTGTTGATAAAGATGATCTTATTGACGGAACCTATAAGCTTACGGCATACGATGTTGCATTGAACTCTCAGCCGCAGACTTTCTTTACCATGGTAATTGATGAAGAAGATCCTGTTCCGACAATGGTCTCTCCTGAAAACAGTACGACACTCAACGATATTGTTGATTTCCGCGGAACTACTACAGACAATACTTCTGTCAGAAAGCTTTCGCTGTACTACAGCTATACCTCTAGTGCTGCAACCATTACCAGTGCAGATACACTGGTAAAACTTCCTGGTGCAAACAATACTGAAATTGATGCAGTTCTTACCGATGCAGATACCTACAACTGGGAATTCAAAGGACTCCCGGTAACATATACAGAAAGTAATTCTGTAAAACTGTTAGGAAATCAGGCATATGCCAATGCAGAAAAAACAGTTTACTTTAAACTTCTTGCAGAAGATATTGCGGGAAATACAAAGGTAGTTGTTCGTACGGTTTCTCTTGATCCGGATGCAGACAGACCGCACATAACACTCTCTAACGTTGTAAGCGACGGAACTACACTGCTTAAGAGTTCAGAAGTGTATGGAAACGTTGTAGATGATGACGGACTTATTAAAGGTTTGTGGGTTAAAGAATCTGCAAGCGCACCGACTACATGGCCGACACTTACAAACAACAACGGCTGGACAAAGATTGATGTTTCTAACGGTAACTTTACGGCAAATGCATCAACTGGTGATGGTGAAAAATCATGGTTCCTGTATTGTATTGACGGTGCAGGCGGTGCCTTTACTACTGCACATACAGATGCAAATGCTCAGCTGACTCGTCCGTATATTTCTTTCAAAGATACTGCAAATGTAGACGTGAAAGAAGCAATTGTCTTTACGGTTGACCAGATTCCTCCAGAGTTGAAGAATATCCGTCTGTCAAAAGCTGCAACAGGAACAACAACTGCAGTTGCTACTTACGAACCGGAAGCAGACAGTGCTGCAGACTGGGCTACCAGCGGTAATATTCCGTTTGGTGGAGACTTTAATGTAATGTATGTCCGCTTTGATGTTGAAGAAGCAGCCGGTATGGCAACTTCTGATGCAGTGGAACTGAAGATTGGCGGTGTTGTACAGACACTTACCAGTTCAAATCTGAAAGTAGCACATACAGACGGAACCAGTTTGTATACATATACTGCCGGTCCGTTCGTGTTAGGAAATACATTTACAAATGCAGCTCAGGCATTAAGCATAAAGGTAATCGATGCAGCAGGTACTTCTGCTCAGCTTTCAAAGAATATCGTTGTAGATAATGTTGCCCCGACGGTAACGATTGGATCTCCGACTTCAAACGATCACATTACAACCACAACCGAAATAATCGGTAGTGCAGATGACAATGCCGGTGGTTCTGGTGTAAATGTAATCAAGTGGATGATTCCGACAAAAGCAGAAGTTACTGCCGGTGTTACTGCAGATACTAAGCGTAACGGTGTAAGTGCATGGACAACACTCAGCAGCACTGCAACAATCAGTATTCCGTTTGATTCTCCTGATGACGAAGAAGAAAACTGTATCCTGCACTATGCAAATGCGACTTACACAAGCGAACGCACAGGTTCAACCGGTCTGTGGGATGTTCCGGTCTACTTCCTTGTAAAGGATGCGTTAGGTAACACAAGAATTGATACTACCTATGCGGTAACCGCAGATACTGAAAGCGGAAAAGCTACTGCATACTTAAGCTATCCGGTAAACGGTCAGACTATAGACGGACAGGTTCAGCGTGTTGGCGTTGGTGGTCAGCTTGATATAAGCGGACTTGCAGATGCTGCAAACGGTGTAAGAGAAGTTCTTGTTCAGTTTGATGTGAACGGAGACGGTGCGTATACAGAAGCAGACTACACTCTGTTAAGCGGATGGGGAACTGATTTCTCAGAGAAGACGCTCAGAGGATCTACAGCGGTAAATGCAAATAACTGGGGCTTCGTTGCTGATGGTACTTCAACCTGGCAGATAACTGTCATTACTTCTAGAATATCATATCAGGTCTCTAAAACAATTAACGGTGTAACCTATACCGGAGACGCCGGAACAACTGTTACGGATGCATCTGGAAATGTTGTAACCGAAACGGTACAGGGAAAAGTTGTACCTGCAACATATCCCAACCCTGAGATGGGTATTCGTGCTACTGCGTACGATACGCTTGGCGATACACGCGGATGGACAGCAGAGTCTCTGGTAACAATCGATAAAACGGTTCCTGTTATCAGCGGAACTAAGGTTATTGGTTATAGAGGAAACACTGCCGAAATAGAATACGAATACGTCGATAATATGTATATTGCCGGTAAGACAGGCATTACCTGGTACTTTGAAGCACAGCTTTCTGACGACGTAAAAGTTGACAGCGTAACCTTCGATACCGTTGGAAACAACATTGGCATTGAATATACTACAGCCGATCACTTCTCTTATCCGACCGCATCAGATGTAAGCCATGCAAGAATTAAAGTTCCGCTTGTAACTTCAACAGACGGACTTATCTATTCGCGCATGAAAGCAATTGATGATACCGGTAAGGAATCGCCGCTTGATATCCGAATCAACATAGACAGTACCGCTCCGTCACTGTATGACACAAGCGACAGTACAACTGCTGAAACCAGTGAGCTGCGCTTAAAGAGTAAAGAGCAGAATGTAAACGAAGATACAAACTATGTTCAGAACAGCAATAAGGTATACACCTTTGGCGATACAATAGAAGAAGCCGGAAGTGGACTTGCATACGTTGCCTTCTACTTTGAACGCACTTCTACTGCTAACGGTAACCGTGTATACAATCCGCTGTATGCAGACAATAACCGCGCAAATGTAAGCGATACAACATACCCGCTTACTTCAGATGACGGACTGTTAAGCTGGCATGTTACCAATGCAACCCGTCCTGACACAGGAAGCATTACCGTAACCGGTATTGGTTCAAATAACAATATCCGTGTTGGTGGGCTGGTTAAGATTGGTGGTGCATACCGTAAGATTACTGCAAAAACAGGCGACACTGTTTCTATAAGTCCTGCAGTAAGTACCAGCTTTAAGGATGTGCGCTTTGTATACGCTCAGGTTGTAGATCATCTGCGTGTTACTGAAGGACCTACAAACGGTAATTACGACACTCCGACTAATGACGACAACGACGGCCTGGTAGAAAAACTGGTTGTAAAGGGAAGTACCTATACCTGGTCTGCAAGTATTTACTCTGAACGCATACCTGACGGTCCGGTAAACATTCACGTAGTTGCAATTGACGCTGCAGGAAACCTTTCTCATGGTGTCTGTGCATCTAACGTATACAACAACCGCCCGCGTATTGCCAAAGTGCTGCTTGCAACAGAACTGAACGGTAACGGTACGTATGACTTTAATGCAGAACATGCAATTACTCAGACAGGAGATGCTCCTACTGCAAGCGGTGTAGAATTCGGTGAGTTTGTATACTACTCTACGCTTACTTCAGGTCAGGCTTCTTCGGAATATGCAGTAGAGAATGAACTTGATGATACCTACATCCTCAAAAACGGCATGCTGCTCTTGCCCGAATTTGTAGGTGGTAACGGTGCAATTAAAGCAACCTATAAGATTACTGACAGTGCTGCAACCGCAGTTCGTACTGCAAAGACAGCAGTCGGAACAGTACCTGCAGGAACAGAAGTAACGTTAAAGACAGCAGCTCAGCTTGCAACGCTTACCGCAGATGTTACCGGAACTGCACAGCCAATAAGTGCTCATATTTCTAGTAAGGGCGGATTCCTGCTTGAAAATACAACGCTTACAACTTACGAAAGCCGTAGGTATGTAGCCGCAACCGAAACAACAGAAGCGTATGTAGACACAAAGCAGAAGTGGTTAGGCATTACCTTCTGGGATTCAACTGAAGAAAAGACTCAGGGAAAAGACAGCCAGTGGGCATTCATTAAGTTCCCGGTAATTGTAGATACTGTTGATGATATTGTACCTGAAGCAGAAATAGATCCGTTCTACTGGAAGAGTGCACAAGACAACAGTGTGTACCGTAACGCAAGCGGTCTTATGGGACACATTGAGCTTGAAGAAGACTTTGTAAAAACCTTTGCTTCTCATCCTGAAATGTACGGAGATACAACCCGTGCTCAGGGCCGTGAATATGACGGTGACCCCAAAGTATCCGGTATTATCCGCATAGTGGGAAGTGCAAGTGATGAAACAAAGCTTACTAAACTGACGCTCGCTGTTTCTGCAATGCAGCTGAACAGTCAGACTGCAGGGGCTGAAACAGAACTTGCAACCTTTACTGACGGTGCATGGGAATTTGCAAATGACGCAGTAAGTGCTGTAGGAACCTATAACGCACAAACTGGTACCTGGGATGCTGCAACAAAAGCAAAACTTGCTCAAGTAGAAACAGAAGGCTGGTCTCTTGCAATTATGGACAGCGGTGTTACCCAGAACGGACATTCTATTGTATGGGAACTTGATATTGATACGCAGAAGATGACCAGTGCTGCAGGAATTGACCGTTCTGTAACCGTTAAGGCATACGATAGCCGTAATAACACTGCTGCTTCTTATGTAATGGACGTAGTTCCGTATATTACCGGCGTTACAACTTCGCTTTCTGCTGCAAACAAGAGTAATCCTTCTGTGTTCAGCAGAACTGCAAGCGGACGTTACCCGGTATACATTACGTATGAAACAACACTTACTACGCAGACTAAGTATGAAGCATTTACAATAAGCGGCTTTAATACCTCAGGTGCAGACCTGTATCTTATTCCTGATGACACAGCTAAGACGGCAGTAAAACTCACTTATAATACAACGAATAAAAATTATCCGCTGACACAGGACTGTTACTCGGGTTCGCTTGAACTTCGTAACGGCACTATACTGTCGCTTAACAACAGAAACTATGATGACTCATGCGGTGACTACGATTATACCGACTACGGTTATGCTGCATCTGATCTGGGTGTAACGGGTAACAAGACAATCTATGCTCATTATTACAACCGTCAGCCAAACGGCGCAAACAACAACCTGCTTACTGACGATGTAAAGCTTGACGTATGGCAGATTAACAAAAAGGCAGCTGTGCCCGAAAACTCAAATGCACTGGATGTTATGATGAAGATTAACCCTGTCAGCGGTAAGATTGGTTTTGCTTTCTGTAACGGCCGCTTAAAGTGGTGTATGCCTAATGGTGATGGCAGTGCAAACAAGAACGATACTTCATATACCAGCTTTGCTGATTCAAAAGACTTTATGCAGTGTTCTGCCTTTACCTATGATCCCAACGGTAATACCTATGGAGTTGCAGCGGGTGGTGAAAGTAATACAAACCAGGCAGATGCGTATTCGGTATATGCAAGCAAATGGGGTACATGCGGACAGTATTCTTTCTCAAATAAGAATCAATTCCGAATTGGTTCAACGGCACAGGATGACTACAACAATATGGCAAAGGACCGTTACCGCAGCTCAAGTCTGGTTGCAGACGGAACAAACCTGTACCTTGCCTATTACGATCTGCTTGAAGGTCAGATACGCTTTAAGGTTGGTCCTAATGTGCCTGCAAAAAAGACCGACGCATCTCAAATGACTGTAAAGCAATATAATCAGGATAGTCAGTCAGATCAAAATCTTCGTTATTTTGGTAACTTCCTTGATTTCCATACGGATAGAAGTTATAAGAATGACGACACTCCGTATGTACAGATTATTGCAAATGACGAAGGTGAAGGTCTTGGTTATGGCGGTGAATACTTAAGTCTTGGCCGTACTTCTAAGGCAATTGTACTGGTGTGGTATGACGCCAAAAACGGAAACCTTATGTTCAGCTACACCACAGGTCTTACTGAAGTCCTGCACGGTCAGCTTACAAAGGTTACTGCAAACGACGGAAAAGTTACATACCAGGCAAAGAATGAAAGTAATGGAACGGTAACCAGCGGCTGGACAGAACCTCAGGTACTGCTTGAGGGCGCAGGTAAGTACTGTCAGCTTGCAGTTGGTTCAGATAACAGTATTCATGTTGCAGCCTTTGACAGTTCTAAGGGTAACCTGATGTATGTATACATTCCGTCAAAAACAGGCGCCAGTGCAGGAATTCCTGATGCAGAAAATGCAATATCCTGTAAGGTAGATACATACCAGTCAGTAGGTAAGGAAATTACTATTGACGTTGCCCAGGTTGGTACCCGTCAGATTCCGTACATCGGTTACTGGGGTACTACACCTAAGAAAGCACGTCTTGCATACCTTGCAGATCCGGAAAGCTTCTTTGACGAACGCAGTCCGGTGCGTGATGGTGCAGACGGAGACAAATACACCGGTGTGTGGGAATGTGCAATTGTTCCTACCACCAGTACGGCAAACTCCGGCGACACGGTTCACCGTATAAATGTCGGTGTCTGGAAGACGACTGCCGGTGCGCTTGCTAAATCAACAACCGGTACTGATGCCGCTGCCGATAAAAACAGCGGTAAGTGTTACGGTAACGGAACAAGCAATGCCGTTCTGGGATACAGTATAGAAGCAGGTTCGGGCGGTAACATTGAAACCGCACAGAGAAGATAGGAGGTGGCAGCATGAAAAGAACACGTATTTTTGCAGCAGTTTGTGCGCTTACAGTAACCGCATTTTTTGCAACCTCATGCGAATTTGGTCTGGGTTCTCAGGTTGATACTGATACCCCTGTCGTTGCCATTGTTAACCCGGAAATCTCTTCAGTAAAGGGCGGTACGGTAACCGTAACCGGAACCTGTAACGATGACGCAGGTGTCCGTCGCGTAGAACTGTCGCTCCGGAATCCGCAGGGACAGTCTGTTTCTTTAGGAAACGCAAATATCAGTCTATCAAAAACTTCATGGTCATATACTGCCCCGCTGGGTAACTTTACAGACGGCAGTTATTCTATTGTAGCGACCGCAGTTGACGGTGCAGAACGCCATGCAGTTGCAACCCGCGAATTTACAATCGACAATACGCCGCCGATTGTTCTTCTGTCAAAACCAAACTCATTTACTCAGACAGATATTGGTTCCGGTGGTTTTGGTAAGACCGTTACCATAAGCGGTGAAATTCTTGATGATAACGATGTTGCATCTCTTTCTGTCCGTGTATTCCGTCTTATGTCTGATGGAACGGAGCAGGAAGTTACTCTGCCGTATCCTACCTTCACAGGATTTGATGTACAGGGTGGACTTAACCTTGTTGTTGCACAGCAGAATTCAACAGATACACAGCTGAGCGCTAACTACGAAGCGCTGTACGACGCAAGCGGAAGCTCTACTCAGTATTTTACCATGGTGGTAACCGCAGCAGATGTTGCAGGTAATAAAAATACAACTACCTACATTAAGTCTGCACTTAACAGAGTTGTCACAAACGAAACTGCAGTTCCCATAAAGAACCTTGTTGCTGCAAACTACAAGAAAATTCTGAACGGAACTTATAATGACACGGCGTTCGATGAAAACAATCAGCAGAAAGTTCTTTCTATTCTGAATGGAACTTATGAAGGTGTCGATTCATCAACTTATATGTCATCTGCTTCGGGTGCACACATTGTATTTACTGTATGTCCCGACAGCTCTCCTAAATATGAACTTGCAGGTCTTGCAAAAGACGGAGAAGGAGATACTGTTTTCAAAGCAGTTGAAAGCGGTGGAACTATAACCCTTTCTTTTGAAAAAGGACTTGATAATAAACTGATTGATCCTTCAACTGTCGATATTACGCTGGTTGAATGTGACAGAAACGGAAACGTAATTCCCGACGGTGATACCTGGACAACAGAAGGTGCTGCCGTTGGTTCTACTCAGTACAATTCAATCTATCGCATGGTCAACAACAGTAAGCAGTACTTAAAGTCTCTTACAGGAACACTGGATAACAGTACCTGGACCTTTAAGCTTCCTGCAAACTTAAGTGGTGATCAGTGCTTTAACATTATTGTATCCGGTCAGGATGAAGACGGTAATCCGCTTGCACCAAAAATGGATATTGGTTACGGATTTATTGTTTCTCTGCACGGTGGTGCTCCGCAGGTTATCTGTAATGATTCAACCTTTTATGACGGAAAGTATTATACTCCCGCAGCCTTTGCATCTACCGGAGACGTAAAACTTCGCCTTACCGTTGTTGATAACTCTCAGGAACATCGCTTTGGCACAATGGAATCACCGCTTCGCTTTACTCCTACTGTCTACACCGGTCACTACATAGACCGTGCTGCTGCAGATGCTGCAGTTGCTGCCGGTAGAGCAGTAAAACGCGACCTTCCCTCTGTAACAGACAGAAGAAATGCTTCGGGACAGTATACCTACATAACCGCGAACAGTGTTTCTGAATACAGCGTAGAAATTCCGCTTGATGACATAGATCTTTCTGCTGTTGGAACTGCAGATAACTATACGGTCATTCTTGCGGTGTATGCAACTAACGGTACCGGTTCAACCACTGACTGGCTGCTGTACGCAGATGGTAAGGGACCTGTCATAACGGTTTCAAATAACCTTTCGCCCACTGCACAGAACAATATCCGCGAAGGAGATGCCAACTGGTCACGCGTTTCTGTTACAGAACTTCCCGGTGGAATAACGGTTCCTGCTACAACCGTTAATCAGTATTCTATCCGCGGGTTCTGGAGTGATACTGACGGTTCAGGAACAAATGCACTGTACTTTAAGACAGTTTCTGCTTCTGAAACAATTAATACCTCAAATCTTACGCTTGCAACCCTGCAGTCTTCATGGATTAAAGTTGATGAAAATGATGCTCCGCCGGATGCAACTGACAGAATCGGTATAAATAACTCTTCACCGGTCCGCGAAGGCAGCGGCTGGAAACTTGCAATTGTTGCAGTTGATAATGTCGGTAACTTAAGCGAAGTTAAATCGTATAATAGTCTGACGTTTGACTTTGGTGCTCCGACAGTAACGGTTGGAACTGTTAATCAGTATTACAGCCGCAGTGAAGACGACCTTACGCTGACGGTAACTGCACATGACAGTAACCGTATACAGAATCTTACGGTTGTTGCAAAGAAAAACGGACAGACAGTTACCACCGGAAACAGCGGCTATACTGTTACATATAGTCCGGTAAATGCCCGCGCTGCAAACATGAACAGTGTCGATGCCTTTAACGTTACTAAGGAATCAACACAGACCGCAACCATTACGTTAAAGCGTGATGGAACTGCAGATGGTCAGTGGGAATTCAGCGCAGTTGCAACTGATACCGTGGGACGCAGCAGTGAAACACTTCTATTCCAGACTATTGTTGACGGTACTGCACCTTCGGTAACTGGAACTGTTACGGTAGACGGCAGTGCATTCAGTGCAACAAAATGGTATAACAAAGAAACACTTGCTGTCTCAAGTGCATATACAGAAACAACCTCTGGACTTGATGCCCTGTATCTGAAGATACTTCATGGCTCAGAAGAGGCTGCTCCGACTGATCTTACTACTGATGCAGATGCAGAACAGATAGCTCAGCCGGGAACAAAAGCAAACAGCATTGCTGTTTCAGTAACACCTTCTTCGTTCCAGTCCGGATTAAACCGCGTGTTTATTCAGGTAACTGACGAGGCAGGAAACAAGAGTGCTATTGCTCAGTACGATGTGCACGCAGACCTGGATACTCCGGAAATTACAGCTGAGCGCTACACGTATGATTCAGTTTCACACTTCTCTGCAAAAGGTATTATCCGTACCAACGGAAAAAAAGACCTTGTTCTGTTTGGTCTTATTACCGATTCAGAAAGTGGTGTCGCTGATTTCAAGAACGGTCTTAAGATTGGAACTTCTGCATTAAGTGCTGCTGTTCTGTATACAACAGATACCTATAATCCCGATCCAAACGATCAGGATGCTCCTGATTATTGGTTTGAACATGCAAACTGGAAGACATACGCAAATATTGCAGACAAGGCTTCTATCACTGCCTATAAAGCAACAATTACTAAGGGAAATTTGTCGGGAGCCGTTAAGCTGACTTCCCAGGATGTTTCCGGTAACGAACTGACACAGACACTGTTTACGGTTACGCTTGATACGGATCATCCGGAACTGGAACTTACTCTTCCTGAAGAAAATACTCATCTTAACGGAAAGGTAACGTTCTCCGGTACTGCAAAAGATACTGCACTGGATGCAGTTGGCCTGTATTATACATACACTAATCCGGGTACAGCCGCTCCTTCAATTACCGCAAACGATGTTGAAGTAGATCATATTATAGGTTCTGATGCATACAGCTGGCATTTTGATGATGTTCAGTTAACGTATGAAGAAGACGGTGTGCTCAAACTGCTTGGTGGTCAAACTTACACAAGCGGTACAAAACCCATCTGGTTTAAAGTACATGCGGTTGACTCTGCAGGTAATGCTACTATTAAAAAGTATGCGTATGTTATCGATCCTGATGCAGACAGACCGGTTATAACACTTTCAAATGTTACATCAGACGGACGTTCGCTTCTTAAGAACAATGTTGTCTACGGAAGTATTTCTGATGATGACGGAAGCGTAAAGGGACTGTGGTATACAACGAATGCAAGCATTACAACCGTTCCAACTACGAGTGCAGACAACGGATGGACACCGGTTGTTATAGAAAACGGTACGTTCACCATAACTGATGACACTGGCGACGGACAGAAGACCTGGTACTTCTACTGTATTGATGCAGCAGACGGTATCTTTAAAACTCTTGCTGCAAAATCGCTTAATCGTCCGTATGTTCATTGTTCAAATGACAGTGCAAAGAAGGACAATACCGCAGGCGTAACATTCAGAATTGATACTACACCTCCGAATATTACCGAATTCAAACTGTCTCGTGCATGGAATGCAACAACAACTGCTGCTTCTGCATACAGTCCTTCTGCAGACGGCGATGATCAGTGGCGCAATGAAGATAAAGTTGCCTTCGGTGGTTCAAAAGGTAAACTGTATATCAAACTGCAGGTTGAAGAAATTACCGGTATGCATGAAACAACACCGGTTGCAGTTTCTATTGACGGAAATGCAGTTACGCTTGCTGCTTCTCAGATTCATGTTTCTTCTGAAAACTCTGTGTACACTTATGTGATCGGACCTATTGATGTAAGAACCGGCTACAGCAGTAAGAGCCAGGAACTTGCGGTAACGGTAACCGATGCTGCAGGTACTGCAATTTCAGAACCCAAAACAATCATTATTGATAACGAAGCGCCGACGGTTAACCTGTCATCTCCGGCAACCAGCGTATGGATTTCTTCACGCGTAACAATCCGTGGTTCAGTACGCGATAACGCAGGCGGTACAGGAGTCGCAGTTGTTAAATATATTATTCCTCAGGTATCTGCTGCTTCTTCTTTGACAAAAGATTCTGCAGGATGGACGGTAAATGCAGGAACAAACCTGAGCATTGAATACAACGAAACAACACCGAATGCACCAGCAAACATTCTTACGTATGCAAATGCTACCTACTCAACGAATGCCGGAGAAGGTCTGTGGCGCGTTCCCGTCTGGTTCTATGTAGAAGATGAAGTAGGTAACGGTACCATTGTTAAAGACAAATACATCAATGTCGATGGTGAAGCAGGAAAACCTGTTGCAACCATTATGACTCCTAAGACTGACGGTACGGTAGGCGGTTCTCTTACCATAACCGGTTCTGCACGTGATGATGTCAGTGTCAGAACGGTACGTGTTCAGCTTGATGTTAATGGCGACGGAAAGTACAACGCAACCGACTATAACATCATAAACGGAACAGACTGGAAGACTGCAAACGGCTGGGGTACAACAGACGATACCACTCCGATTAGAGGAACATCTTCTGACTGGTACCTGCTTGCAGACGGTACTAACACCTGGAAGCTTCCTATAAAGATTCCCGATACAACCGCAGATTCACTGGGCAGTACGAAGAAACTGGGAATCCGTGCCTGTGCTTACGATGATGTACCGCAGACCCGCGGCTGGAACGAAGTTAAAGTTAATGTTGACAAGAATACACCTCAGATTGGAACGCTTAAACTGGTTAAGTACAACAGTGCAGGTAACGCTATAGAAGAGCGTGAATACTACAACGGTATTTACATAAACGGAACTGCAACCGGAGAAACCTGGAAACTGGAAGGAACTGTTACAGATAACAACAAAGTTTCGCTTGTTCAGTTTAAGAACGAAGATCCGGATCAGGGTGTAAATCAGATTGCGCTTGACGAAACGGAACACACAAACAACACCGCTTCTTATTCAATTTCAGAAGAAGTCGATGCAAGTGCTGACGGTCAGGTTAATGCAACGCTGACGGTTGTTGATGATAACAATACACGTTCAGAAGAAACTATTCTTATTCTTGTGGATAGAACTGCACCAAAACTGTTCTATGAATCAGGCATTGACTCTCTGCGTATAAAAGGCGGAGATCTGCTTGATGTAGAAATCAACACTCAGCATCCTGTTCAGGACAGTAACGGCAGCTTCAGACTGGGCGATGCTGTTGTAGAAGCAGGCAGTGGACTTTCATATGTTGCCTTCTATTTTGAACGTATGGATTCCGATGACAACAATAAGCGTGTGTACAGTGCAATGTTTGCTCCGGGAAACAACAATGCAAACCGTGCAGACATAGATGGCACAAACGTTAAAGAAAATGAAGACGGTCTTGTGGTTCGCGCAATAAGCGGTGCAACCCGTGCAAGCGAATCTACGCTTACGCATGCTGCAATTAAGAATAATCAGCAGGTACGCGTTGGCGGACTTATTAAACTGGGCGGTGTATATCGTCTTATTTCTGCAGTTGATCGTTCTGCAGGTACCGTAACCTTCACTCCGTCGGTAGCAAAGAGCTTTAAGACTGCAGAATTAGTTTACGCTCAGATTGTTGATAACCGTATGGAAGAAACGTTAACTTCTACCGGTGTTGACAACGATGACGGCGACGGCATGGCAGAATTTGTGGATGCAGCAGGAAGTGAATACAGCTGGAATGCCCGCGTTGTATCTTCAAACATTCCTGACGGTCCTATTGATCTGCACGTTGTTGCAATTGATGCTGCAGGTAATACAAGCCACCGCTACATGCCGACTAGTATTCAGAATAACCGTCCGCGCATTGCAAAACTTCTGTTAGGTACCGATCTTAACGGAAATGCAAAATATGATTTTGCTGCAGACACTGCTCTGGTATACGAAGGCGGTAAGAACGATACTGCAACCGGAACGGACTTTGGCGAATTCAGATTCTATTCTACCATCAGTCAGGATGGTAAGGGTAAGTACGATATTACTATAGAAGATGCAAATACCTTCATCGTAAAAGACGGTTTAATGCTTCTTCCTGAATTTACCGGTGGTAATACTTCTTTGTATGCTACGTATAAAGTTGTTGCTTCTGAAGATTTGGCTGCAACATCAACAAATGACGTAACAAACAAGAATAATGCCGCTAAAAAGCCCGGTTTGTTAACAGCAAAGACAGCTCTTACTTCACTGGTTTCTTCTACAGGAACGCAGAATATTACAAATCACATCTCTTCGTTCGGTGGCTTAGTAATAGATAATTCTGTTTTAAGCGGATGGGAAGGACGCAGATACGACAGCGAAAATCCCTCAACTCCACTTATTTACAGAAAATACTTTGCCATTACCTTCTGGGATGCAACTGAAGAAACAACTCAGGGAATAGACAGCCAGTGGGCTCTGCTGCGCTTCCCGGTAATTATTGACGTTACCGATGATATTGCTCCGGAACCAACGCTTACACCGTTCTACTGGAATATGGCAAAAGAAGCGCTGACTGTTCCAGTAAACAGTCTTAAAGATACCAGTAACAGTGTGTACAAAGACGCACATGGTAATCTTTTGGGCCACATAGAACTGTCTTCTGAATGGCAGGCAGCAGCCGGTGCAACAACCGGACAGAATGACGGCGATGCAAAAGTATCTGGTATTATCCGTATTCAGGGTACGGTAAGCGATGAAAAACGCCTTAACACACTGTCTTTGCAGATGGGTAAGGGTTCAGGAAATGCAGCAACCGGTATAGACCTGGGTGGCGGTGTAAACACAAGCACTGTTCTTGCAACTTACAACCCCACGGTAAGCGGTGTTAAAACCGGTGACTGGTCTACGTACGAAGTAAACAACTTAAGCACTGCCGGATGGCGCTTCCGCATCTTGAGCAACAGCATGACTCAGTCAGGACATACTGTTGACTGGGAACTTGATGTTGATACCAGTTTTGTAAAGAACAAGGCAGGTACACGTCTGTATGCAGAAACAGACCAGACCTTTACGGTAACTGCAAATGACTCTGTTAAGTCTGCATCAAAGAATGTCCGCGTAGACATTGTGCCCTATATTACCGGCGTTACTACAGGCCTTTCTGATTCCGGCGAAGAATATGCACGCACTGCACTGGGACACTATCCGGTATACATTGCACGTGAAGGCTTTAATAACCAGACTGGTCAGAAGATGGCCTACGATACGGTTACGGTAACCGGCTACAACCTGAATGCTGCAACTGCAACAAGCGGCGGTGTTGCCTTAAGCGGTACCGGTACAACCTTTACGCTTACTAACGCTGCAAAGAGCGGTGAATTTGAGCTTACCGTAAACGATGTTGTTTCTACTAATAACAAAAACAACAATGACGCTCACGGTTCGTATGCTGTTGATTTAGATGACATTGCTGCAGGCGGTGATGTAGAAAAGTATGCATACTTCTACAACCGTAAGCCAAACGGCATAAACAACAATATCTTAACCGATGATGTTGTGCTTGACGTATGGGACTTTAACTCAAAGGCTGCTGCCGGCTGGCGTGCAAAGTCTCTGGTAGGCGATGCGCGCATGCAGGTAAACCCCGCAAACGGACTTGTCGGCTTTGCCTTCTCTAACGGTTCTATACGCTTCAGTATGCCCAATCTGTCTAATTCATACGAGCTGTGGAGCATGAGCTATGACTACATGTCGTATAATTCACTTGCCTTTGATACGCATGGCTATGGTTATGCAGTTTCTGTCGGCGGTGATATTAATGCAAGTTCAAGCCGTGACCACTTCTCGTTTATGACCAACAGGTGGGGGGTTGTAGGTACAAATGCTCAGGGCTCAAATAAGAGTGACAACAATGTTGTCGGTCTTGATACGATTGGTCAGAGTGGAAGTGTAGCTAAAAACCGCTTCCAGAGCCAGTCTATTGCAACGCGTGCATATACAGAAAACAGCACAAAGAAGACCGATGTATACCTTGCGTACTATGACTTTATAAACAAGGAAATCCGCTTTAAGGCTGGTACCTTTACGCTGACCTCACGAGAACAGCCAGGTACATTTATTCACAGAGCTAATAACTCAGACACGAACTATGACACCACAAAGGGTGAATGTCAGGTTATTGCTTCAAGCCGTAACACAACAGACACACCAAAAACCCTTGGTGATGCCAGTAAGTATGTTGCTATTGCGGTAACGGGTGACAATACGGTTGCTCTGGTGTGGTACGACGGTAAAGACCTGCAGTTTACCTATACCAAAACACCGCTTGCATCAGCAACAGACTCAAATGCCCGTGGCCTTGTAAAAGAAAGTGGTACTTTAAAAGGTGGTTGGCAGGCTGCTTCACCACTGGTTACTGATGCCGGTGAAGAATGTAAGATTGTCGCAGACAGTGACGGTAACCTGCATATTGCAGCGTATGACACTGCAAACGCAGACTTAGTGTATGTTTACATTCCGACTGACGGTGCAGGTGGCTTTACTGTTGCCGACAAAATTGTAAGCCGCGTTGACAGCTATCTGGATGCAGGTCAACATGTTACTATTGACGTTGCAAAGAAAAACGGCCAGCAGATTCCGTACATCGGTTACTGGGCAGCATATCCGGAAAAACCGCGCTATGCATACCTTGCAGATCCTGAAACATTCTATAATAGTTCAGAGGAAGATACAGAGAAAAACGGTACAACAGGCTTAGACTGCTACACCGGTGTTTGGGAATGTACTGTTGTTCCTTCTCCGTCTTCGGTAAATGAAGGTAACATGAATGTAAGCTTGTGGAAGAGCGACGGAAATCTTGCGTATTCAACCTATACGGTAAGCAATGGTAATGTTTCCGGCTTTAGCGGTGCACAGGGTGGTACAAACTGCTATGCACGTTCTACCGCTGGAACCTCAAGCGGTATCTGTTACGGTAACGGCTCTAACAACGGTGTTATGGGTTACGTTGTTTCAGTCAACAGTACAACTTCGTATGTAGAGACGGCCCAATGTCGTTGAGTTAAAAATCGCGTCCCTGCGATTTTTAACTCGCAAGAATTCCGCATCGCGGAATTCTTGCAGGATGTATTGATAAGAGATTGAGGCAGCATCCATGCTACCGTTATGAGTACAAGTGCCGACTCCTCTGCGGCGAGAATTTTGCTGTCGCAAGATTTTGTTCCAAAATCTTGCCTGCGGTTTGTTAAGATATTAAAACGCTTACACTTTGTTAAATTTCTTGCAGTATTCTATAAATTGGTTTGCTTCCATGGGTTTAGAGAAGTAGAAGCCCTGAATGTAGTCACAGCCCAGACTTGAGATGGTCTGCTTTTGTGCATCTGTTTCTACGCCTTCCATGACAATCTTAAGGTTCATTTCTTTTATCATCTGGATGGTGTTGCGCAAAATGATTTTAGCGGAAGCCTTTTGATCTGCTTTCCACAGAATGCTCTTGTCCAGCTTGATAATGTCAAAGTCCAGATTAAAGATGTGAGAAGCGTTAGAATAGCCTGTTCCGTAATCATCAAGAGAAAACGTAAAGCCCATATTGCGCAGTGTCTGCATGGTCTGCGCAAATGAATCAGAATCGTTGATTGCGGCAGATTCCGTAATTTCAAGATTGATAGACGGTGCGTTAACTTCGTGTTCTTCCAGAATCTTTTTAAATCGTTCTGCAAGGTCGGTATGCATGAATTGAACCGGAGAAAGATTTACTTCAATAAATTTTATTCCAAACTGATGTACATTCTTTTCGCTGAACATGCGGACGGTCTGTTCAAAAACAAATTCACCTATTTCGGTAATGCTGTTGTTGCGTTCTGCAATGGGAATAAATTCATCCGGCGGAATAAAACCAAGTTCTTCATCATACAGGCGCACCAGTGCTTCTGCAGAATGTATCTTGTTTGCTTCTTTGTCCCAGATAGGCTGATAGAATACCTTGAGTGATTTGTTGTCCAGTGCTTTTTGTATTGCGCGTTCAATCTTCTGTTCTCTCTGTAAGAACGAAACTTCTTTTCCGTGAATACAGGTGTTTTTGGTAACCGCTTTGGAATAATCAGTTTCAGTATCGATGAGTGACACCAGTGTTTCAAGATTGTCTATGTCATCGGGCAGCGTTATTGCATACTGTAAGGTTTTAAAGTTAAGGGTAATGTTGTTGTGTACCCAGCCCTTTGTAAATTGTGCAGATACGGCATCTTCCAGTTTGCTTAAACGGTTTGCTTCACTTCCCGGATACAGCACGGCAAAGTTACCGTTTTCACAGTCGTAAACATCTGTTGTTTCTGAAAGTTCTGTAAGCTTTGAAGCAATGTTTCGCAGTACGTCATTGGTAAATGATATGCCCAAAACTGCCTGATAGTAGCGCAGATTAGTCAGCTTAAGAATCAGCAGTAAGCGTTTGTCTCCAGAGGCAAATGCACTTGCAGTATCAGATAGAAATGCACGGCGGTTAAAGATTTTTGTTATGCCGTTATAAATTTCATCATCATTTTCGATGGTGAACAGAATGCACAAAAACGCAATGGATTCGACAAACAGTTCCAGAAGAAATGCAGGGAAAATAAGCTGCATGATTGCTCCCACGAAACTGGTTACAATAAACAGTATAAGTGTTGTATTCTTATTGTTAGGAACATCGGCATGGAAACGGATTACAAAATACAAAGCAGCTACGGTGTAAAAAATTCCCGCAAGATATAATCCGTACATAAATATTCCGCGATGATACACAAGGTTTTCATCAAAATAGAATATACCGTGCATGAACGGATTTAATGCTATAAACATAAGGGCAAGCACAAGCGGTATTGCAAGCAGTCTAAGATGCTCTCGGTTTTGTGCTGTATTTTTGTTGGTTACTTCAAGTGTATACAAAAAGAACAGTGCAGGCAGTGTGTTATGCATCGCTGTGTAGATGTACATGGTTGTAAGCAGAATTACTCTGAGCAGAAAAGTTCTTTCTGCATCCGGATTTACGGTAAGATAGTTAAGGATAGAGGCATTTGAAAAATCGCAAACGCTGCACAGAATTCCGTTAATGATGATAAAAAAGAAAATTTTGTTTTGAGATTTATGCGTATTCTTCTTGGTAATGACATAATAGTGAGTAAATAAATATATGATGACCGCACACAAGTCGAATGTGGTATTATAAATCATTGTTATATTTTACCACGCTTTTTTACTGGTGTAAACTCAAAAATATCTAGTATTGATAAGAAGACCGCGTTGGTGTATAGTGTTTTCCATGGAAACTGAAAACAGCCTTATTGGCGATTATATGGACTTTTTGGATGGTGGTAAGACTGAACGCGAATGTGCCGCTCAGATTATAGCAATGGCAAAAAAAGAAGGTTTTAAAGACCTTACGCAGCTGGACAGCGTTAAACCCGGAGACCGTGTGTTCATTCAGAAGATGAACAAGGCAGTCGCCCTGTTTACCGTGGGAACTGACAGTCTTGAAAAGGGCATGAACATTCTGGGCGCTCACATTGACTCTCCGCGTCTGGATGTAAAGCAGAATCCCCTGTACGAAAAAGACTTTGTCGTATACCTTAACACGCATTACTACGGCGGAATTAAAAAGTATCAGTGGGTTACCATTCCGCTTGCACTTCACGGCGTTGTCTGTAAAACTGACGGTACGGTGGTACCTGTTTGTGTCGGCGAAGATGCGTCTGACCCTGTTTTTGTCATTTCTGACATTCTTCCGCACCTGGCACAGAAACAGATGAAAGAAAGTGCAGCTGACTTTATTCCTGGCGAAAGTCTGGATCTGATTGTTGGTTCTGCCTCTCCTTCTAAACAGGACGATGACGCAAAAGACACAAAAAAGGCAATTCTTGCACTGTTAAAGCAGAAATACGGCTTTGAAGAAGCAGACTTTGGTTCTGCAGAAATTGAGGTAGTTCCCGCAGGTAAGAGCCGCTACTGTGGTTTTGACAAATCACTGGTACTTGCTTACGGACAGGACGACCGCTCTTGTGCCTATACATCAGTACGTGCAATTTTAAAAACTCCCGCTGCAAAGCGTACCGCCTGCTGTCTGTGCGTTGACAAAGAAGAAATCGGTTCGGTTGGTGCTACCGGTATGGGTTCACACTTTCTGGAAAATGCCCTTGCAGAACTGGTTGCACGGCTTGACGGCGGATACTCTGACTTAATGCTCAGACGCTGTCTTGCTGCAAGCGACATGCTTTCTAGCGACGTAAATGCTGCATTTGATCCCATGAATCCTGACCTGTTTGACAAGGAAAACGCTTCTTTCCTTGGCGGCGGAATCGTGTTCAACAAATACACTGGTGCCCGTGGTAAGAGCGGTGCAAGTGACGCTAACCCCGAATTCATTGCCCGTGTGCGCGGTGCCCTTGAAAAGGCAGATGTCCGCTATCAGATGGCAGAACTTGGTCGCGTAGATCAGGGTGGCGGCGGAACAATCGCTTACCTTGCTGCAAAATACGGCATGAACGTACTGGATGCAGGTGTTGCCGTGCTCAGCATGCATGCTCCCTGGGAACTTACCAGCGCTGCTGACTTACACTACGCATACAACGCGTACAAGGCATTCCTTACGCTGTAGAATCAGCTTTTAACTGCTGTAACCCCGTCAGCTTATGGCGGGGTTTTTCTTTGCACTTTCGTTTTGCTAATAATCAGTTTTTTTCTGCCGATACTAAAGATATGCGCAGAATTTCTTTAAAAGTAGTCCTTTGTCTTTGTACAATGGCAATGGCGGTGGCTCAGAGTAAACCGCTGTATCAGCTTCCCGAAACGCTTCCTTCAACAAAAGCGTCAGACCGTAATACCGACATGATAGTTGGTACCGATTCAGGTATTTATAAGGTAAGTCAGACCGGCAGCCGTACTCCCCTGTGGACAGAAGGAAAAGTCAGTCAGATTGTAAAGACTCCTTCAGGCTGGTATTTTTTAACTTCCTGCGGAATCATTTATTCTACCGACTTAAAGACATTTACTCCGCGTAACGAAGGCATTACCTTCCTTACCGTTAAAGAATATGAAGACGGCCAGAAAAAACTGGTGCAGCAGTCTCCGCTTTTAAAAGATCTGTGTGTTAATCCGCTCGATGAAAACATTCTGGTTACCGCAACCAAGGACGCAGTCTATCTTACGCGTGACGGCGGCTTAACCTGGAAGAACATCGGTTCTTCAAGTACGCGGACTGCAGGAATGAAAGCAGTTGCCGTTGCCAGTATGCCAATGTATACTGCCGGTGGTTCCATTATGGGAAGCGAAGTGGTTGTGTTCATGTCGCATCCCATTTACGGTTTTTCGTATTACCGTGCAGATGCACAACGGCCGGCATGGGTAGATGTCTCTGCTGGACTTGCACTTATGCCCAGCCTTACGCAGACAGACGAAATTGCAGATATTGTTCCGGTGGTAAGTCAGACTACAGACGGTACTGTGTATTGTGAAATCTATCTTTCGCAGACATACATTCCTAAAATCTATCACTTTAACTGGCCTTCACGCCGTGCAGAATGTATTTATGAGTCAGACGAAACGCTTACGACCATAGACAGTCTGTGCCAGAGTAACTCGCACCTTTTGTTTACGACTGTGGGAAAAGTGCAGCAGCTGAATCTTGTTGACGGAACTGTAAGCGAACTTCCTTCAAGCGAATACAGCAAGTGGACTAAACGTCTGCTTTCTTCACAGGATACGGTTAATGCAGCATACATTCCTCCGAAAGTAAGCGGACTGGATACTGCCGTGCAGCTGAATGAACTGTGGCTGTTAACTCCAGAGACGATTAATTCTCCGTACGGACAGGTTGCAACAGACCGTAAGGCAATTTACATTTCTGCATATCAGGTGCGTAACGATGAAGGCATTCAGAAGTACCGCAAGATTGTAAGCGACAACAATTTGAATGCAGTTGTTGTTGATATGAAAGATGATTACGGATATCTGCGTTTCGAGCCCCGTTCAGAACTTTTGCAGCAGAAGGGAAGGGTAACGTCATATAAAATTGATGTGGAACGTTTTGTCTCTCAGTTTAAAGAAGATGATGTGTACCTCATTGCCCGTATTGTTGTGTTTAAGGACAGATGTCTTTATCAGTACGGCGGATCAAAATATGCAGTCTGGAATTACAAGACAGGTGCTCCCTGGGTTGGCGTAAAGGGAACAGAAACTGTTACTGCAGAAGACGGAACTGAACAGGAAAAACTTGTTTACTACGATGAAAACTGGGTTGATCCCTACTGCGAAGAAGTGTGGGAATACAACATTGCGGTTGCACAGGAATTAATTGCACGCGGCTTTGACGAGATTCAGTTTGATTACATCCGTTTCCCCACCGACGGAACAAACCTTGGCAATGCAAGTTACCGCTGGCGTGATACGGGAATGGATAAAGAAAGTGCTCTGGTTTCTTTCCTGTCGTATGCGCGTAAAAACATTCAGGCTCCGATTGGCATAGATATTTACGGGGCTAACGGATGGTACCGCTCTGGAACGCGTACCGGACAGGATGTTGAACTGATGAGTGAATATGTTGATGTCATCTGTCCCATGTTCTATCCGTCGCATTTTGAACAGGACTTCCTTGAATACAAACCGGTTGAAGAACGTCCGTATCGAATTTATTTCTACGGAACATACCGCAATACTGTTATGGGCCGAAACAGAATTGTTGTGCGTCCGTGGGTTCAGGCTTTCTACATTGGTGTGCGTTATGACCGTGCCTGGTATAACAAAGACTATGTGCGCCGTGAAATCTTTGGTGTGCGTGACAGCGTTAACCGCGGCTACATGTACTGGAACAATTCCGGCGGATACTATGATGATATTTCTCCTGATCCCGGTGATAACATAGATTCTCCCTGGAAGGCAAACGAAGCAGACCTTCAAAAACATTTACCCGCATTCAGCAGTGCAGACGGACAAAACTATTCGCAGACAGAATGGGATGAGTTTATGCAGTGGAACCGCGATATGGTTACCATTCTGGATACCGTACTCTGGCCGGAAGAAGATAAAACTGGTTCTGTCAGAGGAAGTTTTCTTAACGTCTCTCCCTTGCAGTAGGCGTGTATGACTAACCTGGGTTACACTCCGCAGATACCTGTCTGTGCAATTGCAACAGCGCTCGCTCCCAGTGCACTGGGGGTTGTGCGTGCTTCAGGTACAGACTGCATTTCTCTTGTTGCAAAATTCTTTTCTCGTCCCAAAGTATTGCTGTCTGCGCAAGGGTACACCATGGTTCACGGCTGGCTTTTAGATGCTGACGGTTTACGCGTAGATGAAGTAATGGTTGCCGTGTACAAAGCTCCCCGTTCGTTTACCGGCGAGGACATGGTTGAAGTGTTCTGTCACGGCGGTGTTGCAGTGGTGCGTGCAGTTCATGCGCTTTTTCTGAACAACGGTTTTACTCAGGCTCAGCGCGGAGAATTTACATTCCGTGCATTTATAAACGGTAAAACAGATTTAACGCGAGCAGAAGCAGTCCGCGAAATAATTGACAGTAAGACAGATGCATCCCGTTCGCGTGCAGCAGGAAGACTTGCCGGCAGTGTGCGTGATGAAATTGCAGATGTAAAAAAACAGATTGTCGATACGCTTGCAACAATTGAAGTTGAAATAGAATATCCCGAAGATGAAGAAACGATTGCAGATTCGTTTGATGTTTCTGCGTTAAAGGCAATTCAGAACCGTCTTACCCGCTTAGTGCAGTCATGGAAAAGCGAACGTCTGTATCAGGATGGATTGCGGGTAGTGCTGTGCGGTCCGACAAATGCAGGAAAATCAAGTCTGTTCAATGTGCTTTTAAAAGAAGAGCGTGCAATCGTAAGCGATGTTGCAGGAACAACCCGTGACTGGATAGAAGGCTGGGCTTCGTTTGACGGAATACCCGTGCGTCTGTTTGACACTGCAGGACTTCGTGACACCAGTGATGTTGTTGAAGCAGCAGGTATTGAACGCACCAAAGATATTGGCGAAGAAGCAGATGTAATGCTGTACGTTGTAGATTCGTCGGTAGGCATGACCGCTGAAGATAAAACATTTGTAAGCAATGCAAAAGTTCCTGTGGTGCTGGTTTACAACAAGTGTGATGTGAAATCAGCGGCGGAACCTGATGTACTGAAAGTTTCTGCAAAACAGAATATTGGAATTGATGAACTGGTTCGCAAAGTTGTACAGCTTTCCGGTGCAGGAACTCAGTCTGCAGCGGATACAGAAGCAGGGCTTGGTTCTGACCGTCAGCGGGAAGCAGTTCAGGAAGCACTTGACCGCGTAACACATGCGCTTGAAGTTTCTTCACAGTCGTATTCACTTGATGCAGTTGTTCAGGATCTGGAAGACAGTCTTGATTCACTTGGTGAAATTACAGGCGAAGTCGTTGCAGATGATATTCTTGAAAGTATCTTCAGTAACTTCTGTGTTGGAAAATAAAAATGAAAAAATTTTACAAAGACGGTTTGCGTTTTTCGTGTAAGCAATGCTCTCGTTGTTGTGGAACATCTCCTGGTTTTGTGTATCTTTCAAAACGAGATCTACAATATCTTTGTGACTTTTTCAAGCTTTCTGTAAAAGAATTTGTTGAGCGCTATTGTCGTTGGGCAGATTATTATGGCGGAAAAACAGTACTTGCTCTTTGCGAACAAGAAAATTACAACTGCATTTTGTGGAATAACGGATGTACCGCTTATGAGGCTCGTCCTGTTCAGTGTTCTACATATCCTTTTTGGAATTGGATGATTGAAGATGAAAAAACATGGAACGAATGTGCAAAGGATTGTCCGGGAATAAATAATGGGAACCTTCACAGCGCTGCAGAAATTCTTGGAAGAAGTTTCGCATACACTGCAAATGTTCCCATTACAAAAGAAGAAGTGCTTTCGCTTTACTAAGCGTTTTCTTCCGGTTCTTTAGACAGCATAAGGTTAGTCAGAATACCAAGAATCAGTGCACAGGCAACAGTGCGGATCTGAACTGCACCAAAGCTTACAACCATTCCGCCTACACCAGTGATAAAGATAACGCTTGCAACGAACAGGTTGCGGTTTTTGTTAAGGTCAACTTTCTGGAACATCTTGAATCCAGAGACCGCAATAAATCCGTACAGAGCAATACAAACACCGCCCATAACGCATGAAGGAATTGTCTCAAGGAATGCAACCAGCGGACTGATCAGACTGAAGATAACACACAGAGCTGCACATCCCCAGATAGAGATTGTAGAAGCATTGCGGGTAATTGCAACACAGCCAATTGATTCACCGTAAGTTGTGTTAGGACAGCCGCCGAAGAATGTTGAAACCATAGTTCCTACACCGTCACCAAGCAGAGTGCGTGTAAGACCGGGTTTTTCAAGAAGATTTGTTCCCACGATGGTAGAAAGGTTTTTGTGATCAGCAAGGTGTTCTGCAAAAACAACAAATGCAACAGGAACGTATGCGGCAAACAGAGTAAGCAGGTAAGAACCGGTAATGCCTTTAAGACCTTCCATTCCGCCCAGTGCAAAGGTAAACTTAGGAAGTGCAAAGTAACCGGACAGAGTCTTGAAGTTAAGCGAAGTAAGTGCGCTGTAATCAATAACTATCAGAGCAGGATTGTTTGTTGCTGAACCAATCAGTGCAAAGATTGATGCAACTGCATAGCCTGCAAGGATTCCCATGATGAAAGGAATAAGACGACCGATTTTCTTTCCGTAGGTAGAGCACAGCATGGTAACAGCAAGTGTAACCAGACCACAGATAAGTGCAACATAAGTGCTTCCGCCTGCAACGCTAGATTTCATTAAATCACCAACAGCATTTGCAGAAAGACTTAAACCGATGATTGCAACAGTCGGACCAATGATAACCGGAGGCATCAGTTTGTCGATCCATGCAACACCGCAGAACTTAACTACGATAGAGATGATGACATATACCAGACCTGCCATAAGTGCACCAATGATAAGACCCCAGTAACCAATGCTTACAGATGCAGCACCGCCGAAAGCACTCAGCATTGAACCAATGAAAGCAAAAGAGCTTCCCAGAAATACCGGGCTTGAACTCTTTGTAAACAGAAGGTATACAACAGTTCCAACACCTGCACCAAATAGTGCTGCAGAAGCAGTAAGACCGTTTCCTACGATTGCAGGAACAGCAATGGTTGCTGCCATGATTGCCAGAAGCTGCTGCAGTGCAAACAGCATCACTTTTCCGAATGACGGTTTGTCTTTGATTCCGTAAATCAGATTCATATTTTACTCCACTTATTTATTTTTAGCGAAGCAGTTTTAAGAAACTACTTCACCAATTTGCATGTTATCCCAGTACCGTGCGTTCAATTTCAAACAGCTGAGAGCGGTACAGTCCCGAAACATTGTGACCATAGTCAGACAGAAGCTGAATAATGTTGCGCGGGTGATCTTTTGTGTCGCATCCGTTCAGACGGTCACCTGCATCACCAAGACCAGGCATGATGTATGCTTTTTCATTCATAACCGGATCAAGCCACAGTGTGTAGCAGGTGCAGTTTTCAAGTGCACGGGTTACACGGATACTTCCCTTGAGGGTTGAGATGGTGTTAAAGAATGCAATTGATTTTGGATGTACACCCTGATCAAGAAGATATTTTACAACCGTAACCAGTGAACCGCCGGTTGCATTCATGGGGTCTGCGAAAATCAAATCTTTTCCGTCAAGCTGTTCCAGGTTAAAGAATGATTTGTCCAGATCAAGAATGTATTCCATGTTGCTTTCGTTTTTGGTGTCGTTTCTGCTGATTTTGAACAGAGCAAACGGTGTAATGTATCCGGTAGAAGAAAACTCTTCGATCTCTTTTGATACAATCATGCTGGGAAGCAGTGCACCGCGCAGCATAACGCACATAACTGAATTATTTATTTTAGAATCAATGTCAGGGATTTTATGAACGGCATAGTTCTGAACAGGGAAGGTAACCGGTGTCTTAACAATGATGTGTCCTTTTTTAACAGTCGGTTCATTTGTGTAAGCCATGCGGAACAGCATTTCGTAAGCACGCTGACTGTAATACATAAATTCCTGATGGTCTGTCCGTTCGTCACGCAGCTTTGCAATAACACGGCTTGCTTCTGCCTGTGCCTGAACATCGGTTTCAAATGAATAGACTTTTATTGCAGGGTGTGCGGAACAGATCTTCTGCATTTCGTGACCCATCTTGTCGTATCCTTCGATGATTTTTTTCTCATCAACCGGATCAAAACTTTTCATTGTTTCGTGGAACATCTGATCAAGACGGTGCAGATCATCCATATCCTGCTGTGTCAGATATCCGTCAAGGTCTTCTGCTTTAAGAATAATTTTGTTGCTCATCGTGTTTCCTCTTTTTGTGTATTCGTACCATTTTACACTGTTTTTTCAGAATACACAATGAGCGAATTTTAAACCGCAGACTAAAAATTAACAGTCTGTTGTATAGGTTCTGTTGCGCCAAGCCGGGTTGCCGCTGAGCAGGGGGCACAGTCGCCTACGGTAACCGTGTATTCCCCGGGTTCAACAAAAGTGTTTCCGTCTTCGTCTACCGTCTGGAAGGCAGCCTTGTCTAACTTAATGCGGACTGTCTGCCGTTTTCCTTTTGCAACCGTTACTTTTGTAAATGCACACAGAGAACACAAAGGCTCTTCAATTGTATGGTTCTGTTTGGTTACGTACACCTGTACTGTCTGTGCTGCATCATACTGTCCGTCATTCAAGACATCGACCGTAACAAGAACTTCTGAACCTTCTGCATTTTTTGCAACCGTCAGATTTTCAAATCGCCAGGTTGTATAGCTGAGTCCAAATCCAAACGGAAACAGCGGCTCTTTTGTCATGTAGCGGTATGTCCGTTCCTGCATGCTGTAATCATCAAACGCAGGTAAGTCTTCTGTCTTCTGGTAGAAGGTAATCGGTAAGTGTCCAGAGGGAACAGCATCGCCAAACAGAATGTCTGCAACTGCATTGCCGCCTTCTTCGCCACCGTACCACGCAAACAAAACTGCATCTGCAACATCGGGAGGAAATGCAATTGCAGAGCCGCCGGTAAGAATCAGCACTACGGGAGTTCCCCGGTCATGGAGGGCACGAAGATAGTCCAGCTGATACTGCGGAAGTTCTATTGCGTCTCTGTCTCCGCGAGTTGTCTCAACTGCATCACCTTCTTCTCCTTCCATCATGCCGTCAAGACCAAAACAGGCAATGACCACATCAGCACTTTCTGCCATGCCGACTGTCCAGCCGCGCTGCTTACTGTCTGCGTACATGCCCACACCAGGATGAAAGTCAACGGTAATTTCGGGATGTTCATCAAGCTTACCTGCAATACCTTCAAGAATTGTTACCATGTGCGGATTGATTCCGTAGTAGTTTCCCAGAAGTGCCATTGTGTTTGCAGCGGAGGGACCCATGACAACAATTTTGTGAATATGTTTTTTGTCAGAAAGCGGAAGCAGATTGTTTTTGTTTTTTAAAAGGACAATGCTTTGCGCTGCAACTTCTTTTGCAAGCATGCGGTGCTGTTTTGTGTCAACATCTTTTGCACTTAAGTGAGCCCATTTTGATTTTTTCCATGAGTCAAACATGCCCAGCTTCATGCGTGTCATTAAAAGCCGCGAAACTGATTCATTTATTTTCTGTTCAGAAAGAAAGCCCTGACGTACTGCTGCAATTGCCGCGTGATAGGTACAGCCGCAGTTTAAATCGCACGAACAGTTTATTGCAAGTGCTGCAGATTCTTCTGCCGTCTTTGTAACTTTGTGTCCTTCGTGAAAATCACGTACCGCCCAGCAGTCACTGACAAAATATCCTTTGAAGTTCCAGCGTTTGCGTACGATATCAGAAATTAAAAAATGACTTCCGTTACAGGGTTCGCCATAGACGCAGTTGTATGCACCCATGACCGATTCCACACCGGCATCAATTAAAGCCTTAAATGCAGGAAGATAGGTAAGCCACAGATCTTTTTTTGACGGACAGACATTTGCCGTATGGCGGGTCGACTCTGGTCCGGAGTGAACCGCAAGATGTTTTGCACAGGCAGCAGTCTTTAAAAATTGTGCATCATCTCCCTGTAAACCTTTTACTGCAGCAACACCCATCTGAGAAGTTAAAAACGGATCTTCTCCAAAGGTTTCCTGAGCACGACCCCAGCGCGGATCGCGTACAATGTTGATGTTAGGAGACCAGTAGGTAAGTCCGCGGAACTGACCCGTGTCGCCAACTTTTTGTGCTTCGTTATATTTTGCACGTGCTTCGTCAGAGATGACCGTATATTCTTTTTGTGCAAGTTCTGTGTTAAAGGTAGCGGCAAGTGCAATGGCCTGCGGAAAAACTGTAGCATTGCCGTTTCGTGCAACACCATGTAATCCTTCGTTCCACCAGTTGTACGGTGCAATTCCTAAGCGGGGGATTCCCATGCTTTCGTGCAGCATAAGACCGACTTTTTCTTCAAGCGACATTGCGTCGATAAGAGACTTGATTTCTTCTGTGCGTTCCTGTTCTATGCGGGTCATAGACTCAGTATAATAAAAGTTGTTCTATCTGTTCAAGAATCAATTTGTCTGCAGGAAGCCATTGCACTGAATGCAGTGTTTCTTTTGTAAGCCATGAAGCATTTTCGTGTTCCAGAAGTTCAAGCTTACCCGAAATGAGCGTACACAAAATGCAGTGCATGGTAAGATGAAAGTTTGGATAGTCATAATCAACAACCGCAAGTGTTTTCTCAGCCTTGATTTCTGCTGCAAGTTCTTCGCGTATTTCGCGGACAATGCATTGCTCCGGAGTTTCGCCGGATTCTATTTTGCCACCAGGGAATTCCCACCAGTCTTTGTATTCGCCATACCCGCGTTGAGTTGCAAAAACTTCCTTTGCATGCGACTGTGGGTTTGTGCGGATGATTACGGCTCCGCTTACGGTGATGGTTTTCATGTTAAGCCTCTATTTTAGTTCTATCTACGTCTGTAATGAAATCATTATACAGATCTTCCGGGACTTCTGGAATTGCAAAATCCATTGTAACGGGAGCCTCTCCTGTTGCCGTATCTGGCATTGTAGCAACTTCTCCAAGATAAATATAGTCCTGTGGAATTGATTCAACTTCCTTGAACTTTCTGACGAACAGATGAAGGTGTGTGTGCCGTTCAGTATTGTTTATGACGTCTTTTCCGCGTTCACTGTCCTGAGTCATGTTGTTTGGAGATTGCCATTGGAATGTTCCGCGCGTAATGAATTTGTCGTGATAGTTTATCTCCTCGCGAATGTCATCCGCCTTATACAAATCAACGAATATAAAATACTGCGGCTTTGCATTTGTCAATAATCCCGATCCCCTGAACGAGCTGTGAATCTTTTCATAATTGCAAAGAGGTGCAATGTTCCTCATTGAATATTTGGCATACGGCTTTAGGAAAGGAAAGCCAAAATCCCCGCGGCCAAATTCCTCATCATACCTAAGCAAAGCATATTCGGTGTAATCATTAATCCATTTTCCAATGCCTTCCTTGTTTTCAGAACTTAACAAATTCTTTACGTTCTGATTCAGTGAAATCTTTTTACCGTAAGATTCAGAAGAAAATTCAAAACCATATTATAAAATCCACGGAATTCTTTTGGATATTAAAGAATTGATGTATCATCATGTTCCTCATGATAATAAATTAATTGAAGAACTTGCTACTAAGATTTTAAAATAGATTAACCCCACAATCTGTGCTATACTGTCATCACCATGGAAGACCATAACAACAAGAATAAAGACACAAAAAAAGAGAAAAATCGGGATGCGCATTACGATTCGTGGCGCGTGCTGCAGGGCAGGGAGGATGCAGAAATGCTGTTAGAAAAATCTGCACGCTGGTCCAGCAAAAAAGCTAGTCGCGGTGACTATGACGAATACGACGAATAAGTTTTGTAATTCCACCTGCAAGACTGATAGCAACGCTTATCATTATGACAAAGAATAAATCGGGGACGTAGGATTTTACGACCCACAGTGGTGTCGCAAAGAACTGACGCGTAAACGAAAGCAGCAGAATGGGCCACAGTACATAGCAGATTATGCTGAGTGCGATGCTTTGTGCTTTCTTCCGGGGTTTTGCGTTTTTCCTGAGTGCTGCAACAAGTGTAATGACTGAAAGTGTAATCATTGCAAGATAGAGCAGGTCAAGCAGAAGGTGAATGCCGGTATAAGCGAAGGTATTTATTTTCTTTGGCTCCTGCGCATATATAATTGCAAGTGAATCCCAGAATACTTTATCCATCAGAGCGTTCATGCCAAATTCATCATTCCCGTTTATCATAAATGAGACTGCAATTTGTTTCTGCGGAAGAATGAACATATATGTTATGTAGTTTTCAACCTGTCCGCCGTGAAAAATAATTGTTGCTCCGTCGTAGTTCATGTAGTTCCAGCCCATTCCGTAGCGTGCAGAATTTTCTTTATCAATTGGCACATTGTCGTACCACATGGACTGTATGCTTTCTTTGCTGATGATGCTTGTTCCGTCTGGTGCTCGTCCGTCATTTAAATACATGCGTAAATAATTCTGCTGATTGCGTGGCGTTGTCGCAATAAATCCTGCGCTTTCATGGAACCACGAGTTTGCCTGGGGATAATCTGCATCTCCCCGTATAAAAATGCCAAACCAGTTTCTGTTTCCTTTTAAGAGGGTAGGGTTACCTTTAACGCTTGCAGCATCAGCAGAAGAGTGTTCCATTTCTAACGGTTTAAAAATATGTTCGCTTACATATTGTGCGTAACTTGTGCCGGATGCTTTTTCAATTATCTTTCCAAGCAGATCGTAGTTTACATTTGCGTATTCGTATGTTCCGTAGTGGCTTTCCACCTTGACGTTGAAAAGCTTCATGTGTGTGCCAAAGCCGCTGGTCTGATTTAACAGGTCTCGAACGGTTACGGTTTTTGAAAACTGATATTCATTCAGGTATTTTGTAATATCATCATCAAGACTAACTTTTCCCTGTTCAACTAACTGCATGATGCACAATGCAGTAAACGATTTGCTTTCTGAACCTATAAAAAACAGCTGATCAAAATCCGTGCACTGTCCGTATGTATTTTCAAAAAGTGTTGAGTTGGGAGTGGTAATGTAAAATGCCATACCGGGAATATGATATGCTTTATTTACTCTGGTAAGATAGTCATTCAGCTTTGCGGTATCGATTGCAGTGTTTGTGTTCTGTGCAAAAATGTGTGTTGAAAATAAAATGACGATTGTGCCTAAAAGCGCTTTTTTGTTCAGTTTCATGTATTTAGTCTATCATTCTATAGACGAAAATGTAAATATGCAGAACAATGGTGTAAGGGAGTGTGTGCTATGAGTATGTATGAAAATCTTCTGCAGTTTCAGGATATAAAATATCGTGACTTTCAGGTAAAACTGATTCCGGGATATTCTGCTGATAAAATGATTGGTGTGCGCACTCCGGTGCTGCGCGATTATGCAAAAAAAATATGTAAGACAGGGGATGCATCTGTTAATAAGTTCTTAAAAAAACTTCCGCATACATATTTTGATGAAAATCAGCTGCATGCATTTATTATTTCTGAAACTAAAGATTTTGATGAATGTGTTTTTCAAGTGGAATCTTTTCTTCCGTATGTAGATAACTGGGCAACCTGCGATCAGCTTTCGCCAAAGGTGTTTAAAAAAAATCATCAGAAACTTTTGCCGTATATCCGTAAGTGGCTTAACTCATCGCACACGTTTACCATTCGCTTTGCAGTGGGAATGCTTATGCAGCATTTTCTTGATGCAGATTTTAAGGCTGAATATCTGGCTCTGGCTGCTAAGTCTTTGGAAAAAAGTGAAGAATACTATGTGCGCATGATGGTTGCCTGGTACTTTGCGACTGCACTTGCAAAACAGTGGGATGTGGCTGTGGTGTATGTAGAAAAAAAGAAACTTGAACCGTGGACGCATAACAAGACAATTCAAAAAGCAATAGAAAGCTACCGGATTACAGATGAACAAAAACACTATCTGAGAACGCTGAAGGTGGCGGTGAAAGAATAAAAAAAAGGCCTTGCCAAAATGACAAGACCTTTTGCACTAAGCAAGTTTAATTTAGAAAGAACCTGCTACCGCAACTGCACATGCAACAGTACAAGTCGCAAGCCTTTCGGCTTGCTTAACGAGTTTCCATTTGCTCACATAGTTCGCATTTTTTGCTATTGCAAAAAAACATGGAAACTCGCACGGCTGTCCCGTTGCAACTTTATCTAAAACTGGCAGTTTAATCTAGAAAGAACCTGCTACCGCTACTGCGCAAGCAACGGTACAGCCTACCATCGGGTTGTTGCCCATTCCCATGAAGCCCATCATTTCAACGTGAGCGGGGACTGAGCTTGAACCTGCAAACTGGGCGTCTGAGTGCATACGACCCAGAGTATCAGTAAAGCCGTAAGAAGCTGGACCTGCAGCCATGTTATCGGGGTGCAGAGTGCGTCCTGTTCCACCACCAGAAGCTACAGAGAAGTATTTCTTACCTGCAAGAAGGCGTTCCTTCTTGTAAGTACCTGCAACAGGATGCTGGAAGCGTGTCGGGTTGGTTGAGTTACCGGTGATTGAAACATCAACATCTTCGTGCCACATGATTGCAACACCTTCTCGAACATCGTCAGCACCGTAGTACTTTACGATAAGTCGGTCAGGGTTGTTTCCGTATGGAACTTCCTTAACAACTTTAAGAGCCTTGTCTGTTCCTTCACCGTTGAAGTAGTCGAACTTTGTCTGTACGTATGTGAAGCCGTTGATACGAGAGATGATCATAGCTGCGTCTTTGCCAAGTCCGTTGAGGATGCAACGAAGTGGTTTTTTACGTACTTTGTTTGCCATTTCTGCAATCTTGATTGCACCTTCAGCAGCTGCGAATGACTCGTGACCTGCGAGGAATGCGAAACACTCTGTATCTTCTTCGAGGAGC
>CACXCG010000043.1 GCA_902766125.1 uncultured Spirochaetaceae bacterium | reverse complement strand
AATTGCGGTATAGTATAACTGGTAATAACACATAACATGCACTTCAAATCGGATGTCGGGTCTGCGCCCGCCACCGTTTAAGTGCGTTGTTATGTGGACGCTTGCACTTGACATAAGTAAAAATTATGATGATTATAGAAGTTGACAAGAAGAATATTTTTGATGCGGCACGGATTCATTCCATTTCGTGGCAGGAATCACACCGCACTTTTTGCGAAAGAGAGTTTGTCAAGCTGCACACACCAGAACATCAGCGTGAATATCTTTTAGAAAAACTGAAAAACGGCTATAAAATTTTTATGCTCTTAGACAGTGAACCTGTCGGGATCGTATCTGTAAAGGAAAATCTGATAGAAGACCTTTATGTTCATCCCAAGATGCAGAACAAGGGCTACGGCACAAAACTTTTGGAATTTGCCTGTGCAAAGTGCAATGGAGTGCCAACTCTCTGGATTTTGGAGAACAATGTAAATGCAGCACGGCTTTACCGTAGAATGGGTTTTGCAGAAACAGGACGACGTCAAGCCATTACAGAAAATCTTGATGAAATTGAGTTTACTGCTCACGCTCTCGCGAAGTTCAATGACGAAAAAGATTGACAAGAAGAATATTTTTGATGCGGCACGGATTCATTCCATTTCGTGGCAAGACTCACCAGAAGCGCTAAAAACATGGAGAAGATTATGAAAAAAGGATTACTGATCTTTTTAATTATTTTTATCTCAACTGCATTTTTTTCTTGTTCTAAGAGCAATGGTATTGAGAGCTCTTTCCAGACTACAAGAACAAAACTGCTTGATAAATTATCAGTTTCAACAACAAAAGACAATAAAGAAATTGCGGAAAAAGTAATAGAAGGTATAAAAGAAAATGATATTGATGCGATTAAGAATCTGTTTTCAGAGAAGTCTTTATCAGAAATACACGACATTGATAATCAGATAAAAAAACTTATCGAGCTTGTTAATGAAATACATATAAATGAATATGAAATCAAAAATGGATTTGAAGGAATATCCCGGGAATACGGAACAACAGAAGAGTTATCAAGAAGCTGTTTTATATGGTATCCGAATTATGAAGATTGCAAATATAGAATGATTATCAGTTACTGTAAAATTAATTTGAAAGAACCGGAGTCAGAAGGGATTTTTTCCATAAAGTTTTACAAACAGGAAAGATATAACGACCCTATAGAAATAATCGAAATAGAAAATTAATATTTATACCGCGTTTATTTGACAAAAATTACAAAACCAAATTATAATATAGTACAGTCAGCACAGCGGCGTCAGGAGAAAGAAAATGGACAACAAACAGACAGTTCAATTTAAAACGGGAGAAAGCTTAACCATAAAAGAAGATGATTTTTCAATTAACTTGATGCTCCCGGACTATCCGGTGTTTTGGAGCAAAAAAGACCCTTTCAATCCCCTAAAAAAAATTACGGCAAATACTGATTATCAGTTTTTTATTACTGAAATATCTAAACAGGAAAATAATTACTGGAAATTAGAAATTATCCTTACCAGAGCAAATGATGAAAGATATTTTTTAGGCGGAAGATTTAAATTTTTCATCAGGGAAAATGATTCCCTTGTTTTTAAATATTTCGAAAATGAAATTTATTATGTTAAAGCAACCGTTACTAAATTAAACTACAATGAAATTGAATTAGCTTTTGACAAAGAAATTTCAAAACCAACAGAGTTACAGGAAACAGAACAACGATCTCGCTGGTAAAATTCCTTGTAATTAAAAAGAATGAAAACTATGAGTATTGCATTTGATGTAGCTGATAAAAAAGACATTCCGGAACTTATCCGATTACGTCTTGCATATATGAAAGATGATTTTGGTTTTGTTTCAGAACATGAAGAAGCATGCATGAGAAAACAGCTTCCCGATTACTTTGAAAGAAAACTGGGAACTGAACTTATTGCGTTTGTTGCACGAGATGGCGAAAAAATTGTTTCTGTTGCATATCTTTTAATAATAGAAATGCCTGCAAATTCAATTCTTCTTAACGGTCTTTATGGCGAAGTACTGAGTGTATTCACCGAACACGAATACAGAGGAAAAGGCCTTTGTTCGAGGTTGATTAAAAATCTTGTGGAATACGGAAGGACAAGAGGCTTAGGAAGAATAGATTTAAGTGCAACCGATGAAGGATATCCCATTTACGAAAAAGCTGGATTTAAAGAAAAAGAAAAGAGATACCGTGACATGCGCTTAAAATTCTAATGCGTATTCAATAAAGCATTAACCGCGTGGTGCTTTAGCAGGATCGATCGGATTTGACTTTAAGAACACCATAAGAGAAATCTGTGACGTTCCTTTGATGCTGTCAGTTCCTGCGGTTCCCAGTTTATCTCCGAAGACAACATAGTCTCCTTTCTTTACCGAAATAGAACCTAAGCCGGCATAGGCATAGATGTGTCCCGTCTTTGACTGAACAAATACAACCTGACCGTAACCGCGATAGTTACCAACATACATAACAGTTCCTGCTCGGATAGCAGTAACAGATTCGTTTTTCTGTGCACTCAGCTGAACACCGCTTACCTTTCCCTGAATGTAGGTTACCACAGGCTGCTGTACAGGCCACTGAAGCGAAGAGTCACCGGTACGCGCAGAATACTTACGGGGATCAACACTGGGTAAATCAGGAAGCGTTACAGAACTGGTATCAACAAAGGTTGCAGGAATCTTAAGCACCTGTCCCACTTTAAGCACAGAGCTTGAATTTAAATTATTGAGTGTTTTTAATTCGTCAACGGTTATGCCGTTAACTTTTGCAATGCGATACAGTGTGTCGCCTTTTTGAACAGTGTATGAATCATACGAACGGGTTGCAGGAGCTGCACTGATTGTCTGCGGCGCCTGAACGGTAGCAGCTGCATTCTGTGCAGAAGGAATAACTAAAGTCTGCCCTACTTTGATGACGCTGTCACTTGAAAGACTGTTTGCCTGAGTAAGTTCGCTTACAGACACACCGTACTTACGGCTTATTGAATACAGCGTATCTCCCTTAGCAACAGTATACGAAGTCGTCTGTGCTGCAACTGCACTTACCACAGCAAACAGCATGACACCAACGAGTACAATCAGTTTTTTATTCCGTTCAAAAAAGACTTTCATACTCTGCTATTTTCGGCAGAAAGTATGCAAAAAAACAGTTTTTTTTCTAGAACATTCCGGGAAAAACATCAGACATTCCGTATAGTTTTCCAGGAGCAAGTGTTCCGTCAGAAAGGAATTTAACCAGATTTTCAAGCGCATGAACTGCACCACTTGCAAACCCCTGACGGCTTCGTGCGGTATGTGTAAGTTCTATTGTATCTGCAGGGCTGTCAAAGAAAACGGTATGCGTTCCAGGAACAGAACCGCAGCGTGTAGAAGAAACATGCAGCTGATTTTTCTGCGGCTTAGCATGGAAGGCATCGGTGACAAGCTCTGTCTTTGCAGGATTTCCTGCCATAACACGGCGTGCTACATCAAGTGCGGTTCCAGAAGGACTGTCCGCTTTCTGATTGTGATGCATTTCCCACACTGCCATATCATATTCATCAAAATTCGAAACCAGACGAGAGGCTTCTTCAACAATTTTGTAGAAAAGGTTTACGCCAATAGAAAAGTTTGCACTGCGCATAATGGTTCCGCCGGTAGAAGCGGCAAGTTTAGCAACTGCATATTCTTTATCTGCCCAGCCGGTAGAGCCAACAACAACAGGAAGTTTAAGCGGAAGCAGTGCTTCTATATTCTGAATGACAGCAGCAGGAGATGTAAATTCAATAACACCCTCAGCCCCACTCTGCTGTACTGCCTGAGCCATGGCTTTTGTATCACCGGCAGCAATTTTACAGGAAGCATCCGGTGCAAACGGATCTACGGTTGCAACAACCGTGTGTCCCAATGACAGTGCTGTCTGCTCAAGCATGTGTCCCATCTTTCCATAACCGACCAATGCAATCTTCATTTGACGCCTCCCTATTTACTTAAAAAGCGCTGCGTGCAGAATCCGGACAACATCATCAGCCTGATTATTCTGAACCAGCATACTGATATTAACTTTGCTTGCACCCTGGCTTATCATCTGCACATTGATGCCTTTTTCTGAAAGTGCACCAAATGCCTGAGCAAGAATGTTTGACGAATGTGACGCATCACAAATAATGGTAACAATGGCTTTGTCTTTATTTGCATGAACTTCTGCAACACGAGAAAGATCTTCAATAAGTCCGGTAAGGTCACGCTTGGTATTTACGGTAAGGCTTACAGAAACTTCTGATGTTGCAATAACGTCTATGCTGATTTCCCACTTAAGAAACTGATTAAAAATGTGTGCAAGGAACCCAGAGGCACCAAGCATGCGGCTTGACTGAATGTCTATAAGCGTTACGTTTTTAACAGTGGTAATTGCCGTTACCGGAGGACGCTGCCCTGTGTGAGATTCAACAATCAGTGAACCGGGGCTCTTTATGTTATAACTGTTTTTAACGCGGACTGGAGTTCCTGTTTTGCGGCAGGGAATCATACTGCGGGGATGCAGCACCTGTGCACCAAACATTGCAAGTTCCTGTGCTTCTTCGTAAGTTACTTCAGGAACAGGACGTGCTTCCGGAACAACGCGGGGATCTGTAGTCATAATACCGTCAACGTCTTTCCAGGTCTGGATTTCATCGGCCTTCATTGCGGCACCAATCATGGTTGCACTCAGATCACTTCCACCTCTTCCCAAAGTGGTAATAATGCCATTCTTATCTTTTGCAATAAAGCCTGTTACGATAGGAATTGCATCTGTTTTTTTATCACGATAATCAGACAATGCCTTGGGAATATTTTCCCATACATCATCAAGCAGTTCTGCAGACATGTAATTTGAATCGCTTACCATGCCGATATCCCATGCATCATAGAACTGTGCATCGGTTCCTTGCTGCTTAAGATATGCAGCCATCATGCGTACGCTCATGCGCTCACCAAAAGAGACAAGATAATCTCTGGTGCGGCGGGTCAGTTCGCGCAGCATGCTTATTCCGGTAAGCAGTGTCTTAAGTTCTTCAAGCAGTTCATCAATTGCACTAACGGTAACACCAAGTTCTTTTGCAGTTTCGCGGTGCAGTTTTTCTATTTTTTCACAGTCAACAGTGCCACGAACAGCCATATCTGCGGCTTCAAGCAGATGGTCAGTGGTGTCACCCATTGCACTTAAAACGACAACAGGACGGTCTTTCCGGTAAGCCTGAATAATTGATGCAACATGACGTATGCGTTCTGCATTTGCAACAGAACTTCCGCCGAATTTCATTACTATCATAATGAGGCAATGATAGCAAAAAAAACGCTACAATGCAATGCGCCTTTTGTATTTTTTTCCAATCTTTATTTTAAGGAATTGAGTGCAGTCTGAGGGAGTTCCCGTGACCATCCTTTTCTTTGTAAGCGTATAGAATTCAGACTGGGAGACAAACAGAAAATAGTACTTTTCGCTTTCCCATACAGCACGAATGGCATTCCAGTCGCGTTCATTGTGAATATCGTACTGCCCCGGTTTTGACATGGTTACCTTAATACCGGTTTCATGGAGCGTTACATGCACGGTCTGATCCAAAGAACCGGACAAAGCAGACATACTGTTTTTAAGAGAAATGCGCTCAAGCAGCACAAAAATTCCAAGCACAATTCCTGCAACTGCAAACATAAGGCCGGCAAGAAGCAGTGAATGCAGGCGGATACTTTCTTCCAGCATTACGGCACATACTGCAACCAGAAGCGCAAGACGGGGCCTGAATGTAAGCACACGGTTTGCAGCAACAATCTGTTCTTTTCCAAATGTAAAATCAAATTCAAACATTTTTTTCTCCTCGGGAAAATCATTCAACCTGAACAAAATCGCACGCAAGTTCACTCAAATTTATCTGCAATACTTTTACCTGAATACTCTGATTTAATTCAACCGGTGTACTGGGGGTAAAGAAAGTTTCAAACGCGAGCGAAGGAATACAAAACTGAGGCTGACGTCCGCTTTTATCAACACACACTGCCTCGCCCTGCCAGTCAGGATGCTGCAGCAAGTACACAAGTGTCCAGTGACGGATACTTTCGCGTTCTGCTTTGTGTGCGGCAACAGAAGCTGCATCACCTTCGCTTATTCTTAAAAGCATTGTGTCTTTGTCAAGCAAAGGACGTTTATCTAAAAACGCACGAAGCTGCTGATGTGCAATTAAATCAGAATAGCGGCGCAAGGGGCTGGTAACCTGACTGTACATTGCAATGCCTAAGCCCGCATGCATTCCCGGCGTTACTCCGACAGAACGCTTACGCATACATTTGCGCAGTCTGAACTGACCGGCAAGTCCTTCGGGTATATCCTGCGGTATGTCAGGAGATTCCTGGCTTACAAACGGGAACGGAATGTTATTGGTAAATGCAAACTTTGCAGCACCTTCTCCTGCAAGCAGCATCATTTCGCGAACCAAGTCTGCACTGGTCAGGTGAACATCGGGGGTAATGGTTACCGCTTTTGTCTCCGGTTCTACAGACACATGAACTTCAGGTAAATCAATCTGGACCGCACCAGACTTTTTGCGGCGTTCTGTATTTTTCTGTGCAATTTCAAACAGTTTTCCTAACTCTGCACTCTGCTGCATCTGGTCTGCCTGTTCATAGGTAAGCCGTTTGACGCGGACATTTGTTTTAAGCACCTGACAGTCAGCAATGGAACCGTCTTCTGCAAGCTGGATTCTGAACGAAAGTGCTTTACTTACTTCGGAAAGTCCCAGTGCATAATCCGAAAGAGATTCTTCTGCAAGCATACGGCTGGTACGCTCAGGAATATACAGAGTTGCTCCACGCTCACGGGCAGCATTGTCTATTGAAGAACCTGGTAACACAGAAGACGCAGGATCTGCAATATGAACCCACACATATGTTCCGTCAAATGCAATTGCATCATCCGGATCTGCAGACCACTGACTGTCAATTGCATACGCAACAGAATCAACAGTTACGCGCTCTTCTTCAGGAGCAGGACCTAACCCTTCGGTAGCAGACTGTAAGGCAAGTCCCCATCTGACCGGGTACGGATTTCGCGTTATATCCCAAATGCCGGTTTCCAGTAAGAGTCTGTGTGCACGCTCAGGAGTTTCTTTAATATGTGCATCATGCATAGTGCGGCTTTTATCGGTCTTACCCAGTGCAAGCGCTTCCACATCGCCCATAAACCGAGAATCTTCGGGTAAGAGTGCATGCTTTTTAAGACGTTCTATAAACTGAGCATGAAGTTCTGCTTCCATACCCTTTTGATTTGCTTTCTGAATTAAAGAGTCAATTTCTTCCTGCGGGCGGGGAATATACACAAGACGTCCTTCCATTTGAGCGCGCAGGTTCTGCTTAAAATACACAGTATTTGAAAGTGCACAATACATAAGGTATGCATCATCTGCATTACGGGCAGCGGACAGCAGTTCCCATAATTCATCAAAACTAAGCTCTGCAGTTTTTGTTTCTTCGTCAGCAGACAGCAGTTCCCACACTTCTTTTACCGATTGCGCAAGAGAATTATTGCAGTCTGTATTGTACATGTCGTCTGCAGCGGGAGCAACCTTTGCATTATTTAAAACCGCTTCTAAAGAAGTACAGCCGTCTGATAAAAAAAGCACATCTTTTTCGCGTACATTCTGTTCTGAAAACACAGCGGGCTTTGTTGCCGTTGCAGGAGTTGAGACATATCGTATGGTATATTTTGCAGGTGCACTTAAGGCAGTTACGTATGCAGCAGTATTTTTATAAAGCACGAGTGAATTAAGTTTCATCATGTTGTCCCGTTAATTTTTTTTAGTCACTTTTTTTGAAAAAAGAAAAACCGCCAGCGGCAAACATGGCACACTGGCGGCATTGAGTAAAGCTGTCTGAACTACCCGCACAGCACAAAACTACACGGGCATTCGACGCTTAGGCCTTCTTAGCCTTCTTCGCAGCCTTTCTTGCCTCTTCAGGATCAAGAGAGGTATCGATAACTACTTTATCGTATCCTACTTCGCCTGTCAGAGGATTTACTAACCACGGAGCATCAATCTTTTCACAGATGTTAAGCTCTTCATCCAGATCGTCGGGGTTCTTAACAAAGAACTTGCAGCGATCCATAGCGGGTTTGAAGTTAACGGTTTCGCCGAGTTTGAAGCCTTCTTTAGAAGAAGCCTGCACGCGTGCGATGATGTTCTGGCTCTTTGTGCCCAGGAATACGTGAGTTTCAGCACCCAGCGGTTCCTTGTTGGTAACTTTCATCTGCATGTTGTTTTCTGCGGCAGGTGACTCCTGATAAGCAAGGTCTTCAGGGCGTACACCGAAGTATACTTCTTTGCCAACATAATCCTTGAGTTTTTCCTGCTGTTCTGCAGTCGGAACAAGCTCAAAAGTTCCCTCGTCAGCAACAATCTTGTCACCATTCTTTTTAATGGTAACAGTCAGGAAGTTCATTGGCGGTGAACCGATGAATCCGGCTACGAATTTGTTGATGGGGTGATTGTACAGATAGAGAGGTTCTCCAATCTGCTGTACATGTCCGTCTTTCATAACGACAATCTTTGTACCCATTGTCATAGCTTCAATCTGGTCATGGGTAACGTAAATCATCGTTGCCTGCAGTCTCTGGTGCAGAGATGCAATTTCGCCACGCATTGTGACACGAAGCTTAGCATCGAGGTTTGACAGCGGTTCGTCAAACAGGAAGACTTTCGGGTTGCGAACGATAGCGCGTCCTACTGCAACACGCTGGCGCTGACCACCTGACATAGCCTTGGGTTTGCGATCCAAATACGGCTTCAGACCAAGAATGCCTGCTGCTTCATCAACACGGCGCTGGATTTCGCCTTTGTCCATTTTGCGGATCTTCAGGCCGAATGCCATGTTGTCGTACACCGTCATGTGCGGGTACAGAGCGTAATTCTGGAAAACCATTGCGATGTTTCTGTCTTTAGGAGGAACATCATTCATCATTTCTCCGTCGATGTACAGTTCACCTTCAGAGATGTCTTCCAGACCTGCGACCATGCGGAGAGTTGTTGACTTACCGCATCCAGAAGGACCTACGAATACGCAGAATTCCTTGTCTTCGATAGTGATATT
>CACXCG010000042.1 GCA_902766125.1 uncultured Spirochaetaceae bacterium | reverse complement strand
CAGGTTGTGAACAAGCTTAATGAAATTGATTTTAATGCCAGCGAAGACCGTCACATGTTCGGCGATATTTACGAAGGTCTTTTGCGTGATTTACAGAGCGCCGGTAACTACGGTGAGTTCTATACTCCGCGCGCTGTTACAGAAATTATGACCGAGATTATTAATCCCCGACTTGGCGAAAAGGTGCTGGACCCGGCTTGTGGTACCGGAGGCTTTTTGACTAGTGCAATTGAAAATATCAGAAAGCAGGATGTCCATTCTGTTGAAGATTTGAAGGTTCTTGAAGAAACGATTCGCGGCCAGGAGCTTAAACCGCTTCCTTTTATGCTTTGTGTTACAAATCTTATTCTGCATGATATTGAAGTTCCGAATGTGATGAATATGGACAGCCTGAACCGCGAGTATACAAGCATCGGCGAAAAAGAACGAGTTGATGTAATTCTTGCTAATCCGCCTTTTGGTGCAAGCGTTTCCGATGGTGTTGAAACTAATTATCCTGCTGCCTTTAGAACTACAGAAAGCGCTGATTTGTTCTTGCTTTTAATGATTCGATATTTGCGTGATGGTGGTCGTGCTTCGATTGTTTTGCCTGATGGCTCGTTGACCGGCGACGGTGTAAAGCAGAGAATCCGCCAAGAGTTTTTGACTCAATGTAATGTGCAAACAATTGTGCGTTTGCCTAACTCTGTTTTCCAGCCTTATGCTTCGGTTGCTACAAACCTCTTGTTCTTTACAAAAGGCGAGCCGACTAAGGAAATCTGGTACTGGGAACACAAGCTTCCTGAAGGACAGAAATCTTATTCAAAAACAAAGCAAATTCAAAAGAGCGAGTTTGCTTCTCTTCTTACATGGTGGAATAACCGATCAGAAGGCGAACAGGCTTGGCGAGTTCCTGTAGAAAAGATTGCCGAAAGCGGCTGGAATCTTGATATTAAGAATCCATTTGTGAAGGAAGAAGAAGTTACGCATACTACTAGCGAGCTTTTGCAGATGTTGAGTGATTCGTTTAAGAAGAGTGAAGAGCTGATTGGAGAGTTGAAAAAGGAACTCAAATAAAATTCTTACTCTGTAAGTGCCTGTTCCAGATCTGCAATCAGGTCGTCAGCGTTTTCTATTCCAACTGACAGTCGCAGTGTTTCCGGTGTAATGCCGTTTTTAAGTCTCAGTTCTTCGGGAACGTCTGCATGTGTCTGTGTGGTGGGGTATGTAATACGTGTTTCTACTCCTCCCAGCCTTTCTGCGTATTTGATGAGCTTAACTTTTTCAAGAACCGACAGTGCTTTTTCTGTAGAGGTAAGACGGAAGGTTACCATTGAACCAAATCCGCGGCACTGTTTTTTCATTATTGCATACCCTGCATGTTCTTCAAGTCCGGGATAAATTACCTTTGTTACATTGCTTTGTGTTTTAAGATACTGTGCAATGCGCAAGGCATTTTTCTGTGACTGTTCCATGCGTACTGCAAGTGTCTTTATGCCGCGCAACACAAGCCAGCTGTCAAACGGAGCTAAACCTGCACCTGTTGTTTTTATTAAGAAACGAAGTTTTTCCTGTACTGCCTGATTGTTTGTTACGATAAAGCCTGCAAGTGTGTCGTTGTGTCCTGCAAGGAATTTTGTTCCTGAATGAATGACGATGTCGGCTCCTAAGTCAAGCGGAGTCTGAAAGTAGGGTGACATAAACGTGTTGTCAACGATTAAAAGCAGATTGTATTTTTTTGCAATGGAAGAAACGGCTGCGATGTCGGTAACATTCATCATGGGATTGGTGGGCGTTTCAACATAAATTGCTTTTGTCTGAGGTGCAACAAGTGATTCAATGTCATCGTATGCACAGTTGGCACGCGTAAAGGTAATGCCGTTTTTTGAAGACACATTATCAAACAGACGGATTGTTCCGCCGTACAAATCTGAATCAACAATAAGATGATCACCGGGTTGAAACAGTTCCATTAGCAGGGTGATTGCTGCCATACCGGTACTTAATGCAATCGCATCTATGCCATGCTCTAACTGACAGATTACTTTTTCAACCTGTTCGCGGGTGGGATTCTGTAAGCGGGAATAGTCAAAGCCTGTACTTTTTCCTACGCCCGGGTGTGCATACGTTGCAGTCTGATAAATGGGAAAACTGAGTGAACCGTAATGGTGTTCGGTAAGATTTTCATTTTCTAAGTGAAGACACTGTGATTCTAATGCTAACGACATGTCATTCTCCAAACTTGGTATAATAGGCTGCCAGTTTCTGTAATGCTTCTTCAACGCTCAGTTCTATGTCAAAGCAGGAAATTGCATTGCGCTCAAACTGTCTGCGTATGTTACCGCCTATCTGTGCGGCTACGATTGCACGGCAGTCAAGCAAAAGCTGAACAGACGGAGCAAGCGGTCCTGAAGCAGAACCGCCGCATCCTCCGCAGCCAGAACCACTTCCACATCCGCTACCACAAGCAAAGTCAGTGGAGTCTTCTTCTTGAACAAGAGGAACCTCACGAATTTCTGTTTGAACAAAAGTTGTGTCGCTTAGCGTGTAAATAAAAAAACGCTTTGTCTTTCCAAAGTGAAGATCAACTTGTGTACCGTCCGAAGACGCAATAGCAACTTTTACAGACATGTATTCTCCCTAAGAAGCAGAAGAAGGCGACAAGGAAGTCGCCTCAATCGCTTACGCCAAAAAAACATGTAAGTTTTGCAAAGCAAAACTTACAGAGGTCGAATTGCATGGATGCAATTCGACCGACTATATTTTATAGTCGTCTTCAATAGCATCCATCAAACCGTACTCAAGAAGAATCTCTTCAAGACGATCCTGAGTCATAGGAGTTGGAATGGTGAAGGTCTGATTGTTGATGACTGCTTCTGCAAGGTTGCGGTATTCCTGAGCCTGAGCAGAATCAGGTTTGTATTCAATTACAGTTTTGCGGTTAATTTCTGCACGCTGAACGATATTGTCGCGCGGAACAAAATACAAAAGCTGTGTACCCAGTTCTTTGCTGAATGCACGAAGCAGATCCAGTTCACGGTCAACATTGCGGCTGTTGCAGATAATTCCGCCAAGACGAACTCCGCCTGCTTTTGCGTAACGGCTGATACCTTTTGCAATATTGTTTGCTGCATACAGAGCCATCATTTCGCCAGAGGCAACGATATAGATTTCTTTTGCTTTTCCTTCGCGGATGGGCATAGCAAATCCACCACAGACAACATCACCAAGAACATCATAGAAAACAAAATCCAAATCATCAGTGTATGCACCCAGATTTTCAAGCATGCTGATAGAAGTGATGATACCGCGTCCTGCACATCCGACTCCGGGTTCCGGTCCGCCTGATTCTACACAGCGGGTTCCTCCAAAGCCGGTTCTCATGATGCGATCCAGCTCAATATTTTCACCTTCATCACGAATGGTATCCAGAACAGTTTTCTGAGCCAAACCACCCAGAAGCAAGCGGGTAGAGTCTGCCTTAGGGTCACAGCCAACAACCATGACTTTTTTGCCGTGTTCTACAAGTCCTGCAGTCAGGTTCTGTGTTGTTGTTGACTTTCCAATTCCACCTTTTCCGTAAATTGCAATCTGTCGTATTTCTGCCATTTTCAGCTCCTATTCCTATTGATTTACTAGGTAATTGCACTATACGGCTTATTTCCTACTGTGTCAATAGGTTTTATAAATTTTTTATTTATTTTGTGTCGAATAATCCCTGCATGCGGTTGTATTTCCATACGTTAAGGATGGCTTCTTCTATTATACCGGGGAGTTCCATTGCGATTATGCCTTTTGCGGTAAGGCTTGCACACGCTCCGCTTCCAATACGGCTTGCAACGACATACTTACAGTCGGCAAAGCGGGAAGTGCTGTCGTCCATCTGCTGAATAACATGTGAGCCGTTCTGGCAGACTGGAGTGACGGTGCGGGTTTCGATAAAATCATATCCTTCTTCGTCATCAATCTGATATACAGCAAACTGTTGTGCGCGACCGTAATGTATGTTGACGTTTGTGCCGTCGGTAGAAGCGAAGGCTGCTTTGTAGCGGTGTATTTCAGCCATGAGAAAAGTTTTCCTTTACGCTGCTGAATCCAAAACTTGCATACAGAGCGTTTGAAACTTCTGTTTTTCCGGGAACGCCAACTGCATCTGCGCGACAGTGATTGCAGTGTAAAAACAGCTGAATGTATTGTGATGCGACTCTGCGTGCTTCGTGAATCTCCTGGCATGTGGGGGCGTTTTCATCTTTGAGTTTTGCGGTGGGAATAAGCGGAATGATGTTGTATTTTTTTGCTCCTGCCTCAGAAACTTTCTGTGCAATGTCTGCAATGTGATTTCCGTTTATGCGCGGAACTAATACCGTGTTTACTTTTACGGCAATTCCTGCCTGCGCAATTTTCTGAATTCCTTCAAGCTGATTTTTTATGAGGATGCGGGCTCCTTCGATTCCTTCTATTTTTTTTCCGTGATAGATGATGTAATCGTTGAGCTGTGCTTCTATTGCAGGATCGACTGCGTTAACGGTAACGGTTAGCGTGTCTACTCCTGCACTGATGATCTGGTCTGCTTTTTCTGAGAGCAAAAGTCCGTTAGTGCTCATACATTTTATTAAATGAGGGAATTCTTTTTTAATCAGTCTGAATGTTTTTAATGCGTTGTCGCTTGCAAGCGTGTCTCCCGGTCCGGCAATTCCTGCAACTCTGATTTCGGGGCTTATTTCCAAAGCCTTACGGATAAGAGGAACAGTCTGATCCGGGGTAAGCACTTTCTGTGTAACGCCCGGACGGTTTTCGGTAGCGTTGAGACTTCGCTCGCAGAAACGGCAGGCAATGTTGCAGCCAGGACATACCGGCAAGTGAATGCGACCTGTTGTTGCCTTGCCCGAAGCAAAGCAGGGGTGATTCTGTTCTATGTCGGAAAATTTCTGTGCCATGGCTGCCTCTCTTGTTTTTAGTTATCGCTGAACAGCGGTGTGCTTAAGTAGCGGTCGCCTGAGTCAGGAAGAAGAACTACAATTGTCTTTCCTTTGTTTTCGGCTCTTTCTGCAAGTGTGCGTGCTGCCTTAAGTGCTGCTCCTGATGAAATACCAACAAGGATTCCTTCGCTCTGAGCAAAGGCACGTCCTTCGGTAAATGCATCTTCATTTTCAACGGGAATGATTTCGTCGTAGATCTTTGTGTTCAGTACATCGGGAATAAAGCCTGCACCAATGCCCTGAATCTTGTGGGGACCAGCTTCACCTTTTGAAAGGACAGGGCTGGTTGCGGGTTCAACGGCAACAACCTTTACGTTGGGATTCTGTTCCTTAAGATATTCTCCAACACCGGTAATTGTTCCGCCGGTACCAATGCCTGCAACAAAAATGTCTACCTTTCCGTCTGTCTGTTTCCAGATTTCAGGACCAGTTGTTTTTTTGTGTACTGCAGGGTTTGCGGGGTTGATAAACTGTCCGGGGATAAAGCTTCCCGGTGTAGATTTGTGCAGTTCTTCTGCTTTTGCAATGGCACCTTTCATACCTTTTGCACCTTCGGTAAGTACAATCTGTGCACCGTAGGCTTTAAGCAGATTGCGGCGTTCAACACTCATGGTGTCGGGCAGGGTAAGGATAGCCTTGTAGCCTTTTGCTGCTGCAACTGCTGCAAGTCCAATACCTGTGTTACCGCTGGTTGGTTCTATAATAGTTGCTCCGGGTTTGAGCAGTCCTTTCTTTTCTGCGTCTTCTATCATTGCAAGGGCAACGCGGTCTTTTACGCTTCCTGCCGGATTAAGGTATTCCAGCTTTGCAAGAATGGTTGCTCCAGATATACCGGCTTTCTTTGCATAACCGTTTAACTGCAAAAGCGGTGTGTTTCCGATCAAATCCAATGCGTTCTGTTTAATATCGCTCATAATAGCCTCCTGATAATCCACATATACACCTAATTACCTACTTTGTCAATAGGTATTATAAACAATTCGGGGAGTTTCCCCTAATTTTTTCACTAAAAACATTGATTCTTTTTATTTAAAACTTGACAAATCGAAAATATGGTGTAAAATGAAATATACCAGTATGAATCAAGCAAAAGGGGTTTATAGTGGTAAGCGGGTAAAACCGCAAAAAAGAAATGCCTAAAAAAAGGTTGTTCATACAGAACCAAACAGGAGGTAAGTTGTATGAAAAAAATGTTGGTTGCAGGTGCAGCACTTGTTCTTGCTGCTGCTTGCGTATTTACTGGCTGTAATGGCGGAAACAAAGCTGGTTCAGGAAAAGTTCTGAACATCTACTGCTGGAACGAAGAATTCCAGAGCCGTTTCAACGACTACTATGCTGCTAACAATCCTGCAGCTCTGAATGGCGTTACTGTAAACTGGGTTATCACACCTAACGAAGGAAACGCTTATCAGAACAAGCTGGACGAAGTTCTTCTGCAGCAGAAGAGCGCAAAGGCTGACGACAAGGTAGACCTCTTCCTCGTAGAAGCTGACTACTCTCTGAAGTATGTTGACACAGCATACACACTGGATGTTAAGAAAGATATCGGTCTTACCGATGCTGATCTGGCTAACCAGTACAAGTACACACAGGACATCATGACCGATGCAAAGGGTGTTCTTAAGGGTGTTTCTTGGCAGGCAGCTCCTGCTGGTATGATCTATCGCCGCTCAATCGCAAAGGCTGTTCTTGGAACAGATGATCCTGATGAAGTTCAGGCTCTGGTTTCTGACTGGACAAAGTTCAATGCTGTTGCTGCACAGATGGCTGCAAAAGGCTACAAGATGGTTTCTGGTTTCGACGATGACTACCGCGTATTCTCTGACAACGTAACTTCTCCGTGGGTTGTTAATGGAAAGATCAACATTGACCCTGCTCTGAAGCAGTGGGTTGCTCAGACCAAAGAATTCACAGACAAGGGATACAACAACAAGTCTTCAGTTTGGGACGCAGTTTTCAACGAAGGTATGCTGTATAACTCAAAAGTATTCACATACTTCGGACCGGGCTGGTTCATCGACTTCTGTATGGCTGCTGACAACGAAGCTTCAGCTGCTTACAAAGGAGACTGGGGATTCTGTAAAGGACCTCAGGGATTCTCTTGGGGTGGAACATGGCTCTGTGGTGCTGCTGGTTCAGACAACGTAGACCTGATCAAAGACATCATGTATGCTCTTACTTGCGACACTGCTAACATGACAAAACTCGCAGAAGAAACTGGTGACTTCGCTAACAACGTTAAGGCTATGACAGCTCTCGCTTCTGGCAGCTACTCAAGCAAAGTACTGGGTGGACAGAACCCCTATGCACTGATGCTCGCTGGTGTTACTGCTATCGACAAGAGCAACATCTCT
>CACXCG010000041.1 GCA_902766125.1 uncultured Spirochaetaceae bacterium | reverse complement strand
TCGTCCTTGTCAATACCGAGCTCTTCATCGCTTCCTGCACGGTTAACGGCCTTAAGATCAAAGTCCTTGTATTTTCCGAAGCTTGGGATTACGATGTTGTCAATCTCATCCGCCATGATCAGGACCTCAAAGCCCTTGTTCTTGTATGCTTCCAGAAGCGGAGATTCGCGCAGATTCTTTTCGTCGTTACCGGTGATGTAGTAGATTGCCTTCTGATCATCCTTCATGCGTTCTACATAATCAGCAAGACTTGTCCACTTTCCGTCTCCGTTACCGCTTTCGTCAGTACTCTTAAATCTGATGGTTGCAGCAATTTCGTCACGGTTTGCAAAATCAGAATACAGTCCTTCTTTTAACGGGCGGTTGTAATTCTTTACAAATGTGTTCCACTGTTCAATCTTTGCTTTTTCTTCGTCAGTGGGATTTTCTGCCTTGCGTGCTTTGTCTGCATCTTCTCCCAGCTTTTTGAATTCACCCAGAAGCTTTTTGACTGATTGTGTTTTGATTGTTTCGAGGATGCGGTTCTGCTGCAGAATTTCGCGGCTTACGTTTAACGGCAGGTCTTCGCTGTCAATGACACCACGAACAAAGCGTAAGTAAGAGGGCAGCAGTTCACGGTCATCGTCGGTAATGAATACGCGCTTAACATACAGCTTTACGCCGCTTTTATAGTCAGCATTGTACATGTCAAACGGAGCGGTCTGCGGAACATAGAACAGTGTGGTGTATTCCTGAGTTCCTTCTGCATGTGTGTGAATGTGCATAAGCGGATCTGTTCCGTCGTGACTGATAACTTTGTAGAATTCGTTGTAGTCTTCTTTTTTAAGTTCGCTCTTTGATTTTTTCCACAGGGCACTTGCACTGTTAACCTGTTCAACTTTGCTTTCGGTTCCTTCTGGTTTTCCGTCTTTGTCGTATTTGTTCTGTGTGTAGTGCAGGTAGATGGGGAATGCAATGTGGTTAGAATATTTTTTGATCAGTTCGTCAATCTTCCAGCGGCTTGCATAATCTTTGCTGTCATCGTTTAAGTGAATTTCAATTGCAGAACCTACGGTTTCGGTTTTGTCGAATCCGTATTTTTTTGCTTCTTCGCCAGAGGTATTCAGTTCTTCAATGTCGTAAGAATTAGTTCCGTCGCTTGACCAGTGCCAGGCTTTTCCGTCGCCGCCTGCCTTACGGGTGTACACATCAATCTTGCTTGCTGCCATGAAGGCGCTGTAAAAACCAACACCAAACTGACCGATTAAATCTGAATTGTTGTTGCCGCTTGCAGAAAGCTGTTCAATGAATGCTTTGGTACCTGAGCGGGCAATGGTTCCCAGGTTGTCGTTCAGGTCTTTTTCGTCCATACCGATACCGCAGTCCTGAACCGTCAGAATATTTTTTGACTCGTCAAATGTAATGTCAATACGCGGGGTAAAAGACAGGCTCTTGTAGGCGTCATTGCTTACGGTCAGATACTTAAGCTTGTCCAGGGCATCTGATGCGTTTGAAACAATTTCGCGTAAAAAGATGTCTTTGTTAGAATACATTGAGTGGATAATCAGTTTTAAAAGCTGATTGACTTCTGTCTGAAACTGATGGGTTGCCATGATATACCTTCTTTCTATGTTGTTGTACATTAAATATAAGAAAAAAAAATCAAATCGGCAAGAAATTATAGAATTTTTATGTACTCCGTGATATACTGAAGGCATGAGTAGAGACAGACATTCACGTAGACATTCAAATCAGAATTCTCGTCAAAATAATCAGAAAAACCGTTCATCCCGCAACGAGCAGAATACGCTGTTGCCGCATAAATCTTTGTTCCGCCCGTCTAAATCGGTTATGGTGAGTGCAGAACAGATTCAGGAAGAAAACGATGCAATCCGCGTCTTTAAGGATCAGAATAAATGCGTGTGTCCCAAGTGCGGTCAGCCTGTTGATGATTTGACTTCTGCAATTCCCGACAAGACAACCGGTGAGCCCATGCACTTTGACTGTGCGCTTGACATTCTGTCGCAGAGTGAAACGCTTGCCAACGGTGAAAAAATTGTGTACATAGGGCAGGGACGCTTTGGAGTTGTTTCCTTTGAACGCGACCAGAAACACTTTAGCATCAAGAAAATTATCGACTGGGAATCAAAAGAACAGCATGCCCCCTGGCGCAATACGCTGAGCGAACTGTACAGTCAGATAAAATAAAATTTCGTTACTTCTTGCAAAAAACACAAAAATCCTATATAGTGAGTGCCATGCCGAGCTGGTGGAATTGGTAGACACAAGGGACTTAAAATCCCTCGGCTGGAAACAGCTGTGCCGGTTCGATTCCGGTGCTCGGCATTTTTTGTCTTTAAAAGGCGGTGCCCTATGTATTCAGACACACACTTTCACTTTCAGAAATTAACAGACAACGACCCTGAGACTGGTGCGCAGATTCTTTCGGATATGGTTAACTCCCGTCCTGTGTTTGCACTTGATATCGGTGTGCGCTGCGATGATCTGGAAGGCCGACTTCTGCACATGGCAGAAAGTCTTGATTCAATTGATGATAAAACAACCCGTGCTATGGCAGAAAAATTTTTGTATTTTACTGCGGGAATCTGGCCTGATGTTGATGAAATCCATGACCGCTGGTCTGCAATGGAAACTCTGGAAGAACAGATTGCAGATGCAACTGCCGGCGGTGAACGCTTTGCAAAAAAAATTGCTGCAATAGGTGAGTGCGGTTTGGATCATCACTGGAATCCATCTAATGCCGATGAGCGCGATGAAAATGATTTTGATGATGACACGTTTGAAGGTGAACGCGAACTGTTTCAGATGCAGATTGAACTTGCAAAAAAAATGAATCTTCCTGTCATTGTGCACAGCCGTGATGCTTTTGAAGATACGCTGGACTGTATTAAGAACATGCGCTATGACCGCGGTATCATCCACTGCTTTTCGTATGGCATAGACGAAGCCCGTGCTTTCCTGGACCGCGGCTGGTATCTTGCCTTTGGAGGAGCAGTAACCTATACCAAGAAAAACAAACTGTACGAAATGGAAGAACTGTTACGCTTTGTTCCTGATGACCGCCTGCTTCTGGAAACCGATGCACCGTATCTTGCACCCGTTCCGCTTCGTGGCGAAACAAACACACCGCTTAACATTCACTACACGTATGAGTTTATTTCTGCAAAGCGCAACATAACCACACAGCAACTGTGCCGCATTGTAGACAAAAACTGCGAAAAACTGTTTAAGCTGTAAAAAAAAGCAGCCATGTTTCCATGACTGCCTTCTGTTGGTATTTCTGACTTACCGTCTATTTAATCAGCAGGTCTGCGTATGCCTTAAGGGCACCGTCCATCTTTCCGCTAAGAACTGTCTTTGCAAGGACTTTTCCTAACTGCACGCCTTCCTGGTCAAAGCTGTTTACGTTCCATACAAATCCCTGGAACATAACTTTGTTTTCGTAGTGGGCAAGCAGTGCTCCCAGTGTTGAAGGATTGAGTGTCTTTGCATAGATAAGGCTTGAGGGACGTTCGCCGGCAAATGATTTATTGGGGTTAGCGTCGCTCTTTCCGCAGGCAAAGGCAATAATCTGTGCTACAACGTTAGCAGACAGTTTTGTCTGGCTGGTTGAGCCCTGAATGTTTACGTCTTTTCCACACTGGCTTTTCTGGAATGCAATGAACTGCAGCGGAATTACATTTGTTCCCTGATGCAGAAGCTGATAGAAGGAATGCTGTCCGTTTGTTCCGGGTTCACCAAAGATAACCGGTCCGGTTACATAGTTTATCTTTTTGCCAAAGCGGTTAACGCTCTTTCCGTTTGATTCCATATCAAGCTGCTGCAGGTGTGCAGGGAAGCGTGACAGTGCCTGTGAGTACGGAAGAATTGCGGTGCTGGGGAAACCTAACACATTGCGTTCATACACACCAATCAGTGCATCCATCAGTGCGGGGTTTTTAGTAATGTCCTTTTCCTTAGCGCGTGCATCTTCTGCTGCGGCTCCTGACAGAATGTCTGCAAATACTTCGGGAGTAAAGGCAAGACTTAAAATTGCTCCACCTACTGCAGAGGTAGAAGAGTAACGTCCGCCAATAAAATCATCCATGAAGAATGCAGCCATGTAGTCGGGGTTTGAAGCAAGAGGGCTTGTTTCGCTGGTTACGGCTATCATGTGCTTTGAAGCAGTAAGTCCTGCTTTTTTGAGGTAGCTCTTTACAAATGATTCGTTGGTCAGCGTTTCGAGTGTTGTTCCGCTTTTAGAAACCAGGACAAAAATTGTTTTTGCAATATCAAGTGAATCAAGAACTGCTGCGGCATCATCGGGATCAACATTTGAAATAAAGTGTGCATCCATGTTGAACTTTTTGTTTGCCTTTGCCCAGTTTTCAAGTGCAAGATACAGTGCGCGGGGACCTAAATCTGAACCGCCGATACCAATCTGACATACGGTGGTGTATTTTTCGCCCTTTTCGTTTTTGAGTGCACCTGAGTGAACTTTATCTGCAAACTCTTTGATTGCCTTGCGCTGTGCTTCGTAGAAGGTGCGTTTGTTTACACCGTCTGCATTTACTGCGTTTCCCAGCTGTCCGCGGGTAAGGTGATGCAGTACCATGCGTTTTTCTCCGGTGTTGATTACATCTCCGTTATACAGTGCTTCAAATTTTTCAAGCAGCTGTGCTTCTTTTGTAAGTGATTTGAATGCTGACAGAACGGATTTGTCTACCTGCTTTGCTGCATAGTTGTACACAAGTCCGTCAGAATCTTTTCCCATGGGAATAGAAAATTCTGCAACGCGTTTTGCTCCTGATGCTCCGCTCAGTGCCTTTGCTACAGAAACGGGGTTCTTACATTCCTTGAGCTTTTTAAAGCTTTCAAGTTTGTTCAGGTTGTTCCAGGAAATAGATGCCATATATGCCTCTTTGAATATGTTGATTTCGCCCATCAGTATATCAGATGAGTGTGCTTTGTGCTATACTTCAATTTCGGGGATGCGGTCTTTGAGTATAGAAAGAAACTGCTCTCCGCTTACGCCTTCTTTAAGGCAGGCAAAAATACAGTTGTCACCGGCAACGGTTCCCAGCACTTCGTCAAAATTAAGTGCATCGAGTGCGTTTGAAACTGCGTCTGCGTGTCCGCCAAAGGTTTTTATGACAACAATGTTACCGCTGTAGTCTATGCTTACGTAGCCGCGCAGAATGTCCTGAATGTAAATCTGTTCGTTTTCGCGCCGTTCATCTTCGTCGGGCAGGGTGTACACGTAACCGGAATGACCGTCGCTTACTTTTCCGACTTTCAAAAGCTTTAAGTCACGCGAAAGGGTGGCCTGGGTAACTTCAAAGCCTTCCTGCTGCAGATGCCCCAGTAAATCTTCCTGGCTTTCGATGCGGTTGTTTTTGATGAGCTTTCGGACAGTTTTAAGACGGATAAGACGTTCTTTCACGGCGGATTCCTTGTCTTGCAGTATACAAAAAAATGCATATTTATACAAGATAGAGGCAAATTCTGAAATCTGGCAAATCGTTCAAAAACGGCAAAAACCCTTGTAAAACCGTGCTAGGTACGCTATAATGAGGTGATTTTCAGCATTGGGTGGGAATCAAAAAAATCAATTATGGAGTGAATTCTAACTATGAACAAAGTAGAATTGGTAGACGCAATCGCAAAAAACACTGGTCTTTCTAAGAAAGATACAGAAGCAGCAGTGAAGTCCTTCATCGAAGTTGTGACGAAGGAATTGTCAAAGGGTCACGAAGTACAGCTGATCGGATTTGGTACATTCGGAGTTGGAAAGCGCGCAGCCCGCACTGGACGCAACCCCAAGACTGGCGAAACAATCAAGATCGCCGCTGCAAAGACACCGAAGTTCAAGGCTGGTAAAGCTCTGAAAGACAGCGTCAACAAGAAATAAATCATTCTGCTTGAACAAAGACCGCTTCCACACGGAGGCGGTTTTTTTTATGCCTTAATTTTTCCGATGATAAAGAACACCACAAACAGAATCAGGTTTACTGCAACGATGGTAGAGCCTACTGGTGTTCCCGCAAGAATAGAAATAATCATTCCGGTAAATGCATTGCAGGTAGAAAGAATTGCAGCACAGACGGTTACCGAAAGAAACGACTTGCATACTCTCATGGCTGATAGTGCAGGGAAGATGACCAGCGCAGAAATCAGAAGGGAGCCGACTAAGTTCATGGCAAGCACGATGATGACCGCGATTATGGTTGCAATGCACACATTAAACAGTTTTACGTTAAGGCCGGTTGCTTTGGAAAAATCTTCGTCAAAGGTTACGGCAAACAGTTTGTTGTAGCACAGTACAAAGGCAACAATAACTACTGCCGACAGAACCATGCACAGCGTTACTTCTTTTGAAGACAGCGTAAGAATCGATGTTGAACCAAACAGCGTGGTACAGACATCGCCCGAAACATTGGAAGAAGTGGAAAAGACATTCATCAGAAGATATCCCACTGCCAAAGAACCTACCGAAAGCATTGCAATGGAAGCGTCACCTTTGATGGATGTATTCTGTCCGGTCTGCAAAAGCAGTATTGCAGTTATTACTGTTACCGGAAGCACGACAATCATGGAGTTGGAAAGGCTTAAGACTGCGGCAACGGCAAGTGCTCCGAAGGCAACATGAGACAGTCCGTCACCTATGTAAGACAGCCGCTTTAACACAAGCGTTACTCCCAGAAGCGAAGAACACAGGGAAATCAGTACACCGACAATAAGTGCATTGCGTACAAACGGCATGGAAAGATAGTATGCAAGCTGAGTAAGCATTTCACGCATGAAGGTTTTCCTCCTTTGCAAAAAGCGCAAACAGGTCGCTCTTACGATAGTCTTCTGCGGTTCCCAAAAACGAATTGTCTGAAACGTGCAGTATGTGTGTTGCAAGCGACAGTGCAAGCTGAATGTCGTGCGTAATCATGATGACGGTTGTGTTCTGCGTGCGGTTAAGCTTCTGCAAAAGTTCTGCAAGTTCTGCAGTGGCTTCGGGGTCAAGGGCGGCAGTCGGTTCGTCAAGCATCAGAAGCGGTTTTGCACTGTCTGTTTTTGAAACAGGCTTTGTGGCACATAAGGCACGCGCAAGCAATACCCGCTGCTGCTGTCCGCCGGAAAGTTCACGGTAGCATTTGTTTTCAAATTCAATCATGTGCATCTGGCGCAGTGTCTGATGTGCAATATGTTTCTGCTGAACTGAATAAAACGGCAAGAACTGTTTTGACGCCTGAAAGCCTGAGCGTACAATTTCTTTAACTGATGCAGGAAAGTCTTTCTGTAAGGCTGTCTGCTGGGGAACATATCCTGTGCGGATTTTCTGACCGTCACCTTTGATGAGTGTTCCCGAAAGCGGCTGCTGTAATCCTAAAAGAGTGCGTAACAGTGTAGTCTTACCGGCACCGTTATGTCCTACAATGCACAGAAAGTCCCCTTCGTTAACGGTAAACGAAACGTGCGAAACGACAGTCTTTGCTGCATATCCTAACGAAAGGTCACGGGCGGTTATAATGGGCATTATGCGTTTCCTCCGTTACGGCAGTCGGCACACAGTCCGTAAAAAACAGTGCGTGTGGTATCCAGCGTAAAGTTGTGATCCTTCAGGAAGTGAGACTGCATGTGTTCTATTTCTTCGCAGGCAAGATGAATCAGTTTACCGCAGCCTTCGCACTTGCAGTGAAAGCAGTTTTTTTCTGCTGATGAATTGTCGCCGATGTATTCAAAACAGGCGCTGCTTTTTTCGTCTATGATGTATTTCTGCACCAGCCCTTCCTGCACCAGGCGTTCCATCTGGCGGTAAATGGTTGCAACTCCCATTTTTTGTGTTCCGCCGGTAAAGTGTGCACAGATGTCATTTATGGTAACATGCTGTCCGGGAATGGTCTTAAGGTATGCAATGAGCGCTTCGTGATGTTTGGTGTTGTACTGTATTTCTTTTGCCATAGTTTTACTTTTGAGAGTGATTCTCAAATGTGAGTGTAGCATTATTTTCTTTTGTATGCAACTACTGGTATGATATAATTGTTATTGAATGTGATGGAGGAACGCGATGAAGAAAATATTTGCCGTTTTAGCAGCTGGTCTTGCCCTGAGTGCCGCTTTTTCTCAGCAGACAGGAGTTGCAGAACTTGCTTACCGTGGAACCCGCAACTATCAGCTGGTAGAGAGGACAGATCTGCTGCGGTATGACAACGGTAAGTATACGGGACTTGTCAGCCGTGAAGTGCGTTCTTTTATTACCAATACCGGCACTTTCTACGACGGAAGTTTTTATGTCCTTCAGCAGACAAAGCATAATGCGCAGAAAGTTAACAGCGGCATTAACGATTCAATTCCAGCTCAGTTTACGATTGATGAAGACGGTGATCTGTGCATGATTTGCGACAACGGTTATCCTACTTTCAGAAGTTTTCCTGCCTTTACTTCTCAAAAGGTACGGATAGGCGAATCCTGGCATGCAGAAGCTGAGCGTGCAGTTGATCCGCTTGAAAAAGGAATCTTTACCATTCTTCCGCTGTATGTTGAATATACGTATACCGGCGATGCAGTTACCGAAAGCGGTGAAGAAGTGTATGTCATTTCTGCACGGTGGGCTACCCGTTACGGAAACGGCGTGTATGACGAAAACGGAGATCCTGATTTAGTAAAAGCAGCGGGTTCTCACGAAGCGACTATGCATGTAAGCAAGGCAACCGGAACTGCACTTGTGGTACGCGACAGAACAGACGAACAGTTTACCTATGCAGACGGACGCACCGTTCGCCTTAAGGGAACCATTTCTCTGTTTACAAAATATCCTCCGGTAATAGACAGAAGCAAAGTGTTTCCTGCATTACAGCGTACCGGAATTCTTTCTGCGTCAGAAGCGGAACAGTTTGTTTCCGGTTGGGTTACTTCAGGCGGCACTTCCGGAGGTAAGGGCGGCTCTTCTGGAGGTACAGGTAGTTCTGGTGGCAGCACAAGAAAACCGGTGTCGGTTACCGGACGCAAGGGTATTGGCGTAAGTGAAACTGCTGCGGGGCTTATGCTTACCATGCAGAACCTTCGCTTTAAGCCTGACAGTGCAGAACTGCTTCCCGAAGAGGCAGAACGTCTTGACGATATTGCGGCAATCCTAAAAGAAGTGCCTGATTCATTCTTTATGGTAGAAGGACACACTGCATCAACCGGAAATCCCTCCGGAGAACAGACACTTTCTCTGGAACGTGCACATGCAATTGTAAAAGCACTTGTTGCACGCGGAATTGCACAGGACAGATTTATCTGTAAGGGTAGCGGCGGAACTAAACCGGTTGCAGACAACAGCACTCCTGAAGGTAAGGCACAGAACCGCCGCGTTGAGATTACCATTCTTGAATAGGACTGATGAACACGGAAGCTATTTTTTCTGTACGTGCATGACAATTTTTCGGCTGAAGGCACGGGGTGTCAGTTTAAAGCCGAGCGCTGTCAGTTTGGTAATCAGACCCGGGAGTATGATTATCTTTCCGGTTGCATGTTTTTTGTATGCGTACACTGCAACTTTTTTTGCACTCATGTGAGAGAATGATTTTGCAAACGATGCAGATGAGATTGCTGCTTTTTGTACAAAGCCTGTGTTGGAAGGTCCGGGGCACAGGACGCTTACTTTTATGCCGTATGGTTTTAATTCCAGAGCAAGAGATTCTGAAAGTGAAAGGACAAATGCTTTTGTTGCGTAATAGGTTGCCATCATGGGACCTGCACTGAAGGCTGCAATTGATGCAACATTCAGAATGGAACCGCTGTGGTTTTCTTTCATGACGGGAGCATACAGTTTGCACAGTTCAAACAGCGCTGTAATATTCAGCTGAATCATCGACGTAAGTTTTGCCATGTCTGCACTGACAAAATCACACCAGTCACCATAGCCCGCATTGTTTACGAGTGTGGTAACGGTAATATCGTGCTGCCGGGTAAAATCAAAAACGCTTTGTGCTGCGCCGGAAACAGAAAGATCTTTTGCGTATACATGCACCGTGATGCCGTATTCAGCTTCAAGATCCTGCTTTATCTGCATGAGAGTGTCATTGCTGCGTGCAACCAGTACCAGATTGTGTTTGTCTTTTGCGTACAGGTTTGCAAACTCTCTTCCAAAACCGCTCGTTGCACCCGTAATCAGAACTGCATTTTCCATGCTCTGAGTATAACTATTTACAAAAAAAACGGCAATATGCTATCCTAAACGTATGGAACCGCATATTCACACAGTACAGTATTATGAAACAGATAAGATGGGAATTACTCATCATTCAAACTATATCCGCTGGATGGAAGAAGCCCGCGTTTCTTTTTTGACGCAGATCGGATGGGGATTTGATAAAATGGAAGAGATGGGACTTGCATCTCCGGTGCTTACCGTTTCCTCTCACTTTCTGCATTCAACCACTTTTGCAGATACCGTTTCTATTGAAGCTTACATCAAGGAATGTTCGGGATTAAAACTGTTCATCGGGTATATCATGAAAAATGCAAAAACCGGACAGACCGTCTGTACCGGAGAAACTTCACACTGTTTCTTTAACAGAGAAGGAAGACCGGTCCGTTTGCAAAAGGATTACCCCGAACTGTTTGAAGTGCTGGATAAAGACCGCATTCAGCATGAAGAGGCTGCAAAGAAATGAAAAATCGCTTTTTGAGGATATGGATTTGTGTTCTTTCTCTTGCGATGTGCATGCAGTCCCTGTATTCTCAAAATGATTTTCCTTCGCTTGAACTTACGCAGCTTCCCTGTGACGGAACATCTGACGCCTCTACGCGCAGTCTTATGGAAACTGCAATCATTCTTTCGGGAGTAGACGTGCAGAGTACACAGGCACAAAATGTGCTTTCGCGTTACGACAGTCTTTCTAAAAAAGTCTGCTCTGCTCAGTATCAGAAGATGGACAGTGCAACTCGTGCAGAAGCAGTTCTTACGCTCATGTATGATCAGGTGCTTTCCCGCTATCAGTTACCGCAGTCTTCTATAGTTACCATGTTTGAAAACGGAACCTACAACTGTGTGTCTTCAAGCGTGCTGTATGCATGCCTTGCAACCGATGCAGGGCTTACCGTGCGTCCGCTTAAAACAACAGGTCATGCGTTCTGTCAGGTTAACATCAACGGCAGCTGGGTAACGGTTGAAACAACAAATCCGTACGGCTACAATCCCGGTGAGCGTAAATATGTTTCTGAAGATCCCAACCGCTATGCAGTTGTTGAAGCAAAAGTGTACCGTTCGTGTACCGTCTGTTCACTTCCCATGCTGGTGTCACTTATTGCACAGAACCGTGCCTCTGTTGCAAAAGAGCAGGGAGACGTTACATCTTCTGTTGAACTGATGCTCTTACGCGTTTCGCTTTTACAGAATGCCTCTCGTGCAGAACAGAACGAAGCTTTGGACGGATTTTTAACAGCCTGCAATAACTATGCGGTAAACGATCAGCGAAAAAATAATTATGTGCGCGCTTTGGACTGGCTTATTCTGTGTAAGGAAACAGACAGCTGCTACTGGTCAGATACACTTCAGAGCGTGTACGACAATACGCTTTTTAATCAGTGTGCAGATTACCTGAATGCAGGAAAGTGGAAGGACGCTTCTGATTTTCTTGCTGAATACAAAACCTATGCAACACCTTCCCGCTGTCGTGAAATTGAAGTGCTGGTGTTTACTAAGTATGTAGAATCAACCGTGTATGCAGTTGAACCGGATCAGGCAATTGCATTTTTGAATGAAGTAAAAACAAATCCCCTTGCTTCAGAAAAAGTCGCCGCCGACAGAATTAAATATCTTCTGGAATACAGCTGGCTTCATAAAATAAATGCAGTATCAAAAACAGACGGATATTTAGCCGCAGTTTCTGCTGCAGACCAGGCATTGAAAGCACTCCCTAAAAACGCTGCCATTACCCGTTCTCGTCAGAGCTGTCTTGATAACTATGCTGTACAGGTGCACAACACGTTTGCAACAACCGCAAATTCCGGCAAGTACACCGAAGCCCGCCGCATCCTTGACGAAGGCCTTGCAAACTATCCGCAAAGTTCAGTTCTTCAGCGGGACAGCAGAACCCTGCGTTCCATGGGGTACTAGGGACGGCAAACCCACCCTTCTATTGTAAAAAAACAGTCTTATCTATATAATATCGGACGAAAATCATTTTAGAGGTTATAGTATGAGTGAAGTTAGAGTCAGATATGCTCCTTCTCCCACGGGAATGCAGCATATTGGCGGTGTGCGTACTGCACTGTTTAATTATCTGTTTGCACGCTCTATGGGCGGAAAATTTATCCTGCGTCTGGAAGATACAGACCGTACGCGTTACGACGAAAAATACGTGCAGAATCTGTACGATACCATGGCATGGCTTGGTATAGACTGGGATGAAGGCGGCTCTAAGGGCGGAGACTACGGTCCCTACGTTCAGAGCGAGCGTTTTGAACTGTACAAAAAATATGCAGAAGAGCTGGTTCAGAAGGGTGAGGCCTATTACTGTTTCTGTGATGCAGAACGGCTTGAACGCATCCGTAAGATTCAGACAGAAAACAAACTGCCGCCGGGATACGACCGCAACTGCCGCCATCTTACGCCTGAAGAAGTAAAGGCAAATCTTGATGCCGGTAAACCCTATGTTATTCGTCTTAAGGTGCCGCTTGAAGGTGAAACAAAATTCACTGATCATCTTCTGGGTGATATCATCTGGAAAAATGAAGACATCAGTCCGGATCCGGTTTTGTTAAAGAGTGACGGATTTCCGACATATCACCTTGCAAACATTGTTGATGATCACATGATGAAAATCAGTCATGTTATGCGCGCTCAGGAATGGATTCCTTCTACACCGTTACATGTTCAGATGTACCGCGCGTTTGGATGGGAACACCCCGAGTTCTGTCACCTTCCTATGGTAAACGGTTCTGACGGAAAAAAACTTTCTAAGCGTCATGGTTCTACCAGTCTGAATGAATTCCGTGCACGCGGATATCTTCCTCAGGCAATCGTAAACTATGTTGCACTTTTGGGCTGTTCTTACGAAGAAGGAAAGGATATGTATACCCTCGAAGAACTGGGCAAAACATTCCGCCTTGAACACCTGAACAAAGCACCTGCTGTTTTCGATTACAAAAAACTGGAATGGTACAACGGTCAGTATATCCGTGCAATGAGCGATGAAGAACTGTACAAGTGGACACTTCCGTTTATTACCGGAACAGGAGATGCAACGCTTGAAATCAATCCTGAAAATCCTCAGCCTAAACCGAATGTCGGTCCTGAGTTCAGTGGTGTTGCACTGGGAGACGACGGACAGCCGTACTGCGTAGACAAGAGCATGAACATGTCAAGCGAAGCTGTTAAGTCTGCGCTCATGCAGCTTATGCCGCTTATCAAAGAACGCCTTAAGTTCCTGACAGATGCTGCAGAAATGGTACACTTCCTGTTTACCGAACCCGCTGTTCCTGCAAAAGAAAATATCATTCCTAAAAAACTGGATGAAGCAAAGACAAAAGAAGTTCTTGAAGCTGCAAAAGGTTTTGTTGATGTTGTGTTTGCAAAGGGACATGATGATGCCGAAGCATTTGCAAAAGCAGAAGCAGAACGCATGGGAATCAAACTGGGTGACTTTATGATGCCGGTTCGTCTTGCTGTTACGGGAAGCCGTATTTCACCGCCGCTTATCGGAAGCATTCAGATTTTAGGAAAAGAAAAGTCTCTTGCACGCATTGAGCGCACGCTTGCAACATTCTGAGGTACGCATGAAAGATGTGATTTATTTAAACGACGGATGGCAGTACAGTCCTAAATTTGACAAAGCAATGCTTACTGCGACATTCAAAGGTCCTGTAGAAAAAGTGCGTCTTCCGCACACTGTTGCCGTTACACCGTTTAACGCATTCAGCGTAGACATGTATCAGAAGGTAAGTGCATACCGTACTACGTTTGCAACACAGGCTGCGTGGGCGGGAAAGAAAGTGCTGCTTACCCTTGAAGGTGCTGCACATCAGGCAGAAGTGTTCTTTAACGGAAAGTCTCTTGCCATACACAACAGCGGTTACACTGCATTTACGGTTGACCTTACTGCTCATCTTGCAAAGGGTAAGAAAAACAATGTGCTTGTCGTAAAGCTTGACAGCCGTGAATCGCTTGATGTTCCTCCTTTTGGATATGTTGTTGATTACATGACTTACGGCGGAATCTATCGTGATGTATACCTTACCATAAAAAATCCAGTGTACATTGATGATGTGTTCGTCAAGACAAACGGTAATCATTTTACTTCTGAAGTAACGCTTAACACCGATGACATTCCTTCAGGATACAGCCTTACTCAAAAGATTGTGCATGTATCAGAAGAAAAGGAAGGTCCCAGTGCAGAAATTGCAACCGGTATTACTGCAAAGAAAACACTGACTGCAGCAGATGCCGCTCCCGTTGTTCAGTGGGATGTTGATAATCCTTCACTGTATGTGCTTACCACAGAACTTCGCAACGAAAAGAACAAAGTGGTTGACACTCACACGGTGCGCTTTGGATTCAGAGACATTCGTTTTGATGAAACCGGTTTTTATCTTAACGGAAAGAAACTGAAACTGCGCGGATTAAACCGTCATCAGAGCTATCCGTATGTCGGTTATGCAATGCCTAAAAACATGCAGCGCGAAGATGCTGACATACTTAAGTTTGAACTGGGCCTTAACGAAGTCCGCACGTCTCATTATCCGCAGAGTCAGTATTTTATTGACCGCTGTGACGAGATTGGTCTTTTAGTGTTTACCGAAATTCCCGGCTGGCAGCATATTGGCGGTGAGCAGTGGCAGAAACAGGCAGTTGAAAACGTACGCGAAATGGTTCTGCAGTATCGTAACCATCCGTCTATTTTCCTGTGGGGAGTCCGCATTAACGAAAGTCCCGACAATGACGCACTGTACGAAAAAACAAATGCTGCCTGTCGCGAACTGGATGACACGCGCGTAACCGGCGGTGTACGCTGCATTAAAAACAGCAATCTGTTTGAAGATGTGTACACCTACAACGATTTTTCTCACACGGGCGACAACGAAGGTGTAGAACACAAAGAAAAGGTTACCAAAACAAAGAAGGGCTACATGGTTACCGAATACAACGGACACATGTTCCCCACAAAAGCTTTTGACTGCGAGTCTCACCGCACACAGCATGCAGAACGTCACGCAAAAGTGCTTGATACGGTTGCTGCATACGACGATCTTGCGGGTGCAAGCGGATGGTGTGCCTTTGACTACAACACGCACAAAGATTTTGGTTCCGGCGATATGATCTGTTACCACGGTGTAATGGATATGTTCCGCAATCCTAAACTGGCTGCTGCAGTGTATAAGAGTCAGGGTGAACCGGAAGTTGTCGGCGATGTGCTTGAAGTAAGTTCTTCAATGGATATTGGTGAATATCCCGGCGGAGCTAAAGGTGACGTATGGATGTTTACGAATGCAGACTGTGTACGCATGTTTGTAAATACTGTTTTCATCAAAGAGTATACACGCGAAAATTCTCCGTATAAACATCTTGCTCACGGACCGATTCCTGTTGATGATTATATTGGAAGCCGTCTGGTAAACGAAGATCATTATCCTGCGGAAAAAGCAGAAACAATAAAAATGCTTCTGCATGCAATTTCTAAGTACGGAGAAAAATATCTTCCGCTTAAAGTAAAGATGAAGGCACTTCCTCTGTTTATAAACGGAACCGTAAACCGCGAATCAGTAACTGCACTGTACGGTAAGTACATTGGTAACTGGGGCGGACAGACTATTACCTACCGCTTTGAAGCATATCGTAACGGTAAGCTGGTAAAGACGGTAATCAAGAGTCCCGGAAAGCCTGTGCATATCAGTGCAGAAACAACAAGAACTCAGCTTGTTGAATCAAATTCGTATGATGTTGCAGCTGTGCATTTAAAAGCAGTTGATGAAAACGGAAACGTAAATCCGTACTATCAGGAAGCAGTTTCGCTTCGTACAGAAGGAGCACTTGAACTTATTGGACCGTCGCTTGTTTCGCTTAAGGGCGGAATGGCAGGTACGTATGTTAAGTCTACCGGTAAAACGGGAAAGGGTGCACTGATAATAACTGATGTCATGGGTAACGAAATGAAAGTTGCCTTTACGACAAAGGTTGTGCGTTCATAACTGTACGCGTGAAAAAAAGAAAGGGCTGCTATTACGGCAGCCCTTTTTGTATGCAGTAAAACAAAGTGATTATTCAGTAACGTCGGGGTTCTGTGCAAACCACTCTTTCCATGCTTTGTTGACAGCAGCGGTATATTTTTTCTTTGCACTGTCAGAAATAAATGCAGCTTTAAATCCGTTAATGATGATTTTTCTGATGTCATCTGCAGAGAAGTGAAGCTTGCTGTACAGGTTCCAGTATTCGTCAATGAGTGACACTTTAAAGAATGCCGGATCGTCGGTGTTAATGGTAATAAAACAGCCTTCGTCATACAGCTGGCGTACCGGGTGATCCTGAATGCGGCTGACTACTTTTTTGGTAAAGGTGTTACTGGTGGGACAGATTTCAAACGGAATCTGATTCTTTGCCATTTCTTTTACCAGGTCGGGATCCTGAGCGGCGGTAATGCCGTGACCGATTCGTTCTGCTTTAAGCAGGTGCAGTGCATCTTTGATTGACCAGCTTTCTACATCTTCGCCTGCGTGGGCTACTACATGAAGACCTGCTTTGCGGGCTTTTGCAAATACGCGCTCGAAGTCTTTTGCGGGACCTTTTGTTTCTGCTCCGCCTAAGCCAATGCCCAGAATGTACGGATTGTTTTCTTTTATGGTCAGGTCCAGGTTGTGCATTGCATTTTCTTCGCCAAAGGTACGGCTTACGTCAACCAGAATGCGCATGGTGCGTTTGTCAGTTTTTTCTATGTTGGAAATGCTTTCTGAAATGCGGGAAATCATATTGTGGAAGTCGTATCCGCGTTTCAGGAATGAAGAAGGCGCAAAGAACAGTTCTGCGTAGACAATGTTGTTGTCTTCAAGGTATGTGCGGATATCATCAAAAACAATCTTAAGATCATCTGCGGAACTGATATAGGACTGAACCGTCAGGAATGCGTTGATAAAGCCGTTTAAGTCTTCATAGCTGAACAGTTTTTTCATTCGTTCAGTTGTCATTGCGGCGCCCTGGCAGGATTTGTACAGCCGGCGTATGGTTTTACGCGTCATAACAGCTTCGCTATGTAAATGAATTTCAGCCTTTGGAACCGATTTCAATAAACTGTAAAATTGCGTTTTATTCATATTATAGAAAGTATATCACAGATACAAATGTACCGCAAGTGATTTTTTTGTTGGACAAATTGGGATGGCGGGTATATACTTACGGTATGGCTAATAAATTGTATGTGGGAAACTTGAATTTCCGCACAGATGAACAGATGCTGAGTGAATTGTTTTCTCAGTTTGGACAGGTTGAAGCTGCAGTGGTCATTAAAGACCGCGAAACACAGCGTTCAAAAGGGTTCGGATTCGTTACGTTTACCGAAGAAGCACCGCTTTCAAAGGCAATCGATGCCCTCAACGGTAAAGAAGTGGATGGACGCAAAATCCGCGTAAGTGTGGCAGAAGAGCGGCCACCCCGTCAGAACCGCCCTCATAACGGAGGATTTCCCAGAACATGAGTTTCCTTGGGCCTGAGTTTGCAGAATATCTTGCTCCTCAGACAGACCGTGCGGCATTCATAGAGTCGTGGCTTGAACGTCATGGCGTAAAGAGTGCGCGTACGGTTATAGACGGAAAAAATCACATTCTGGTTCAGTTTGATCAATCTTCTTACAATCCGCAGTACCGCATAAAAACCGTCATTGCCCATTACGACCGCATGTCCGGCAGTCCCGGTGCTAACGACAATTCTGCTGCAGACTGGCAGATTATGAACTGGGCAGTACAGCTTGCGTCTTACGCAAAACAGCAGCAGGTAACCCATAATGTACGCATTTTCTTTACTGACGGAGAAGAACTGGGCTGGTCAACCGGCGTAACAGAGCAGGGGGCCTACGGAATAGCCAATGTGTTTAAGCGTTTAGGCATTACCAGCGACGATGTGTATGTGTTTGATTCCTGCGGAAGGGGAGAAGTCCCGGTCTTATCGCGGCATACGTTTCCTCCAAAGACAGATAAAAAATTCCTTGGAAAATATACTGACTTGTACAACCGCACCCAGGAGCTTTTGTCCCGTGCCAGTCCCGGAAGATGGATGACATTGCCTGTTCCCTACAGTGACAATGCGTCTTTCCTTGCCTGTGGAATCCCCGCAGTTGCCATAACCATGCTTCCCGCAGATGAAGCAGCCCTGTATGCAAGGTCCCTCATGGCAGACAAAAACCTTGAAGCAGCCGTCATGAACCGCGAGGCAACCAAACAGCAGCGTGCATCCGGCGAACTGGTTGAATATTCGTACAAAGACCGCATGCCCTTAACCTGGAGACTGTTTCACACCCCGCAGGACAACGAACAGTCCCTTACCCCGCAGAGTGTTGCCGTCATGCAGGCAATCCTTACTCAGCTTGCAACAACCCTTACGCCCGCATGACTTTTTGCATTATAGAAAACGCTTTGGATAAGACGCTTCCTTTTCTGTGTTTTTTCCGAACACGAACTTTGTACATGCATAAAACGTGAAATTTTCCATGATTTACAGTATAAACCAGATTTCTTTAAATTTTGAGAAAAATTCATAAATTTTTCTTGACAGATATAAAATCCCGTGTGATAATTAAATTATCATAATGATAGTAACACTCTCAGTAAGAGAGGGCTATTAACGGGGGACTGTATGGAACTTTCGAACATTTTCTGCAAGAGTGAAACACTGCCGCTTACCGTAAAGCAGTGCAGTGCCTTTATGCGCAATACCTACAGCATTGTGTCTGCTACAACCGAGCCTGATCCACATAACCGTCTGTTTGCCGTGCTGCAGATTGATGATCTGATAAAGCTGGTTAAGCGTCCCGAGCAGATTAAAAACTGCATTTCAAACGACTTTTCGTTCTATGGTTCCGGCTGGCAGTCCTGGGGGTTCGGCGGAGAAATTCCGTGCGGTCAGATTCAGAAAGATTACATTCCCCTTGTTCCGCAGTGGAAGCAGTACATTTCATTCCCCGGTACCGCACCTCATTCCTTAAGTCAGAAAAAATATCTGAAAGGACAGTTTGTCATTTATTTCCGCTGGGGAACAACCTATATTGCTGTTGTTTCTACGGGCGATGCAAACACTGATTATTTTACGGCAACTCCTTCAAATGCAGATTCCTTTATTGAAGAAAGCCGTAACAAAGTAATGCCTCCCGTTCAGTTTTATGTAGACCGTCACGAAAGAACCATTCACTGTACCGCATACACTGATGGAAAAACCTGGCGCACCGGAGAAAAAATTGCAGAACTTTCTGTCTTTGTTGCATACGATTTCTTTGCACTTAAAGAAGGTATTTCTGCACTGTTTTCTCAGACCCTGCAGCGCCGTACGGAACCGTATGAATTCCTTAACTGTGTTGCTGATGATCCTGTCCGCAAACTGTGTATTGCAGGATGGGAAAGCTGGTACAATCACTATGCCGATATCAACGAAGAACTTATCAGCAAAGATCTGGAAATGCTGCCTAAGACACAGAACCTTTTGACGGTCCGTTACCTTGAACGCAGAAAGCCTGTCGTATTCCAGGTGGATGACGGATGGGAAAAAGCTTTGGGTGACTGGGAAGTTAATGAACAGCGGTTCCCCAGTGGAATGGCAGCCCTTGCATCTTCCATTGAAGATAAAGGATTTGTTCCCGGATTATGGATTGCTCCGTTTATTATTGACTGGAGAAGTAAGACTGCACGCGAACACCGTGAGTGGATTCTGCGTGATAAAAAGGGTAAGCCCGTTCCTGCCGGTTTCCATCTTCTGTGGGGAGCTCCGCTTGGAAAAGATCAGCCCGATAAACCGTATTCATATTTCTGTCTTGATCTGAGTAACGATGAAGTTATTGAGTATCTTTCAAACCTTATGGATACCGTTATCAACGCATGGGGATTCCGCTACCTGAAACTTGACTTTCTGTTTGCGGGTATGCTCAACGGTGTATTTAAATGCGGTGGTTCTGCCTATCAGTGGTATGACCGCGCACTTAAAGTTGTTACAAAAGCAAAGGCAAGCCGTGACGGTAAGCCGGTTGCATATCTTGGCTGCGGTCTTCCGTTTGGTTCTTCATACAACTGTCTGCCGCTTTCACGCATAGGACCTGATACCAAAGAAGCCTGGGATGTAAACTATCTGCGTAAGCTTCATTTTGCAGCACGCACCGGAGCCTATGCAAACATGCAGAGTACGCTGGGACATGCCTTCTGGGATAAGTCAGTGTATCTGAATGACCCCGATGTTGTCTTTATGCGCTATGACAATATTTCGCTTACCGACACCGAAAAAGAACTGATTGTGCTGGTTAACTATCTGTTCTCAAGTCAGGTTATGCTCTCTGATGATCCGGTCAGTTTTAATCCCTCAACGGAAGGTTACTTTACCAACCACATGGATAATCTGCTCAAGATTTTCCGCGGAACAGAATGGGCGGTTCAGAATAAGACAGAAGATACCTATTGTATCTACAGCCGCGACCTGCGCTATGTCGGCTTTATAAACCTGTCAGACAAGGATGTTCCCCTGCATGACGGTCAGGTTCACGAAGAACTGGAACTTGAAGCAGTCAGTCCTAAAGACGGTTTTGAACCGCTTTTACTGCATGGCAGAAAAACAAAAAACGGTTACCTTATGGAAAAACATTCAATCTCCATCTGGGAACTTCAGAACGTAGCTGCAAAGTAAAATGCATAAGTACACACGCATAAGAAGGAGTTGTATATGAAAGACAGAAGTTCAGTTATTTTTGGAAACACAATCGACAAGGCTACCATCAGAAAGGCTGCAAAGGCACAGAAAAAGTTCCTCAAGAAATTTGGAGATGACCGCAATACACCGTATCATCTTGCTGCAGTGGACAACGAAGTGCTTACTCCGGTTATGGGAGTAAAAGTGCTTAAGCTTTCAGATAATCCGCTTGAAACACTTCCCAAAAAATGTGTCATCATCGGAAATATCAGAATGGGATTTGGTCATTACCGCATTTCTATGGCAATGGCATCTGCTGCTCATGCAATGGGATATACTCCGCTGTGGCTTGACCTTAATTCATTCCCCGAAACAACGTGTACTAAAATCATCGGTTCACAGAATGAACTGTATTCTATGGGTTCACGCCTTTCGCAGAAATTCAAGCTGTTCAATAAACTTATCTGGGATCCGCTTAACTACGAAGGCTTTAAGAAAATTACCTACAACGCAGGAGATCAGAAAAACGCAGAACTTATGGTTCCGCTGTTCACTGATATTCCCAAAGATGTTCCGTACATTGCAACTCACGTGTGGCCGTCTCAGGCAGCAGTGCATGCAGGAATGACACATGTAGTAAATGCAATTCCCGACAACTGGCCTATGGCACTGCATCTTTCTGAAGGTGCACTGCATACCATTCAGACTCCGTCTTCTTACATCGGTTACCGTACGCTTGCAGGTTTTGATACAAAGCGTACCCTCAAACCAATGAACAAAGAAGACATTGTGTACACTGCTCACTATGTTGATGATGAACTGGTGCAGAATATCGAAGCAGACTGTGCTTCACGCATTGACCGCCTGTCTAACGGAAAACCGGTCCGCTTCCTTCTGAGCATTGGTGGTGCCGGTGCACAGGGCGATTATTTTGCAGCCCTTATCAGTAAACTCATTCCGTACATCAAGCAGAACAAAGCAACCCTGTACCTTAACATTGGTGACTACGCTAACGTGTGGGACATGTTTAGGCAGAAGGTTCCGCAGATAGAAGGACTTGCAACCCTGCACTTTGACAAATGGAGCGAAACAACTTCGTTTGTAAATGCAGCACTTTCCGACAGTGCCTGTACTGCACCTGAGTCACGCGGAATCCATGTGTTCTGTCATAAAGATATTTTTGCTGCAGTATATGCAACAAATCTTCTGATGCGTGCCTGTGATGTGCTTATGACAAAACCCAGTGAACTTGCATTCTATCCGGTTCCCAAACTGATGATTCAGCATGTGGGCGGTCACGAAAAATGGGGTGCAATCCGTTCTGCAGAAACCGGTGACGGTACTCCGGAATGTTATTCACTTGACTATGCGCTGTTTATGATCAGTCAGTTCATTGAGCAGCCGGATATGCTGGTCATGATGAACAATGCCATCATCAGCAATAAACGTGCGGGGCTGTACAACGGAGCCTATCACGCAGTAGAACTTGCAGCCGGTCTTACAGATGTAAGCGGAAAGGGGTCAAAGTATGCCTATGCAGGCCGCTGAAAAACATAAGATGGAGATGGAGTCGCTTAAGGCGTCCCGCATCCAGCACATCATTGCCTGTTCCTACAATCTGTTTGCAGAGCAGGGTTTTGATGTGGTAACCATGAATGAAATTGCAAAGGTTTCTGAAATTGGAGTTGCATCGTTGTACCGCTACTTTTCAACTAAAGAAGACCTTGCCATTGAATGTGCCATCTATGCATGGAACGTTCAGAATGAATTTTTCCGAAGCTACTATGAGTCGGAAGAATATAAAACGCTTTCGGGATACGAACAGCTTAAGGCTCTGCTTAACGCGTTCCCGTTAGCGTATGCAAAGAACGAGCAGTTCTTTCGCTTTGTCTATTACTTTGATGCATTCATTCACCGTCAGAATGTTTCAAAGGAACGGCTTATGCACTATGAGCAGGGAATTTCAACGGTTAGCAGTTTAGTAATTGCTGCTCTTGAAAAAGGAGAAAGTGACGGTTCCATTACGTATGCGGGTCTTTCACACCAGAATGCACGCATTAAACGCAATGAAGTGTATTTTACCATCACACACTCTCTGTTCAGTATGGTACAGAAAATGGCTTTGTCCGGTGACATGCTGGCAATGAATACAGAAGTGATGCCCGAGCAGCAGATTGCACTGCTGGTGGCAATTATTTTGGAATCATTAAGATAGCGTAGAGGAGACGCAATATGGAAACAAAGAATCTGAAAACTTCAGAAAAGATTTCTTATGGTCTGGGTGCTGTAGGAAAAGACATGGTGTACATGCTTTCAGCAAGTTATGTACTGTATTATTTCCAGGATCTTCTGGGTGTAAGTGCAGTTGCAATGGGAGTTATCCTGCTTGCAGCACGTATCTTCGATGCCTTCAACGATCCTATTATGGGACTGGTTGTTGCAAAGACTCGTACACGCATGGGAAAATTCCGCCCGTGGCTTTTGATTGGAACGCTTACGAATGCAGTCGTTCTGTTTATGATGTTTGCAGCTCCTCCTTCACTTGATGCAAAAGGTCTTGTTGCCTATGCTGCAGTTACCTACATCCTGTGGGGCGTTACCTACACCATGATGGACATTCCGTACTGGTCAATGATTCCTGCTTTTACTAAGGGTGGAAAAGAACGCGAAAACTTGACTACACTTGCACGTTCCTGCGCAGGTGTCGGTTCTGCAATCATTCAGATTGGAACTATCTTCTGTGTTACCCGTCTTGGTGCTCTCTTAGGCGGAACATCTTCTCGCGAAATTGAAATCATCGGCTTTAAGTATGTAACACTTGCGGTTGCAGTTCTGTTTGTTGTCTTTATTGCAATCATGTGTCTGACAATTAAAGAAAAATCAAACGTTGACATGAAGACAGCTTCAGTTGGACAGATGTTTAAAGCACTGCTTCAGAACGATCAGGCAATGGTTGTTGTTCTTACTATTGTTCTGGTTAACTGTTCAATCTACATCACTTCTAACCTGGTTATTTACTTCTTCAAGTATGACTTTGGCGGAACCGGCTGGTACAATTCGTACACACTGTTCAATATGTTTGGCGGTGCAATGCAGATTCTTGCCATGATGCTTTTGTATCCGCTGCTCAGAAAGAAGTTCTCAAGCATTTCAATTTTCTACATCAGCCTTGGTATGGCAATTGTCGGATACGCTTCGCTGCTTGTAATGGCATTCACTTCAATGTCAAACGTATTCCTTCTGTTTATTCCTGCATTCTGTATCTTCTCTGCAAACGGTATGCTTTCTATTCTTACTACCATCTTCCTTGCAAACACGGTAGATTACGGTGAGCTTAAGAACAACCGCCGCGACGAAAGCGTTATCTTCTCTATGCAGACATTCGTCGTAAAACTTGCAAGCGGAATTGCAATCTTTATCGCATCGCTGAGCCTTCAGATTTTCAGCCTGAGCAATGATTCTACTTCAGAAGCAGAACAGCTTATTGATTTCTCTCAGTCAGTTGCACAGAGTTCAAAAGTTGGACTGCGCATGACAATGACCATTGTTCCTGTAGTGGGACTTCTGGTTGCAATCATCTGGTTTAAGAGAAAGTATATTCTTACCGATGAAAAGATTGCTCAGATTTCAGAAGACGTAAAAGCACGTCACGCAAGTACAGAAGCTTGACATATACAGTTACGGTAAAAGAGTCGGATCGTCTGGATGCAGTTTTGCGTCTGGAAGTTCCGTCTCTTATCAATGCTGAGGTCTCTAACAGTAAAATCCGGCGGCTGATTGTTGCCGGATGTGTTTGTGTAAACGGAAGACAGTGCCGTGTTCCTTCAGCGATTGTTAAACAAAATCAAAAAATAGTCATTGAAATTAATGCTCAGAAATTATTTTTTGAAAAGCAGCCTGATGACAAACCGTTTATCATTCAGGATCAGGATGTGCTTTTTGAAGACGAATCTTTTATCATTATAAATAAACCTCCGTTCATTCCGGTAGAAGAAACGATTGTAAAGGGGAGGGGAAACGTACATCAGTCTGTTGTCGATTACTTATGGAAAAAAAATCCTTCGCTCAGAAATCCGCCGTATGCAGGAATCATGCACCGTCTTGACCGAGAGACAAGCGGAGTCTTACTGTTTACAAAATCACGAAGCGTTAACACGGACATCCACCAGCAGTTTGAAAGTCATACGGTTCAGAAAGTGTATCGCGCTGTCTGTACGCATACCGGAAAACAGTCTGTTCCCCCGCAGTTTACGGTGTCGCTCTGTATGGGCCGCGTAAGTCCCAAAAGTGCTGCGTGTAAGATGGGTGTTGTATCTGAAAAAAACGGAGGCCTTCCTTCTGTTACCGATTTTAAAGTGCATGCGGTATCAGACGGTTTTTATTACATAGACGCTTTTTTGCATACCGGTAGAACTCACCAGATACGGCTGCATCTTTCGCACTCAGGCTTACCCATTGTCGGTGATGAATTGTATGGCGGCACAAAAGGACTTCCTGAATGTGAAAACCGCATTATGCTTCATGCACAGTCGCTTACCTTTGTGCATCCGGTGACAAAGCAGTCTGTTACCGTTACCGCACCTCTTCCTTCTGGATTCGGAACCCTATAAAAGCATTTAGTCTGTTCTTGTCATCGGTCTTGTTTTGTGCTACACTCGCTTATATTTTTTAACGGGGGTGCAAAGCCATGAAATTTGTTGAAGGCGGAGTTACCGCAGCTCAGGGATTTACCGCAAACGGAATGCTCTGCGGATTGCGCGCCGGTCGCACAAAGAACGACACTGCACTTGTGTTTAGCAAAGTGCCCTGTACTGCCGCCGGTGTTTTTACTCAGAACCGCGTTAAGGCAGAATGTGTTAAGCTTACCATGCAGAATCTGTCAGACGGTAAGGCTCAGGCTGCAATTGCAAACTCTGGTATTGCAAATGCATGTACGGGTCAGGAAGGATTTGAAAATGCACGCCGTATGGCTGCCTGTGCCGCAAAACAGTTAGGCATTCGCGAACAGGATGTTATTGTCTGTTCTACGGGTGTTATTGGCATGCAGCTTCCCGTTCAGAAAATCGAAGAAAACATAGAAACGCTCGTTAAGGGATTAAGCCGCGAAAATCATGAACAGGCACGCACTGCAATCATGACTACTGATACTCATTTTAAAGAGTGCGCTGTTCAGACTACCATCGGTGGAAAAACCGTAACCATTGGTGCAATGTGTAAAGGCAGCGGAATGATCCACATCAACATGGGTACCATGCTCAGCTTTGTAACAACTGACTGTGCCATTTCTTCACGCATGCTGCGCAAAGCACTGATTTCAAGCGTGCAGGGAACCTACAACTGTGTTTCTGTTGACGGCGATACTTCTACAAATGATACGCTTACCGTTATGGCAAACGGTCTTGCAGGAAATACACTCATCGATTCAGAAGGTGCAGATTTCGATGCCTTCTACGAAGCACTCAACACCCTCAACACAGAGATGGCAAAAAAGATTGCCGGTGACGGAGAAGGTGCAACTCACTTAGTTGAATGTACTGTCTGCGGTGCTGCTACCGTAGAAACTGCCCGTCAGCTTGCAAAGAGTGTTGTCTCTTCTTCTCTGGTTAAGGCAATGTTCTATGGCCGCGATGCAAACTTTGGTCGCATTCTGTGTGCAATGGGTTATTCGGGAGCAACTTTCAGTCCTGAAAAAACAGTCATTTCTCTGTGCAGTGTAAAAGGTGCTCAGCGTCACGGTGCTACCGATGTGCTTGGAGTTCCCGATGGAAAAGAAGACAGCGTGATGGTTTTCGATCACGGAGTTCCGCTTGCCTTTGATGAAGCTCTTGCAAAAGAAATTCTTTCTCAGGATGAAGTTGCGGTTCGTGTCGTGTTAGAGGATGGAACTGCATGCGGTACTGCATGGGGCTGTGACCTTACGTATGATTACGTAAAAATCAACGGCGACTACAGAACATAACGGTTACAACAGGAGTTACGTATGGATATGGAAGATGATCCCCGTTTAGACAATGAACACTGGTCCGGAGTACTGTCACAGGCGCTTCCCTACTTTAAGCAGTGGGTTGGAAAAGTTGTCGTTGTAAAATACGGCGGAAACGCAATGCTTGATGACAAACTCAAAGCAGACGTAATGGAAGATATTGTTCTTCTTAATACAATCGGAATTCAGGTTGTACTGGTTCACGGCGGCGGTCCGGAAATAAACCACATGCTTGAACGCGTTGGTAAGGAAAGTAAATTCATTAACGGACTGCGCTACACCGATGCAGAGACAATGGATATTGTTCAGATGGTACTTGCCGGAAAACTGAATAAAGAGATCGTCGGTATCCTTCTGCAAAAAGGCGGAAAAGCTGTCGGTTTGTGCGGCGTTGACTCTGGGCTTCTGCGTGCAAAGAAAATCGAAAAGGATGGTGCTGATCTTGGCTATGTCGGCGAAGTAACAGAAGTTCATCCCGAAATTCTTTCTTCACTTTTGTCTCAGGGATTTATTCCTGTTGTTTCAACGGTTGCACTTGGCGAAACGGGTGACATGAACCGTTACAACATAAATGCTGACACTGCTGCAGCAAAAATTGCAGTTGCACTTAAGGCAGAAAAATTTGTTCAGCTTACCAATGTGCCCGGTGTGCTGCGCGATGTAAACGATCCTCAGTCACTGATTCAGCGCATTCAGGTAAGCGATGTTCCTGCTTTAATGAAAGATGGTGTTATTGCCGGCGGTATGATTCCAAAGATTGAATGCTGCCTTATGGCCCGTAACGGTGGAGTTCCGCGTACGCATATCATTGACGGTCGTGTTCCGCATTCACTGCTCATCGAAATGTTCAGTGACCGCGGCATTGGTACTATGGTTTACTAAGGAGGTTCAGTATGCCAAGTAAGACAGTCGTAAATAATTACGGTTCTTTTGATGTAACGTTCAAAAAAGGTAAGGGTGCTACTCTTGTTGATGTGAACGGAAAAAAATACATAGACTTTCTGGCAGGTATTGCCGTTAACTGTCTGGGACACAATTTCCGTCCGCTGGTAAAGGCAATTTCAAAGCAGGCATCAAAGCAGATTCACATCTGTAATTATTTTTTGAGCGATACCGGTGTTGCCTATGCAGAAGAACTTCTGACTGCAACCGGTTTTGACGGTGTGTTCTTTGGTAACAGTGGTGCCGAAGCTAACGAAGCTGCAATTAAACTAGCACGCAAGTTCGGTCAGTTAAACGGCGGTGCAAAACGCAAGACAATTGTTACGCTTGAAAACTCGTTCCACGGACGCACGCTTGCAACCATAAAAGCAACCGGTCAGGACAAATTCCATCCCGAATGTTTTGAGCCGTACCCCGAAGGATTTAAGACAATAAAGGCAAATGACTACGAAGCAATTAAAACTGCATTCGATGATACAACCTGTGCCCTTATGGTTGAATGTGTTCAGGGTGAAGGCGGAGTCAATCTGCTTCAGGCTGAATGGATTCAGGAAGCGGCACGGCTTGCACGCAAAGCAGGTGCGCTTGTTATTGCCGATGAAGTTCAGACGGGAATGGGACGGACCGGAAGTCTTCTTGCAAGTGAACAGCTTCAGTTTAATCCCGATGTAGTTACGCTTGCAAAAGGTATTGCCGGCGGTGTTCCCATGGGTGCATGCCTCTTCCGCGGAAACGCTAACGGTGTGTATGCCGCAGGGGACCATCAGTCAACATTTGGTGGAAATCCGCTTGCCTGTGCTGCTGCCCGCGTAGTGCTTAAAACGCTTACCTCTCCTGATTTTCTTGCACGCGTTACCCAGAAGGGAAATGACATGCGCGCAGAAATTGCATCATGGAATATTCCGTGCGTAAAAGATGTGCGTGGTCTGGGACTTATGACTGGCATTGAAATTGAAGGAGATCCGGTTGCAATCGAAAAGCAGTGTCTGGAAGCAGGTCTTCTGTTCTCTACTGCGGGAACAAATGTGCTGCGTCTGGTTCCTCCGCTTAACATTTCTCAGGCAGAAATAAAGCAGGGACTTAGCATACTGCATGATGTTCTTGCACAAGGTGCCGTTAACCAGTAAAATAGACTTATGCATAAACGCATTGTTCCGGTAATTTTTATTCTGGCAATCGCAGCTCTTGCGGTTGCCTTTGTTTCTAAACGCTATCTCTCAGAACAGCCAGAAAAGGTAACAGGATCTCGTGTTGTTGCTCCTCAGGTTACGGTACGTACGGAACAGTCATCAGAAGATTCTTTTTCCATGAGTGAAGAAACAACGCTTAGTTCTCTGGTATCGCTCAGAAATGACGAAACGCTGTTAAGCATTGTCAGTATGGATTTTAACGGTGACGGCTACGAAGATCAGGTTAACTCAATCAGAACTGCATCGAGCCCCTACATTCAGCTGTTGGTTGGATTATATAATCCTTCAGATGGAAAATACGAACGCTCTGCGGTTATTGCAACTACAGTTACGCAGGTTCGAACCTTTACCTATACCGGCATAGATTTAACCGGCGATCACCGCACTGCACTTGTGTATCAGGGCTATACCGAAACCGGTAATTCTGTACTGCAGGCATTTTTTATACGCGGAACAGCTTCCAGTGCAACGCTTCAGCAGATTGCATCATTTGAAACAGATGGTTCTATCTATGTTCAACAGATGGACCGTTATGATGCTTACGAACGCTCTCAGGCGGCAGGCGCAAGCTATCCCATCTGGGTATACAGCACTGATACTAATTCTGCAAACAACGATCAGCTTCAGACACAGTATGACTGGAGTTCTGCAGCGGGACAGTATGTGCTTGTTTCGCAAAAACGTGAAGCCGGAGTGCGGCTTGCTGCCCGTGAATTTGAACGCATACAGGATGGAACAATAGAAACGTTTGCTTCATTCCTTGACGGCTTGTGGCATAAGACAGATGCTGCTTCAGATAAATACTATCTGTTCTTTGACTATGATTCATCAGAAATTATTTTCTTCCAGAGCGATTCTGAAGAAGTGTATACCTGGGTTAATTCATATCTGCGTAGAAACGGAATCTATCTGACAACCATAAATCAGGGTGTTGAAAACCTGCAGCGTCGTGTTGATGTGTCGCTTCGTTCTCTTGATACGGTGTATATCCGTTTGCAGGATGACCTTCGCATGCTGATTGGAGAAAATTCTTCGTGGGACGGTGAATATAAAAAGGTAAGTGCTGGTCCTGCGGTTGCATCAGTAAAAGCCCGTGCAGCAGATTATATTTCTGAACTTACTTCTGAACCTTCCTGGACAAGTGCTGACGGAACAGTCTTTAAGTTTATTTCCGGTTCCTATACTGCAATCGGAGACTCAATTTCAGATAACGGTCTGTATACATCGCTTCAGGCATTCGGTAAGCCGTATCTGCAGCTCAGGTCAAATACCGGCACTTCTCTTACCGGAACATATGCGCTTTCGTATGGCTCTACCGGGTCAGAAACAATTATACTGCAGCCATGCCGCCTGACCCCGACAGATGAAGAACGTCTGGAACAGAATCCGCTCATCTTAACGCGTCAGGAAGAATAGCTGCAGTGTTCTTTTTAGCGTTCGGGTAATGCGCTGAAGTCAATCCAGTCAATCAGAACAGGTACATCAAGGTTGCTGTCAACCTTCTTTCCCTGAACGGTAACCGTAAAACTTTTTGCACGGTTTAATACGGTTATGTCTGAAAGTTCAAACGTTCCTGTGCTGCGACCCAGATAGAATGTGTGGTATGCAAGATTCAGTGTGATTGTTTTCCAGCCGGTACCAATGTCCTGGAATGATACATTTTGCAGTAATCCTCCCAGAGTTACGGTTTTTCCGTTTACATCACTAATCTGAAAGTTGATGATTCCGTTGAAGCGGTCAGCATTGTTGTATGCAAGTTCTTTAGGAATGTAAACATGCAGTTTGACAATTGTCTGAGAGATGTTCTTGGGATGTTTTCCTGCATCAGAAATATCAAACGTAATGCTGTGGGTTTTATCCGAATCATTCAGCCCCAAATGCACTGCAAGCATTCCGTCTGAGTCTTCGTCTTCAAGAAGCTGAGCTATACCGTCAGTTTCAACGGTTATGCTGCCGTCCTGAACATGCCAGGCGTCCTTTTGTTTCCGGGTAAGAGTTGCTCCGCTTGCAAAGTTTGCAGCAGCGTTGCGTTCTTCTCCTTCAAGTATGTAGCCTTCGGTCAGTGCAGTTTGCGGAAGAGCATCCAGTCCCGTAGCTGTTGAATCGTTAAAGCCCAGTTTTTCTGTTGAACTGCATGCGCTGAACGATGCAGTAAGCAGAAGTGCGGCAAAAGTGCCAGTCAAAAATACAGTCTGTTTCATAATGGCTCCTGTGTACATAAGGTATCTTCTGTTAATATAACACATAACTCTTTAAAAAGAAACATGCCTTGTGTCAGGTTTGTAAAGTCGGTACAATGAGCCAGAGGTTTTGCTATGATTATTATATTAAAGAAGGGTGTGCCCCGTGCGCAGATAAACGATTTTGTAAAAGACGTAAAAAAACTGGGTGTCGGCGTTCAGTTAAATGAAGGAACTCAGACAGTTCTGGGTTTGCTTGGTGACACATCAAAAATCAATCCCCGCGATTTTCTTGTAAACGATATTGTAGAAGGTGCAGAACGGGTTTCAGCTCCCTATAAACTTGCAAGCCGCTCGTTTCACCCGGAGGACACGGTTATCACTGTCGGTGCCGGTCAGGAAGGGGTGACTCCCTGCGTTATTGGTGACGGTACAACAGTTGCCATGATTGCAGGCCCCTGTTCTGTAGAAAACGAAGAGCAGATTTTAAGCGCAGCCCGTGCAGTAAAAAATGCAGGTGCAAGAATCTTACGCGGCGGAACATTTAAACCCCGTACTTCTCCGTACAGTTTTCAGGGCTTAGGAAAAGAGGGTATAGATCTTCTTCTAAAAGCAAAAAAAGAAACCGGACTTCCTGTCTGCTCAGAAATCATGGATCTTGCAAAACTTGATTTGTATGCAGATATTGATTTGATTCAGGTTGGTGCCCGTAACTTTCAGAACTTTGACTTACTCAAAGAACTGGGACATGCAAAAAAGCCGGTGCTCTTAAAACGCGGACTGTCAGGAACCATAAATGAATTTCTGATGTCTGCTGAATACATTATGGCAAACGGTAACGAAGATGTCATTCTGTGTGAACGCGGAATCCGTACGTTTGACACATATACACGAAACTGCCTTGATTTAAGTGCGGTTCCTTTCCTTCATAAAGAAACGCATCTTCCTGTGCTTATTGATCCCAGTCATGCTTGCGGTATTCGCTGGATGGTTCCCGAACTTGCAAAAGCAGCCGTTGCAATCGGAGCAGACGGTCTTGAAGTTGAAGTGCACTGTAATCCCGAAAAAGCATTGAGTGACGGCTCTCAGCAGCTGACTCCGCCTCAGTTTGAAGAACTTATGGCAACGCTTTCAAAAATTGCTGCAGTTGATGACCGCACAATGTAACGGAGTGTACAATGAAAAAACTGTGTGACATGACATACGGAATTGTCGGTATGGGGCTTATGGGCGGTTCTCTTGCTAAGGCTATCCGTGAGCGTGTACTTGGTTCTGCCGGTGCAAAGGGCCGTGTGTTAGGCTGCGATGTAAACAAAGCGTCTCTGGAACTTGCACAGCGTCAGCATATAATCGATGCAGCATTTTTACCTGACAGTGCAGATGCAATGCTTTCTGAATGTGACTTTGTGTATGTGTGTCTGTATCCAAAGGCAACCGTTGATTTTTTGATGCAGCATAAAGCAGCATTTAAATCAGGTGCAATCGTAACGGACATCAGCGGAGTTAAGGCGGAACTGTTTAATCATCTTGATGATATCCTTCGTCCTGATGTTGACTTTATTCCCGGTCACCCCATGGCAGGAAGTGAACGCGAAGGATACGCTGCTTCTTCAGGCTTAATCTTCAAAGATCACAACTACATTTTAATGCCGCTCGCTCAGAATAAAACGCAGAATGTAGAACTGTTCAAACAGCTTATTGCAGAACTTGGCTTTACCCGCATCGTTACTGCAGATGCACGCGTACACGATCACAAAATTGCATTTACATCTCAACTGTGTCATGTCATTGCATCAGCGCTGGTGCAGAGTGCAGAAGATACACAGGTAACTGCATTCGGCGGCGGAAGTTTTGAAGACCTTACCCGCATTGCACTGATTAACGCTCCGTTGTGGACAGAACTGTTTCTTGCAAACAAGACAGAACTTTTGTCGCATATACAGACGTTTGAAAAGTCGCTTTCAGATTTACGTACTCTGATAGAAAAAGAAGACGCTTCCGGACTTACTGCTTATTTAGAGCAGGTTCGTTCAAAGCGTACACAAATGTCAGTGAGGTAACACAATATGAATTTTAAATCTTTCAGAAAAGCTGTAGTTTTTGTTATTGCAGCGCTTGTTCTGTTTGCAGGCTGTGAACAAAAAAAACTCAAATCTAATCCGACTATAAAAAGCGGTACGCTTGACAACGGAATGAGCTATTATGTCATGCAGAACGCAGAACCGGAAAACCGCATTATGCTCCGGCTTGTGGTTCGTGCTGGTTCCAACATGGAAGAAGAAGATCAGAAAGGTGTTGCTCACCTGGTAGAACACATGGCATTTAACGGTTCAGAACATTTTGAACAGAATGCGCTGGTGCATTATTTTGAATCAATCGGAATGAACTTTGGTCCCGAAGTAAATGCATATACCAGTTTTGATGAAACCGTGTACATGCTTGAAGTTCCCGCAGATGATCCGGAAATGCTTAAAACAGGAATGCTGGTGCTGCGTGACTGGGCATGTGCAATTTCTTTTGAGCAGGAAGAGCTTGATAAAGAACGCGGTGTCGTAACCGAAGAATGGCGTCTGGGAAGAGGCTTGAGTGGCCGAATCAGCGATGTCATGGTTCCGCTTTTGCTCAAAGATTCTCGCTATGCAGAACGGCTTCCCATTGGAAGTATGGATGTAGTTCAGAATGTAAGCCGTGAACGCGTTGTTGATTTTTACAAGTCATGGTATCGTCCCGAACTTATGTCTGTCGTGCTTGTCGGTGATGCAGATGTTAAAACGCTGGTACAGGCAGTTAAGGATGTAATGGCTGATGTTCCCGCTTCAGAAGAACGTATTGAACGCCCTGAATATGCTATTCCGTCTCATTCTCAGAAGAGTATAGAAATTCTGCGCGATAAAGAACAGCCGTATCCGCTGGTAGAAATTCTTGAACCTGTTCATAATGAAAAATGTCTTGATGAAGGTGATATGCTTCATCAGCTGGTTATCAGTTTTGCAGAGGATATTCTGAATGAACGACTTGGTGATATTACTGCCTCTGCCGATTCTCCGTGGCTTGATGCTGCCTGTTTTACCGACTCGTATGCACAGAATGTTTCGTTCAAAGCACTTGCATTTGTTCCTAAGCAGAATATGTTTGACGCATCACTTAAGATGCTGCTGGACGAATATGACCGTCTGTGTGCACACGGCATTACGGAAGAAGAACTGGAACTGGAATGTCAGGCAGTACTGAGCAATGTAAAGCAGACCTATGCAAACCGTGCACATGTTTCTTCTGCATCTCATGCGTCACAGATTGTTGATCAGATTGTAAGCGGAGAACCGGATCTGTCGTATGAAGATTATTATAAAATCATGACAAAGTGTGTAAAACTGGTCAGACTGGAAGAAGTAAACTATGCTGCACAGAATCTGTTTGCTGACCGCGGAACGCTTTTGCTTGCCCTTGCTCCCGAAGATTCAGAAGATGTTCCTTCAAAAGAACAGCTGTATGAAACCTGGCGTACTTATCAGAGTCCGGTTGCGCTTGAAGCAAAACAAAATACTCAGCTTGCTGAACAGCTGTATGAACGCCCTGAAACAAAAGTTCGCGTTGACCGCAAATACAAACTTTCTGATTTGGGTGCGACAGAGTATGTGCTTGAAAATTATATCCGTATTATCTTTAAGAAGACAAAATTTGTTGATAATGAATTTTTGTTCTATGCAGGTTCTGCGGGTGGTCTTTCTCTTGTTGCTGATGAGGATGTTCCTTCTGCAAGTGCTGCGTCAGAGTATGTTTCTTCATCTGGTGCAAACGGAATTTCTTCTACTGATATCGGTAAAATTCTGTCGGCATACAATGTAAACCTCAGTTTCAATATAGACGATTATGATGAGTATATGTACGGATGGTCTGCAACTTCTGATGCCGAAGAACTGCTTCAGTCTTTAAGTGCATTCTTTGTTGAACCTGATTTTACCGATGACGGATGGGAGCGTGTCTATTCAAGCTACAAAACAATGGCAGATACTCACGATGCAGATCCGGATAATGCATTTGGCGATGAACTGATTTCTCTTATTTATGGAGATGATATTCGTCATGCACCGATTACTCCGGAATATGTTTCTCAGATTGACCGGTCAAAAGCTGAGTGTATGTACAGAGAGCGTTTTAGTAATGCTTCAGATTTTACGTTTATGTTTGTCGGTGATTTTAACGAACGTAAACTGCTTAAGCTGTGCCAGTACTATCTGGGAAATCTTCCGGTGACAGTAAGCAGTGCAGAACAGCCTGTATGGAAAGAAACTGCTTTCCCTGAAGGCATAAAAACTTCTGTGGTAAACCGCGGACTTGATGAACAGAGTACAGTGTACATTGCATTCGGTACGGAACTTGCTGCTGCTTCAGATGCACAGCAGGTGTGGCTTGATGATGAGCTGATTGATTCGCTTGCATCACTTCTGGAAATAAAACTGCGTGAATCACTTCGCGAAGACAAGGGCGGTACTTACGGTGTTGGCGTTGACACCTGGATTACCAGCATGCAGACAGTCAAATCTCCGCGTCAGGCAAACGTGCACATAAGCTTTGGCTGTGAACCCGGCCGTGAACAGGAACTGATAGACGAAACCTTTGCGGTTATAAGGCAGCTGCAGACGTCTGGCGTTGACGAAGAAACGCTTGGTAAACTGCGTGAAAACTACCGCCGCAATAAAGAGCTTTCTCTTAAGGATAACAGCTGGTGGCTTGGACAACTTGTGTATACACAGATGACAAAGCAGCAGGATGTTGCATTTGTAACCGACTGTGACACGGTTCCCGAAACCATTACGTCAGAATACATGCAGGCTCTGGTAACCAGATATTGTCCGCTTGATAACTATGTTGCTGCGACACTTGAGCCGGAACTGTAAGGTTCTGAATGATTTTTGTTGCCGATTTGTGATTTTTTTTGTATATTGAACACAGTAATTATTGCTGAAATTTATATCTTTATGTATAAGTTCCAGCTAAATGTATAGGAGTTTTTGAAAAAATGGCTAAGCAATTGATTTACAATGAAGAAGCCCGCAAGAAGATGCTCGCAGGTGTTGAGCAGATTGCACAGGCTGTAAAAGTTACACTGGGACCCTGTGGCCGCCTGGTAATGCTTGACAAAAAGTATGGTGCTCCCACCATTACCAAAGACGGTGTTTCCGTTGCAAAAGAAGTAGAACTTAAAGATCCGTATGAAAATATGGGTGCACAGCTGGTTAAAGAAGTTGCATCAAAAACAAATGACGTTGCCGGTGACGGAACAACAACCGCAACTGTTCTTGCATATGCAATCGTACGCGAAGGACTTAAGGCTGTAAGCGCAGGTATGACACCGATTGAAATCAAACGCGGTATTGATAAAGCAGTTGCCCTTGCAGTTGCAGAAGTTAAAAAGAATTCACGCGCTGTAAAAGGTAATGAAGATATCACTCATGTTGCAACCATCAGTGCAAACAACGATCCCGAAATAGGTAACATCCTTGCAGAAGCTATCGAAAAAGTTGGAAAAGACGGTGTTATCACTGTTGAAGAATCAAAGAACATGGATACCACCGTTAAGACTGTTGAAGGAATGCAGTTTGACCGCGGTTACATCAATGCATATTTCGTAACTGACCGTGAGCGCATGGAAGTTAACTACAGCGATGCATATGTCCTGATTTACGACAAAAAGATTTCTACAATGAAAGATATTCTTCCGCTGCTGGAGAAAGTTGCTCAGTCTGGTCGTCCGTTGGTTATTATCTGCGAAGACATGGACGGTGAAGCACTTACTACTCTGGTTGTTAACTCTATCCGCGGAACACTCAAATGCTGTGCCGTTAAAGCTCCTGGCTTCGGAGACCGCAGAAAGGAAATGCTGCAGGACATTGCAATCCTTACTGGTGGAAAAGTTATTACTGAAGAACTTGGCCTTAAGCTTGAAACAACTGAACTTTCAGATCTGGGACAGGCAAAGAGCGTTAAGATCGACAAAGAAAACACAACAATCGTTGACGGTGCCGGTGCAAAGAAAACTATCGCTGACCGTGTTGCAGAAATCAAGAATCAGATTGAAAAATCAACTTCTGATTACGACAAGGAAAAGCTCAAGGAACGCCTTGCAAAACTTTCTGGTGGCGTAGCTGTCATCAACATTGGTGCAATTACCGAAACCGAAATGAAAGAAAAGAAATTCCGCGTAGAAGATACTCTTGCTGCAACCCGCGCTGCTCTGGAAGAAGGAATTGTTTCTGGTGGCGGACTTGCACTCATCGAAGCAAGCAAAGTGCTTGATACCGAAACTGCAGGTCTGGTTGGCGACGAAAAAGTCGGTTTCCAGATTGTAAAGCGTGCTCTTGAAGAACCGATCCGCCAGATTGCAGATAACGCTGGTGTTGACGGTGCCGTTATTGCAGACAAAGCAAAGAACGCAAAGAAGGGAACAGGCTACAACGCTGCTACCGGTGAATGGGTTAACATGATGGAAGCTGGTATTATTGACCCGGCAAAGGTTACCCGTTGTGCTCTGCAGAATGCAGCTTCTGTTGCAGGTATGCTGCTTACAACAGAATGTGCAATCACTGACATTCCTGAACCTCCTGCACCTCCGGCTCCTGCAGCCCCTGGAATGGGAATGGACTACTAAGGTAAGTCTTACTGCTGACAAAAAACCGCATCTTCTGATGCGGTTTTTTTTATGTGTTTAATTTTTCTTAAACAGTACGCGCGGTCTGCCGCCTGTGTTGTAGTTTAATTCCTGCGTTATTTTCTTTTTGCTTACCAGATAATTCATGTAGGTGCGTACCGTAACAATGGAAACGCCGGTTTCTTCTGCTATCATGTCTGCGGTACTCCAGCCGGTGTGCTTTGAAAAATAGGCTTCGATAAGAGAAAGTGTTTTCTTCTGAATGCCTTTGGGAAAGCGTGTGTTCTCCTGCGCTGCACGTTGTGTTTCGTTTTGTTCCGTAACTGCCGGTGAGTTTTGCTGACCGGAAAGAATCAGTTTATCAACAGAGCTCTGATCCATAACCTGATTCTGTTGCATGACTGTCCGTTTTGAAATAAATTTATCCAGTGCAAGCATAAAGCGTTCGAGCGTGAACGGTTTTATAAGATAGTCTATGACTCCCAGATGCATGGTTTCTTCGATGGTGGCGCTGTTGTTTGCTGCCGTTACCATAATGACATCTGTGTTGATGTTTTTTTTGCGGATTGCCATAAGTGTCTGTGTTCCGTCCATGACAGGCATAAAGACATCAAGTAAAATTAAATCGACCGTGTTGTCTTCAAGAAAGGCAAGTGCTTCTTCTCCGTTTCTGCAGGTTGCTTTTACCGTAAAGTCTTTGTGTTTTGCAACATACTGACTGTTTATGAGTGAGACCATGGGATCATCTTCAATTATGAGCACTGTGTATTTCATCTTTTTCCTTCTGTCCCGATTGTTACCATAAAGCAGGTTCCTTTATCTTCTTCTGTTTCAAAGCTGATGGTTCCACCCATGCTTTCTATAAGCTGTTTTGTGTGATACAGACCGATTCCCCGACCTGTTCCTTTTGTTGAAAATCCGCAGTCAAAAATTTTATCCTGTATGTCTTCAGGTATACCGCCGCCTGAATCTTTTACCGTTATGAGAAGCTGGTCAGGTTTTGTGTAAACGCCGAATTCAAGCTGCTTTGTCAAACCTGAAGTTACCGATGTCCTGTTCATCTCGTCGAGTGCATTGTCTATAAGGTTTCCGGTTATGGTTACCAGTGCTTCTGAGGGAACGGTTATGTCGCTTGAAACAAAACGGCTTTGTTCCTGAAGAATAAACCGTACATCACATTCTGAAGCCCGTGCAATTTTTCCTACAATGAGTGCGGCAAACGAAGGATTGTCTATTGCGTTCATAACCGTGCTGATTGTTTCGCGCTGAATGATGGTAATGTTCTGAATGTATGAAACTGCTTTGTCGTATTCTCCGATCTGTATCAGTCCCAGGATGACATGCAGTTTGTTGGTAAAGTCGTGATTGTTTGCACGCATTGAATCAACAAGAATTTTTGTTCCTTCAAAATCTTCGGTAAAGTCAAGAAATTCTTTTTTGATTTTTTTTGACAGTACAAACGAAATAATAAGTTCTACGGTAATAGCTCCCACGGTAACAATTATAAAAAGTGCAAGAATGCGGTAAATGACAGCCTGCATTGACTCGTTAAGACGAATGGTCATTATAAAACCGCGGTAGGTTCCGTCGTCTGCGTAAATTGCAGAATAAGTTCTGCGCTGTGGTCCTGAAGGTCCTTTGTCATCTTCTGTGTAATAGCCTGAGGGATGAGAAGAAAAGTCCGGAATGGTTCCGTCGTAAACCGTTCCAATCAGTTCGTGATGCGTGTGATATCTTCGCCTCAGGTTTGAATCTACAATAGAAATAATATCTACGTCGGTTAAGTCCTGAACAACACTGTCCATGTATGGAGTAAGTTCTTCTTCGGAATACGAGTTTGTAAAACGGTACAGACGCGTAATGAGTTCTGCGGTGTTCTGCAGGCTCTGACTAAAATCGTTTTCAAGTGCCCGTATGCTTATGAAAGCTCCTCCAATGCTGAGCAGAAGTGTAACAGAAATAATAAGTATAAGCTGAGTTCTTCGGATTTCCCTGCGGAGTGAATTTAAGTTGCCGTTTTTTCTGCTGTTCATAGTGCCAGTATAGCCTAAAAAATATCTTTTTGAAAGTTTAGAAAGTAAAAAAAGTGCACAAAAGAATTGTTTATATTTTTTGGAGTGATATGATGCAGTCAGTAAATATCCAAAGTGAGGAAAAAAATGGAATATGCACACATGCTTGAAGCGACAATGTTAGTCTGTTTTGGATTTTCATGGCCGCTGAATGTCATTAAAGCGTACAAAGCCAGAACGGCAAAAGGGACAAGCCTTGCGTTTATCATTCTGATAATCACCGGCTATGTTGCAGGAATCAGTGCAAAATGTCTGAGCGGACAGTTCAACTATGTACTGGTTGTGTATTTTATAAATCTTGCCATCGTGCTTGCAAACGTATTTGTATACATACGCAACAAGGCGCTGGATGCAAAAGCCGTAGTAAAAAAGGAGGAACCTATGACAAATTACACGTATTCTTTTGATGCTCTTCTTGCAAACCGCAGTTCAAGTGCTGAACGCCAGGGAGAAGTGATTCTGTTTGGAACCGGAGTTGATACGGTTGTTCCCGTAGAAGCTCTTGCTAAAGAGTTTGACTTTAACTTTGCCCTGTACAACAAAAGCGACAAATCAGTTACGGTAGCAAATGCCTGTACCGTGTTTAATAAAACTATTGCTCCGCTTAGCCCTGAAGGAATCCTGATTCACCTGGGACAGAACGATAAACTTTCATTCAAAGAAAATTCAGCAGCCTTTGATGATAACTACCGGAACCTTCTGCATGAAGTCCGTACGGTAAACAAAAAATGCCGCATTGCACTTGTTTCTGTTGAAAACCCGACGGGAGACAGTACGGTCAATGCAATGAATGAACATATTCGTGTACTTGCTGAATCTGAACGGGCTGATTTTGTGAGTATTGAAAATGCTCAGCTGTGGAACCCCGAGGCAACAAAGGCTGCCGTTGCGTTTGCATACGGTATGGGGCTTAACATAAGAAAACCGCTCCGGTCTGTTGCAGAGATTGTGTACAGCTGGCTGTCTCACAATGTGTCACATCCCGAAACGGATTCTAAGGTTGTGTAAATTATCTGACGGCGTTAGAAGTGGACGCGCACGCCTGCACTGACGCCGTCGTAGGTTGTGTAATCCATCCAGTTTACATACTGGGTGGCGTCCAGGTGACGCCATGAGGCAAACACTTCAAGATTACGCCATACCATAACGCCTGCTTCCAGGATTGATTCCCACATGACGTAATTTTCGTCAAGACAGTGCCATGAGGTACGCCATTCAAGCAGAAGCGGACTTACCGGATAAGAACGGATAATAAATCCTATGTTTATACCGTCTGCCTGGAGTGAACCATACCAGTGATCCCACTGAATAAGAAAGGCTGCAGAAAGCATGTTTGTCTGAACCAGTGCAAGTTCTCCGCCTAAGCGTAAGTTTCCTGCGTCGTTTCCAGTTTCTCCAAACAGGTAAGCATTTTTGCAGTAGAGAGTGTTTTCAAACACAGGACCAAAGAACTTGAACAGATAGCCTTCGAAGCGGGTTTCGTTTCCAATGTTAAATCCGTTCATCCAGAACATTGCTGTATCTGCGGCAAAGCGGAACACTCTGCTTTTTATTTCCTGACTTTGTGAAGCGCTGCTGTCTTCGTCACTGCCTGTGTATGCCGAGTCAAAGTTTGACTTTGCGTTCAGGTCTCCGAAGATAAGATATTTTCCTTCCTGTGCATAGGGGTAGGATTCAAAGGTGACGGTAATGTTATTAACAATCCACAGTCCCGCAAGCAGATCCATAATCAGTTCTGTAAACATATCCCCGGCGGTATAGTGTGTTGTGGTGGTTGTCGTTGTTTTGTATGCAGTGGGAACAACTTTTGCTTCCTGTCCAAATTTAAATGTCATTTCAGACGCACAGGCTGCACTGATGCCTAGAACTGCTACAAGAACGAGTGCAGTACATTTTTGTGTGTTGTGCTTCATGCTGTGTTACCTCTCTTATTTTTTTGCAACAATGACCATTGTCTTTGCATTGTAGTCGTACGGTTCACGGTTGAATCCTCCGTAAACAGACGCTTCCTTAAATCCATTCTGAACTAATAAATCCCTCAGCTGCGGAGCTGAATACAAACGCTGAACAAACTCATGTTCGGTACGTTTCCCGTCGGTATCATCAATCAGAATCCATTTTGAACGTAAACCTTCCCACGCACCGTCAACGGTAAATTGCGTAAGGACAGTTTTTCCTGCTCTTTTAAACCACTCTCCTTCGGTAAAGTAACGGATTGCGGTTTCACGGCTTATGCATTCAAGTATAAAGGTTCCGTCTTTTTTGAGCAACTGCGCTATGCGTTTTACGATTTTCATGTCGTCTGCAATTGTGCTGCAGTAGCCGAAAGAATTGTATACATTGATTGCTGCATCAAATTTCTGTCTGCTTTTAAAAGTGCGCATGTCGTGGTTTATGAGCGTCAGTGGAACTCCTTCTGCTTCTGCACTTTCCTGTGCGGCATCCAGGTAGGGTTGGGTAATGTCTACGCCGGTAACATCCATGCCCTGTTTGGCAAGTTCTACACTGACCCGTCCTAATGCACAGCAGGCGTCTAAAACGCGGCTGTTCTGCGGAAGGTCTGCAAGAGAAATACAAGCCTGAGCAATTCCTGCTGCTTCTGCCCAGTGCTGCTCGTCAAACATGATGGGAGCGTAGGTAAGCCAGAAGTCTTCGTTTTCAAACCATTCCACGTTAAGCTTCTTCCGGAACAAAATAATCTTTGGTGCAGTTGCAGATGGGACATTTCCACTCGTCAGGCAACTGGTCAAACGGAGTGCCGGGTGCAATGCCGTTTTCCGGGTCTCCCTGTGCCGGGTCGTAGGTGTATCCGCATACTTTGCAAGTTTTCTTTTCCATGAAAAAATCTCCTGGCTAAAGTGTAGCACACCCCCTCATTCCATTCAAGGCTTGCGGTTTTTGTACTTGCTTTTTTATCTATAATTGTGTATACTTGTTTCTATGTCTGAAAAGGACTTTACGGTTCTGGATCTTCTTGATCTGGATTTGCATGGCTATAACTCTCTTAACTTGCACTGCATTGCAGGCCGCCGGGGACTTTCGCGTAAGATAACTATTCCTGACATCAACCGTCCGGGACTTGCGCTGTCGGGATTCCTTGATTCGTTTGCGTATCAGCGGGTGCAGCTGTTTGGTCGCGGAGAGTATGCGTACCTGCAGAAACTGGAAAACGAAAACAATTACGATTCCATCCGCAGAATTTTTTCCTTTGAAATTCCCTGTGCTATTTTTACTCATGGGCTGCAGCCAAGTGTAAACTTTCTTTCCATTGCAGAAGAAAATGCCTGTCCTATTCTTTCTACCAATCTTGAATCAACAGATTTTTCTACACGTCTGCTTCGTGTTTTTTCCAACATCTATGCTCCAAAGAAAACCATGCACGGTGTTCTGGTTGAAGTGTACGGTATTGGAATTCTTTTAAGCGGAGAAAGCGGCGTCGGTAAAAGTGAGACTGCACTTGAACTGGTAGAGCGCGGCCATCGTCTGGTTGCAGATGACATTGTTGAACTGCGCTGTGTTAACGGTAACACTGTCCTTGGTCAGGGTGCAAATAAATTTATCAGTCACCACATGGAAATCCGCGGTCTGGGCATTATAAACATTTCTCAGCTGTATGGTGTTGGTGCCATCCGTGAGCAGAAAGAAGTGCAGTTAGTGGTAAAGCTTGAAGCATGGAATCAGAATAAAGTCTATGACCGTCTTGGAACGGAAACCCACACAATCGATGTGCTGGGCATAAAGATTCCGCTTATAGAAGTTCCCGTCAAGCCGGGACGTAACATTCCCATCATCATAGAAGCCGCTGCAATGAATGAACGCCTTAAGTCTATGGGAGTGTACAGTGCACGCGAATTCAATCAGAACGTACTCAAATGGATTGAGTCTGGAGAGTCTCAGTCGGCGTATTATACAAGAGATGATTCTTACTAAAGGATGAAAAAATGGTAGAGAAATTGTTGACCGTACGAAACAGAGCCGGAATCCACGCACGTCCTGCAGCATTGATTGCTCAGACCGCAAACCGTTTTGCTGCAGAAGTTACGCTGGAACGCGATGACACAAGCGTCAACGCAAAGTCAATCATGGGTGTCATTACGATGGCAGCCGGATACAACACAACGCTCACGCTCAAAGCAGAGGGCGCTGATGAACAGGAAGCAGCAGAAGCAATTTTTGCTTTATTTGAATCAAAGTTTGAGGAGGAGTAAGTATGAAAAACCTTACTGACCGCCAGCGTGAAGTGCTGGATTACATTGCACAATATACCGAAGAAAACGGTTATCCCCCCACCGTCCGCGAAACAAGTGAACGTTTTGGTGTTTCTTTGCGTGCTATTCAGGACCGCATTGCCGGTCTGCAGAAAAAAGGATATCTTTCTCTGAGTGAAAAAAAGTCACGTTCTCTGCGTGTTCTTATTGACGAGCGTACCGACAAAAAGAATGCATTTGTTGCAAAGGTTGCTGTTCTGGGAACAGTTGCAGCAGGTAAGCCACTTCTGAGTGAAGAAAATATTGAACGCTACATTTCTGTTGCAGAACCGCTTGTTCGTCCCGGTAAGAATTATTTTGCCCTGAATGTTCGCGGAGCAAGCATGATAAATGCCGGTATTCTGGAAGGAGACCTTGCTGTTGTAGAACAGTGTTCTGATGCAGTTGACGGACAGATTGTTGTTGCCGTGGTAGATAATGCCATTACGCTCAAACGCTTTTTCCGTGAAATGAACCGTGTCCGTCTGCAGCCGGAAAATCCCGACTATCAGCCCATCTACAGTCAGGATGTGCGCATTGTCGGTGTGCTTGCAGGAATTGTACGCAGTTACTAAACCGTTATGGCAGAACCAGAGCTGTATCTTTTTACCGGTCCCGAACTTGGTGAAAAAAACGAAGCCATCGCTAAACTCAAAACTGATGCCCGTGCCAAATATGGAGATATCGATGAATACTCCTGGTATGCGGGCGATACCAGTGTGAATGATGTTGTGTCTCAGCTCTTGAACGAAAGTCTGTTTTCTTCTGCAGTATTCATTGTACTTCGCAATGCTGAACTTATAAAAACTGCATCTGATATTGAACTGATTGCTTCGTGGGCAAAAGGTTCTGCCGGTAAACCAAATACACTGGTGCTTGTTTCTGACAGCAACAGTATAGAAAAAAAGTTAGAAGCCTGTGTTCCTTCTTCTCATAAAAAAATCTTCTGGGAAATGTTTGAAAACCGCAAGACTCAGTGGGTTCAGGATTATTTCCGCAAAAACGGATTTGCTGTTTCTGCAGAAGCCATTGATGCAATCCTAGAGATGATAGAAAACAATACTGAAAGCCTTAAAGCTGAATGTTCCCGCTTTTTCTACTGTTTTGAAAAAGGCCATGTGGTAAGCATTGAAGATGTAGATAAAATCCTTTCGCATAACCGCGAAGAAGATGCGTTTACTCTGTTTGCAGCCATGGCAGATCCGTCTCAGTCCGTACAGGAACGTCTGGAAACGAGTGTCGGTATTCTTCAGAAAATACGCCTTTCCCGCAGTAATGCAAGCAGACCCGCAGGAATTATTTCGGGGCTTACCTATTGCTTCCGTCAGTTACGAACCTGGCATGCGCTTCATGCAAACCATGCTGTTCCTGCTGACAAAGATTTGCGTGCAGCAGGCTTTACCAGCAAAAAGAAAATTACTCAGTACGAAAATGCTTCCCGCGTGTGGAATGCAGGACAGACTGCTTCAATTATTTCTCTGCTTACTTCTACCGACATGGCGCTGCGTGAGTCAGGCACTTCGCTTGAAGACGTGCAGCTGTTCCGCATGCTGTATGCGATTGTAGTTAAGGGCGGACTGTACTGCGCTACCTACGAAAAACAAATCTGCTAGAAAAATCCGCTCTGTAATCCCCAAAAACAAAATAAAACTCTGTTATATAACATGCTGTATATGGCATTCTGAATTCACCTCGCTTATATTTTAAGACATGAAAACGACACGCATTTTATGGACAACTACTTTTCTCATGCTGATTCTTGCAGGATTTCCTGCATGTGCTAAGGGATCAAATAAATCCTCTGACAGTACGTCTGGCTCAAGACCAGAGCGTCTTTCTGGAGAACGTCCAGAGGGTACTCCTCCGGGCGGCTTTGGCGGCGGTACTCCTCCAGGAGGCGGTTCTAATGCAGACATTGACTATGCTGGTGCAACGGAAATTACCAGTGCGGCAAGTCAGTCTGGCAAAACGTATGCAAGTACGACAACCGACGAAAGTGCACTCCTGATTTCAACCGGTGATGCAGTTACCATTACAAACCCCTCCGTAACAAAAAGCGGCAGTTCTATCGGTGGTGACAGCTGTAATTTCTACGGATTGAATGCAGCAGTACTTGTTAAAGACGGCAGTACGACAACCATTACCGGCGGAACTATTACATCAGATGCAAGCGGTGCAAACGGTGTGTTCAGCTATGGCGGTAACGGCGGTAAAAATGGTGCAGCGGGTGACGGTACAAAAGTCATTATCCGTGACACAACAATTACTACAACAGGAAGCGGAAGCGGTGGCATTATGACAACTGGCGGCGGTATTACCGAAGCATATAATCTTACGGTTACCACAAGCGGACAGTCTTCTGCTGCAATCAGAACTGACCGTGGCGGCGGAACGGTAACAGTAGACGGCGGAACATATACGTCAAACGGTTTAGGTTCACCTGCAATTTATTCTACGGCTGATATTACGGTTTCAAATGCAACACTGGTTTCAAATCTTTCTGAAGGGGTGTGCATTGAAGGCAAGAATACCATCACGCTTAATAACTGTACGCTTTCGGCAAACAATACAAAACGCAACGGGAATGCAAAGTTTGTAGATACCATCATGATCTATCAGTCTATGTCAGGTGATGCAGACAGCGGTACATCAAGCTTTACCATGAACGGCGGAACGTTGATCAGTAAAAACGGACATGTGTTCCATGTTACCAATACCAATGCAATTATTAACTTAAATGGAACCGGTATTGTAAACGAAGATGATGATAATGTACTGCTTTCGGTTTGTGCAGACGGATGGAGCGGTGCAAAAAACATTGCAACAGTCAATGCAAGTGCTCAGGTTTTGAAAGGTAACATTCTTGTCGGAAGTGATTCAACCTTGACGCTGAACCTTACCAACGACTCAGACTTTACCGGATGTGTAAGCGGAAATATTGTAAATGCTGCAGGAGATGTTGTTTCAGAACAGACCGGTACGGTTACTGTCACCCTTGATGCAACAAGCACATGGACACTTACTGCCGACACATACATTACTTCCTTCGAAGGAAATGCTTCTTCTGTAAACAAAAACGGCTACACGCTGTATGTAAACGGAACTGCACTGTAGAACTGTAAACACGATTGTGCTACACTTACCGTATGAAACGTCTGTGTGTTCTTGCGGTAAGTGTTTTTCTTTCTCTTTTGCAGCTTTCTGCGTGGGCTCAAAGTTTGCCGCAACAGAATACCAGTAAGCCTGTTGTGTTACCCGAAGGATTTCAAATACCAGTCTGCAGGGAACATTTTGAAGACGACCCTGATCATGAGATACATACGTATTCGTCGTTCAGTCTGTGTTACCGCGAAAGCTATGAACTTGCTGAATGGGTCTGCTATGAACTGACGCGTGAAGAACTTGCAAAAAATGTAAGGCGAAGCAATGCATTCCGCCCTGATGAAAACATAACGACCGGCAGTGCAGAGCTGGAAGACTACCGCAATTCCGGTTACGATCGGGGACACCTTGCACCCAGCGGAGACATGCTGTTTAGTGCACAGGCAAACAGTGAGTGTTTTCTGCTCAGTAACATTACACCTCAGAATGCATCGTTTAACAGCGGTATCTGGAATGAACTGGAAAATCAGGTACGCAGATGGGCAGAACAGTACGGCAGAGTGTTTGTCATTACCGGCCCTGTGTTGGAAAAGAGTGCAGCTGAATACGAAACAATCGGAAAAAATAAAGTTGTCGTTCCTGAGTATTTTTACAAAATCGTTCTGACACCGGTGTATGCAGACGATGAAGATGCAGCAAGTCCGCGTGACTGTGAACGCATTATTGTAAGTGCGTATATCATCCCCAATAAAAAATGCAGTGACCGGTTCTGGAATTATAAAGTTCCGGTAAGCGAAGTTGAACGCCGTACCGGATTAGATTTTTTTTCTCTGCTTGACTATTCAGAGTAACCCGGCTTTGCCATATACTCTACGTATTTTTGTGTCTGTGATTCGCTGGTGATAGTGTAGGTGATGGAACTCTGCTTTTCGTAGGAAGAGAACCATCCGTAATCATAATCCTGAATGTAGAAGTAGTAGGTTCTTCCCGGGACAAGTTTGTCGTAGAATGAATACGCTGTTGCATCCAGTGCCTTGCTTCCAAACAGTGGTTCCCAGCTTCTTCCGTCCTGCATGAATTCCCAGTTCTGTTCGTTTACCACATAGAACTTTAAGGCGTTACCTTTTACGCTTGCTGTAATTTCAATTCCCACAGAATCTTCGGGAACGGTAAAGGTTTCGTACAGTCCGTGCTCTGCCTGAAGATAGACGGTTTCGCGTGCAATGACAGAAGGAACGGTTACGGTTTCTTCATGGCCTTTTTTGAGTGCATCAGCGTATCCTGCTTCGTAACCATCTTTTCGTCCTCTTTCGTAAATATCACTTTGAGCCTGTCTTTTTCCGTCAGAGACACCTGCTTCGTAGCCTGACTTATGTCCTTCGTTTATTCCCGCTGCCATACCGTTAGAAAAACCGCGCTGGTTTCCTATAAAAATACCGATTATTCCGCCAAGCACTAAAAATCCCACCGCAAGAGCAAGTGCTATTCCTATAAATCGTTTCATGATGCAAGTATAGCAGAAAAAACAGGTAAGTGCTATACTTGTGAATATGGAAATTATTTGTAAGTCAATGAGCATGGAGCAGCGAAAAGAAACCGTTGCAAAATTAGTCGAGCAGTTTTCAGAAAATGAAAAATTCTATACGAGCAAAGATTTTGTTGAATCTGAGTGCCGTTCAAAATTCATAGATATATTACTTGAGTGCCTGAAGTGGGA
>CACXCG010000040.1 GCA_902766125.1 uncultured Spirochaetaceae bacterium | reverse complement strand
GAAACGTGTTGGGTTTGTTGAGTTACCAGTAATAGAAACATCAACATCTTCGTGCCACATGATTGCAACACCTTCGCGAACATCGTCAGCACCGTAGCACTTTACGATAAGGCGGTCAGGGTTTGAACCATAGGGAACTTCTTTTACAACTTTAAGAGCCTTGTCGGTTCCTTCGCCGTTGAAGTAGTCAAATTCAGTCTGAACATAAGTAAATCCGTTGATGCGGCTGATAATCTGTGCAGCATCTTTTCCCAGACCGTTCAGAATAACACGCAGCTTGTTCTTGCGAACTTTGTTTGCGTTTGCAGCAATCTTGATTGCACCTTCTGCAGCAGCGAATGATTCGTGTCCTGCAAGGAATGCAAAGCACTGTGTTTCTTCAGAAAGAAGACGTGCGCCCAGGTTTCCGTGTCCCAGACCTACTTTGCGGTCATCTGCAACTGAACCGGGCAGACAGAATGCCTGAAGTCCTTTACCGATGTTTGCAGCAGCGGTAGAACCAGTTTTGTCTCCAGTCTTTTCTGCTTCTTTGATTGCAATTGCTGAGCCAAGTACATAAGCCCATTTTGCATCTTCAAAACAAATCTGCTGTGTTGACTGACAGATTTCGTAGGGATCAAATCCGCGGGCCTTGCACAGATCGCGTGCTTCGTTCAGACCAGCTTCTCCTTCTTTGAAACCGTATTCTTTAAGAGCCTTATTCACCTGAGGAATGCGGCCTTCATAATCTTCAAATAATGCCATAATACCTATTCCTCCTGATTACTCTTTGCGCGGGTCGATAAGACGAACCATACCCTGATCTGCAGTTACGCGGCCATAGTGGGTACGTGCACCTTCAATAGCTTCCTGTGCGGGTTTTCCAGCTTTGAGTGCGTCCATCAGTTTACCAAAGTTGATACAGTTGTAACCAATAATCTGGTTGTCTTTATCAACAGCACAAGTTTCTACATAACCTTCTGTCATTTCCAGATAGCGTGGACCAGTCTTGCGGGTTGCAAACATAGTACCTACCTGAGAGCGCAGGTTCTTTCCCAGATCTTCAAGAGAAGCACCAACTTTAAGACCATCCTTAGAGTAAGCTGACTGAGTGCGTCCGTACACAATCTGCATAAACAGTTCGCGCATTGCTGTGTTGATAGCATCGCAAACCAGGTCTGTGTTCAAAGCTTCAATAAGTGTTTTTCCAATCAGGATTTCAGAAGCCATAGCAGCTGAGTGAGTCATACCAGAACATCCGATAGTCTCAACCAGAGCTTCTTCAATAATGCCGTTCTTTACATTCAAAGAAAGCTTACAGGCACCCTGCTGAGGTGCACACCAACCGATACCGTGAGTAAATCCCGATACGTCTTCCATTTTCTTTACCTTTACCCATTCGCCTTCTTCGGGAATAGGTGCCGGTCCATGATACGCGCCCTTAGCTAAAGGACACATATGTTCCACTTCTGCAGTGTATGTCATGTTGCGCTCCTATAAAAATTTGCTTCCCTTAGAATACTATTTTTTGTTACTTCTTTCAATATCGCAAAAAAAAGTGAAAAAAACGCTTGACAATCTGTCTGTGTTACTGTATTATATACTTAATACAGTAAGGTTTTAATACAGAGGAGGTATATCGATGGAGTATAACTTTACGAGCGAAAAGCCCATCTACCTTCAGCTGATGGATTGCTTTAAGTTGCGCATTGTTTCCGGGGAATTACAGCCGGGAAGCAAAGTTGATTCGGTGCGGGATCTTGCCATGGACGCAAAGGTAAATCCCAACACGATGCAAAAAGCACTTGCAGAACTTGAGCGCCTTGGACTGGTCCGTTCAGAGCGTACTGCAGGAAGATTCATCACTGATGATGAAGAAAAAATCAGCGGAATGCGTTCAGAGCTGTTTGAATCAGAACTGACTGCGTTTGTCAAAAAAATGGCTGCTCTTGGATTTTCTAAGGGCGATGTAGAAAAAGCGCTTAAAACTATTGAAGCGTAACAGGGGGAACTATGAATTCAGTTTTGGAATGCAAGAACGTTACCAAAAAATATCTGACAAAGACTGCACTGGACAGTCTTAATCTTGAAGTTCCGGCAGGTTCTATTGTCGGACTTCTGGGACCAAACGGAAGCGGTAAGACAACGCTGTTAAAACTTGCGGCAGGACTTTTAAAACCTTCCAGCGGAGAAATTACAGTCTGCGGATGTAAGCCCGGCGCCGATTCAAAAGCAATTGTTTCTTACCAGCCCGATAAAGTGTATCTGAATGACTGGATGACGGTTGCAGATCTTGTTGCAATGTTTGCTGATTTTTATGCAAACTTCAACAAGAATAAGGCATACGACATGCTTAAACGCCTTAACATTAATCCTTCAGAAAAATTAAAGACACTTTCTAAGGGAACAAAAGAAAAGGTGCAGCTTATTCTTACCATGAGCCGTGAAGTTCCGCTGTATATGCTGGACGAACCGATTGGTGGCGTTGACCCTGCAGCCCGTGATTATATTCTTGAAACAATTATCGGAAACTATAGCGAACATGCTACGGTCATCATTTCTACTCACTTAATCAGTGATATTGAAAGTGTACTGGGATATGCGCTGTTCCTCAAAGAAGGAAAGATTGTTCGTCAGGGTGAAGTTGAATCTATCCGCGAATCTACCGGCATGTCAATTGACGCACTGTTCCGCGAAGAATTCCGCTGCTAAAAGGAGATGAAAATGGAAGCAAAGAAAATAAGAAATCCGTTTCCGCAGGTGTGGAAAGTTTTTAAGTATGAGATTTTGAATTCATACCGTGTACTACTGCCGGTGTATGCAGTGCTTTTAGGGGTATCACTGATTGCAGGTATTGTCGTGTTCCGTGATGATTCTCTGGATATTTTTGAAAATAATTCAGACAATCTTATCCGCGGCATTATTCTGATGGTTGCCTTTGTTCTGTTTATTGCAAGCTTTGTTGTTTCAATTTTCATAATTGAAAAACGCTTTCAGAAAGGAATGTTAGGTGATGAAGCTTACCTTAACCTGTCACTTCCCGTTACCATGGGTGAACATGTATGGGGACGTGCACTGGCTGCATTTGTGTGGGCATTAGGATATGTTTTGATAAATCTTCTTGCCATTTCGTTACTTGCAATCCGTGCTTGGCCTGACGGATTCTTTATTGAAGCAATTCAGACTTACAGAGAGAATATAGCTGAACTTGGTGCTTCATTTATTCCGGCTGTGCTTTGTGCTGCAACTTCGGGATTCCTGTTTCTGGTAATGTTCATTTACGTAGTGAAAGCAATTGCACATCTGGTAAAAAAGCATCGTACGCTTGTTGAAGTAGTTGTGGTAGTTGTTATGATTGCAATTATGAACCGCATCGGTTTCTCTGTCTTTGATCTGGAAGGAATTATACATAACGTTGCACAGGGAATGTGGTTTGTAACACTGTGTAATACGGTCTACATTATACTCTTTGGAGTTGCAACACAGCTGATTCTTTCATTCAAACTGAATCTGGAGTAAGCTGAACTTGTTCTTGCTGAGGGCAGGCTTTATGAAGGACACTTCATAGAGTCTGCTTTTTTTATTTAGGGTTTATTACAAACCCTAAAAACGGCGAAGTCAAGACTTTAAGCGTGAGCGTGCCTTGACTCGACGTATTCTTCTGCAATAGAACGGATGGTTGCAATAAGACTGTCTATGTCACTGTGCGTAAGGCGCGGATTTAAAAGTGTAAACTTTAAGTGCGTGCGGTTTTTGTACACCGTCTGTCCTATTACAATGCCGTGTGTGTGAAGCAGCGTTCTGCGGATTTTTTTATTCAGCGTGTCGCATTCTTCATCAGAAAGATTTTTTTTGTATACGCGGAATACTACCGAACTGATTTCAGGTTTTACTGCACAGCGTATGTCATCATACGAACATAAGGTCTGGTATGCATAGGAAGCATTTTCTACGCACGTGCTGATAATCTGACTGTAGCCGTCTTTACCGCGTGCCTGAAATGTCATCCATACTTTAAGTGCGTCAAAGCGTCTTGTTGTCTGAATTGATTTTCCTACAAGGTTTGTGTATCCGTCTTCTTCGTCTTCTTCGCGGTTAAGATAGTCTGCGTGTAATTCTAACGGACTGAAGTCTTCTGCGTTTTTTATAAGGATTGCACTGCAGCTTATGGGAAGCAGAAACATTTTGTGAAAATCAACGGTAATGGAATTGCATACATGAAGCGGCCCGGTTCTTTCTGTATACTTCTGTGACATGACAAGACCCGAACCGTATGCTGCATCTGCATGAAGCCAGGTGCCGTATTTGTCTGCAAGTTTGCGTAATTCAGTTACATCATCAATAGAACCAAAATCAGTTGTGCCGATTGTTGCAACAATACAGAAGGGAAGATATCCGTTTGCTTTGTCCTGTTCCATCAGTTTTGCAAGTGCGCTTACATCCATCTGCATGCTGTCGTTGACCGGAACTTTTACTACTGCATCGTAACCTAAACCAAGAAGGTGGCAGGATTTTTCCATGGAAAAGTGCGACACTTCTGAAGTATACAGGCGGAACTTTGCATAGTTTTGCGGTAAGCCGTGTTTTTTTATGTCGTGATGTAATGCGGTGTTACAGAACCGGTCGCGCGCAAGAAGAATGCCGGTAAGGTTTGACTGTGAGCCTCCGCTGGTAAAACATCCGTCGGGCTGTGCATTTGCGTCTTTAGTGTATCCGAACAGTGAACACAAAAACTGAACGGTTGCAAGTTCTGTTTCTGTTGCAACTGGTGACTGATCCCAGCTGTCCATGCTCTGATTGAAGGAAGATAAAATTAACTCTGCACAGATTGATTCCTGTATGGAAGGGCCGTGCAGGTGAGCAAGGTACTGTGTTGAACTGGTTCGCAGAAAGTTAGGAAGAATATCTTTTTCTACATTCTGCATTACTTTTTCAAAGCCTAAACCGTGCTGGGGCAGGATGTCGTACGAGCGGATCTTTTGTGCAAGTTCCTGAGGTTCGGGCCCAGTGTAGGCCTTTCCATTTTCAATCGCATTGCAGACGGCAGCCATTGTTTTGGATACCATCTGTGCATATGCGTTTTTGTCATCTGCGTGTTCGGTAAGTAAAAGCGGTTCCATGCTTAGTTTCCAAAGGTTCCGTTTTTAACCTGAGCGTCAATCTTTTTTACTGCAGCACTAAAGATGTCAATCATGGTATTGATTTCTTCGTCGGTAACGGTAAGGGCACACAGACAGCGCATGACAGCACCGTTTCTTCCGCCTTTTTCCATGATGAGTTTGTTTTCAAAACATTCATGCTGAACTGCTGCACTGATTGCACCAGAGCCAGGGCGTGAACCTAAACTGTCGGCAGGTTGTGCGGGGTCTATGCATTCAATTCCCATCATAAGACCTTTTCCGCGAACATCACCAATGATGCTTACGCTTTCTTTGAGTTCATTCATTTTTTCGCGAAGGTAGTCGCCCTTTCTGCGGACTTCTGCAAGGAACGGTTCTTTGCTGACGGTGTTCATAACAACTGTGCCTGCTTTCATTGCAAGCTGATTTCCGCGGAACGTACCTGCATGTGCACCCGGCTGCCATTTGTCCAGTGCTTTGTTGTAAACCACTACTGCAAGCGGCTGACTTCCACCGATTGCCTTGCTGCACAGAATAACATCGGGAACAATGTCTGCATATTCGAATGCAAAGAATTTTCCGCTTCGTCCAATTCCGCACTGAATCTCATCAACAATAAGCGGAATGTCCAGCTGTTTTGTTACGCGGCGGACTGTCTGCAAAAACTTAACGGGTGCAGGTATAACTCCGCCTTCGCCCTGTATTGTTTCAAGAATAACGGCTGCGGGTTTTGCAATACCGCTTTCAGGGTCTGTCAGAACGCGCTCAAAGTAAGCACAGGCTGCATCAGTTCCTGCGTCTCCTCCTAAGCCAAAGGGACAGCGGTATGAATACGGGTAGGGTAAGAACTGAACGCCACCCATCAGATTCTGTACGGGACCTTTTGCACCAAGGTTACCGGTAAGACTGAGTGCTCCGTGACCCATTCCGTGATAGGCTCCGCTAAAGGAAATGACGGTTGAACGACCGGTTGCGGTTTTGCACAGTTTGATTGCGGCATCAACGGCATCGGTTCCGCTGGGACTGCAGAACTGAATCTTTGCATTGTTGCGTAATTCGCCCGGCAGTAAATCTTCCAGCGTTTGAACAAAAGTATCTTTTGTGGGCGTAGTAAGATCGAGTGTGTGTAACGGAGCATTTTCTGTAATGAGCTGGATCATTGCTGCGTTAACTTCTGGATTGTTGTGACCTAGTGCAAGCGTACCTGCTCCGCATAAGAAATCAAGATAGCGGTTTCCTTCAACATCCTCAATCCATGAGCCTTGAGCTTTGTTAAGTGCAATGGGGAACTTACGCGGATACGAGCGTGCGTTTGATTCAGTGGCTTCCTGCCGCTGCATGTAAAAAGAGTTCTGCATTCATTTTCTCCCAGTGGGAAAAATCAGAGCCACAGGACTTCCTGCTGACTCCAAAACCTGTCAACGACAGCGCCACAAATGCTTTTAAATGGTATGCAATTCTAGGCTATATATTGAATATATGCAAGCGCTTTTTGAAAAAAGTTTTTGCAATTTCAACATGTTACTGCTTTATCGTAATTGGCTGACACAATGTTCCAGTCAACAACGCTTAAGTACTGCTGTACGTAATCTGCACGAAGGTTCTTAAACTTAAGGTAGTAGGCATGTTCCCACACGTCTATGCAGAAGATGGGAGTCGTTCCTGAACCAAGGCTGTACGGATTGTCCTGATTTGCGCTCTGTGAAAGCACAAGGCCACCGTCTTTGGTAACCGAAAGCCATGCCCAGCCTGAGCCGAACTGTGTTACTGCAAGTTTTGCAATCTGTTCCCTGAAAGAATCAAAACTGCCAAAGGTTTCGTTAATTTTTTCTGCAAGCTTACCGGAGGGAGTTTTTGCTCCGTCGGGTGACATGACAGAAAAATACAGGTTGTGGTTGTAAAAACCGCCGCCGTTATTGCGAAGTCCGTTACGGACTGCAATATCGCTTATGTCATTAAGGGAAGATAAAATTGTTTCTACGGATTTTGATTCTACGCCTGCTTTCTGAGCAAACTCATTAAAGGTCTTGGTATACGTTGCATGATGTTTTGAGTAATGCGTTTCCATGGTGAGTGCATCGATAACGGGTTCAAGTGCGTCATAGGCAAAGGGCAGTGTGTACTGTGTAAACATAATATCCTCCGGAAATAAAAAAAGGCTGCCAGCTGAGTGACAGCCTTAGGGTTTATTCAATGTTCATCAAACCTTGAACAGGTCAATCTGATCACCGATCTTGGTAATTGAACTCTGTACGGTCTGAGAAATGGTTCCCAGGGTAGCACCGGTTTCGTTAATCTTGCGTGCACCAGCTGCCATTTCTTCCATACTTAACTTCATGTTTTCGGTAACATCCTGCAGAATGCCCATTTCTTTCATAACGTGTTCATTCTGAGCAGACATGTCTTTAGAAGACTTCTGAACTTCTACTGTACTGTCATTCATATTGCGCAGAGCTTCACTAATCTGTTTTGAACCAGAGTTCTGCTCTTCCATAGCGGCTTTAATCTGAATAACCAGTTCGTCGGTTTCTTTAATCTTGTTGTTAACTTCAACAAAGGCCTGACTTGATTCGTTAGAAGCAGCAACAACTTCTTCGATTGAAGTCTTGATGTTATTAAGCTGATCACCGATAGTGCGTGACTGTTCAGCAGAAGTTTCTGAAAGCTTACGGATTTCGTCAGCAACAACTGAGAATCCCTTACCGGCTTCACCAGCGTGTGCAGCTTCGATAGCGGCGTTCATAGCAAGCAGGTTTGTCTGTTCTGCAATGCTAGAGATTGCAAGGTTAGCTTCCTGAAGCATCTGTGACTGGCTTTCAATCTGCTTGATACGGTCGTTAACGTCCTGCTGTTTGTTAAATCCCTGCTGAGCGTTGTTAGACAGCGTGTTAAATGAAGATGCCATCTTTTCAACAGAGTTGTTAACCGACATAATGTTTCCGACCATTTCTTCTACTGCAGCAGAAGCCTGTGTTACGCCGGCTGACTGAGATTCAATCATGCTGTCAAGCTGTCTGATGTTTGCAGAAATGCTCTGAACTGCCTGTGCAGTCTGGTTAACTGATTCGCCCTGGTTGGTAATCTGACTGTGAATGCCTTCGATGTTTGCAATAATCTGAGTAATTGAACTTACTGCATCCTGAGTTGCATTTGAAAGGTCTACACCTGCAGAGCTAAGGTCTGACTTAGAGTCTTTAACTTCGGAAACAATCTTCTGCAGTTTGTCACAGAAGGCATCGAAGTGAATAACCAGCTGACCGATTTCGTCACGGATAAACAGCTTACAGCGTTTGGTAAGGTCTGCTTCTCCGGTTTCCATATCTTTAAGTGTGTTGGTAACGTTAGCAATACGCCACATAAGCCAGCGTACGAAGAAGTAAGAAGACAGAATCAGAATGAATGACAGTACGATAACAACAGGCACTGTCCATGAAATAATGTTTCCGGTAATTGCGTTAACGACGTTTATAGACTTTGCAATGAATACCATACCGGTTATGGTTCCGTCAGAACCTTTAAGCGGCTGATAGATTGACATGTATTTCTGACCGTTGATTACGTTGTCACCGTGGTAAGCTTCTCCCTGTCCCAGTACCTGGTTAACAATGACCGGATTGTCCAGTACGGTTCCTACCATCGGTTTTCCTTCAGAATCCTTAAGTGTAGTTGAAACACGCAGGTTGTCTTTGAAAACCGTTGCTTCTGTCTTGTATGAAATCTGCAGAAGATTTACCAGTTCATTGTTGGTAAGGTCGTATCCTACTACGACACAACCGGAACGTACTCCGTTTACATATATTGGAGCAGATGCAAGTGCTGCATATTCAATCAGACCAAAGGGTTCGAAAGAAGTTTCACGGTTACCGCGCAGTGCTTCACGAACAATAGCGTTGCCGGAAACTTTTTCTCCAGTTTTAACGCCAACACCTGCCATAACAGTTCCGCTGTCGTCAATGAAACACAAAAGCGGTACTTCTATGTTTGTTGAGAATGTGTTTGCAAGGCGCTGCAGTGTTGCAGTATCGCGACGACCGAATGCATCGATCATTTCCTGATTGTTGGTCAGAAGATATGCATACTGTTTGGTGCTTGCTGCCCAGTCTTCTGTGGTGGCAATAGCTCCGTCACCTGCTGCTTCAAGGGTATCGCGTATATCCTGCTTTACAAATCTTCCTGAAAGAAGAATACACAATGCTGCTACAGATGCGGTTGCTCCAAAGATTGCAAGTGCAATGATACTAAGCAACTTGGTTTTAATCTGCATGTCTTTCTTAGGGTTTACTTCAAAACGATCTAGTTCTTTCTTTGCCATGGATAGTAACTCCTCAATGGTATTGTATCACAATATATTAAGAATGTCTAATTGTTTTTAGGAATTGGTGTTCTGCTGCAGGGATGCGATTTTCTGAATAATGCGGCTTCGTACTTCTTCTGCAATTTCGCGGGTAGACTTGTCTTTGTACTCGTCATAGGTAAGTGGTGGCAGAAAATGTACCTGAGTGGTCACTTTCCGTAATGAATTCTGTCCAAACGGTTTCCAGCTGTCTATAAGGGCGACTGGTACTATAGGACACTTTGCGCGGATAGCACATTTGAAAGAGCCGGGCTTGAATTCCTTAAGGTCTGTATGTCCCCGTCTGAAGTCTTTGAGGCTGTAGCCGCCTTCGGGAAACAGTATGTAGCGTTTTCCTTCGGTTACGTTCTGACTGATTTTGAAAAAGCTTTCTACCTGGGTTCTGGGGCTGGTGCGGTCAAGGCGTGTTCCGTCTAAAACCGTCATAAGCTGGGTTGCAAGCGGTAAGTGGCTGCGTTTTGCGTCCATAACGACGGTAAGCGGATTGTCGTGCTCGGTAATGATTCCGACAGCGTCATACTTTCCCTGGTGGTTGGGATACATGATATATCCGCCGGTTGGGGGAAGATTTTCTTTTCCTGAGCTGATAGTGACAATCCGGGCGTTACGCTTTAAGGTTTCGGCATACTTACGGATAAAGGCATAGCGCTGTTCTTCTGTGTATTTTGAAAAATGAACTTTGATGTAGTGTGCCCGCAGTAAAAAAACTATGGCTGAGGGAATAGAAATGATAACTGCGAATATAATCCTGAGCATGTGGATACCTTAGCCTAAGATAGCAAATTTACGCGTATCTGTAAATATGGAAAGTTTTACTCTTTTGCCGGGTAAAAATGTGACAGTATGGTGTCGCGGATTCTTTTTTCGCGGGGGGATGTGACGTGTTCTTCCGCCGGGACGAAAATCAGCTTTGTGCTTTCTGCGCTTTTCTGCAGTTCGGGAATGCAGTCTGTCGTTCCGCCTTCCTTTTCAAACCACACCTGCAGGTAGATGAACTCGCCGCCGGTGACGTATCGGTTTTTCTGGGTAAGCGGACAGACTAAGTCTGCGTTGTGAAGGTAAGTCTCGTGGTTTCCGGTTGTTTTGTTCAGTTCATCCAGTGCGACATACAGTTTGTGGGCGGTCAGAAGCTGCTGCTGGTCATCAACGGTTTCCTGATCCTGCGGCTTAAGGAACTTCTGGTAGGTGTCTATAATCTGTTTGGTAAAGGCCTGTTCATTCTGAATGATTCTCTGCTGCAAGGTCGGCTTAGGGTACAGCGGTTTTGGCCGTTCTGTCTCTCCTGATGCGACAAAGCGTTCCATCTGTTTTGCAAAAGAACTGAAAGCCTGTTGAGCACTCTGTTTTTCTTCCATATTGTGTCCTATGCGTACGGGTTCTGTGCCCGAAACTGTTTTCCGGTTGCGGTAAACAATTGCTGCATCATGGTAAGTTCGCGTTCAGTTACCATCTGATACAGTGTTTCCAGCACTGCTGCACGGTTGTCGTTATCTAGACCGCTTGCTCCGCCCTTCTGACAGAATGAAAACACATACAGCTTTCCGTTAGCGGTAGACCGTTCAGATAAAAGCACTGCATCTGAGTTTATGAGCGTTCCTTCAACATTAAGTGCAATCGAAGAAATTTTTTCGTAGCAGGGAAGGATTGCGTCTTCCTGTTCTAAGTGACAGGAAAAATAGTCTACGCTTATGTCGTTTATGTGACCGTTAAAGGCTTTCCCCTGTGCAAAAAAACTGACGGTACTCCATTCAGAGCAGTTGGCACGGAATGTCTTACGGCGTTCAGATGACTGTTTTTCGCGCAGCATGGTAACGATGCGGTTAAGGTTTTGTGCCATGTCATCAGAAAGCGGAATGCAGCAGTCCATAGCACCCAGTAACGGATCGTACTGCTGTTCAATTTCGTTATTCTGTTCGGAAGAACCGCGGTCGGCATACAAAATGGTAAGCGACATCTGACTGCTTAAGGATTCCTGAAGCGATGCGACATACTCTTTCCATGTCTCTTTAGGCTGCGGGGCATCAATGTACAGAAAGATATCGGAGTTTACAAAACGTGAACACAGAAGTTCAATTTTTTTGGTAAGCGGGCATATATCATCATCCTGAATATTGTATGCTTCAAAACCAGAAGCAAGCAGTGTTTCAGGAAAAGCGGCAGGTAAAAGAGCCGGTGCGAGTCCTATAAAAAATGTCTTGCGGCCAATAATAACCTCTGGCTCCTGTAACGCAGATATATGCATTATATAGTAATGATATGCGACATACTGCCAATTGTCAAATTTTTTGTATTTTTTAGAGATACTGGTCATTCGAGTCCAAATTTGCGTCAAAAATTTCGGGTGGTGTGTCAAAATGACTCAGTTAGTGACAGGCGCCGGCAGTGACGGTCAGAAAGTGCAGAAAAAAGCCCAGAAATAAAAAAAATCCGCAAAAAGTTCCGGTTTTGTGAACTTGGCACAGAATCTGCTAGTATACTAAGTGAAAATCACAGACCAGAAGGTCTGAAAACTTGGAGGTACAATTATGAACGAACTTTCACTTTTTAACTCACTGTTTGACAACGGATGCTTCGGCGTACCGGAACTGTACGGCCGCACAACAGGAATGCTTCCTAGGGTTGATGTTAAAGAACTCAAGGATGCATACGTCCTGGATATGGATATGCCCGGAAAAACCGAAAGCGATGTGAACATCAGTCTTAAAGACAATGTTCTGACCATAGCCTCTGTTGTTGATGAATCTGCAGAGAAAAAAGCTGAAAAAGAAGAGCAGAAGACTGACTGGCTTTTGCATGAACGCCGTGCAAGCGAATTCAGCCGCAGTTTTACCCTTCCCAAAGACATTGACTGTGAAGCAATCAGTGCAAGCGTTAAAAACGGTGTGCTTACGGTAACTATTCCGCGCAAAGCCGCTCCTGCTGCAAAGAAAATTGCCATCTCTGCCGCATAATCAGATTACAGCAGAAATGCAAAGAGGTTGTCATGAAATCATGGCAGCCTCTTTTTTTTATTTTGACTTTATTATTGAAAAAAACAGAATAATTGACTATACTGGTACAATGTGAGGGAGTTTCTTACTTTTGGGGGATATTAATTTATGGGAACAGAAACTCGCGAAGTACCGTTCAAACTCTATGTGTTAGACAGCTTTATTCACCTTATGGCAATTCCCGTAACAACCATTCTTGCCGCGTGTATCGGTATGTTTGCCGGAGCCGGAACTTCGGTTGCAAAGAATTTTGCAGTATTCGGAACGCTGCTGCTTTCGCCGTGGCCAGTTTTATTCTATCTGTTTCTGGCAGCATGGGCAGTTGTTTCTACACGAATCATCTATAGCCGCCTTGCAGAATACGATGACACCGAAGCGTCCTGCGACAAGTGCAATAAACTGCATACCTTTCTGGTAAACTCAAATATCGGTGTGGGACTTTCTGCAGGATTTGTATTTCCTGTCCTGCTGAACATTTCTGCAAAAGCTCATGGAATTGCGACTTTTGATTTTATGCCCATGTTCCTTCTGTATGCCGGATTAAACCTTTTGATTGCAATTCTGTGCTATATCTTCTGGATTGAAAATGTTGAAAAGTGGATCAGCTTTATTCCCTTCAGAAAAAAAGATTTGACCTTCGGTCTTTTGATGCGCGATACGCTGGTTGTTTTCCTTGCAGGTGCCGGTGTATTCATGTCTGTTATTGCTCCGCTGTTCTACTTTGAATCGCATCTGACAGATTCGTTTAATCTGATTGATATGTTTATGACAAAGATGTTCCCCGCAGGATTGTTTGCGCTTATCTTCAATGTCATGGACATCCGTTTTCTGTTAAAAGGATTTTTGACACGTCTTCAGCGCATTCAGCTGTTCAGTAGTGCATTCGGTAACGGTGACTATTCCGGAGAATCTATTTCTGTAGAAAGCCGTGATGAATTTGGACTTCTTATCAACGACCTTAATAATGCGTATGCAACCACAAAGAATCTGCTTTCAGCTGTTGTTACAAATGTTGAAACAAGTTCTAACATTGCAGAAGAACTTAATTCAAATATGACCGAAACTGCTGCAAGTGTACGTCAGATTGTTGCAAACATTGGCGATGTCCGTAATGAAGTTGCAAATCAGTCTGCGGGTGTTGAACAGGCAGAAAGTGCAGCACGTGAAATTCTTTCTAACATCACGAACTTAAACTCCAGCATTGAATCTCAGTCTGCCGGTGTAGAACAGAGTTCTGCTGCAGTCCGCGAAATGGTTGCTAACATTGACAGTGTTACCCGTATTCTTGAAAAGAATGCCGATGCAGTTACGCAGCTGGGCCGTGCTTCAGATAAGGGACACAAGAGTGTTAAAGAAAACGTTGAACTTACAGAACGTATTCTGTTTGAATCAAAGGGTCTTGCCGAAGCATCAACTATTATTCAGTCAATTGCAGACCAGACAAACCTGCTTGCAATGAATGCTGCAATCGAAGCAGCTCATGCAGGAGAGTCAGGAAAAGGATTTGCGGTTGTTGCAGGAGAAATCCGTAAGCTTGCAGAACAGTCAAATACTCAGGGTAAGAAAATTTCTGAAAGCCTTAAGAAACTGGAAACAGCCATCAGCAGTGTTGGCGAAAGTACAAAAGTCTTGCAGAAACAGTTTAATGATATCTTTGATTTGACAAAGACAGTTAAGCAGCAGGAAGAAGTTGTCATGAACGCAATGAAAGAACAGTCTGAGGGAAGTGTTCAGATTCTTGAAGCTATGCGTAACATTGACGAATCAACTGCAGAAGTTAAGTCTGGTTCTATTGAAATGCTTGAAAGCGGAAAACAGGTTACCGATGAAATGGCTTCACTTGGTTCAACCATGATTAAGATTAATGACCGCATGAACGAAATGGTAAGCGGTACCGATCAGATTCTTTCTGCAATCAAAGATGTAAACGATACATCAGAAAAGAACGCAGAAGGAATTCAGTCAATGCAGTCTGCAGTAAAACATTTTAAGGTGTGATGATGAAAAAGATCGTATGTATGTGTGCCGCTCTTGCTTTGTGCGGAGCAGCAGTAACGGCTCAGGAAACAACCGTTAGAGAAGATGTTAATGAAGCCTGGGAACAGGTAAAGTCAGATACTGCTCAGCTGTGGTCTGATGTTACTTCGGCAGTAAAAGAAGCTGGACAGACAATAGGCGGCTCTTTGCAGGAAGCGGGAACCACATTGTTTGCAGGAACCTGGGCATTTACTAACGGTAAGTGCAAGACAACTATCAGCTGTACTTCAGACGGAAAGATGACCGTAACCTCAGAAGAAAAAACCGGTACTACAACCTGGAAAGGAACTTACGAAATAAAACTTGGTAAGCTTTTGTTCCATGTAGAAGAATGCGAAACCGGAGTGTTCATCTTTAAAAAAGGAAAGCCCATGTCAGAAACATGGACTCTCTCTTATGCACCCAACGGTTTGAGTGACATGCGTTTTACTTCGGATGACTTACCCGACGATGGCAACGGCTACGACTTTTCAAACCCTACCATCTTTGTCGCGGTAAAGAAATAAATCAGAAAATCATGTCGATTCTGCAGCGCCGGGAAGACCTATGTCTTTGCGGTAGTACATGCCCTGGAACCGGATGCAGCCCATTGCCTTGTATGCGTTGTCCCATGCTTCCTGGAATGTAGGAGCAGTTGCACAGCATGCAAGTACACGGCCGCCGCTGGTAACCAGTGTTGCAAGGTTTCCGGAAGGATGTGTTGCCCTGCGGTCTACAATTGCACCTGCGACAAATACTTTTGCACCGGTTGCTGCAATGTCTTCTTCACGGGCGGTAAGCGGATAGCCTTTTTTGTAATCACGGGGATAACCGCCGCTTACTGCAACGGGAGCAACTGCAAATCCATCTTTCCATTTAATCTGCAGGTTTTTAAGCGTACCGTCTGTAATCGCTTTACACAAATCAGCAAAGTCTGTTTCCATAAGCGGAAGAACTGCCTGTGTTTCCGGGTCACCTAAGCGGACATTGTATTCCAGACATTTAGGACCGTCTTTGGTAAGCATCAGTCCAAAGAAAATAAATCCGCGGTAATCGTATTTTTCAGCAATGAATCCCTTAAGCGTCGGCTCAAGAATATCTTTCATAAACTGAGCTTCAATGTCTTTGGTAAAATCTTCTACCGGACAGATGGCACCCATTCCACCGGTGTTAGGACCAGTTGCATGTTCTCCCAGCCGTTTGTGGTCGCGTGCACACTTGAACGGAATAATGCATGCATCTTTTTCTTTGCCGGGTTCAACACTTACTGCTGCAAGAACTGACACTTCTACTCCGCGCAGATAGTCTTCTACAACAACAGTCTTTCCTGCCTGTCCTACGCGTTCGTTTTCCATCAGGTCAAGAATTGCAGCCTGAGCTTCATCTTCGGTCTGAGCTACGACAACACCTTTGCCTGCAGCAAGACCGTCAGCCTTTATAACAATAGGCGCTCCGTGTTTTTTTACGTAATCAATTGCTTCGTATGCATCGGTGAAGGTTTTGCTCTGTGCGCATGCAACACCGTATTTGTTCATAAACTGCTTTGCCGCATCTTTACTTGCTTCCAGCTGAGCGCCGGCTTTTTTTGGGCCAACGGTGGGAATTCCTGCTTCCCAGAATTTATCTGCAAGTCCTTCTGCAAGCGGGTCTTCGGGACCAATGACTGCAAGTTCGCAGCCTTCGCGCTTTGCAATGTCGACCGGAGATTCTGAACCGGGTGCAATGTTAACGCACTTGTTTTCCAATGCAGTGCCGCCGTTTCCGGGGATGCATACAACCTGTGAGACAGACTGACTCTGAGCCAGTTTCCATGCAATGGCATGCTCTCTGCCGCCGCTTCCGATTACTACTATTTTCATGCGGTAAGTATAGCACAAAATGCGCCTGTCTGTGAATGTGCAAATGCAAAAAAAAACACACCCCAAAACTGAGGTGTGCGATGCGTTAGTGCAAGCCTAACTTAGAAGTCCAGTGCCAGCTTGTAGCTTACGTCAAGATACAGTGCGCGGCGATAGAACACGTCTGTTGCTCCGCCCAGAAGACCTTCAATTTTGATGGGTGTAAAGTCCAGTGAGTAGCGTGCACCAAAGACCAGACGGCCGATTCCAATGCGCTCTTCGTAACCTGCACCTACGGTAAGACCCCAGATAGTAAAGGGCTGGTTTACAATGTTTTCTGTGTTTGTAACAGCAGTTGCATCCGGTGAAGTCTTAACGGTTTCTGTCAGCTGAGTAACAGGGAAAGAAACATACGGTCCAATTAAAAGATTCCACTTGTTTACGCGGAAGGTAAGCAGTACGGGAACATCAACAGACATGTAGTTTGCAGAACGGGTTGTGGTTGAGTCGTTAACTGTGTAACCTGCGTTATTGATTGCAAAGTTTACTTCCGGCTGGATTCCAAAGTTTCCGCCCAGAGAGAAGTTAAGTCCTGCACCAAATGCAAAATCCCAGTTTTCGTTCCAAGTCTTTGCATTTTCATTAGCTGTTGAATTTGCAAACGATGTTCCGAAGAAACCGTTACCTGCTGCACCATGCAGAGAAAGCACGGGTGCAGCACTTGCCAAAGTAATACCTGCTGCCAAAACAGCAATAAGAGCCACTGTCTTTTTCATGGTTCGCTCCTTAAAAATTTATTGTACCGTCAGTATAGTGAAACGTCGTGTCTTGTTCAAGAACCAGAATTTGTGTATTATGGCTTTTATGAAAGAGATGGAACTTAAATACGGATGCAACCCGAACCAGAAGCCGGCAAGGGTTTTTATGGAACAGGGCGACTTACCCATTACCGTTTTGAACGGAAAGCCCGGTTTTATCAATTTGCTTGATGCCCTTAACGGATGGCAGCTGGTAAAAGAACTTAAGGAAGCAACAGGTCTTCCTGCTGCAACCAGCTTTAAGCATGTCTCTCCGGCAGGAGCGGCAGTTGGTCGTCCGCTTTCAGACACCCTTAAAAAAATCTACTACACCGATGATGTAGAACTTACTCCGCTTGCAAATGCGTATGCACGTGCACGTGGAGCAGACCGTATGTCAAGTTTCGGTGATTTTATTGCATTGAGCGACACCTGCGACAAGGCAACTGCACTGCTTATTAAAAAAGAAGTAAGTGACGGCATTATTGCTCCGGGGTACGATAAAGAAGCGCTTGAAATCTTAAGTGCAAAAAAGAAGGGCGGTTACTGCGTACTGCAGATCGATGCTTCGTATGTTCCAGCTGAACTTGAACGCAAACAGGTCTTTGGCGTAACATTTGAACAGGGTCACAATTTTGTAAAGATCAACGATGACTGCCTGAAGAATATCGTTACCAAAAACAAAACCCTTACTCCCGAACAGCGCGACAATCTGCTTATTTCACTTATCATTCTTAAATACACTCAGTCAAACAGCGTGTGCTATGTAAAAGACGGACAGGCAATCGGAATTGGTGCCGGTCAGCAGAGCCGCATTCACTGTACTCGTCTTGCTGGCGACAAAGCAGATAAGTGGTGGCTGCGTCAGAGTCCTCAGGTTTTGAATCTTGATTTTAAAGATGACATTAAACGCGCAGACCGTGACAATACCATCGATGTCTTTACCAGTGATGATTATGATGATGTGCTTGCAGAAGGCGAGTGGCAGAAGTGGTTTAAGACAAAGCCCGCACCCTTTACCCGCGAAGAGCGCAAGGCATGGATTGCAAAGAATACTGATGTTGCAGTCGGAAGCGATGCGTTCTTCCCGTTTGGTGATAACATTGAAAGAGCTCACCGCTCAGGAGCAACGGTAATTGCTCAGCCGGGTGGTTCAATCCGTGATGATAATGTTATTGAAACCTGCGATAAGTACGGAATGGTAATGGCATTCAGCGGAGTGCGTCTGTTCCATCACTAATTTTTTGCTGATGATATTAGAAAGCCGGTTGGTTAATGAAGTGCGCTTCACTAAACAGCCGGCTTTTTTTTGTTTTGATTTTATTGTTGAGCTGATTCCTTTTTCTTTACGTCAAGGCGCCATAGAATAAGCATTGCAGTAAGTCCTGAAACAATCATGATAAAGCACAGAATCTGACCGGTACTGATGTTTAAAAGCGATGTATTGGTGTATAAAATCTGACTGCCGTCTGCACTGATGCGGTAACCCAAATCTGCATCGGGCTCGCGGAAGTATTCTATTACAAAGCGTACTAAACCGTAGCCAATGGTGTAACAGCATGCCATAAATCCGTCGAAGGGCTTGTGCTTTCGTAACAGCCACAGAACACACCACAGTCCCACTCCTTCAAACAGAGCTTCGTACAACTGGCTGGGGTGGCGCGGAAGGTTTACCAGACGCTGTCCTTCTGCAACCGTCATACCGCACTGCTGCATAAACTGCTGTACCCAGTCAAGGCTTACCGAAACACTTTCTCCGGCAGCACGAGGGAAAATCATTCCCCAGGGCATGGTAGTAATGCGTCCGTACAGCTCGCCGTTCATAAAGTTACCAAAGCGACCGAACGTGTATCCCAAAGGAATTGCAACAACCATTGCATCTATCCAGCGTAAGGTGTTGCGCTTGTGTTTTTTGCACCACAGAATCATTCCTAGAAGACCGCCGATAAATCCGCCGTGATAAGACATTCCTGCAAATCCGGTAAACTGTTTTGTTACCGGATCAAACGGCCAGAATACCAGCCACGGTCTGTGCCAGTAGTCAACGGTTGTGTCGTATACAAAGCAGGAAAAAATTCGTGCTCCTAAAATCAGTGCAATGATTCCCCACCAGATAAAACTGAAGATGTCGTCTTCGGTTGCAATATAGCCGTCTTCGTTAAGGGCACCTTCTTTGAGTTCTTTGCGCAGAACAATGAATGCCGTTACGAATGCAACAACATACATCAGTCCGTACCATTTTAAAAGATTAAGAACTGGAACTGTCGGAAATAATTCCGGCCGTATCCAGCTTACATTGGTTAAATCAATATAGAGAAAAGATGTCATAATTTCCTCACACTTTGAATCCCTGTTTAGCGGCGTCAACCAGCTTTTTTTTCAGTAACAGGTTTTCTGTGCGTAATGCGTTTAATTCGTACTGCTGGGTTTTGATTGTTTCTGCAAGATCACTTGTAGTAAGGGCTCCGCTTCCAATCAAATCTTCTACGTAAGACATGCGGGCATTAAAGTCATCGTGTGCTTCTTCCTGTGCCACTTCGTAAGAAGATTCCGTTGCTTCAAGTGCGTCATAGTTTTCATCAAATGAAAGCGTTTCTGACTGAAGGATTTTTTCTGCAATGCGGAATATTGCCTGACCCAGTAAAGACTGCGGTTTGTATACAACAATCGGTAAGCGGGAAGCAAGCGATTTGTCCTGAAGACTGTCGCGGTACATGACACCTAAGTGTTCAAGGTCTAAGCCTAAGTACTGCTGGCATGATCTGCGGATTTTCTGTGCGCGGTCTGCATCTTTCGGATCGTCCATCATGTTCAGTACAAGGCGTGGTCTGAACTGTGCCATGCGGCGTTTGAAAGCGGCAGTGTTTTCGGGGTCAACTGCTTCAAGCTGTTCTACCAGTTTGGGAATGTACAGACGCTGCAGGGAAGCAGAATCCTGTTTTAGTTCTTCAAGGTAATCGTAGCCTTTTGTTCCGCGTTTGAAGGTATTGTACATCATGCGGAATACGACGTTTTTCAAAAACAGATAGCCGTTTAAGGTTGCGGTAACGGTTGGAGCCGTAACAACAATTCCCTGCGGAGAAAGAAGGAACATATCAAGAATGGTAAGGTGGGTTCCTGCTCCCAGGTCAAGAATCAGATAATCTGCATCAACTTTATGGAAGTGCTTTATAAGATCATTTTTCTGAGCCGCTTTGATTGCAGTAAGTCCCGGAATTTCAGAATCGCCTGCCATAAACGAAACGTTTTCATAGTCGGTAGGAACAACAGACTGTTCAAAGGTAGTCTGTCCCGTTAAAAAGGTACCGATTCCGGTTTTTGGTGACTGTTGGCCAATAACTAAGTGTAAGTTAGATGCACCCAGGTCTAAATCTGCGAGAACAACTTTTTTTCCAGCTTGTCCCAGAGCAATGGCAAGGTTTGCGCTCAAAAGACTCTTTCCAACACCACCCTTACCGCTGGCGATAGGAATTATCTGCATGTATTAAGTATAGCACAATCTTAGTTAATCATGCAACATATATATTGAAGATATGTATCTTACTCTGGCGGTGTCAAATACCAGTCTTCTGCAAATCCTGTGTTAAGTAGTTGCTCATAAAACTGCAGGGGAGATGTTTTAGTTGAATGAGCATGCGACAAAATAAATTGCACAACATCGTAGTTTTTACGGCTTGGAAAGAAACGAAAATAATGTCCATCATCAAGAACTATCATCCATGCTCGATTTCCGGGTGAGACTTCAGCCTTGAATACATCAATTTGATTCAAATCAACACTATATGTTTTGAAATTTTGAAAGAAAGAAACTGTAGTTTCAGTTACTATAATTTCGCTCATGCCATTATTTACGAGACAGAGGGCAAGCCCTGCAAAAAACGGTAAAACAGCCATGGGAAAGAATTTAAAAAAAAGAAATGGAGTCGCAAGAAAAATTACAATAAACCCTACAAGCATTCGCTTTTCACTACAGGTCATTTTACGATTCATACTCCCTCCTAGAAAAATGTAATTGTTTTTGTATACCCTAAACGCGAATGAATTTCTCCATAAGAAAGAAAATTACCTGATAATTCAGAGCATGATGGAGTTCCGATTCCAAGAGAAAGACTGCTGTTGTTGGTACTGCTGCTGCTTGCTGAAGAACTGCTATGATTAGTGCTTCCGCTGCCTGATGCAGTGCTACTTCCGTGAT
>CACXCG010000039.1 GCA_902766125.1 uncultured Spirochaetaceae bacterium | reverse complement strand
CTCTTGCCGAAAAAGGCAAAAAGAATTTTATCGGTAACGAAGTAAAAGGAAAGACACTGGGCGTCATTGGTCTGGGTGCCATTGGTGCTCAGGTTGCCAACACTGCCATTGACTTAGGAATGAACGTTATCGGTTACGATCCGTTCCTTTCTGTAGATGCAGCATGGAGCCTTAACCGCGAAGTAAAGCATGCAGAAACACTCGATGCACTGTTTGCAAAATCTGATTACATTACCGTACATGTTCCCGAAACGCCTGACACAAAAGGACTTATAAGCGCACAGACAATCAAGAATATGAAAGACGGTGTAAAGATCATTAACCTTGCACGCGGCGGTCTGGTTAACAACGAAGACATCCTGGTTGCACTTGAAAACGGAAAAGTAGGATGCCTTGTAACCGACTTTGCAGCAGAAGAACTTTTAAACAAAAAGAATGTCATCTGTTTCCCTCACTTAGGAGCAAGCACTCCCGAAGCAGAAGAAAACTGTGCAATTATGGCAGTAAAAGAACTGCGCGAATTTCTGGAAACCGGTGCAATTAAAAACAGCGTTAACTTCCCCAAGTGCAAAATGGATTCAGCAATCCCGCAGGGAGGAACCCGTCTTTGCATTGCACACAAAAATGTTCCCAACATGATTGCTCAGTTTACCAGCGTATTAGGCGAAGCAAAACTGAACATCAGCGGAATGGTTGACCAGAACCGTGCAGACCTTGCCTATGCACTCATTGATGTAGACGGAAAGGTAAGCGACGAAGTTGTTGCAAAACTTGCAAATGCAGAAGGTGTTATCAACCTGCGTACAATCAGCGCATAAGCGTTTGCAGATTCAGTAAACCTGATGCAAAAAAAATGCCCGTTACTGAGGAAGACTTCTTCAATAACGGGCATCTTTATTTTCTAAACTGAATTATTACAGTTTCCACTGATATCCTACACTCAGGATAGATTCACATCGGGGAAGAATAAACAGAGCAAAGGTTGCATCAAATGAACAGTCAATAAGAATCTGTCCCGGTCCAACGGCAAATGTTGCATACACATCAGCGGTGGGACCAAAATATATTATTTGATTCCATGCAAAACCGGCACCAACGCCAAGTGAAAAAAAGTCGGTAATCCTAAATTCAAACATTGCCGGACAGCGCAGACCAAAATAGAATGAGCCGGAATTCTGAGACGTAAGGAAAATGTCATATCCCAGCATAAGCTCAGGGCGAATTCCAAAGGTAAAGATTCCCTTTTCTACAAAGTCAAACTTTGCAAAAAATGAAGCACCGGGTGTAAGAGCAGAATTGGTAATTACACCCTCATCAGAGTTAGCTCCGGTCGAAATAGTACCATAGCCTACAAACGTTCTTCCACCAAGATAAATCTCCGATGCACTTGCAGCACCCACAGAAAGCACGAACGCAAGTACACATCCAAACAGTTTTTTCATATTTTCCTCCGAATTTAATATGTAAAAAGACTATACTCCGTTTTTTGTGGAGTTGCAAGACAACACCCTCTTGACTCAGTTTTTGTATTATTGTATTATTGCTTTAATACAATACAAGGAGATGAATGTATGTCTGTTATTACGCTTAGCAACATCCGCAAAACCTACCCTCTGGGAAAACAGGAAGTCGTTGCGGTTAAAGATGCATCTTTTTCCATTGAAAAAGGTGAGTTTGCAGCTGTGTCTGGTCCTTCCGGTTCAGGAAAATCTACCATCCTTAACATGATTGGTCTTATTGATATTCCTTCGGCCGGTTCAATTAACATAAACGGAATTGATGTATACAAGGGAGTCAATCTTGAAGACGCACAGGTTCAGGACGGACGCTGGGCATCGGATCCAAAAGACAAAAAGAAAAGACGCACTTCTATTCCCTCAAAACTGGACAAACGCATTACCGGGTTACGCAGAAGTCACATCGGTTTTATTTTCCAGACATTCAATCTTATTCCCGTGCTGAACGTATACGAAAACGTAGAATTTCAGCTTCTGCTTAATTCCAAAGGTCAGGACGCAAAGTGCCCGGTTGACGATTTTTCTAAAAAGCAGAAAGAAGAATGGGTTAACTACCTTATTGAACGCGTAGGACTTTCTGACTGGAAGACCCACAAGCCTTCAGAACTTTCCGGCGGTCAGCGTCAGCGTGTTGCCATTGCACGAGCTCTGGTTACCAAAGCACCGGTTATTCTTGCCGATGAACCCACCGCTAACCTTGACAGTGCAAACAGTAAACAGATTTTAAGTCTGATGAAACAACTCAACAATGACCCCGAGTTGCAGACAACATTTATTTTCTCAACCCACGACGCACGCATTGTTAAAATGTGTGATCACGTAGTTCACCTGCTGGACGGTAACATCATCAACGACGAGCACAAGGCAGGCAGCGACATTTACGGAGAGGAATAACATGAAGGCACTATTCCAGCTTGCACTTCGCAATTTACGCGAACACAAAAGCAAGACTATCATTATTGCACTGTTTATTATTTTCGGAAGCGCAATCGTCATTTTGGGCAATGCCTTTCTTGAATCAGTAAACCGTGGCTTGGAACGTGACTTTCGTGCTAACTACACGGGAGACATCGTTATATCAGCAAAACCAAAGCAGGGACAAATTATCGACATAATGGGCGTTCAGTCTATTTCGCTCGTAGGAGATATTCCCCAGCTTCCCGCACTGACAGAAGTTGAACGCATCAATCAGAAAATGTCTGAAGACAGCCGCATTGCAAAAACAACGCGTCTTATTTCTGCACAGGCTCTTATGACCAAAGACGAAGAATTCGAAGTTGATATGGACAACGTAAGCATCATGGACATTCCGGTATTCTTCTTGTTCTCTGGTGAAGACAAAACATATTTTGACACCTTTGGCGGGCAGCATATTGTTGAAGGCAGAATGATTGACTACTCTTCTGGAGAAAACGAACTCTTCATAGACACTCGCATTCGTGAAAGCTTTGAAAAGTTCTACAAACAGCCCCTTAATGTAGGCGACAAAGTTTTAGTTGCAGGCGCAAACACAAACGGTGTAATTCGTGAAGCAACAGTTGTAGGATTCTTTACTCCTCCTAACGAAAACAGTGCTATGTTCCAGATTATTTACTGTAATCCGTCTTTTGCACGCGCATTTGCAGATTTAACTTACGGAGCATCTATTGCAAGTACTGTTTCTACAAATGTCGATACCAGCATTGTTGATTTTGACGATGACGATTTGTTTGGAAGCGATGACGACTGGTTCTCTGACATTGACACAGATGGTTCTATTCTTGCAAGCGACAGTGTTGACTTCAACGACATTTTAGGAGACACAACTCTTCGTGACGAGCTGAACAAAACAGACGAGGGAGCTTGGCACTTTATTCTTGGAAAAGTGCAACACCCGTCCGAAGCAGACAAAATTGTTGCAGAATACAATGCATGGTTTGAAGAAGAAGGCATAAATGCAGTTGCAATGAACTGGGAAAATGGAGCAATTTCCTACACCAGTTCGGTAGAAGGAATTGGAATTCTCTTTAACATTTTAGTCATTATTCTTGCAGTAGTTGTATTCATTATCATTATGAACACAATGACTGTTTCTGTTATCGAACGAACATCAGAAATAGGAACTATGCGTGCACTAGGGGCTGAAAAATCTTTTGTGCGCAAGTTGTTCTTTACAGAGGCACTGCTTATGACTATAGGTTCAGCATTTATAGGAACGGTTATTGCAGCAATAGCGGCTGTTATTTTCAACGCATTCAACATAACCATAACTAACAGCATTGCAAAAATTATTTTGGGTGGCGGTCAGCTTAGATTTATAATCACACCAGGTATTATTATTGCTACCATCATCATTACGGCTATAGGCGGATTCTTAAGCAATCTCTATCCCGTAAGTTCTGCACTCAAAATTACACCGCTCAAAGCTCTTTCTAAGGGCGCAGACTAAGGAGAGCAAAAGATGAAAGAAATTATTACACTTGCACTAAGAAACTTAACGCGTCAAAAAAGGCGCAGTGTTATTCTTGCCATTGCAATTGCATTCGGATTTTTTGTCGTAACCGCAATTGACGGTCTTGCTTCTGGAGCAGTAGAAAATTTGCGCAGACAGCTTACCCAGTTGGTAGGGGGAACAGTACTAATTCAGGGTTTGGAAAAACTTCCACCTGAAAACGAAAAAGACAAAGGTCAGTTGGTTAACATCATTCGTGACCACGACTACATTCGCAACGTTGTAGAAGATTTGCATATTAACTACGAAACACTTTCTCAGTATTCCATGATGAGCGGTACCATTCTGTTCAACGGAAAGAAAGCACTTGCAAATGTAACAGGACGCGATCTTATAAACGACAAAGACCTGCTCGATTCACTCCAGATAGTTTCAGGTTCAAAAGAAAACTTTGCTAAACCCAAAAACATTATCGTAAGTGAAACCATGGCAGACACGCTCAACATTGTTCCCGGAGACACAGTTCTGTTTACTACATCAACCATCTACGGCCAGAACACTGTCGGTGAATTTACCGTTTCTGCCATCATCAAGGGAAACAGTTTTATGAGCGGTTTAATTGCTTACGTTGACATTGAATCGCTTAACGAACTGATTGAAATTCCCCAGGGCGGATACGACACCTTTACCATCTACTTAAAGAACGAACGAGAGTCAGCAGCAGTTGCAGATGCAATTGAAGAACGCATCCGTGAAGATGGAGTTCCTGTTACTAACCGCATGGAAGCCATTGCAGCAAATCCGACAAACCCGGGTACTGCACTTGAAAAACAGCTTACGGCCCGCGAACAGCAGTGGGAAGGCGTAAAGTACGGCGTTGAAACCTTTGACGATGAAGTTCCTCAGCTGCAGCAGGTTATGACTATTGTTCATCTGGTAACATACATCATCCTGATTGTCATTCTGCTGATTGTTATGGTAGGCATTTCAAACACCTACCGCATGATTCTGTACGAACGCATTCGTGAAGTGGGAACCATGCGCGCATTAGGCATGCAGGGAAAAGCAGCTGGCAGACTCTTTACAACAGAAGCAGTTATTCTGTGTATTATAGGAGCAATTGCAGGTTTAATTCTTGCACTTGTAGTTATGTCTATTTTGGGAACCTTCACTATTAAAAACGAAGCAGTTTCGTTCTTCTTACGTAACGGTCACATAAGCTATAAACTGTCAGCAGGAGCAATTATTGCCCAGTACATTCTGCTGATTGTGCTTACCGCATTGGCAGTACGAGGAAGTGCTAAAAAAGCTGCAAAAATGACACCAGCTCAAGCTTTGCGTACTATTAAGTAACAGAAACACCTTTTGTGTGTTTTCATTTATGGAATATATTTTTAGGAGAAGCAACATGAAAAAACTTTTACTTTCATTAGGTCTTGCACTCACCCTCTGCACTGCTGCAATTGCACAAAGCGTTAGTGCCGCTACCGCAGAACAAGCATTCAAAACAATGGAAGCTGCGGATAAAGTTCTTGCCTATCACGGCGACTATTCTGCAACAGTTTCGCTCCTGATTCAAAAACCGGGTGAACCAGACGAAAGCCTTAGGTTTAAAATTTTCGAAAGAACCGACAGCGATTTAATGACTATGGTTCAACTGCTTCCTGAAGCAGACAAAGGTAAGGGTTATCTGCGCGACGGAGACAACATCTGGGCATACGATCCGATTGGACGCAAGTTTACGCACACTTCACTCAAAGAAGCAGTAGGCGACTCTGATGTAAATCTTGACGACTTAAATCAAAGTGACACTCACTGGAGAGACAACTATACAGTTGCTTCTTTTGAAGAAGGTATGTTGGGTAAACAGGCTGTATACATCATTACACTTGAAGCAAAAACATCAAAACCTTCGTATGCACGCACAACCTATTACATTCGCAAAGACATTGCTCTTGTTTTGAAGCAGGAAGATTATTCCGGCTCAGGACGCCTTATGCGTACCACACTGTATCCCAAATGGGCAAAAGTTCCCGCAGGCTATGTTCCCACACAGATTATTTTGCGCGATGAACTGAATCCGGGCGAAACAACTCAGCAGATGATTTCTGATCTGACCTTTGACCGCCTGCCAGATACCATTTTTACCAAGGCATATCTTGAGGGATTGAACTGATGAAAAAACTTTGCCTAAGCGCGCTGTGTGCATTGATGAGCATTGTTGCCGTCTGTGCACAGAGTGACGATGATTTTTTCTTTGATGATGATCTGTTTGCAGATGATGTAGTAGTTACCACTTCAGAAAACAGCAGCAGTTCAAGCGACTTAAAGCACGGCGTTCTGTTTGAAAACGGAAGCGTAAAGTTAGGCGGTTCTATTGACACTTCTCTGGGGCTTATAGTTCCTCTGTATGTGGCTGACAGTTCGGACACATCACTGGGAGACAACATCTATTCATCAACACTCACTCCGACTGCAGATGCACTGTTGTATGTAGATGCACGTCCCACTCAGAACTTACGTTTGTACACTAAGTTTGGCTGGAAGTATCCGTATCAGCAGGCAGTTGCAATTCCGGAAATTCCATTGGGAATGTTTTCAATCCCCTACATCCCTCTAGGTTCTTTCGGAACGTTCTATGTAAAGGAACTGTTTACAGACTTTTCTGTTGCAGACAGAGTGTTCTTCCGTTTTGGACAGCACACTGTCTCATGGGGAACCGGCTACTTCTTCAGTCCCGTAAGCGACATGATAAACTCTTCTGCAGTTGATCCTGAAAATCCGACTGCACAGGTAAACGGAGCCCTTAACCTTCGCGCACAGATTGTATTCCCTGGAACACAAAACTGTCTGTGGGCATACATCGTTCCTGCTTCAAGCGGAAACGCACGGGACACTGCTCTTGCTGCAAAAGGTGAATTTGTTGTCGGTGGCTGGGAACTGGGAGCCGGAGCACTGTACAAATATCAGACTGCACCAAAAGTAATGTTTACCGCAAGCGGAAGCCTCTTTAGCGGAAAAGTTGCAGTCTTTTGCGAAACCGTATTACAGTACGGAACTCAGACAGAATGGAGTGCAGACGCAGACAGCTGGGAAGATAAAACCTTTACCGTTCAGGCAACTGCTGGTACATCATACACCTGGAAAGATCCGCAGATAACCGTAATGGCTCAGTATCTGTTTGACAGCAACAAAGATGATCATCAGTATTTATCATACGGAAACAACCTTGCACTGACCGTACTGTTTTCTAAAGTAGGAACAGAAAAACTTTCTGCAAACCTTATGGGGCTGTTCTACTTTAACAAAGATGCTGTTGACATGAGCAATGCAAGCGCAAGTAACAGCTACCTTACCCTTGCAACAAACGGAATAGCTTTTATGCCGTATTCAGTCATTGCTTCTGCAAGTCTTTCATACAATCCGGTAAAAAACATTTCTGTTTCTGCAGGCCCCTACTTTACCTGGCAGTCGTTTTCTACAAACCCTGACGTATCGTTTAAACTGACCGCAACCTTAGGCGGCGGAAGTTTCTGACACATACGAAAGACAGAAAAGAGGAACTCACACGAGTTCCTCTTTTTTTTTGTGAAAGTGATTTATTTTGAATCTGTATCACACATCAGTTTTGATTATATGTTAAATCGGGACTTACAATTCCAGAGCTCACTGATACCCTAGAGTTCATAGTACCGCTGCCGTCTATCCAGTAGCCATAAGAAGAACTTATGCAATAAAAATCTGTTATAGTACCGTCATTAAAGTTAAATGTTCCATTTACAAGATAAACTGCAAAACCATACCTTGCCTTACCATAAGAGAGCGTACCGCCATTCATAGTAAATGTACCTCTATTTACGTACACTCCTCCATTTCCGTTATTATAGAAACCAGTAATTTTTGATCCTGTTTCCATAACAAGTTCTGCACCGTTATCTACATAAACAGGGTGTACACATGCATTACCATAAGATGCACCCTGCAGCGTAATACCGCTTTCTAAGGTCAGCTTTGCACCGCGTTCTACCTTAATAAAATTATAATCACCGAAACCCAAGTCACTGGAATTAGGGAAGGTAATTTTCTTTTCTGAAGCAGCCTTTAATACAACGTTTGCATTAGACGGTATTGAAAGAGCCGGAGTTGATTCGCTTGTTGTACTTGCAGTTATATTAGCTGTCAGGGTAATAACCAGTTTATCTCCCGGAGACATAGAATTGATGGCAGTAACTATTTCATCAAGTGTTCCGCAGGATTGTTCAACAATAGCTTCTTCGATATATCCGGTACTATTGATTTTATAAGCATCATCCCATAACCGGAATTTATAGTATTCGTCACCAATTGATGTAGAAGGATCTGGGTTTGATTCAAGTACAAGAACCTGTGTGTTTTCAACATAAGACTGAAATTTAATTTTTGCAGCAAGACCGTTTGCCGCTGACGGAAGATCCAGTTTTCCTGCAATAGTAATCGTATCAAGATTTGGCAGTTCCAGTGCTCCGCCATAAATATATGCAGAATCTTTCAGCTTAAACCTTCCGTTATAAACATAAACTTCACTACTTGAGTTATTACCGATAGATCCGCCGCTCATTGTAAAAATGCCGGTTGACGGAACATAAACGCCATATGTACCGGTATTATTGCGGATCTCACCAGCTTTCATATTTACCGTTCCGCCAGCAAACAAACCGCCAGCTGAACCAAGCGCAGTATTTCCGCTTATGGTTACATAGCTTGTAATGGTAAGCGTTCCGGTAGAATACACACCGCCGCCATACTGAGCATAGTTTCCGGTTATATTAACCTCACCGCTGGAACCGCCATTACCCAGCGTTACGTCTGCATCCTCTACATACAGACCGCCGCCGTTGTCCGCACAATTTGAACTGTTACCTGCACGCTTAAGGGTAAGCGTCCTGATGGTAACCGGAACCGATGTACCTGTTACAGAAAGCGCAGTTCCGTTTGCTCCGTTCAAATCTATACAGCCGCTGTTTGTACCGGCTATCGTAAGCATTGCAGCATAATCTGTTGTGAGGGTACTGGAAACAGTCTGTGCAGAACTTATGGTTCCGTCAATGTAAATGGTGTAGTTAGTTTTGTAATCCTGATCAACAATTAAACCAATTGCAGTTGAAATCGAATCAACCGGAGAAGTCTGTGTACCAGAACCGCCTGTAGTTCCTGTTGATGAAACATAATATGCTGTCTGAGGAGTCCATCCTGCAGGCTGCAGTTTTGCCTTACCGGTATTGCTGTAGTAATAAATTTCCCATCCGTTTCCGTCACCATCAGATGCAACTGCTATATGCGAAACCGCTTCTTCAAACTGAGCATATTCCAGCCCTGTCTGCGGTTCAACTGCCTCTAATTTCCGCTGATATACCGGGGGAGCAAGGGTTACAACCTTTTGTCCGGAAGTCACATTTGTAAACTCACCTATCTGAGGAAGTCGTTCCGATATATAGGACACATCATTTTTACCTTTACCGTTTCCGTACGGAATTGAAATACTTCCCGATAACGTTAACGAACCGGCAGAGCAGACTGCACCGCCTGCAAAATCAGTGTTTGTGTTGTTATTGCCGCTGATGGTTCCGCCTTTTAAAAGCGCTTTTGCTCCACTGTCACTTACAAGCCGTATACCGGCTCCAATGGGTGCTGAATTTGAAGAAAGAGTTCCTCGGTACATGTTTAAATTGCCTTGAGAAACATAAACACCGCCGCCATATTCACTTGCCTGGTTTCCGATTACGCCGCCAGTAAAAGCAATTTGAACATCATTATCTTTTCTGCCCATAAACAGATTGCCGTTAAGAATTAGGGCAACTCCGCCGCCATTAGCTGCAGTATTTTTATCTGCAGACTCAGAACCGCCTACAGTTGCAGTGCCGTACATATAACAGGTACCGTTCCTTGAACAGATACCGCCACCGTACAAAGCTGCTGCGTTAGATTTTATTGTTCCGCCGCTGAAATAGAATTTTCCCTGGGTTTCTGCCATATACAGTCCGCCGCCGTAACTTGCAGATCCGTTATGTTCAATGGAACCAGAAGCCATGTAACATTTGGCACTAGCGCTAACAGCAATACCGCCGCCGCCGTATGTATCTTCATCATTTCCAGTCGCATAGTTATAGGAAATAGTACAGGTTGCATCCGGATCAGAAACATTTTGTGCAGTGTAACCAATCCAGACAGTTGCACCAGAATTGAAGGCATAAATACCGCCTCCGATTAGGGCACTGTTACTGCTGTAATCTTTTGAAGTCGCGGCTGTTCCTGAACGTTCCCCGATACATGCATTACCGCTTATAAAAAGACTACCTGTTGTAAGAATTCCACCGGCCCTGCCAGTTGATTTATTTCCGCTTACAATAGCATCATCCTGTATATACACGGTAGAATCAGAATCATAAATTCCGCCGCCACAATAGCTAAGCTGATTTTCTTCATCTATTGTTGTTACCTGACAGTCTGTAATACGCGCATTCCCGGTCACATACAGCGTGCTCTTTTTAATATACACACCGCCACCAGACATCGTTGCAGTACAGCCGGTTACAAGCGCACCGTCACCAAGCGTAAGGGTTATAAGATTTTCATCCTCTCCACTAGCGCCGTATCCTATGCACAAACCGCCGCCACGCTCTGCATTTTTTCCGGTAATCTTTAGGTTATTGATATAAACCTTAAGACCATCGTTTGAATCATCGGGAATAGAAAGTGCAGTTCCTGCTTCGGTGCAAATGCCGTCAACCGGATTTCCATTTGTATCAGGTGCGTTTGCACCGACTATGTAAATGGCTGCAGCATTATCACCTGCGTCTGTTATTTCCTGTGGAGCAGTAAGCACACCTGCAACTTTTATTGTCCATTCCAAGTCGCCGTTATCTATAACCCAGTCACGAGCACGTGCAAGCGATGCAAACGGTTCTACTTTTGTTCCTTTTCCATTACCATCATTTCCTGCTCTTGAACAGGGAGCATAACTTCCTTCTGTTGCTGCAACCCAGATGGGTATGTTAAGGAACAGCTTTTTCTTGTCGCCAGAAAGTTTAAGTTCATCATCCTGATCAATAAGCGAATCGGAAAGCACAAAGTAGTCTTTGTATGCACTTATATCTGCTTCAGGATCAGAGACAACAAGAACATCTCCATGAGTTTCGCCGTCAACATCAATAACAACAGGATGTTCTTCATATTCTGTTGAAGTAAGATTACTGATGATTGTTAGCGGTTTTGAATCGTTAAGACAGACGGTACAGTTTTCACTTATAACTGCATCTCCGCCAAGTTTAAAGTTGATAGGGGTTGCACTTTCATTGTAATAGACTGCACGTTCTTCTTGAGTATCGCAGGAAAGAGTTCCGCCTGTCATGGTAAAGGTACAGTTATCAAACAAAAGAATTTCTGCACATTTTTTACAGGTTTCAGCAGTATCCATACTAAAATTGGGACCCATATACGAAGCATTGTTGTATATGCTACCGCCGGACATAAATGCGCTCGACGTTTCCTGCACAAAAATTGCACCGCCGCCGTCAGAACTGTAATTGTCATGTATGGTTCCCGAAGTAAAGTTAAGCGTTGACTCGAACACAAATAATCCGCCGCCGTATGAATACCATCCGTAATCTCTATTTTCTCCCGCCTGTCCTTTATTTGCTCTTGGACTGGTAGCATTGTAAGAAATCTCACCGCCGCTGATATTTAAAACCCGGGCGAGTGTTATTCCTTCACGGCTGTGACAACAAATTCCTCCACCCCATGTTGCAAAATTATACGAAACTTTTGCACCGCGTTCTACCGTAACCGTACCGGAATCAAATGCAATACCGCCGCCACTTCCTGCATAGTTGGCCCACTTGCCGGTCTCGTATTGTGCATATCGGTTTGCATCAGGAGAACCGACAACACTTCCCGACTTAAGCGTAAGCGTTCCGCCGGAACAGAATATACCACCGCCCCTTGCATCAGAATTATTGCCTTCTGCTTTGTTACCCGTTATCCACGCACCGCTTGCAAGCGTTACATCTGTTTCTGAACCCATATAGATTCCGGCACCATCTTCATTGAGGACATATCCGTTAGTAATCTTTAAGTCACGTATAATTACCGGAACTTCAGTTGATATATTAAGGCAGCGTCCATCGCGTTCTGCATCTATTGCATCCTCTTCTTTTCCATGCAGTCCGCAGATAGTTATAGACGAGGCTTTTTGCAGGTTAAGGGCTGAAGGAATCTGTATGTCGGCTTCAGCAACAGTTCCAGAAATATAAATGGTATAGTCACCACCGTTACCAAATGATTTTATGCGGTTTATTGCATTAGCAACAGCATTGAGCGGAGCATACGGAGAGCCGGAATTTTCTGATGAAGGAGTTACTGCATTTCCATCTGCACCAACAGCACCGGTTACGCCAACATAATAGGTGTTGCGCGAAGCCTGAGAAATAAGTGCAGAAGTAATCTTCATACCATCGGAACTTATGAGTGCTGTTCCGTCGCTTACCCAGGTGTCGGTACTGCAGCCGTTAAACACATTTACTGTCTGTACTGTCGTAAACAAAGGAAACGAACTTGCTGAAAGAAAATTGATGATCAGTTCGTAGGAACCAGAAGCAAGATTTTCTACATGTATGCGTGCCCACTGTGGTAAGGTTGGAACACTGGTTTTGTATGTTATGTTTGAAAACAGGTTTCTTTCTGTACCGTCACTTGAAATCAATTTTGCACTGATACTTGAAACTGCAGCAGCAGAAGCATCTTTATCAATATCAAGTTCAATTGAACCTGTTCCTTCTTCAACGGGAACAATCGTAAACGTATGCGTAAAAATAGAATCGCCAAGAGAAACCGTAACATTCTCTATCTGATCCTGCATGATGATAACGTCATGATCTTCCTGAAGCCGTATTCCGCAGGTAATTGTCCAGACTTTATCTACATCAAGTTCTATGCCAAAAACGTTAGGTCTGTCTGCATCGTCAAACACACCGTCAAGGTCTCCGCTGTTGTCATCAGGGGAAGCAACGGCAAAGTATTCGACTGCACCTTCTGCACCAGCAGTAAAATTAAAACCGGGAAGCGCAGAACGAAAAGTCTGCATTTGCATAAGACTGCGCGCTATCTGCTCAGGGCAGGCACCAGAGGGAATAGTTCCTTCAAAGCGAACGGTATGCGAACGGACAGGAATGTCAGCGCTAAAGGGGTTTGCACAGGAAACAAAAAGACAGACACAAAGAGCACTTACCAAAAGACAGAGACGTCTACCTGCGCTGATATTTATACAAAAAACTTTTTTACAAACCAATGCAAGCTCTCCCCGAAATCAATTTTAAATAATCGACAGTACTGCAAAGAAGTGCAGGACACTGCCAGCAAGAACAAACAGATGGAAAATAGTGTGGGTCCACTTGTATTTTCTCATCAGATAGAACAGACAGCCAACGGTATATGCTGTTCCGCCGCTAAAAATAAAGGCAAGACAGGTTGATGAAAGCGGTGTAGTTTTAAGCACGGTGGGAATAAGAACAAACAGCCAACCTGCAACGACATACGTTAACACAGACTGCATTCTCATACGGGCACCGAATACCGAATACAAAACAGTAAAGACTAATGCAAAGGCCCATGCAATTCCAAAAATCCACCAGCCAAGCTTTCCGCCAACAGTAATCAGTGCAAACGGTGTGTAGCTTGCAGCAATAAGCAGATAGATTGAAATGTGGTTAAGAATAGAAAACACTTTGCGTGCACCATACGGAGTCAGCGCATGATACAGTGTCGACATCATGTACATCAAAAATAATGCTGAACCAAACAGAGAAACAGCCACAATGTACACGGGCAGTAACGAAGCGGGAGCTCTTGTGCAGGATGCAACAATCAGAATAACAAGAGCGGCAACACTTAAGCCTGCTCCAATTCCGTGACTGATAGAATTAAACAGTTCTTCGCCAATGGTATACAGACGGGGCTGACGTGCATTGTAAGCAATGTGTGCATTACGGCGCTGCATGCGGTATGCCTTACGCTGAGCCTTTTCATTCTGGCGCGACAGTTTGCGGGCGGGATTTTCATCATACTCTATCTTTATTTCGCGGATTTTTTCTTTTGCCTGAGCTTTTACGTTTTTTATTGCCGAGCGCTTTTTTGCCTTAAGCGACTTGCGGGTAATCTGTGCCGAAATATCTGCCATACTAACTCCTCAAAACAGAATCTCTTTTTTTCTATTATGTTCTATTATACCGCAAGCCCCCTTGTTTTTTCAATACATAGTTATTGAAAGAGCGGCTACAATTCAGTATACTGGGTTCACTATGAGTGAAACTTTTGAAATGTGTCCGTGTGGAAGCGGAAAAAAGTATGATGATTGCTGTGGTCCTCTGATTAAAGGATCTGCAAAACCGCAGACAGCAGAAGCACTGATGCGTGCACGCTATACAGCATACGTAGTTCATGATGTTGACTTTATCATCAACACCTGCGAAAAAAGCGAAGAAATTGCAGAAATTGACCGCAAGGCTACTGAAGACTGGAGCCGTAACAGCACCTGGCACGGTTTAAAGATTCTCCGTACCGAAAAAGGCACTGCTTCTGATGATGAAGGCGTTGTTGAATTTGAAGCAACCTATTCTCAGAAGGGAATCCGCGATGTTCATCACGAAATTGCTGCATTCAAAAAGATAAACGGTGAATGGCTGTACAATACCGGCATGGTAAGACCCACCACCGTAGTCAGAGATACTCCCAAAGTAGGCAGAAACGAACCCTGCCCCTGCGGAAGCGGTAAGAAGTTTAAAAACTGCTGCGGTAAGAATTAACACAACATTGTGGTAAAGGCAGCTAATTGACCTATACAGGATTTCATGCCGTCGAAGAACGGATTCGGCGTGCAATAGCAGAACACAAAACCTCCTCTCTTTCGATTCAGTTTGCAAATCCGGGACCGCGTGTTAAAAAAATTCTGTCCCTTGCAAAAGAAAACGGCATTTCCTGCACACAGGTAACCGACGCAGACCTGGACAAACTGACACAGAGTCTTCCTGTTCAGTCCCGTGACCACCGGGGAATTGTGCTTACGGCAAGCGGAGAAGACTCAAACGCAACCAATCAGGTATCTCTGGAACAGTGGCTTTCTGTTCCGCGCGAAAAAGCCTGTGTTATCATGCTGGACAGCGTAACTGATCCTCACAATGTGGGAGCAATCCTGCGTTCCTGTGACCAGCTGGGAGCAGACTTATGCATTCTGTCAGAACGACGCTCTGCCTCTGACGTACAGCACAACGAAACCATTGCCCGCTCCAGTGCAGGTGCAAGTGCGTATGTTCCCTGTGCAACGGTCACTAACCTGGTACGCGCCGCAGAACAGCTTAAAAACGCAGGATTCTGGCTGTATGCAGCAGACGCCCGGGGAACCAGTGTCAACAAAACCACTTTTGCCGACAAAACCTGCATCATCATGGGAAGCGAAGGAAGCGGCATTTCACGGCTTCTGTCTGAACAGTGCGATACCTTCATAGCCATTCCCACCTGCGGTAAAATAGACAGTCTGAATGTTTCCGTTGCGGCAGGCATCCTGCTGTATGAAGTAAGACGCCAGAGCCTGTAAATTCTTACCCCCTATTGAAATACAACTGAACTCTCGGTATTATAGTAAACTATGAACGTCATACTGGGAATATCCGCGGCAACCGGCATAGGAATTGGTCCTGCATTTGTCCTTCCCGAAGAAAAAGAAAGAATTATTCCGCACCACGCTATTTCCAAAGAGGATGTCGCCAAAGAATGGAAACGCTTTGACGATGCCGTAGAAACCGTTCAGGAAGAAATAAAAAATCATCTTGCAGATTTAGATCACGAAAACGTACAGCGTGTCATTTTTGAAACCTATCAGCTTATGCTGAGCGATCCTGTTTTTCTGGGCGAAGTAAAAGATGCACTTGAGCAGGATTTGTACAACATTGAACACACACTCGAAAAGAAAGTTGAAGATTATGCACAGCGTCTGCGTAACAGCGGCAACGATTATCTTGCAGAACGTTCACGCGACATAGAAGATGTGTTTGGAAAAGTTTTAAATGAACTTTTGGATTTTCATCCTTTTGATATTGAACAGGTTCCCGATGGAGTTGTCATTGTTGCACGCGCCATGAAGACAAGCGACACCGTCATTCTTTCGAAACGAAAAATTGCGGGACTTGCTCTTACCGAAGGCGGTGTTTCAAGTCATGTTGCTATTCTTGCAAAAAGTTTTGGCATACCTGCTGTCGTCGGACTTGAAGATATTGTTCATCAGGTTAAAACAGGAGACCAGCTGATTATTGATGGTTCTCTTGGCGAAGCAACCATCTTACCTGATCAGCAGACTATCGAAGAATACAACGCAAAAATTCTTGAAGAACAAAAATATGTACAGGCATTACAGCAGTTCCGTGACAAACCGGCACAGACAAGCGACGGCACACGATTCTATCTGTATGCAAACATTGGAACTCCCGAAGAAGCACAGATTGCACTTGATCAGGGAGCAGACGGCATTGGATTGTTCCGCACTGAATTTCTGTTCATGTCAAAAGCACACAACAATACGGTAAGCGAAGAAACTCAGTTTGAAGCCTACAAGCAGGTTCTTCAGATAATGGGAGACAAACCGGTTACCATCCGCACACTTGATGCAGGCGGAGATAAATTGCTTTCTTCAAAAGACATACCGCAGTTAAACGAAAAAAATCCGCTCATGGGATTACGCGCCATACGACTTTCGCTTTTTTATCCGCAGGTATTGCGCACTCAGTTACGGGCATTGTACCGGGCAAGCGTGTACGGAAACTTACGCATCATGTTACCGCTCATTACAGACCTTGCACAGATAGATACCATCAGGGGAATTGCACGCGGCGTTCAGATGAGTTTGCGTGAAGACAACATTCCATTCCGCGAGGATGTTCCCATCGGCATTATGGTAGAAACCGCAGCGGCAGCACTTACCGCAGACTGCCTTGCACCGCACAGCGACTTCTTCTCTTTAGGAACAAACGATCTTACCCAATACACTCTGGGAGTCGACCGCGAAAATCCTGCAGTTGCTCCGCTATACAATGAATTCCATCTTGCAGTTTTACGCATGATAAAACATACTATCAACAGTGCAAGCGGTGCACACATTCCGCTTTCAGTCTGCGGAGAAATGGCAGGAAGGAAAGAAAGTGTCATCATCCTTGCAGGAATGGGTGTCCGTTCACTCAGCATGACTCCAAAACAGATTCCCATTATAAAAGAAACGCTGTCACAGTTTACTATTTCTGAGCTTACCAACATTTCTACACGGCCGCTTTTCTAACAAAGCACAAAAGGTTACCACATGAAAAAGAAAAAACAAAAGCCAGACTTTTCAAAACCAAAGCCTCAGAAAAACGACCTTGAACAGGCAGTTGTCGAAGAAATTACACAGCCTGTTGTTCAGGAACAGACAGAAGAAAAAGACAAAGTAGAATCACACAGAAAAAAGACTCAGCAGTTTTATTCTGAAAAATCCTATTACAATCTTCCGCTCATTGTTATTGCCGGTCGTCCTAACGTAGGAAAATCAACACTGTTCAATGCGCTTACCAAAACAAAACGTGCAATCACTGACCCTACTCCCGGCGTTACCCGAGACCCTGTTGAAGGAACCGCATTTCTTGACGGGAAACCGGTGCACCTTATGGATACCGGCGGATACAAACTGACCCGTGACATGACCTCGCGCGAATCAGAGATGGATGATCTTGTTGTTGCAAAAACCGTAGAAATGCTCAAGAAAGCTGACCGCATTTTACTTTTGCTGGATGCAACAGAAATCACTCCAGAAGATGAAGAATTTGTATTAACGCTCAGACAGTACGGTGACAAAGTTATTGCAGCCGTAAACAAAACAGAAGGCGGAAAGAACGAACTGCTTGCATGGCAGCACAGCAAGTTTGGTTTTAAAGACATGCTGTTTATTTCTGCTGCACGCGGAGACAATCTTGACCTTCTGCAGAAAAAGCTGACCGAAGGACTGGACTTTAGCCGCGTAACAGAAGCTGATGCAGAAGACAGACCCATACGCATTGCAATTTTAGGTAAACCGAACACAGGAAAATCAACGCTCAGCAATGCACTTACCCATACACAGGCTTCAATCGTAAGCGATTATGCAGGAACTACGCGCGATGTTGTTGAAGGAAGTTTCCGCTACAACGGACGCGACATTCAGATTCTGGACACAGCAGGAATACGACGCAAGGCAAAAGTTCACGAAAATGTTGAATACTATTCGGTAAACAGAGCAATTAAAACGCTTGACGAATGTGATGTTGTATTCATCATGATAGATGCAAAAGAAGGACTTGCCGAACAGGACAAAAAAATTACTTCACTTGCATACGAACGCGGACGGGGAATCATCTTCGTACTCAACAAGTGGGATACAGTAGAAGATCAGAGTAACCGTGCATTCCGCGAAACAAAAGAATACATCAACGACATGTTTGGCCAGATGAAGTGGGCTCCCATAGTTCCCATAAGTGCACTCAATGCAGACGGAATTAAAAATCTGATGAACACTGCACTGACTTTGTACGAACAGCTGAATAAAAAGATTGACACTTCGGCACTCAACCTTGCACTGCGCGACTGGCTTACCCAGTATCCGCCGCCAGCAACAAAAGCAATTCACTTTAAGGTGCGCTACATTACGCAGACAAGCGTTAACCCGGTTACCTTTTTAATTTTTGCAACCAGACCGGACAATGTTCCTGCAAGCTATGTTTCATACCTCAAAAACCGCGTGCGTGAAGATTTAGGTTTTGATCAGATTCCTGTTCAGATTGAAATGAAGGCAAGCCGTCAGAAGTGGCAGGACAGAGAGGAACCGTAATGGCGCAGTATTCAATTGGCGAAGTCGAACAGCTTACCGGAATAAAACCATACGTACTGCGCTACTGGGAAGAAGTCATTCCCTGCTTTTCTCCAAAGAAAGATGCATCAGGTCGCCGCACATACACACAGCGCGAAATAGACATTATCTTACGCCTTAAGTTTTTAATTTACACTAAACGCTACACCATTGACGGAGCACGCCAGCAGATAATTCAGGAAACCGCTGTTGCAGATGCAAACGCAAGTGCACTTCAGGCACTGCACGAAATACGCGCAGAACTTGGACAGATGTATCTTATGTTAAAGAAAAGCGGACAGAATCATCAGAACGCAGCACAGGCAGAAAATGTAAATACACAAGAGGACGCTGCAGATGCACAGTGAACATGAAGCACCTGCCGTTACCAGTGTAGATTCACTTTTTACACAGCGCACTGTTCCTGCTGACACAAAGGCACTGCTTGCAGAATTTGACAAAGTAATTGCTTCAACACATCCGCTTAATTCAAAACAGCGTGCACAGCTTCCGCAGATTATCCGCGAATTAAGTCACTCTCTTACTGATGAACGGGACAAGCGCCACTTAGGATACATGAACCGCACTGAAACCCTAAGTGCATACACACACTACTTTATGTGGTGGAATTTAGTGCGGCTTACAAAACTGTTTGTTAACATGAGCGACAGTTTCTTTTCGCTGAACGACGGCGACATCTGTCTTGATATTGGAAGCGGACCGCTTACGGTGGTGACAGCCCTGTTTATGGCACGAAAAGACTTACGGCAGAAAAAACTTACCTGGTACTGCATGGACATTTCTTCGCAGGCACTGACCGTTGGTGAAAATATTTTTTACTCTGTTGCTGCAAAGTTAGGCTGTCAGCCGTGGAACATCATCCGCGTAAAAGGTGAATTAGGATGCAGTATAAAACAGAAAGCGCGGCTTGTTACCAGTGCAAACGTTTTTAATGAAGTGCTGCAAAAACAGACCATGCCGCCTGACTATCTTGCAAAAAAACAGTGCCAGAACCTGATGAATTACACTCAGAAATCCGACGCACGAATTCTTGTCATAGAACCGGGAGTTCCTTCCTGCGCACGATTTATAAGTCTGTTACGCGATGCCTTTATGCGCAAAGATTTTGTTCCGGTAAGCCCGTGCACTCACTGCGAAGCATGTTCCATGGACGGTAAGAAAAAAGGAAAATGGTGCAATTATGTTTCATCAACACAGGATGCACCCAAAGCATTAAAACATTTGTCAGACACCGCACATCTTACCAAAGAGCGGGCAGTTCTTTCGTTTATTGCAGTGCAGGACAAGGCAAGTGCACAAATTTCTGAATCAGAAGACATTACGTTTAGAATTGCAAGCGACAGTATACGGCTTCCTGGAAACCGTCAGGGATATTATGCATGCAGCCCGTTAGGATTATTACTTGTGGTAACGCAGACAGAATTAGCATCCGGAGAAAGCTACCGTCTTGCGCTAGATACGAACAGACCGTTACGCACCGACGCAAAATCGGGAGCACTTATTCTTAACTTAGATTAACCGCATTATTTTGCTGAATACAGCTTTGCGATTTTGTCTTTGTAGATTTCTATGATACGATAGCGCATCATATCCTGTTTTGCACTCAGTTCTACGCCGACTTCAAACGGCTTGGTAATGATATCGAAGGCAGAAATTTTTTCAAACGATTTGAAACCGTTCTTTGCACTAACCAGTTCTGTAATCTGATCAGAAAGCAGTTTTCTGATTGCTTCATTCTGCACCAGTTCTTCATAACTTTCAAACGGAAGTTTATTTTCTTTTGCGTACGATTCAATTTCTTCTTTGTTGGGAATGATAAGGGCTGTCAGATAGCGCTGGTCTTCGCCCTTTTCATTTGTTCCCAAAACCATAGAACCGTCTATGTAGCGAGAAGTATTCAGCTTCTGTTCAATCGGAATAGGTTCAATGTTTTCGCCGCCCATAAGAACAATCGTATCTTTTTTACGGCCACGCAGCTGAATCTCGTTATCGACAGTAAGAATACCAATGTCTCCGGTATCAAACCAGCCGTCAACAGTCATAACTTTCTGCGTAAGGTCATCGCGCTTGTAGTATCCTTTCATAACGGTTGCACCGCGAACCTGAATGTTACCCTTGCGACCACGACCAAGAATAAGTCCGTTATCATCAACAACACGAACTTCAACATGACGAATCGGAGTTCCGACAGTACGGAAAATAGGATCAGCAATAGGACGAACACTTACAACAGGAGCAGTTTCGGTTAAGCCGTAACCTTCAACAACTTCTATGCCGACAGCCCAGAAGAATTCATCGATGTATGCAGGATACGCACCGCCACCGGCAATACCGGCACGGAAGTTTTTACCCACAACCGCTTTCAGTTTTTTGAACACCAGGACTTTTCCCAGCAGGCGAAGCGGATACAGTAAAATCCACGGCAGCACTAACACCGGCCACCAGAACTGCAGATGGTCACTTTCAAAACGTGCAGTCTTACGGCGAAGTTTACGGTCAATCTTACACCACAAGATGGATTCATTTACAAAGAACTTGAACATGGCAAGCGTTATGCCGCCAGTCTTACGCATCTTTCTCCACACACCGTCGTAGATTGCTTCGAACACGCGGGGAACTGCAGGCATAAGATGCGGATTGATTTTCTGAAAATCAGCAAGCAGAATGCTTCCAATCGGTTTACTGTAACAGACTGAAGCAGCCTGACTCATGATAACGTATTCACATTCACGCTGGAACACATGCCATATCGGAAGAACACACAGTGCTTTTTCACCGGGATTAAGGAAGATACGCTCTTTAAGTTCATCAAGTTGAGCAATAAAGTTTCCGTGCGTAAGCATAACACCTTTCGGAGTTCCGGTTGTTCCGCTGGTAAAGATAATAGTTGCAAGGTCATCCCACTGACCTTTGTTCAATTCATTTTCTACAACGTCGGGATTATTTTTGCGCCATTCGTGACCGCTTTCACACAGCGAATCAAACGAAAACACCTGGACACCACAGGAAGCAGCACGTTCATTTTCCTGCACATCAACAGCATCAAACGCAATCAGCTTTTTTAAGAGCGGAAGACTGTCCTTGATGTTGAGGATTTTCTTTACCTGAGAATTGTTTTCTGCAATAACGGTTTCACATTCAGCAAACGAAAGAATGTATGAAAGATCTTTTTCGGAAGCATCACAGCCGCGCGGAGTATCGATGGCACCGATTGCAAGAAGACCCATATCTGCCTGCTGCCATTCTTTGCGGTCATCGCTTATAAGGCCAATTCGGTCCCCACGCTTAAGACCTAAGTCAAGAAGACTACCGGCAAAATCCAGACTGCGCTGAAAAAAATCATGGTAGTTGGTGGGAATAAAATCACCAGTCTTTGTGCGGGAATACTGAGCAATAACCTCAGGATACTTTTCTGCGATACTTTGAATGACTTTGGGCAGGGTCTGTTCCATAATGACATTATAGCGTAAAATGTCATAAAAAGCAAGGCATAAAAAATCACATCCCTGTGATTTTTTATGCCTTGCTTTATGTTAAGAAAATGTGCGCCCTCCGCGGCTTAATTTATTAGACTATATATCTGTTTAGAATTTATATGGATATGCCTTATTGCCTGCCTTTAGAGCGTCAATTTTCGTCTTTAAGGCTTTGGGAAGGTCGTTATCGCCAAGCATAATATCCTGGAAATACCAGCCTTTTAATTCAGGCACATACGCAAGTATAAGACCGTCTCCCCACTGCTTTACCTCAGGAAGATTCCACAAATCCTCAAGGATAGTGTTAGCCTCTATCAGATCATTGTTTACGCGGATATACACAGGAAGTCCTTCGATTTTTATGCCGTTTTTTACGACCAGTTTATGTCCGTCACGTGTCGTTCCCAAGAGAGACGCACCTTTTTCAACAATGATTGATTCGCTAATGATTGTATTCCAGCGATCCCGTAAAGGCTGAATAACAATCTTTGCCTTGTTTTTTACAATAAGAGACCGGCATCCACCTTCAAGAGGCTGTGTTGCTGACTTTGTAAGCACGATATCGTATTCATCAAACAGATTTTCATTAAACGGATTCTGATAGCGGATTTCATTGATGGAAACCCATCCGTTCAATTCAGAACTGTAGCAGAATTCTATAATACTGACCCAGTCAATCAGCTGGCGGTTTTTGCTTCTCCACACTTCATCAAGCGTCATGGGAAACTTTCGGGTAAACACCAGGTCGTCAGAAACGCGGACTTTATAGTACAGATCTATGCCTTCGACATGGGTTCCTTCACCAAACACCAGATAACCGGCACCAGATTTTTTTGCAATAAGGCGGGAACCTTTGTCTACCACAATACTTCCCTGCACAATTGCATCAGTCATCACAAATGTTGCACCGTTGGTAACACGAAGCGTCTTACCTTTTGAGACCGTGTTAAATTCTGTTGTTACGGTATAGTCTGTCTTATACGTACCGCTTAATTCCACGGCAGCCAGAGGAGCCATTGAGGCAACAAATAAAGTAAAAATAAAAATCAGTCTATTGCGCATAGTAACAGTGTACCTCCGAAAGTCAAAAATGTCAAATTTTGCTTACTCTCTCTATATAATACAATCGTACATCGTAAAAGTTACCCCGGTTACCGGCAGCGTATCCTAGCCAACATTTTTAAAGTTGACTATACTTTCCCCGTGTATTATATTTAGTGATGAACTCTCTTTCTGGAGGTGCGTATGTGCAGAACGTCAATTTATGAAGCACGGAACAATTTTTCAGCACTCGTCAAATCCGCAGAAGAAGGCGAAGTTATAGCGCTTACCCGTTATGACAAACCGGTTGCCGTCATCATCAGCTATGCAGAATATGAAAAAACAGAACAGGAACAACCATCCCTCCTGGATTCGCTTGAGAAACTGAAAGCGGAATATGCTGATGTTTTAGATGATGTAGGATTTGATATTACGCCGTCGCGTGAATGTCCGGATTACTCAAAAGACCCGTGGGCTTAGGAGAAAACCATGAAGAAGACATATTTACTTGATACAAACATTGTTTCTGAATTTTCAAAGCAGAAACCAAATAAAACAGTACAGGAACTCTACGAGATGAGAAAAAATCTGTGTGCAATGTCTGCGGTAACCTGGCAGGAACTTACTCGTGGTGTATCCCGAATGCAGGAAGGAAGAAGAAAACAATATCTGGAAAAATGTCTTTTGAATTACAAGAAGACAATAGAAATCATTTCTTACGATTCCTTTGCTGCTCAGATTTGCGGAGAAATGCAGGCACTTGCTGAACAAAACGGAAGTCCCCTTCCCCTCTATGATTCGCAGATTGCAGCTACAGCAATTTCAAACGGCATGATTTTAGTAACACACAATACCGCAGATTTTGCCCCTATGAAAAAGAGTGCATTTTTGAGGGTAGAGGACTGGTTTACTGCGTAAGAGGATTACTGTAACTTGTAATACAGCATTACATCGTCAAAGTTGCCCCAGTTACCGGCAATTCCGTCTACATAAAAACCGACAGTTACCTGACCGTTAGTTACCGGGATTTCAAGCGAGTACTTTTTCCAGATCTGCCAGCCGGTATCCACAACATCGACGGTAAGTGTTTTGTCTGAACCGTAATCTTCTGCAAACAGATACAGTGCATTTTCACCGCCGCCGCCTTCTGACCACGCGCTAAAGATATAGGTTCCGTTCTGTAAGCCGGTAAAGGTTTTGCTGAGTGTTCCGCTGAATGCTCCGTTATCCCAGTAGTGATAGGCCCAGGTTCCCGAGTGTGCATTACCTTTATCTTCACACGCATAGAACAGCACCGGTGAGCCGTCAAGATTCCATTCATCAAGTGTGCCGCTTTCAAACGACGGATCTTTTAAAAGATTGACAATGCTTGAAAGTTCAACTTCACAGGTAACACGGAAACCTTCCTGTGTAGTTCCTGACACGGTAACAATTTTATCTTCTTTTTCTGATTTCCAGTCGTGCGTCTCCCAGGTTACGGGAACAAGTCGTTCTGAATCGTCGGTAAACACAACCTTTGCTTTTTCGGGTAACGGTGGAATCTGTCCGGGCATAACGGTAAGTTTTACACTCTCGGAAGCCTTGCAGGGTTCAAACAAAGTTGCAGAAGAAGCAGAGCCTCCCCACACATTCTGTACTTCGCCTTTTCCATACACAAGATTAAAGACAGAAAGAGAAGGAAGTACGTTTCCGTAAAAATCAAACATAGCCTGATTGTCCCACGCGTTACCTTCGCCGCTTCTCCAGCCTGCTCCTTCAACAGGAATCCATGCGGGCTCCCAGTAGAAAATTCCAAGTCCGCCGTCAACAGAAGAAACAGCCTGCATACAGTCACGCACTTCAGTTGCCTGACCCTGTACCGAGGGAATGTAGCCATGTGCTTCATCAGAATACAGCGAGAACATGTTAGCCGTGTCATCTCCTGCATCCCAGGTATACGCGTAGGCGTTTTCTACCACAACCATATCCTTTCCGTAACGGGAGCAAAGATCGTTCATGTTAGCAGTAAGGTCATCAAACGAACCATGCCAGTACGGATAAAACGAAAGTCCTATGATATCAAAATCAACCTGTGCTTCAGTAACTGCATCAAAGATAGTACGGTACAGCGCATTCTTTCCGCCGTCTGCAAGATGAATGATGATTTTAATGTCGGTTCCCCACTTGCCTGCTTTGCGTACTCCACGGGATGCTGCTTTAAGCAGAGAAATAAATCCGCTCATGCCGCCAATATCGACATCTGTTTTGGTAACCGGATTGATTTTTCCGTCGGGCCACAGCATGCCGTTATTTGTTTCGTTTCCAATCTGAACCATGTCGGGCTGTACACCGGCACTTTTAAATTTCTGCAGAACTTCACTCGTATACGATTCAACTGCGTCACACAATTCTGTTCCGGAAAGATTTTTCCACTCGTTAGGTTTTTTCTGTTTTTCAGGATCCGCCCAGAAATCGCTGTAGTGAAAATCAAGCAGCAGTTTTAATCCTGCTTTTTTTGCGCGCTTAGCAAGGGCAATATCAACATCAACACTGTTGTTTCCGCCGCCAACAGGATCTCCTTTTTTGCTGATGACAGTTCCGTTTTCAACAACATTGTAATCGTTTACCGGATTATTCCACAGACGAAGCCTGACCCAGTTTACTCCCTGACTTTTCAAAATCTGAAAGACATCTGCACTTTTTCCGTTTTCGTCATAATACACGCCGCCGTTTTTTTCAATTTCATACACCATGCTGATATCAACACCGCGAATAAAATCCTCACTTAAACCGTCAATGGGTGCCACCGCAATCTGAGCTTTTGCTGATTCAGACACACGGTCTGCAGACTGCATTTTTCCGCCACACGAGGCAAACACTGCAGCGCATACACACAACACTAACCATTTTGCATTCTTCATGCTTTCCTCCAGTTAAAACTGACAAAAAAAAGACGCAGACACTTTTAAAAGCATCCGCGTCTTTACCGTCATATGTACTTACTACAGATTGTCAAAAAATCCTTTTGCCTTAAGCAGTTCTGCATTCAGAATACCGCCCAATGCTGCACCACGTTTTGTATTGTGGCTGAGTGCAACAAACTTTACGTCAAAGACATTGCACTTACGCAGGCGACCAATGACACATGCCATACCTTTTTCGGTTTCGCGGTCACGGCGGGGCTGCGGACGGTTTTCTTCATGGCGAACAACAATCGGATGCTCGGGCGCAGAAGGAAGATTCAGCTGCTGAGGAACACTTGTGTAACTGGTCCATACACGTTCAATCTCTTCGAGTGACGGTTTTTTATCATCAGGAAGATCAAACTCAAGGCTGACACAGGCAGTATGACCGTCAACAACAGGAACACGGGTACAGGTAGAACTAACCTGCGGGAGAGCTGCATTTTTAATGCTGTCGCCGTCAACAGTTCCTAAAATCTTCAGACATTCTTTTTCTGTCTTTTCTTCTTCTCCACCAATAAAGGGAACAATGTTGTCAATCATGTCAAAGCTTGCAACACCGGGATATCCTGCACCACTGGTTGCCTGCAGTGTGGTTACAATCATGCGCTTAACCGGATAGCCTGCCATAATCAGGGCATGAAGTGGCATCATGTATGTCTGCAGAGAGCAGTTTGGTTTTACTGCAATAAAGCCTTTTTTCCAGCCGTGATGTTCCTGCTGCTTTTTGATGATATCCAGGTGACTGTAGTTAATTTCGGGAACCAGCATGGGAACGTCGCTTGTCCAGCGGTTAGCACTTGCGTTTGAAACAACCGGGATTCCTTCTGCAGCGTATGCTTCTTCCAGAGCTTTAATTTCATCCTTACCCATTTCAAGAGCACTGAACACAAACTTACACTTACCCAGCGCAAGTTTTGCATCGTTTGCATCCTGAACAACAAGGTCTGCAACGTTAGCAGGAATGTCTGCACCAATAAGCCAGCGGTTTGCAACTGCATCACGATATTTTTTTCCGGCACTGCGCGGAGATGCTGCAACATAAGTTACTTCAAACCACGGATGATTTTCCATAAGCTTGATATATCGCTGTCCAACCATTCCCGTTGCGCCCAAAACACCAACTCTTATCTTTTCCATAATAGAACTCCTTAAACAGTAAGTCACAAACTTACAGGTTGCAATCCTTGATTGCCTTCTTGATTATTTCCTGTGCTTCCGGCTTAGGTTCAACCAGCGGTAAGCGTACAGAACCAGCAGGCAGCCCCTTAACATTCATTGCATACTTGATGCAAGACGGATTTCCGTCACAGAATGCTGCCCTGAAGAACGGCTGTAAACGATAGTGAATCTTGCGTGCTGCAGCGAAATCTCCTTTCTCACAGTCGTGTACCAGTTCGGTCATAAGTGCGGGAATAAGATTTGTTACCACAGAAATAATTCCGTTACCGCCTGCAGCCATAAGCGGAAGTGTAAGTCCGTCGTCACCGCTCATCACAGAAAAATCAGGATGCTTAGACTGAACTTTTTCAATTACTTCCATCATCTGATTGATGTTACCGCTTGCTTCCTTTACACCTGCAATGTTGGGAAGATCAGCAATGCGTTCAAGCAGAGCAGTCGGTATATTCTTACCGGTACGTCCGGCAATGTTGTATACGATAATGGGAATACCTACAGCGCTGACTGCCTTAAAGTGCTGATAAATACCTTCATCACTCGGTTTATTGTAATACGGAGTTACCACCAGTGCGTAATCTGCCCCCTTCTGCTTTGCGCGTTCAACATAGCGGACTGCATCACTCGTACAGTTAGAACCGGCACCGATAATAACTTTGACGTCAGTTTTGTGAGCTGTGTTCCATTCTTTTACGAGCGGCATTACAATGTCAATGAGTTTTTCTTCTTCCTCTTCAGTCAGTGTGGGAGTTTCACCGCTTGTGCCAAGAGGCAAAAGTCCGTCAATTCCCTGTTCCAGCTGAAAGAGAACATTCTTCTTAAATCCGTCATAATCGACAGATCCGTCTGAATTCATCGGGGTAATCATTGCGGTATACGCACCATGTAAACTAATCATAAATAGCTCCTCGTAATGAGGACAGTATACCACTTTTCTATATAAAACTCAATTAAAACAAAATAAAAAACGGAGTCTCCCACAGACTCCGTTTCTCTCTCTCCAAAATCTATATAATACCATCTCCCGTTGGGTATGCACTAATAATACAGTCCCCTATACCCTACCGCAACCCCTAAAAAATACCATAAATCAGGTATATTTTTGCCAAAAACATGGTATTTTTGCCTTTTCAAACCCTATAACCTAAGTTATACTGAGAGTATGAAATTTAAGTTAGCGGCATTATGCCTTCTTGTTTTTACATTACAGACAGCTGTGTATGCCCAGCAGAACACGCAGTACGGCTTAAATCCGCAGGAACATCTTAATCCCGCAAAGATTCCTGCACAGCAAAAGACACCGCTTCCCCTAAGCGTAAGTTACTTTATAGATGAAACGACCGAAATGCCGTTAGAAGAAGTAGCAAAGCAAACCTTCAAGCCGATAAAGTCAAAATTCAACCCCGGCTTTTACAAAGGCATTCTGTACATCGAAGTAACATTTCTACCGCCCAAACCCAGTCAGGGAAACGAGTTTGTTGTTCACCTGGGAGAAGAACCGCTTGACTTTGCAGAACTGTACATTCCTGACCAGAACGGAAACTGGAAGTTCTTAGGAAGAACAGGACGCATGATTTTAAAATCACAGATGACGCTTCAGACCTGGCGGCTTTCCATTCCGTTTGACTCAGAAGACACAAGATCTTCCTGCGACAGTGACGGTTACGAACATCTTATTATACGCACACAGGCATACATTGGATCTCCTGTTAACATAACCATTGAACCTTCAAGATACTTTCTGAACAAGACGCACCACATGCTTATGGCACAGTTTTTACTGCTGGGTTTTTACATAGCAATCGCACTTTTTATTCTGTTCTACGGAATCAGATCAAAAAGCATGGTAGCCATCATAATCGGATGCGGTGCAGTAAATTTGATTTTGCTTATCCTGCAGCAAAAAGGATTTGGTCCGGTATACTTATGGAACTCGCTTTCATCGCTTCCTCACAGTCCCCGTCTTATCTATTACTTAGGAGCGCTTGCCTTTACACTCAATTTTATCGGGCTGGATTTATTCTCTGCGGAACATACCTCGCTTTCAATTCCAAACAAATCTATTCCAATTCTTTTAATTATCATGCTGGTATTCTTTACCGCCTGCATCATCATTCAGTCACCGGTTATCGTATATACGATTTTTACATTGTTTTCGCTGACCATGACTGCAGCAGCAAGTACCGGATTAATTTATATTCTGATTCATCAGAAAAAATCCGTACCACAAACCTTTATAAAAACAGCCGTATGCTGGTGCATTGCATCAACTTTACTTTTTTTCTGCCAGCTGTTCAGATACCTGCGCGCATTCTTTGATTTTTTCCCGTTCACGCTGTTCGACCAGGACAACTTTGCAGTTCTTGATATTGTATTCCTTCTGATAACCATTCCTGTTGGCCTTAACCTTATAACCAGTCTGTCAAAAAACATTCATCACATAAACGCAGAAAACAAAACACTGTCTCATTCTCAGTCACTGTACCGCAATGTAACGCGAGATCTGCTGGATCTGAGCAATGTCATTCTGAACACAATCCGTCTTCCTATACCTCAGGATAAAGCCGTATTAGAGCATACACACGTACTCATAGAATCAGCCGCACTTCACTCAACAGACATACTGAATGCAGTTGCAATTGTCCGCGACAATATTACGCCGCCTGCTCATCCCATTTTAATCGCATCCTTCTTCAAAAGCTGTGCCAATGCCTTTAACAATTATTATCAAAACAAAGTACAGGTTTTTACCTTCAAAACAAGCGTATCAAATTCAAAGCTGGTATTTGCAAACGAAGGACTCCTTGAGTTCATCATCAAAAACTTCATGCTTTCTGTAGTCAGAAATTCTCCGCGTGTATATCCATTTGATGTACAGCTGACAGCTACAGACGATACCATTAACTGTATCATACATACACCAAACTTTATCAACAACGAACAGACAGAACAAAAAACTCAAAATACAGAACTTCTGGAAGCCGCTGCAAACATTTACAAAGGAACAATTACCTCAGAACAGCTCAGTTCCGGAAAACGTCACACACTTTCGCTTAAACTGAACGAAACTGAAGGAAACAACATAAACTATCCGTCAGTTCGTACGGCAAGCAGCGAAGAAGATGTCATTTCCCGTCTGAACAAAACTCTGAAGACTGAACAAAAGCTTGAATCGCAGGATAATCAGAACAGTCAAAAGCCGAATATTTTTCTTGCCGAACAGAACATCGAAAGCAGACGCCTGTTTGAAAATCTGTTGCGGTCCGAAGCAAACTTTACCTCGGTTTCAAACGGTTCAGAAGCATGGAACAGCTTACAGAGCATGACAGAAAATCCGCCGGATATCATCATTATTGAATACAAACTGCCCTTCTTAAACGGAGACTTACTGCTTGAAAAATGCAAATCGCATCCGCTTATCAAAACAATTCCTGTCATAGTCTTAGTTGATGCACAGGAAGCACGCTTAAAGAACTTTATCTTAAAAAGCGGAGCCGCTGCCTGTATTACCCGTCCGTTCCACATAAGCGAAGTAAGCAGCACTATTCATGCAATCATGAACACAACACAAATGGCACGCGAGTCAGTTATTTCACACCTGCAGACAGCCATGAATGTACCGTCAGCACAAGCCGAAGCACCGGAAACCCACGAAAATGATTTTGGCCTTTCTTCACGCGAAAAAGAAATTGCATTACTGATTGCAGAAGGAAAAAGCGATAAGGAAATTGCCCACACCCTCAACATTTCTGCTCAAACGGTTTCAACCCACAACAAGAAAATTTTCAAGAAACTGGGTGTTCACAGCAGGGTGGAATTAATGAATAAAATTCGTTAGAATGGCGGTATGTCAGGAAATACATTCGGTCAGATTTTTAAGGTTACCACATTCGGCGAAAGTCACGGACAGTCACTTGGTTGCGTCATTGACGGTTGTCCCGCAGGCATTCACATAGACGAAACATTTTTACAGAATGAAATGGCACGACGCAGACCCGGTGCAAAGGGAGCTTCGGTAACAGCGCGTTCAGAGGCCGACAAAGCAGTTATTCAGAGCGGAGTATTCGAAGGTGTTACCACAGGAACTCCCATTGCAATTATTATTCAGAACACAAACCAGCATTCAGGCGACTACAGCAATATAAAAGATGTCTTTAGACCCGGACACGCAGACTTTACCTACACACAAAAATACGGCATACGGGACTATCGTGGCGGCGGAAGAGCAAGCGGTCGCGAAACTTGCGCCAGAGTTGCCGCAGGTGCAATTGCAAAATTATTTTTGAAACAGCAGGGCATTTCCATAACCGCATACACTGAACGGGCAGCAGGCATTTCGTGCACAACATTTGATGCAGCTCAAATAGAACAGAACACAATGCGTGCTCCCGATGCCCAGGCTGCAGACCAAATGGAACAAAAGATAAACGAAATCCGTAAGGAAGGAGATTCTACCGGCGGCATTGTAGCATGTACCATTGACGGTGTTCCTGCAGGATTGGGAGAACCTGTTTTTGAAAAAGCAGATGCACTGCTTGCACAGGCAATGCTTTCCATCGGAGCAATCAAGGGAATTGAGTTTGGATGCGGATTCAACTGTGCGGATATGACCGGCTCACAGAACAATGATGTCATCCGATCAGGTAAAGACAAAGCGGTTACCTTTGAAACAAATAATTCAGGCGGAATCTTAGGAGGCATTACCAACGCTGACAGAATTTTCTTCCGCTGTGCCGTAAAACCGGTTCCCAGCATTTACCGTACTCAGCAAACCGTTGATATAAACGGAAATGAATGCGACCTGCTTATCGAAGGAAGACATGACGTCTGTCTGTGTCCCCGAATTGTTCCGGTTGTAGAAGCAATGGCAGCCATTACCATTACCGATTTACTGTTACGCAACAGGGCAACAAAAGCATGAAAAAACGTTCACTTCTTGCACCCGTTGCAGCAGGTTCTGCAATTCTTGCACTGCTTATTGCCGCAACGCTGTTTGGTTTTCGCGTACAGCAGCTTTCTTCCCCTAAACCAGCATCTGATTTAACGCACTTACAGCAGGTGTATCTGCAGGAACAGCTGGACAAAAACTTTCCCGAACGTTTAGCGTTAGTCAGTGCACTTCCGTACAAAACCGTTGATGCAGACTTATTTATAAATGCAGCAAGTGCAATTCTGATTGACACCCAGACAGGAAGCATCCTGTTTGAAAAAAATGCAGACGCACTCATTCCTCCGGCATCCATGACAAAGCTTGTTGAAATGTATGTCGTATTTGAAGCGGTAGAGAAAGGAGAGGTTTCTCTTGATGATATAGTTCCGCTTCCCCCTCAGTCATGGGCCATAAACTTACCGCGCGATGCATCCATAATGTTTCTGGCAGAAGGTCAGCGCGTAACGCTCAACGAGCTGCTTTTAGGGCTTGCCATTGCAAGCGGAAACGACGCCTCTATTGCAGTAGCAAATTTCATCTGCGGTAACATGGAAGACTTTGTAGAACGCATGAACCGCGTTGTAGAAGGATTAGGACTTACCCATACACATTTTGTTGAATCAAGCGGCTACAGTGAACTGAATGTTACGACTGCCCGTGAGTTTGCAGCATTTTCACGTGTGTACATAAACCGCTTTGGCTATGCCTTGCAGAACTATCATTCACAAAACGTCTTACGGTATCCCCAGCAGCACAATCTTGCGCCTAACCAGCAGTGGCAGGGCGACAGTCAGGCAATAACACAGTACAACACAAACAAACTGCTTGGAAAACTAGAAGGATGCGACGGACTTAAAACCGGCTACATAGACGAAAGCGGATACAATCTTGCGCTTACTGCTCAGCGTAACGGAATGCGGTTTCTTTCGGTTACCATGGGCGGTCCGGGAAAAGGTTCTGTACAGGGAAATCAATATCGTGTTGCAGACGGATTTACACTGATGGATTATGCATTTGCATCATTTGCAGATTATCGTGCACCAAAAGACAGCGATGCGCATTCTGTTACCGTTTGTGTTGCAGGTGGAAAAGCAGACAGTGTACGTCTTGTTCCGGCATTTGATGAAACGTTTACCGTACCGTTTATTTCAGGAACGTCACCACAGGATGCAGCAAAGCAGATTCAGGTTGATATACAGGCACCAAAAGCAATTTACGGACAGGCAGTCTGTGCAGAACAGTATGGAACACTCACCTATTCGTTAAACGGTGTTGTGCTGCGTACCATCCCGCTTATTGCAGACCGTTCAGTTACAAAAGGTTCTGCAGTAAAACTTTTGTGGGACAGAGCAGCACTGTTTGTCGCAAACAGAATCATTCAATAAGGTCACGCACGTCAACGATTGTACAGCCGCTGTCAAGCAGTGACGAAATAAGCAGATCGATTTTCTGAGTATCAGTTCCTACGCACACCGGTATAATCATTCCGTCATACGCAGAGGGAACAACCTTCTCAATAAGTGTTTCAACACTTTCCTCAGAAACAACTGCATCTACATAACGGTAACCTGCCTTTTCACCGGCAGCAAGAATTGTTTTATTTGCGCGATACGATGGTGCATGCCACAAAAGCGACAGTTCTGTTCCTGTTGTTGCATAAAATTCATCTTCGTTACGGGCAAGACCACGCTTTATAAATCCTTCATCAATGACAAAATCAACAGAAGAAGTTAAATCTGTCATGGCAAAAAATCCTGATGCACATTCATACCCAGATGCAACAATCTGCCGCGTTTCAGAAGGATAACGGCGCACAAACTCTCCGTTGATAAAAAAGGTTGCAGGAATCTTAAACTGATTTAACGCACACAAAATCTGAGGTAAACCGTCTGCACGGTCAACTGCATCAAACACCAGCGCAACACGCTTAGACGCAGGAACAGGTGTATCAGACTGTGCAAAAACCGGATACGTTACGACTGTCCCCTGCAAAGAACGGACAAATGCAGCATTTTCAAACAGTTTGTTCTGAGCGTTTCCTATGAACACACGATAGCGTGCATTTTTTTCAACGCTTGCAAAAGAAACATTCCTGAGCGACGATGCATTCCAGGTGTTTAGTTTTGCATTATAGGCATACACAGTCTCTTCGTCTTTGAAAGAACCATACACCATACTGCCGCTCCACGCAGCTTCATCAACAGAAGAAAGGAACAGAACAGACACTTCTTCTGAACGAAGATTCCATGCACGGACTGTTTTTATTCCGCCTACATACAGAATGGAATTACTTCCCCACACAAAGGAAACAACACTCTCACCCTTCAGTCTGCCCCGCACCTGTGCTGCATTTATGTCATACACATAAACTGAATCACCACCGGTAAACGCAATGAGTGAACCGTCCGGAGAAGCAACAGGAGAAACAGAATCTTTTACTTCAAAAATTACATCCATTGAAGAAGACAGCGAATACATGCGCGAAGAACGCTTGCCGTCTTCATACAGTAAAAAATCAACCCACAGAAGAGGCTGCTGTTTCTGATTCCAGAATACCTGACAGCCAAGCACTGCACCACGGGCACCGGTCAACGTAAAAATTCCTTTTGACTGAACAAAGTCATAACTCTGTGCAGAAAGAGAATAGTAGCAGGCAAGATTATTCTGACTTACCACAACAATCTGCGAACCGGAAGCGTCACTCCAGAACACATCACGCTTTGCATCAAATGCATACGGAAGCCGGCCAACAATCGTTCCCGTTCCCGCAAGCGAAGAATACAGGCCGCGCGTATACAGTTCATTCTGATTGATGCGGTATACGATATCACCGTCTATATACAGAAGACTTCTGTCCTGTGTCCACGAAACGCTGGCAATAGTTCCCGGACCGATTTTTCTAAGGTTTTCCGAAATCTGCATGGGACCGAATGCAGTTGATGCAGAAACAAAAAACACCGTGCCGTTTTTTTCATACAGCAGAATGTCTGAATCCGGAGACCATTTAACTGCAACTGAATCAAAACTGAAGGTCACTGATTCTGCAAGAATTACCTGAGCCTGCGTGCGAAGATTCTGCAGTAAAAGCTGACCGCTGCCGCTTTTATTCAGGCGGACAAAGCAGCTGTAGTTTCCGTCAGGGCTTACACTCTGCGCACTGGTACGGGAATAATCAATCGGAAGAGAATCAGAAGAAGAAATCCAGGTGACATTTTTCTGAGCAATTGAATACCATGCACAGCCGTAACGGTTACGCAGCTGAAGGATTGTTCCGTTTTGAACAAGCTCCATTTTCTCAGGGAAACAGGTTAAAAGCCGCGGAGCAGAGGCAAGTCCTTTCTTATCAAGTTTTGCTGCAAACAGTGCATTGTAATCATTCGTCCCAGGAACTGTCTGCGATACCGTAAATAAAATTTCATCGGATTCATTTACAGAAACAGAGTTGAATGAGACCTTTCCAAAAACAGGAAAAGCAGCCGCCACAAAAAAGACAGCTGCTACACATAAAAATCGTTTCATCGATGCATCTCCACGCTTAGTGCCAGCGTTGAAAGTTCACGGTCAAGCTCATCAAGCCGCCCCAGTAAACTTTCTACCCGCTTGTCACGATATTGATTCTGCGATTCAACAATCCGATCAAATATCGCATCCATAGAATTTCGTTCCCGAATATCCATCCGCGCATCTCCACACCACGGACAGTAAATAAATTCACGGTCAATTACTCTGCCACATTCTTTGCACACGCACAACTTTTCCATATATCTGATTCCTTTTCCCTATTTTAAAACCGTAAGCGGATCAACTAATTTTCCGTTTTTGTACACAGAGAAATGCAGGTGGTTACCTGTTGAATATCCGGTAGATCCAACCAGACCGATTACTGTATCCTGCGTAACCTTTTCACCCTTCTTTGCAATTATCTTGCTCATGTGTGCATACAGTGTCTGATATCCGTCATGGTGTTTGACAATCACATAGTTACCGTAGACACTTGAGAATCCTGTATATGCAACAGTTCCGCTCATAGCAGAATAAATCTTTGTTCCCTCAGGACAAGACAGATCGATTCCCGTGTGACTTGAGGGAGTATTTTTGATGGGATCAATGCGATATCCGAAGCGTGAAGAAAGACGCCAGCTTGCTTTGATGGGATACACAAACAGTTCGCCCATTGCACGCTGCAACGTTTCACTGTCCAGACGGGCACCCGGAATAAAAAGCGACATACCTGCCTGTAATGTTTCTGTTGCAAGGTTATTCACATCAAGAATATCTTCTACTGTTGCGTTAAACTTTTTTGCAACCGAGCCAAGGGTTTCTCCTGCAGTAACGACATGTACAAGACCGTCGTAAGAAGGAATACGCAGTTTCTGACCAGAACGGAGAGAACGAACATTGCTGATATTGTTTACTGCAATAAGCGTTGAAATATTTGAAAGGCCAAACTTCTTGCTTATACCGCTGATTGTATCTCCTGCGCGAACAGTGTATGTCTGATACGTTACCGGCTCTTTTATTGTAACAGATGAGACAGCAATTGTTCCGTCAGAAGAAAGAATGTTTCCGTCACGGTCATAGTACACAGAATCAAGTGCAAACGATGACATAGCCGCATTCAGATATTCATACGAAACAGCACTGTCAGCTTCAAAATCAACAACTTTTGCAAACGACTGGGAATAATCAATCAGATTGGAAATCAATACCGGAATCGCAACTGCAGCACACACCGCAGGAATCATCCACGCATAGCGAATCAAACTGCACACAGTAACCGCAAAACTAAACAGGGCTGCACGAACGGTAAAGAACATATCTTTAACCGAAACAGTACGACGCTTAAGCACAACTGCCTGAGCTTTCACATGAGAGCGTTCACGAGTACGTAAACGGGGCCACGAGGGTTGTCGTTCAGATGTATAGTAATTGATGATTTCCATATAGAAAGTATCGACATAAAATCGCCGTCATATTAGAATAAACTGCGTATGCGGAAGGCTTTACACTATATTCTTATAGGTATTTTTTTCGGTCTCATTCTTAAACTGTTTGTTCTTGACATTCCCTGTATTCTGGGAAATTCCATGGAAAGCACAATCCGCGACCGTGAGCATGTAATCGTTAATAAACTGGCATACGGTTTAGACAAACCCTTTGGGAGTACACGCATGACAACTTGGGCGCATCCGAAAGCTGGTGACATAATCGTCTATATGCATAACGGGGATATGGTAGTAAAACGATGTGTTGCCTGTTCAGGTATGCCACTGGATTTTTCATGCGATAGTCAGTATACTCTGAAGGTGGGTGGAGAAAACATTCCGTTGACATACGAACAGTATCGTCTGCTTGACGGCATAACGTCGGTTCCTGAAGGATGCGTTTTTGCTGTGGGCGACAACTACCAGGCATCAATTGATTCTCGAAACTACGGCTTTATTCCAGAGTGCGATGTGTTAGGAAAAGTGCTATGGAAATGAATGATTTTTTCAAAAAGCCGCGCGTCTGGTTCATCGGAATTATTTCTGCTTTGTTTTTAGGCTACGTCACTTTCTGTTACGTTAAACTTGCTGTTTCCGAACAGCCGCAGACTGTTTCTACAAAACCTTCTGTTGAACGAGGTTCAATCCGTGACCGCAACGGAAAACCGCTTGCCGTTCAGACCAGTTTCTATCACTTTGGAATATCACCGAATAAACTTTCAGATGACATGATTGATGACTTTGCACAAAAGCTTGCCCCCGCACTCGATATGGCAGACATCGATATTTCTGCACGGATCAGGGCTGCAAGAAATCTTTCGTTTCTGTACATCAAAAAAAAGCTGACACAGGATCAGTATGAAGAAGTAAAAGCAATCGTTGAAGAAAACGGATTTCCTTCTGCACGCTTTGACCGCATTCCCGGACGAGTATATCCCGAAAATGATTTAGCAAGTCAACTCATTGGTTACATGGGCGATGACGGTGAAGGTTTAAGTGGAATTGAATACTCTCAGCAGTTAGTGCTTTCTCCACCGGTAAACACAGACCAGCAGCAGACTGTATTTGGACAGGATGTATATCTGACCATTGATGCAAACCTTCAGTACAAACTGGAAAAAATTGCAAAGCAAACGCTCATAGACACACAGGCAGAAAGTATGATGCTTCTTGCTGCAGATGCAAAGACAGGAGAAATTCTTTCATACATCAGTTTACCGTCAATCAACCTGAATGAATATGCAAACATTGATGCACCAGATGCAAAACGCGACAGTCCTGCAATCAACTCGTACGAACCGGGAAGTGTATTTAAAATTTTTACTGCAGCATCTTACATTGACTCTGGGGCAATGACACCGGCAACGTATCTGAGAACAACCGGTTCATATAGATTTACAACGAACAAAGGCGAAACCTTTACCATAAGCTGTCACGATCCGCACGAACACGGTCTTGTTACCGTCCGTGAAGCACTGGCACGATCCTGTAACGATGCATTTGCACAGATGAGTGAACGGCTTGATACCGGAACCTTCCTTACCTACATGAAGAACTTTGGCTTTGGAGAAAAAACAGGCGTTGAACTTCCGCGAGAAGAATCAGGTAAGGTAAAAGCACCGGGAGACAGCACCTGGTCTGGCCGAACAAAAGCAACTATTTCGATTGGTCAGGAAGTAAGTGTTACTGCACTGCAAATGCTTCAGGCTGCCATGGCAATTGCAAACAAAGGTGTTCCTGCACAGCTTACGGTTATCAAACGCATCAGTGACAAAGATGGAGTTGATACATTCGAACACACACCCGTGTACCGCGACAGAGTTTTAAAAACTTCTACTGCAGATTACATCATAAGCTGTATGCGTACCACTGTTCTAGAAGGAACCGGATGGCGTGCTGGTCTTGACGACATTTCCATTGGCGATAAAACCGGTACCGCACAGATTTTTGAAAACGGACGCTATCTTGAAGATCAGTATCTTTCAAGCTGTATGGGTATCTTCCCCATTGAAGATCCGCAGATTGTTTTGTATACCGTCATTGTAAAATCAAAAATAGAACGCAATCTTGGCGGACAGATTGCCGCTCCTGTCATTCGTCAGGCTGCAGATGAAATCATTGACCATCTAGGTATGACGCGTGATACCGCTGCAACCGTTTCACACTCTGGCGTCATTTCCATAAGCGAAAACGAGCAGCCCTCACTTGATGCAGGTGTTGTTCCAAATCTTATCGGAAGACCCAAACGCGATTTAGTAAACTTACTGTCACAAAATCAGATAACGGTAATCATTCACGGCTCAGGATGGGTTGTAAGTCAGACACCTCAGCCGGGAACCCCCATTACGGAGAACACGACCATTGAACTCTATCTGGAATAACAATGTCGCGCTGTTCAAAAAAAGATTTCCTCAGTTAGCATTTTTATTTGACACACCACTTGCACCAGAAGAAAAACCCTTTACCGTTACCGCATCAAAATCAGAAGCCCTGACTGCCTTTGAGGGAACACTTCCCCTGCATTCAAAATATAATCCGCAAAAAGAAGCACAGCAGTTAATCTCTCAGTTTCCCAAAGAAAAAACCGCAGCAGCTTTTTATTCATTCGGATTAGGCTATGCACCCATTCAGTTTGCACTCAGTTACCCTACACTTCCACTTATCATAATAGAACCTGATGTCCGCTATGTTTCGCAGAGTTTTGAAACGCTTGACTGGACACCAGTTTTATCACACAGTCAGGTTATTTTTGCCATAGGGGCAAGTGCACAGGAAGCAGCTTCCCTCATTGAACGCTTTGGAATTTCAAACGTACAGATATACGAAAGTGCTAACCAGATACAGCATGCGTCTGCCTACTACACAGAACTCAAACAGAATCTGACGCGTGCAAAGCAGAAAGAAAACATCAACACAAATACACTTGAACGATTTGCAAAACTGTGGCTCAGGAACAGCTGTAAAAATTTACCGCAGATGGCTTTATGTGACGGCGTTAAAAAATTCATGAACACAAACACCACTCTGCCGTTTGTCATTCTTGCAGCAGGACCTTCTCTTGCAGCAATACTTCCGCATCTTGCAGAATTAAAAAAGAGAAGTATTATTGTCTGCGTTGATACATCACTCCATGCATGTCTTAACGCAGGAGTTGAACCTGATTTTATTGTACTGGTAGATCCACAGGAAGCCTGTGCACGACACCTTGATTTTTTACGCTCACCTTCATCAGTTTTGATTACCGAAAGTGCTGTGTGGCCCTCTGTATTACGCTTTGAATGCAAAGAGACGGTTATGTGTTCTTCACTGTTTCCGCTGGGAAAATATTTTGAATCACAGTTAGGCGAAAAAGGAAAACTGGGAGCAGGAGGAAGCGTTACTACCACCGCATGGGATTTTGCCTACAGTACCGGCACAAAAAAAATCTATCTTGCGGGAATGGATTTAGGCTTTCCGGGCAAACAGACACACATACGCGGTTCACAGTTTGAAGAACGAGCACACCGGCTGTCGGTAAAAACATCGCCTGCAGAAACAGATTCCATTATTTCCCTTATGAGTGCAAATCCGCAGTTTGCATTGGACTACGACAACAATCAGCTCTTAACCGATGAACGCATGAGTCTGTTTTCGTGGTGGTTTGAAGAAAATGCAAAAAAAGCAAAACAGTCAGGCTGTACCACTTTTTCGCTTACTTCTCAGAGTCTTGCCATAAACGGAATTCAAAAAGCAGACATACAGGATATACTGTCCTTACCTGAAGCACAGAAAGAACGAGACGCATTCTTCTGTACTGCACAAAAAAATGCCGCAGCACTCAATCAGGAAGAACGCATGAAGCAGTTTGAAATTGCAAAGCAGACATTTGTCACGCATTTACAGTCACTGCTTGAAACAGCACGAAAAGGCATCCATCTGTGTGACAGTGCAATAAAAGACCGTTCAAAAGCTCAGGATACATTTGCAAAGCTTGATATGCTGGACAAAGAAATCCTTACTTCAACTGCAAAAGATGCAGCATCCCTTGTGTTTCCCACACAGCGTCAGTTACAGAAAAAAGCGGGCGATATTCCTCAGGAACCCATTTTGCACCAGTTATACTATTCAAAACTTATCTATACAGAATTATCAGAATCCATTAAAAGCTACCTGACATATTTATAAAAAAACACTCAACCTTTTTGCAGCCACCACCGATAATAAAAATGTGATTGATTAAAAACATTCTTTGACGGACGGTCGCAAGACATCCAGACGGCTGAAAGAGGATGCTTTCTTCATATCTCCTGTAAAAGGAACCGGAGCTTAAGCTTTGGTTCTTTTTTTTTTCACCCTTATAAATATTTACAGTATAGATTTTCGCAGTTTGTGCCGATAAGGAAATGAGGCATCCTATGACTAACGTAGAAGTTTCAGATTTAAAACCGGATTCCTTTTTCAAGGAAGACTTAAAAATTGACAAACTATTCCTCGTTACATCCGTCGCATGTCCGCTTACCGAAGAAGTCCTGAAAAGCTTACGGGAGTGGAGTTTTGACAAATTTATTCTGGACGGAAATATATGTGAAGTTGCAGCTACACAGCCAGCTCCCAAAGTCGTAGAAGAAAAGCCGGCACCAGAGTTAAGTGCAGAAAAGAAACAGCAGATTCAAAATGGATTTGAAGAAGTTTCATTCGACGATGAATTAGGTATAACACAGAAGAGTGCAGCACCTGCAGCAGCACAGCCTGTTCCGCCGCCAAAGCCTCATGTAAAAGTTGATTACTCTTATATCTTCCTGGATGCATTAAAGAAAGCGCACACTATGCCTGTGAAAACAGAAGCAGAGCGCATGGAAGAAGTTCAGGTTGTATACGACGGTTTCTCTGAGTACATAAAAGCTATTTACACACATTACGCTACTCACCGTGATCTTGACTATGAAGAAATCTGCAGAATGATGCAGGAACTGTACAAGTATGAACGCGATCACTGCAGATACTTACTGCGCATCACGCCAACACTTGAAGCACGAAATAAAAACTTCCTCATAAGTCACAGTATGCGCTCAACCATCATTGCAATTGCAATCGGTTTACAGCTTCACATGCCGCAGGAAAAACTGGTAGAACTGGGCATTGCCTGTATGCTGCATGAAATTGGTATGATTCGCTTACCGCCGCAGCTGTACATGAACAGCAAACCGTTAAGCGCTACAGAATACGCACAGATGACAACTCACACTGTCCTGGGGTACAACGTTGTTAAGGATGCAAACTTCCCGCTTTCAATTCAGCTTGGAGTTCTGGAACATCATGAACGCGAAACAGGAAACGGTTATCCGCGCCACCTTACCTCAGAAAAGATTTCTCTATACGCAAAGATTATTGCAGTCGCCTGTTCTTACGAAGCAATTTCTGCACCGCGCCACTTCAGAGACGCACACACAACATTTGATGCAATCGTCGAACTGCTTAAGAATGCAAACCATCAGTATGATGATACCGTTGTAAAAGCATTACTCTACACTGTTTCTCTGTATCCTATTGGTGCATACGTCTATCTTGCAAACGGAAAAATTGCACAGGTTGTTGATGTTAACCCGGCTAATCAGCGAAATCCGATTGTTCAGATAATCGGAGAAAAGAATGAAGACGGAAGCATTAAAACCGTACAGACAAACGACGCACAGCTTAAAATTATACGCGTAATGAATAAAACTGAATCTGATGATGTATTAAAGGCAATCAGCAATCAGGAAAACACGCAGGAATCTAATTAAAGAACTGACGCACGCGTTCAACTTCTGCCGTAAACTGTTCGTCAATTACAGGCGGATGAGCTTCAAAGTAAAGCACTTGTCCCAATTCTTCCTGCGTATGGACTCCCCACACCGGAACTACGTGTTCAAACTGATGCAGAAAACCAAACGCTAACGGAATGTTACTCAGCACGCCGCCGCACAAAGGCTGCATGGCAATACATCCAACATCATGTTCTTTGCAAAGCGTTACCAGCTGAATTGCTGCGTCATCGGTAAGCACATTGAACGGAAACTGAACCGTTTCATACAGACCGCTCAGCACTGCTTCTCTGGCAATGTCCACATCGTCGGTTGCAATTCCAAAATGTCTGATTAATTTCTGCGACTGAAGTTTTAAAAGGCAGTTGTAAATTCCATCGCGTCCGTCTTTTTGCGGAAGCACTTTCGGATTTTCAAGCTGATATAAATCAACATAATCTGATTCAAGTGCAAGTAAACTTTCGTGCAGGTCCTGCCGGATTTCCTGCGGAGAAGACTGAGCGGTCTTTGTAGCAAGCATGACATTATGCCGTATACCGTGCAAAGCTGCGCCCAGTCTTTTTTCGCACACCGGAGAACTGCGGGATGTGTCAAAGAAATTCATTCCGGACTCGTAAGCCTGACGTACAATCGCACAGGCCTTCTCATCAGCCTCTTCGCCAAAGGCTTCAATTTCCTTGCAGTCAAGACTCATTGCACCAAAGGCGGTTCTGCTGACGAGAAGATTTGTTCGACCCAGAATGACAAATTCCATACTATCTCTGTACAGGTTTCCAGTTGCTGATTGCGTTATGAATGAATCCTGAAAGTTCAGAAATCTTAACGCGCTGCTGTTCCATAGTGTCACGGTCACGAACAGTTACCGTTCCAAAGTTGGGACTGTCTGCAGTGACTGTATCATAGTCAACAGTAACACAGAACGGAGTACCAACTTCATCCTGACGGCGATAGCGTTTTCCAACAGTGCCGCTCTGATCATAGTCGGTAACAAATTCTTCAGTAAGGCTGTCTTTTACTTCCTGTGCTTTTTCTGCAAGACCATCTTTTTTCATCAGCGGAAGAACAGCAACCGTTACCGGTGCCAGTTTCGGATGCAGGTGAAGGACTGTGCGGTAATCATCTTTACCGTCGGTACCAACATTCTGTTCTTCGTATGCTTCACACAGGAATGCAAGGAAGTTGCGGTTAAGACCTGCAGAAGTTTCAATAACATACGGAGTGTACTTGTTGTTTCCGTCGTCCTGATCCATGTAGTCCATATCTTTGCCGCTTGTCTTTGTATGCTGACTTAAGTCAAAGTCGGTGCGGTTATGGATACCTTCAATCTCTTCAAAACCGATGGGGAAGTTGTACTGAATATCATACGCATCTTTTGCATAGTGAGCCAGCTTGTCGTGGTGATGCCATGCAAGATTTTTTTCTGCAATACCATACTTCTTGTAGAATTCCCAGCGTTCGTTGCGCCAGTTCTGGAAGATTTCGTCATCAGTACCGGGTTTGCAGAAGTATTCCATTTCCATCTGTTCAAATTCGCAGGTACGGAAAATAAAGTTCTTGAAGATGATTTCATTGCGGAATGATTTACCAACCTGTGCAACTCCAAACGGAATCTTCATGCGGTTAGACTGAACGATATTCTTAAAATCAGTAAAAATACCCTGGCAGGTTTCAGGACGAAGATAAATCAGGTGAGCTTCATCTGCAACAGGTCCCTGGAAGGTTTTAAACATCAGGTTAAACTCGCGGACTGCAGTGTACTTGCGTTCTTTGCTTCCACAGGTAGGACAGTTGATGTTGGCATCGATAAATGCTTTCATCTCTTCATGTGTCATTGTATCAACCGGTTTTCCGGGATCTTTATCAGGATTGTTTTTTACAAAGTCTTCAATAAGCTGATCTGCGCGGAAACGTGCCTTGCATTCAGTACAGTCAATCATCGGATCTGAGAAGTGTGCAACGTGACCAGATGCTTCCCAGGTTTTGTGATGCTGGAAAATTGCACTGTCCAGACCAACAACATCATCGTGACGCTGAACCATGTAGTGCCACCATGCGTTCTGAATGTTGCGCTTGAACTCTACGCCCAGAGGACCGTAGTCCCATGCACCTGCCTGACCGCCATAGATTTCACTTGCCTGATAGACAAAGCCACGGCGTTTGCACAATGAAATGATTTTGTCCAACGTACATGCGTGTGGATCCGACACTGTTTTTGCCATACAATAACTCCTTACCGCCGCTGGAGTGCGACGGCTTACATAATAATGGCGACAGTTTACCACAAAGAGGAAGGGAAAAACACTTTACATTTATAAAGCAAAACCTAGTCTTTCCAGGGAAAGAAGAATGATTTTAGTTTGCGCGGACCAAGCGTATTTTTATCGTTTTGCAGCAGTTCGTCCCATGGAACCTGTTTCAGCTGTTCTTTGGTAAGTCCGGGATTGACTTCGATCCAGTCATACTTATACAGGCGCAGTCTGAGTGCATTGGTATTTGCAAGCGTTATACCGTTAATGCTGGGAATAATGCCAAGCGTAAAACAGGTAATAATAAGGCGTACAATGTTGCTCAGAAAAAGTGCAAACGTAAATCCAGCATTATCAAAAAAGAGGATGTAGCATTTTTTAAGGCATTTTATAAACGGATTGTGCATGATGCTTCTAATCGGCAAAAACCACTGCAAGGCCATAACCGTTATGAACACAGCCCAGAACACCACCATAAGCAGAACAAGCCCAATGACAGAACCTTCACTACCATCAGCAGGAATCCAGACACGAAAATAAAACGGAACACTTACCGTTGCAACCGCTGTCAGTATTCCAATGAACAGGCCAAATGCGGCTCCATCTTTTATGGACGGAACAATGTTCAAAAAGTAATCCTTTAGTTTGGGCGTTCCAAAGTCAGCAATCTTTGCGGCATTTTCTCCTTCTGCAAACACAAGCACACCAAGCAGTGCACACGCAATAAAGAATGCCACTATCTGATACAGAACTTTTATCTCTTCAGGGCCGGGAATATAAACGGAAAAAATTACAAATGCAACTGAGGCAGCAATACATGCCAGAAGAAACAGATTTAAAATAACCAGATGGAACATATTGTCCCAGACATCACAGAAGTTCTTTTTCAAAAAAAATCCAAACATGGGTATACTGTACTCCAATCGCCCTTTGCAGTCAACAATAAACATGATAAACTATGCACATGGAATATTCAGTTCAAAAGGTGCTTTCTTTAATTTCGCACATTCACAGCATCAGTGCAGAATTTACTAACCGCAGGCTTTCACAGAAAAATCTTATTTCCTCACACGGATTCATTCTGTTTCAGTTAGCGCAAAACGAAACCATGAGCATGTCCCAGCTTGCCTCCTGCATAAACCGCGACAAATCAACTACAACGGTACTTGTCAAAAAACTGCTTGCAGAAGACTTAGTAAAAATAACTCCTTCCGAACAGGACAGCAGAGTACGGCTTATTTCACTTACGGCAAAAGGAAAAAAATACAAGGAACTTACCTCTTCCATCTCTGAGGATTTGCTTTCTGTCTGCTATCAGGGGTTCTCAAAGGATGAAAAACAGCAGCTTCTTTCGCTTCTGAACAAAGTAAACCAGAATATAGAAAAAAGCCTTAACCTCGAGAATTAGTTTTATATAAAACTATTGACTTTTGTTTTATATAAAACTATATTTTCCCAAGAGGTATATCATGAATAAAAAAATTCTTTCACTTACTGCGGCAGCACTGTTACTGCCAGCCCTTTTCTGTGCATGTTCAGGAAAAGAACAGCGCAAAACAACTTCTATTGCAGTTTTCATTCCCGGCATTATGGCAGACTCTCCCATTTATGCAAATCTTGCACGCGGAATACAGGATGCAGCAGAACAATACAATGCATCACTTTCAGACGGACAGGAAAAAGCAGAAGTCTATGTAATGGAAGCCGGAACTAATCAGGCAGAATGGGCAACAAAACTTACTTCTCTTGCAGCAGCAGGAACGTATGGTGTTATCATTTCGTCAAATCCTTCACTTCCAGAAATTGCACAGCCGCTTACCAAACGCTTTCCTGATCAGAAATTTATTTTTCTTGATGCAGCACTTGACGGAAACAGCAGCATGGCATGTATCAGTTACGATCAGACCGTTCAGTCGTACTTAAGCGGATACATTGCAGGCCTGGTTTCAAAATCACACAAAGTCGGCTTGATTGCTGCACAGGAATATCCGGTTATGAACAACATACTGCATCCGTATTTCGCAAAGGGTGCATCTGATGCAGTAAGCGGAACAACCTGCGACTTCCGTCTGGTGGGAAACTGGTATGACGGTGCCAAAGGAGCAGAACTTACCGATGCAATGTATGCTACCGGAGTTGACGTTATTCTTCCAATCTGCGGAGGCGCTTCACAGGGCGTTATTTCTTCTGCAAAAGAACACAACATCAATCTGACCTGGTTTGATGAAAATGCATTTGCAAAAGCACCGGGCGTAATCATTTCGTGCTGTATGGTAAAGCAGCAGCAGGCAGCAAAAGAAACAACACTCGCTTACCTTGCAGGAAACACTGCATGGGGCACGACAAAAGTTGTTGGCTTTACTGACGGATACATTGAATTTATTACCGATGATCCGCTCTACGAACAGACAGTTCCACAGAACATCCGCAGCAAAATGAATGAACTCATTACTTCGCTGAAGGACGGAACATTTAAGGTACCGCAGCTGTAAACTATGACCGTAACGCTCCGTAATATATGCAAACAGTATCCCCGCAAGACTGTGCTTGATGACATTTCGCTTGAGTTTGCAAGCGGACAGATTCATGCACTCTTCGGGCAAAACGGAGCAGGAAAGTCAACCTTAGTAAACATTCTGTCGGGTTCACTTTTACCCGACAGCGGTTCCATTTTTTTAGACGGAACAGAAGTTTCTTTTAAAACACCGCATGATGCACTGGCACACGGAATTGTGCTGGTACATCAGACGCCGCTTCTTGCGCCTCAGCTGACCGCAGAACAGAACATCCGTCTTTCAATACAACAAAAAATTACCAGAGAAGAAATTCAAAACACCTGTACTCAGTGGGCACCGTTTCTAAACACGCACTCTCTCGTACATGACTTAAGCGGTAACCAGCGGTTCTACACGGCACTCATTGAAGCACTGCTCAAAAAACCAAAACTTTTAATTCTTGATGAACCGTCAGCGTTTTTAGATGCACAGGAACGGAAAGACTTATACAAAAAACTCCGCACACTGACAGAACAACATGTAACGGTCATTGTAATTACACACAGTGCAGCAGAAGCTTCTACACAGGCAGACACCGTAACTGTCTTAAACGAAGGCAAAGTTCAAACGGTATACAAGAATGCACGGGACTTTTGCGACAAACCAACTTTTGACATTCCGCACGCAGCACAGACAGATATAAAGCTTAGTTCAAAACCCTGTTTTATTATGAAAGACGTAAGTACTCGTCCAAAATATCTTGCACCGCTTTTTAACATAAACCTATGCGTTGACTACGGTTCTATAACCGCAGTTATGGGAATGCAGGAAAGCGCACTGGAAACACTGGAAGAACTTACCTGCGGCATGCTCTCGTCAGAAAATCAAAAGGGAAGCATAACCGTCTGCAGTGAAACCGGAAACACAGAACACATACAGCTTGAAAAGAAAAAACTGACGGCACGCTTTTTGCGCAGACACAAAATTGCAATCGTTCCGTCTGACAGAAAAATGCGCGGATCAAATCCGGAACTTACGGTGAGCGACATGCTGTTCTGTTCTCCACTGGATGCAGAAACACTGATTAAAAACGCTCAGATTGACGTTACTCCTTCGGAAAAAGTGCGTGCACTGAGCGGAGGAATGTTACAGCGTCTTATTCTAGCACGGGAACAGTCTCTTGACGGTTCTTTTTTTATTCTGTGCAATCCCATGCAGGGTCTTGATGTTGCATCTCAGGCAGCACTTACTTCAAAAATAATTATGCTTGCACAAAGCGGAAAAGCAGTTTTAATTTTGGGAGCAGCAGATATCCCGCTTTCAATTTGCACACGTGTCTATCAGATGGAGGAAGGAACATGCACCTTAGCATTTCAAAAAAATATCTGAATATTTTATACACACTCATTTCTCCACTTGCAGGACTTGCAGTATGCGTCATACTTATTCTGCTTCGTGCACAAAACGCTTCTGATGCATTACGAACACTCTTTACCGGTACATTCAGTTCTGTCTATTATGCAGGAAGCATGTTAAATACTATGGCGCTGTTACTGACGGCGGGTCTTGGAGCATCTGTTGCAGTAAAAAGTGGAAACATGAACTTAGGCGGAGAAGGACAAATTTATGCAGGCGGATTTACGGCATGCCTTGTTATGACAAGCGTTCATGCACATCCGGTTTTTGTATTTACGCTTGCACTGATTCTTTCTGTTGCTACTGGGGCAGCACTTACACTGGTAAGTTCATTTTTAAAAGAAACAAGAAATGCATCGGTACTGCTTACTTCTTTTTTGGTTTCAGCAGCAGTCATTCCGCTTATTGACGGAGCAATTACTAAAAGCAAACAGGACAGCACACAGAATCTGCTTGCCCTGCCCTACATTCCGCAGCAGTTTGAATTTTCAAGATTACTTTCGCCTTCACCGCTGAACATAAGTTTTATACTTGCACTTGTTCTTGCAGTCCTGACATACATGGTGCTGTTCCGCACACGTACAGGCCATGCGCTAAGCATCTGGGGAACGGCACCTGAGTTTGCAAAGTACAGCGGTTTTTCTTCTTCTGCAAATTCCTTTGGCACGCTTGCAGTTTCGGGAGCGTTGCATGCACTTACGGGATTTTTTGCAGTCTGCGGAACATACTACACCTGTCACAAAGGTTTTTATGCAGGCATGGGATGGAATGCACTTACCGCATCGTTAATTGCTGCAAATCATCCATTATATCTGATTCTTTCTTCGCTGGTACTTGCGTGGCTGTTTAATTCCGCAGAATTACTTTCGCTTACACAGGGATTTGGGTTTGACATAAGCGGTATTGTTCAGGGAGTAGTTCTGTTCACGATAGCGGCATCAACTTTCAAAGCGGGAGGAAGAAAATGAACAGCATACTCAGCATTATTGCAATTGCATGTCCGCTTCTTCTGCTTACCGCAGGTGCACTGATCAGTGAATACGCAGGACGAATGGCTCTTTTTCTTGACGGAACAATTAACCTTGCCGCATTTCTGTGCTATGCACTTACCGTTACCACAGGTTCTGTCGTACTGAGCAGTTTTCTTTCCTGCCTCATAACCGTAACGCTCACCTTCTGCCTTGAACGCATTGCATCAAAAAATAATGCAAATATGTTTTTAGTTTCACTTGCAATCAATCTTCTTTTTTCTGCGCTTGTCAGTTTGCTTTCTTCAATCTTATTTGGAACACGCGGCGTGCTGTACAGTTCAGCGTTTGCGTTTAACGCACCTGTTACACGGACAGTCACTTCGCTTATCTGTGCACTTTTTTCTGCAGGGCTGCTTTTGTTTTTGTCTCTTACCCGACAGGGATTACGCATGCGTATAACAGGCTCCAGTCCCGAAGTTCTGATTGCACAGGGAATAAGCGCTGACTGGTACCGTTCTTTGTCGTGGATTTGTGCTGCATTGTGCGGAAGTGTTGCAGGCTGTGTGTATGTGGTACGATTAAATTCATTTGTTCCCGGAATGGCAGGCGGAAGAGGATGGACTGCTCTGGCAGCTGTATTTTTAGGAAGGAAACATCCGGCTCTGGTTGTCTTAGCCGTGTTAGTTTTTGCACTTGCAGAACACGCAAGTTCATACGCACAGAACATTCCTCAGTTACAGACCGTTTCGTCTTCTCTGCTGTTTGCCCTGCCGTACTTACTTGCGCTTCTGCTTATTGCCGTTACGCCACAGAATAAAAATCAGTAGACAGAAAGAATCTTCGTAAGCTGCTCTTTGCCGATGATGCGCATAAAGCTTGCAAGACGGGGACCCTGATCTTTATTGATAAGCGCATGATACAGCGCAGTAAACAGAGCTTTTGATTCCATGCCCAGTTCAGTTGCGATATCATACATTTTCTGCTGCAAATCTTTGTCGGTTGCAAATGATTCCATAACGGGAACCACTTCATCACGAATGCGGCAGATTGCTTTTGTTGCATCAGCAGAGATGTCTGCTTTAGAACCGTCAGTGCGCAGTGCAAATTTAAATTCTTCAGGAGCACATTCAGTAACCCAGTACCAGGCACACTTACAGCGGTTACGCAGGCGTTCTTCCTGTTCAGGTTTTACATCTCCCAGAGAAGCAATAACTTTATCAATATCACCAGAGTAAGTCTGTAACAATGTGGTAAGCAGACGGAATGCAATCTGATACGGCATGACAGCGGGGAATCCTGGTTCTACCTGAGCAAGTTCGTACACACGCTTTTCTTTTCTGAGTATGTCATCGCTCTTTGCTTTATCAAGTCCCCATGCAATACGTTCGGTGCGGTCGTATGCTTCGTACTGTGTAATAACATCAAGGTCAAAACTGATTGCAAATTCATGATCAACTTTGTTAACTGCAAAAATATAGCGCAGTACTTCAGGCTGATAGACTTCAAGTGCATCAACAAGAGAAATTACTTTTCCTTTTGAAGAAGACATTTTTCCCGGAACACCCTTAAGCGTAACAAAGTCATACTTCATGGTTACCGGAGCATCCCATTCGTATACTTTTTTACTAACCAGTTTTGCAGTATCATAGCTTCCACCCGGAGAGATGTGATCTTTTCCGCCCGGTTCAAACACAACTTTTTCTTCGTTCCAGCGCATGGGCCAGTCAACACGCCAGCCAAGCTTAAATACCGGAGAAGTTCTAAGGTCACCGGTTTCTTCATTTCCACAGCTGGTACATTTATAGCTTACACCATACTCACCGTCGTAACCGGTAATTTCAGTTGTATCTTTGTTACACTTTGAACAGAAAGCTGCAACAGGCCAGTACACATCACTGTCCTTCATCTTGTGTTCATCGTCGCGGTAGCAGTTAAGGCACCACTTGATAAGGTCGCGGTTCTGCAGGGCTTTTTTCATTCCTTCTGCATAGCGGTTTGCACGATAGCGGCTTGCCTGATACAGAAATTCAGGATGGATTCCAACACGGGGAAGCTGAGATTCAATGTCAACTTCGTGATGGCGTGCATAAGTTTCGTCACGGCCAAAGGTATCGGGAACCATAGTAATAGGATAGCGGAGATATTTTTCAAGCTCTTCGGGTTTGGGCATATTGCCGGGAACTTTGCGGAATACATCGTAATCATCCCATGAATAAATAAAACGAACATTCTTGCCGCGGTCACGCAAAGCACGTACCACCAGATCTACGGTGATGATTTCACGGAAGTTACCGATATGAACAGTTCCGCTGGGTGTAATTCCAGATGCACAGGTATAGCTTTCGCGTTCACCTTTTTCCTTAATAATACGAGCCGCCTGCTGATCAGCCCAATGACATAATTCTTTTTCGTCGCGTGTAGTACTCATAATGGGGTGATTATAGAATAAAACAATAAAAAATGCTACTATCAGCACATGAAAACAGTCGTCATCAATGGAACAAATCACAAGGGTTCTACGGAACATATTGCCCGTATCATTGCAGAAAAAATCGGCGGAGAAATTACAGAGTTCTTTTTGCCAAAGGATTTTGGAGAATTCTGTCTGGGGTGCACAAACTGTTTTATGAAATCAGAGGATTCATGTCCTCACTTTAATAAACTTGAACCGCTTACACAGGCAATGGATGAAGCAGATGTTATCATTCTTGCAAGTCCGGTCTATGTCTACCATGCAAGCGGTGCAATGAAAGCATTTCTTGATCATTACGGATATCAGTGGATGGCTCACCGGCCCAAAGCGTGCATGTTCAAAAAACAGGCGGTGTGCGTAACGACTGCTGCAGGTGCAGGCATGAAAAGCACAATCAAAGATATGTCCGACAGTCTTTTCTTCTGGGGTGTAGCAAAACAATATCAGCTGGGACCTGCAATTGCTGCAACAAACTGGGATAAGGTAAGCGATAAGAAAAAAGCAGTCATAGAAAAAAAGTCAACTGCAATCGCAAAGAAAATCCAGCGCAAGGCGGGAAAGGTTAAACCGGGATTTAAAACAAAAGCATTTTTCTTTTTGATGCACTTACTTGAACGCAACGGATGGAATCAGGCTGATGTTACCTACTGGCACGAAAAAGGATGGACGGAACACAAACGCCCCTGGAAACAGTAAGACTAAAAACTCTTGACGAGTACCCCCATTTGCCATAAAATCCACATCATGAACGTACACATTTTAGAAATGCCGCTTGATTTTGGTGCAAGCAGACACGGTTCAGACATGGGACCTTCTGCAATTCGTCTGGCAGGAATAAAAGAAAAGCTTGAATCACTGGGACACAAAACTTTCGAACACACTGATATTTTCCGCGCTACTTCTCAGGAATACGAAGAGCCGGGTAACCCTAAAGCAAAATACCTTAAGCCCATTACCAATGCCTGTACAAAACTTGCATCTGAAGTTGAAACGATAACCGCATCCGGTGACTTTCCGTTAGTACTGGGAGGCGACCACTCTATTGCGCTTGGTTCAATTGCAGGAGTGAGTGCAGTTGCAAAAAAGCAGGGTAAAAGTCTGGGCGTTCTGTACGTTGATGCACATGGTGATTTTAACACTCCGGAAACAAGTCCGAGCGGTAACATTCACGGCGAATGTCTTGCTGCTTCTGCGGGATACGGTTTACCGGAACTTACAAATCTGTACTTTGAAGGACAGAAAGTAGATCCGAAGAACATCTGCTTTGTGGGAACCCGTGATCTTGATCCCGGCGAAAAAAAACTGATGCGTGAAGCAGGTGTTACTGTCTTTACCATGAGCGACATTGACTGCATCAGCTTTGCTGGTGTTGTCCGTCAGGTTATGGCGTTCTTCAAAAAGTTAGACATGATACACGTCAGTTTTGACATGGATGTACTGGATCCCATGTTTGCTCCGGGAACAGGCATTCCCCTTCCCGGCGGTATGACAAACCGTGAAGCACTGCTGCTTATGGAAGAAATTGCAACGACAGGAAAAGTCTGTTCTGCAGAAATCGTAGAAGTAAATCCGATTCTTGATGTACGGAATCAGACTGCCATTCTTGCAGTAAGCCTTGTATCCCGTCTGTTAGGAGAAAAACTGTACTAAAAAAGTGCAGTTCTATTCGGTAATCAGATACGATTCAAAGCCGGCATCTTTAAGTTTAAGTCCCATAGTTCCGTCTGCATTTTCATCAACAACAACAATGTAGTAGGTAGTTCCCGAGGCACGCGTTTCGGTGTAACTGTAGCCTTCAAAACCTTTTGCCTTAAGCCGTTCAATAAGGGAATCAGCATTTGCCTTACTTGCAAAGAATCCAACCTGTCTGCGTTTTTTGCTTTCTGCGGATTTTTTTGCAGCATCTGAGGATGAACTTGTCTTTGCACTTGATGCAGCACTTTCCGGAATTTTTTCTGCAGTAACGCTTACGTTTTTATTTGCACTTGTACTTTCGTCTGCAAGGTTATGTTCTGCACGCGGAACAAAATACCAGAACGGAACGCTTACGACATTTGCTTTTCCGCACACGATGGCATATTCAGGACTTGACGGGTACTCTTTTTTGAGCAGGTCGGAATAGGAAACATCATCAGTAAGATACCACAGAGTAAACAGCACGCACGGACGAACTGCTTTCATTGAATCCATTCCCACATACGCACGAAGCAGCGCAAGCGTATCGGCGGTCTGCGATGCATCCTGAGCTCTGCACAGCTGACTCCATGCAGCATACAGATTGACGTAGGCAAGAACGGCAGCATCTTTTGAAGAACGGACTGCAGAGTTAAGGTAAGAATCTGCATTGTCAAATTCTCCGGCACAGAGACTGGTACGGACTGCACACAGCACCAGCTGTTCTGAACTTACCTTTGGCATTCCTTCTGCATCTCCTGCGGCAATTGCACAGGCACTTGCATACGAACGGCTTGCATCAGAATACAGCCCCATGGATTCTTCAAGCTTACCTAAAAAATACAAAAGCGAGCGTTTGTCGGCCTGGCTTGCAGTACTGTCGGTCATGCTTTTTATATAGAGAATAGCAGATTGAACGGTATCTTTTTGCAGCGCTTCTTTTTTAATGGCAGCAGCAGATTTGGTTGCGGCAAAACAGGAGGCAGTCGTAAAAAATGCGCTTACAGCAAGAAGCACCCATACAGCAGTGTGTTTTTTCATGGTATAGTCCTTCTGTCAGTATCGGCAGAAAGACAGCGTTGTGTTAGCGGGAAAAATAAGTAAACAAAAAATTGCATAAAAAAAGGACTGCAATATAGCAGTCCGTAAGTGCGGAGAACCTGACTTGAATAGCACCAGCACCTCGTACCAAAAGCTGAGCGCGGATACCAATTCCATTCCGTAACTGAAAAAGCATAAAAAAAAGACTGCCAAATGACAGTCTTAAAAGTGCGGAGAACCTGACTTGAACAGGCACAGCTTTCGCCACCAGCACCTCAAGCTGGCGTGTCTACCAATTCCACCATCCCCGCAGAATATGGTGCAACTATATCGTTTTTTCCACGCTTGGTCAAGTAGGCTACCAAGGTATTGACAACACGCGCAATATCATTCAGACTTTTCTATATATGCAAGGTCTTATACTTAACGGTAGCAAAAACATTTTCGAAGTCGAATGTGATGATGATATAATACGCTCCTGTTCCATAAAGGGAAAAATCCTCAAGGCAAGCGAAGGATACTACAATCCCCTTGCGCCGGGCGATATTGTTGTTCTTGACGATGACAGCATAGAGGAAGAAAAAGCACAGATTGTAGACATTGTGCCCCGCAAAAACGAATTTGTCAGATGGAACATCAAAAAAAGACAGCCGCAGCTGCTTGCCGCAAACCTTGACTATCTGTTGATTGTAACTACCCCGGACAATCCTCCGTTCAGACCGCGCTTTATTGACCGCGCACTTGCACAGGCAGAATACCAGAACATTACTCCGGTAATTGTCTGCAATAAGTATGATGTTGCCGCTTCTCAGGATGAAGCATTTCAGGAACGGCTTTCTGAATGGGAACGCATAGGCTACCGGGTTCTGCGCATTTCTGCAAAGACGGGCGAAGGTATGATGGAACTTGCTGAACTTCTGGAAGACAAACTGTCGGCACTGGTTGGTCAGAGCGGTGTTGGAAAAAGCAGCATTGTAAACGTGCTGGACAATACGGTTGTTCTTAAAACAGGAAGTCTTTCGCAAAAGTACGGCCGCGGTACGCACACAACGACAAAAGGTTCACTCATGCACATAAACCTGAACGAATCGCTTACCGGCGGTGTGCAGGGTTCAACTGCTGACATAATAGACACTCCGGGTGTCCGTCGCTTTTTACTGCATGATATTTCTGCACAAAATCTTGCGCTGTACTTCAGGGATTTTAAGCCGTATTTGGGTAAGTGTGAATTTGGAATGAGCTGTTCGCACAAAGGGGAAAGAGGCTGTGCAATTCAAAAAGCTGTTGAAGAAGGAAACATCAGCCCCGTACGTTTTGAAAGCTGGAAACTGATCAGCGAAGAAATGGAAAGCGGAAGTTTCGAAGACTAAGACCGAACACATACCGCAATCCATTTTATAACTGCAATTACTCTACATTAACATTACCGACATCACTCTGAGCATTGATGAATTTTCCGCCGGGAACACTCTGTGTGAAAGTCTGCTTGTACGACTGACCGAAGGCGTGCACGTTACCAACATCTGTCTTAAGCGAAACAGAATAGTCCTGTCCGTTAACATCAGAAGGAAGTTCTATGCGGACATTACCTACATCAGAATCTGCAGTACAGGTATCAAAGGATGCACCTTCAACACGGATATTACCGGTATCTGATTTTGCAATAAGTGATGTAAAGGTTCCGCCTTCGATTCTTACGTTACCGACATCGCTTTCAAATTTTGCATTGGATGCACTGACATTTTCACTCTCGACATTTCCTACATCTGTTTCAATTTTTACCACAGACAGCTGCGGTGGTACTGTTACGGTAATGCTACACTTACTATTGCCGCTTGCATTAATACGCTTTCTCTGCTGTTCAATGTGTACCACTGAACCTTCTACGGTTACTGTGGGTTCCAGATAATCGTGTGTCCACTTCATTTCTACACTGTTAACCGATCCGACCTGAACCGTAAGATTTGCAACAGAAGTATCGATACACAGTTCTGTCATAGTCTGCGGCAAAAGCTGAGTGTCGGAAAAATCACCGGCAATTCCCTTATCTCCAAAAAAAGGAAAGTTCATGCTGAACTTTGCTTTACCGCCGCTAAAGGCACCGAAATGCCAGAGCGTACCAAACACAACACATAAAATGGTGACTCCACCTAAAATTCCCAAAAATACCTTTTTCATGTCTTTCTCCTTAAGAATAAAATTAGTTGTCTTTTCCGTAAATATTGCGCATGAGCATAGAAGCTATTGCTGCAACCGGCCAGATAATCCAGGTAATGTGCCACTGGAACGTAAGGAAGCTCCAGATAAGATACACACAGGTTACCGTCGGCCAGAACACACCCATGATTTCTTCAACTGTTTTGTTTGTGTAGTGTACCGGTTCTTTACCACTTGCTGAATACGAAGCCTGTCCTTCTTCGAGAGTACACAGATTCTTAATCAACAGCGAAACAATTCCGCCTACCACAAAGATAAGCCAGGTGTACTGCCAGTAATGGGTTGCAAACGAAACAATAAAGTATACAACGGTTACTGTCGGCCAGAAGACGCTCATGATTGCCGCAACTGTCTTATTGCTGTACTTTGCTTCTTTTCCATACGAACCGCTTACGGTTGTAACATCGTTGAGGGAAAGCAGCTTCTGGAATGACGCATTTTTTCCTGATGTTGAAACAAGCAGGAACACACCTAATCCGCAGATAACAAAGATGAGCGATGCCATAATGGTAACCAGTAAATCGCTTTCTAATTCAAGTGCACCGACAACAGAAACAGGAACAATGCACAGAATGCATAGCACAACACCAACGGTAAGAGCGATGTTGTAAGTACTGCGGTAGGCATTTTTCTGAGTGCTTACGTATTCTGCACTGGAAACATCTATACTGCACAATTCACTGTCCAGGAACTTCCAGGGACTTTTGACTGAACCGGAGAAGATAAACAGACCCACTCCTGCAGCAATAAACACAAACAGAAGTGCTACTCCCAGAGCACATGCAATAGCCTCGCCTAAATATCCTTCTTCTTCAAATGCAGTAAAAATAATCAGGGGAGCCACACTTGTTATGCACAGAAGAACTCCCAGTGCGGTACAGTGAGCTGCTCTTCCTGCATCAGAAAGAAAATCTTTTACCTGCTGCAGTGTTAACACTTTGCGCTCTTCCTGCTTCTTTTCTGCATGAACCACATGTCCGATTCCCAGACTGTCTGCAATCTCATCAAGGTTACCGAATTCTGCAATAACGGTTCCCACTGCTTCATTCTGAGACTTGCCTTCCTTGCACAGTTCAAGATATTTGTCTTCCATCATTTGAGAAAGTTCAGCCTTTGCTTTTTTTACGGCATCCGTGTTGGGCAGCTGAGCAAACATTGACTCAAGATAAGTTCTGATTGCATCCATAATTATTTACTCCTCCTATTGTGCATTGCGTACAAAGCAGTCAACGACTTCTTTAGTCACTTTCCACTCGTCACATTTTTCGTGGTAATACTTGCGACCTGCTTCCGTCATGCGGTAGTAAGTACGCTGTCTTCCGTTTTCTGCAAGCTGAGAAAAAGACGAAACGTAACCGTTTTTTTCCATGCGGGTAAAGGCGGAATACAGTGTGGTTTCTTTTATCACATATTTTCCGTCCGTCATGGATTTAATCCGCTTGGAGATTTCATATCCGTACGAATCGTTTTCTTCCAGCAGGCACAAAATCATGGTGTCATTGTAGCCCCGGATAACATCCGAACTGATTTCTGCCATGGCTTCCTCCTGATCTGTAAAATACTTCATTCATAGTACTATGGCTGGCATACTTTGTTTGTCGTTACTATGTCTACCGTAGTACTACATCTAACATAGCACGGCAGATACAGTTTGTCAACAGTTTTTTTTAATTTTTTTTGATGATTTCTGCCTTTTCTGCATCCTTGAAGATATGCTCAAAATGCAGTATGCTTGCACTATTATGGATTTTACACAGATTCTTTCAAAACCGTACGCTCCGGCCTTACAAGAGCGTTTTTTACGTTATGTAAAGACATATACCACTTCCAACAGCGACAGCGCTGATGCAGGAAACCTTCCCAGTACCCCTCAGCAGAAAGACCTTGCAGACCTTTTACACAAGGAACTGTCAGACCTGGGTGTATCAGGGGTTAAGACCTTACCCGAATGCTATGTATACGGTTTTATTCCCGCAACAAAAGGCTTTGAGAATACACCGGTTATTGCACTGCTTGCTCACATCGATACATCTGAAGAAGTAACGGGAAAAGACGTAAAGCCGCTTGTTCACGAAAACTACGACGGAAAGCCCCTTACCTTACCCTACGGAATTACACTTGATCCGGCAGCCGACAAAGACCTTGCCTTTAGTGCTCAGATGCACGACACCGTTATTACCAGCGACGGAACTACACTCCTGGGTGCAGACGATAAAGCGGGTGTTGCAGAAATCATGACTGCAATCGAATACCTGTTACAGCATCCCGAAATTGCCCACGGAAAAGTTGAAGTGCTTTTTTCACCGGATGAAGAAACCGGTCACGGAATGGACAAAGTTCCGCTTGACTTACTGTCAGCCCCGCAGTGCTACACGGTTGACGGCGGACACCTTGCAGAACTTGAAACCGAATGTTTTAACGCTTACAAAAGTGATGTTGTGTTTACCGGTGTTGCAAAACATACGGGAACCGCACGCCCCGCAATGGTAAATGCAGTCTGTATGGCATCAGCATTTGTGCAGTCACTGCCGCGTCACCAGATGCCGGAAACAACAGACGGCTACATGGGATTCTATGCACCGCTTACCGTCAAAGGCACCATAGAACAGACAACCGTCACACTGCTCTTACGCGATTTTTCTGCTTCTAAAATGGAAGAACGCAAAGCATTGGTTACACAGCTTGCAGAAGCAACTGCCGCATCTTTTGGCGGAACAGTAACGGTAACGCATACCCAGCAGTATGTGAACATGAAAGAAGTGCTTGATCAGCATCCGCTGGTAGTAAACAATCTGGTAAAAGCTTACGAAAAAGCAGGAGTAACACCAAACTTTATGCCTATACGCGGAGGAACAGACGGTTCTCGCTTAACAGAAATGGGTCGTCCTACTCCCAACATTTTTACCGGTGGTCATAACTTCCACTCACGGTACGAATGGGCAAGTTTTGGTTCCATGCTGTATGCAACACAAATTCTGATTGAACTGTGTGCTGTCTGGGCACAGTCAGAGAGGTCATAATGTACGAATATCATATTGAAGGCGGATTTCCCACCAAGGGAACCGTTCAGGCAAGCGGCAACAAAAACGCAGCACTTCCGTGTATTGCAGCGGCACTGTTAACTGCAGAACCGGTAACACTTAAAAACATTCCTGACATTGAAGACACCGGTGTCATGCTGGAAATACTGAAAGCACTGGGAGCCGACGTACAGAACACTGCCAGTCACGAATGGCGCATTACCTGTGCAAACGTTAAGCGAAACGACATTCCCGCAGAACTGAGCAAAAAAATAAGAGCTTCTATTCTGTTTGCAGGACCGCTGGTTGCACGCACCGGAAAAGCAATCATGCCGCCACCCGGAGGAGATGTCATTGGAAGAAGAAGACTGGACACACACTTCCTTGCACTGACCGAACTGGGTGCACGCGTAACCACAGAAGGCAAGTTTGAATTTTCTGCAAACAAACTGGTGGGAACCGATATCTTCCTGGATGAGACTTCAGTTACCGCAACCGAAAATGCAGTTATGGCAGCAGTTCTTGCAGAAGGCCGCACAGACATTACAAATGCCGCAAGCGAACCTCATGTTCAGGATCTGTGCAATATGCTCAACTCTATGGGCGCGAAAATCAGCGGTGTGGGAAGCAACATCCTGCACATAGACGGTGTAAAAAAGTTAGGCGGAACAGAATACAGCATTGGTCCTGACTTTATGGAAATAGGTTCATTCATAGGACTGGCAGCAGCAACCCATGGTTCTGTTACCATTACCGGTGTGCGTGAACGCGACATGAGACCTTTACGCATTTCTTACGGAAAGCTGGGCATTCGCTGGGAAATTGAAGGTGATGTACTTACCGTCAATGCAGCTCAGGAAATGAAAGTAAACACTGATTTAGGCGGAATGATTCCTAAGATTGACGATTCTCCGTGGCCGGGATTTCCGCCGGATTTAACCAGCATCATGACCGTTGTTGCAACTCAGGTAGAAGGAACAGTTCTTATCTTCGAAAAAATGTTTGAAAGCAGAATGTTCTTTGTTGACAAGCTGATTAACATGGGAGCCCGCATTACCTTATGCGATCCTCACCGTGCAGTTGTAACCGGTCCCAGTACCTTACACGGAGATCATCTGGTGTCACCCGATGTACGTGCAGGCATGGCAATGGTTATTGCAGCAATGGCAGCACACGGCGAAAGCGTTATAAGCAATGTCTACCAGATAGAACGCGGATACGAACATCTGGTAGAACGCTTACAGGCACTGGGTGCTCACATAACACGCGTAGACATCAACTAACAGACATCATAAAAAAATCAGTTTGCGTGACGGGCTAAGAACGCGACTGATACAACAATCAGTATCAGCACGTTCAGTCCTAACGCTACAAAAATAGCAGCCGAACCAAACATTCCTACAATCAGATAATTTGAAATCGTAAACAGATACGAAAGAATATCTACAGCAATGCGCATCATAAATGTTATGAGCGGGAACATAAATACCCATCCGAACTTAAACGGAGAGCGGTCATCGCTTATGCGATAGTTCCATGCAAAGATTGCAGTCAGCACAACGGTAATCAGCACAAAGAATGCATACATAATGCGTGTTACATACGACTGATTGTACACTTCTTTTGCAAAGCCATAGCCTTCTGCCTTAGGAATAAACATGCGCAGCGTTAAAAGCGGCATTGTATCAGCACCGGAAGACGCACTGGTCAACACATCAAAATCATCATAATTCATGGGTAAGAACAGATACGTTGTCTCCGGGGGAACTTCTGTGTGAGTCAACTGAGTAACCGAAACCTGCGGAATGAGGATACCGAATTTTTCTGCAATGGCTTCAGGAAGTCCCATTTCTTCATACTGATATTCAGGCTTACTTACAATTCCTTCGGTAACGCGGTCAACAGACTGCAGCTGCACATACGGAATAGTCCGCCAGTTACTCTGAACGCCCAGAGAGACACGCGTTGCATCATCCAGTACGCTTACCGGAAGCGCCATTACTTTTGCAAAGGGAACAGAGAACGAACGCACAAACTTACCGCGCGAATCATACTGCGTAACATGCAGTCCGTCAAAGTAACGGATATAACCGCCGGTCTGTTTCATGGTTACTGCACCGCGTATGCACACCACCAGCTTACTGCCGTCTGCATACGAAAGTGCAAAGTATATGTTGTGTGCATTTTCCTGAAGCCGCAGATCCTGTGTTTCATCAATAAAGAAGAAATCACTTTCAACGCGTTCTTTTGCAACCGCAAGATAGCGCACAACGTCAGGGTCAGCAGCATGTTCTGCAGAAGATTTACTGAGACCGACAAAGATGTAGTAGGCTTTTAAGTTGTCTCCGCTGTTGAGTGCAGCATATCCTTCTTTTTTTCTTGCAAAATAATTTTTTTCTTCTTCGTTATTAAAGCCGGAAGGATTACTTAAATGATTCCAGGCAAGATTTGCTGCATCCTGTGCACGGCTTAAGTTTGTATCAGTTCCGCTGCAGGCCTGCATTGCAAGGGTTGCCCAGTAGTGAGCATTAAACCATTCTTTTTTTGCGGCGGCGGCATCCGATTTATCCAGAAGTTCTTTTACTGAATACACCGTATCAGAACTGTAGATGGGCATTTCTATGCGTTCAACTGTTTCCGGAGATTTTACGGCAGTTTCGCGAACACGCTCCATCGTATCTTCTGTTTCTTTAAGCAGGCGAACGGCTTCTTCATCTTTTGGAGCAACCTGATGTGCAAGCACTGCATACTGCCATGCAAGCAACGGTTTTCCTTCCAGCTGATATTTTTTTGCAAAGAAAATATTTTTTGTAAGGTTATCGGGAGCTTCTGTTACCCGCTGCTGATGCTGTTCTACCAGAGGCAAAAACACTTCTGCATTCAGTGTTAAGGCTGCAGAAATACAGATTCCCACAATGAACACTTTCTTGAAGCGGTCAAACATTACCGGAGAAAAACGCGCAACATTCGTGTATTCGCCGATACGCCAGTCAACCGTACAACCGGCAACAAATCCGGTAAGTGTTATCGGAGTCAGAAAAAGCAAAAACCACTTAAGCGCACGGAAGAATTTAAATCCGGTTTCTGCACCGGGCAACAGTTCAGGGATGTTTCCCCAGAAAAAAGAAACTGCAACACAGCCTGCAAAAATAAGCGCAGTGTATATGGCCATGATTCCGAAAATTCGTTTCATAATGACGCCCCCATAGTACGCTGCTCTTCTTTTTTAGTTCGCACAGTAGTAATGATTCCCACAATCAGAAAGACAAGTGCAACAAAAAGATTCAGCAGCACCTGAAGCGGATTCTGTATGAACGTAAGATTTTTAAACCATCCCGCAACGAGCTGTGAAGGTGAAGCAAGTACATCGGTTGCAACAAGCAGATAGTTATACACGGTTATTCCCGCAGAAGCATACAGAATTGCATTCATATTCAAAAGCCGCCACTTTGAAACTCTGCATAAGCCCAGAACAGAACAGAGTGCAATTCCCATGGAAGCATAGAATACCCAGGAAAGGTAGCCTGCATCATTTGCCCTGAACGCACCTCTGATAAGTCCCTTGTACCAGGAAAGCATTCGGTGCATCACTGAAGGCATTGCAATTGTTTCGCCAATGAGCGGGTCTGCAAAACCGCCGCTTGCCTGAGCAAGCTGAACATCACTGAAGGTATACACCTGCTGTAAATCGCTGGTCATTTCAAATACCAGTCCCTGTGCAGTGTGCGTAGAATTAACTCCGGAATAATAAAACACGTAGGGATACGATTCGCGGAAAAAACCCGGTGACAGAATACTGTCGGACACTTTTACATAACTGTTTGAAAAATGACTTTCTGCAGCATGGAGTACCGGGGGAAGGATTGCATACCAGGTTGCAAGCGAAAGCACCACATACACAATGACAGAAAGAATCTTACGGGAAGGATGCCGGGTCAGGTAAAAAGCCATGAGCATGATGGAAAAACCAAGTATCATGGGAAGAATAACCAGCACGCCTTCAACCAGCAGTTTAGCGGAAAACGCATGAACCGCCTGACCTGCCACTAACGTCGTACAGACGCGGTATACCATATAAACAACTGCACCAATGAAGGTACCGGCTATAACACAAAAGAGATAGCACAAAATCAGTTTGAAAGCCTGCAGCACCGCAGAGTTTTGAGATGATTTCATACTATAAATTGTAACATCTAACGCTCATTTTGTCGAGATTGAGGCAGGAAGCAAATCTACTCTATTCTTGATATACTGTCTATCATACACACAAGTTTTCCACAGGGGTTTTACTGCTATAAATACAAGGGTCAGACCCTGATTGCGTAACTCTAGATATTATGAAGAATTGCAAAAATCCTATACGCTCGTATAAATCGTTGTATTATATAGAAATAAAAAAGTCAATATGTTTTTAAAAAATTTTTTCACTTTTTTTGGAGGATTCCATGCCGCATTTTTTAAATAAAATCGAGTTTTGCACTGATTAAAGCGCATGTTTTCCACAGCTTGTGCACATTGCGTTACCGAACGGTCGCAAAAAAAAAGGCCCGCAGTCAGCATGGTGACCGCAGGCCTGTATTGTGCAGAAAAACAGCTATCCTAAGAACACCTGTCCCTGCTGATTAATTGCCAGAATTGACTTACATTCAGAACAGCGGAAACGACCGCTCTTTGTTGCCTTAAGACGCTTTGAGCACACCGGGCAAGAGAATACCTTGGGGAAAACGCTTGCTTCAACAGGAGCACCGCCTTTCTTAAAGAAATCAATAGATTCCTCAAGTGTATCCTTAATGTTAAAGAACTGACTGAATCCCAACAGCTGGAACACTTCGTGTACTTTGGGCTGAATGCTCATAAGTACAATGTCGCCTCCCTTAGGCTTAACCAGCTTAAGGAATGAAGTGAACGAACCAATACCGGTTGATGAAACATAGTTAAGGTTTGCACAGTTAAATACGATGTTGCTGTAATCTGCTGTTACAATCAGACTTACCTGCTTCTGAAAATAGATGGAGTTGTATGTGTCGATGTATCCGTTCAAATAAACCAGAATTCCATGTTCAACATCACCCAACTTTTCAAGGCTCATTTTGAGGCTGTCATCTTTTTCGTCACTAAAGCCAGGAACTAAATCGTTGCTGCTCATATTCCTCCGTGACTTACCCACACCAATGCAGGATGCACCTGGTAAGTCGTCACTCTACTATTCTACACAAAACAAGTGAATGTGTCAAATATAAATCTCCATTTTATGCATTTTTCGTAAAATTTCTTAAAATGCGGTATTTCCCACGGTAACCAGGTTTCCGTTCAAATCTTTGCTGTCCAGAAGGTGGAGCGCCTCTCTGGCAACCGAAACTGCAGTTACGCTTTCCTGACCGTCTGGCACCGAAGTAACAAAGCCCGGAAGGACTGCATTGCAGGTTATACCGCTGTCAGCATAGCAGGCAGCCACAGACTTAACCAGAACCGAAAGCCCTGTCTTAGCCCCCGCATACGCAGCATTGGTTTTACACGGACGGATGGTATCGGTTCTTGTTCCGCCAAAAAGAAGGATTCTTCCGAATTTACGCTTTATCATTCCGTTAAGGGCACGGCTTACCAGCATACCAGGAAGCGCATAATCGTACAGGGCAACCGTTGTCCATTCTGCTAACGAAGTCTGATGCACCGGTTTTGAAACAAACGGTCCATAGCTTACGCACAGGAGGTCGCAGGATTCCAGAGTGTCATAAAATTCCTGAAGCGCAGGAACAGAAGACTGCATCTGTGCATTCATCAGCTGCTCTGCTGCAACCGGAAGCACGCGTACATTCTGAGGTAATCCCACCGAACAGCTGGAAGTACCCGTCACCGTAACCGACATTCCGCGTTCTGAAAGCAGACATGCAAGTTCTTTTCCAATACCGCTTGTTCCGCCAAAAATAAGGACTTGTTTTTCTTCCATGTTTGTATTGTAGCGCCAAACAGGCAAACAGTATATAGTTTGGGCATGAATCTGGACAATCTGGTCATTGTTTTATGTCATCCCGAAGAAAGCCGCAACATTGGTGCCGTCTGCAGAAGCATGGCAAACAACGGCATACACACACTGCGCATTGTAGGAAAGCGGGAAGAATTTGATGACGAACGCGTACGGATTCTTGCAATTCATGCTGCCTGCATCTGGGACAATGCTCAGTTCTTTTCTTCGATAACAGAAGCAACCGCTGACTGCACTGCCGTAGCAGGAACAACAAGACGACGCGGAAAAAAACGCAAGGGAAAACTTTTACTGCCCGAAGAATTTGTTGCAATCACTTCCCGCACAGATGCAAAAACTGCAGTTGTATTTGGAAATGAACGCACCGGTCTTACTGATCCGGAACTGTTGGAATGCACCGTGGGAGTTACCATTCCTTCAAGTGATGAATTTGCTTCGCTTAATTTAAGTCATGCAGTTCATGTCATCTGCTATCATTTTTTCAGGGAAACACAAAAAGACTTTGCAGGCTACACACCCATTGCACTTGAGCGCCTAGACAAAACCGTTTCCTGCATTACCGACAATCTTCAGACAATCGGATTTTTTTCCCGCACCGGAAAAACTGATATGACATTATTCTGGAGAAACATTCTTTCGCGTGCAGCACTGAGCGAAGGTGAAGCAAAATACATAGAGATGATTTTTGACAAAGCCGCAGGATTGAGCCAGCACAAATCTAACGAATAAAATCAAAGTCTTCTGCGGTAAGAGTCTCGTGTTCGGAAAGGGCGCAGGCACGACTTATGTAATTATGCAGCTGACGGATGTTACCCGGCCACGAATACGACATGAGTGCATCAAGTGCACAGGAAGAAAGCGTTCTTTTTTTACGGTTAGCAAAATCGCGTGCAAGTTCAGGAATGTCGTAACGATGCTCTCTTAGCGGCGGAACATGCAGAGACAGAACATCAATGCGATACAGTAAGTCTAACCTGAACAGTCCCCTGTGTGCGCGTTCATACAAATCTGAATTGGTTGCAAAAATAAGCCGCGTATCAAACTGCAGTTCTTTCATGCTGCCGACACGACGAAACTTTTTTGTTTCCAGAACATCAAGCAGTTTTGCCTGAACCGAAAGATCCAGCTCTGCAACTTCATCCAGTAAAAGCGTTCCATGCAATGCCTGTTCAAACAACCCCTCTGTATTCTGTGCATCGGTAAACGCACCTTTTACAGTACCAAACAGCTGGCTTTCTGCAAGGGCACTGGTAAGTTCTGCAACGTTAAGCGCACAGTACGGACCGTTTTTGTAAGGCGACAGTTTGTGTATGCATCGTGCAGTATACGATTTACCGCTTCCACTTTCTCCTGACAAAAGCACCGGTTCATCAGAGACCGCAATGCGATTTATTTTTTTTCTAAATGCGTCCATTGTATCAGCTGATTTCAAATGCTCATCTGCACTCAGAAGCTCAAGCTGCAATTTTTTTGCAGAAACCATAACTTTAGAAACAGCAGAGCAGACATGATGCACCAGTGTACACAGCAGAGAACTAAGGGAACCGCTGTCGGAATAAATACTTATAAAATACGCATTGGGATAGACAATTTTCTTCTGGATGATTTGATTTTTTTTCTGACAGGAAAGAAAGATAAACGGAAGGTGTAACGTGTTACAGATGTAATTGTAGTTTTGGATTTGCAGGGATTCGGGACAGAAGTTGTAGTCCATAAGCACACAGCACGGTAACTGTGTTGCATTCAGAAGGGAGATGTATGCACAGGGTGCGTCGGTTTCAATCAGAAACGTTTCTTTCAATTCACCGGCGCACCACTTATGAAGCATGGCATTTTTTGTAAACAAAAAGACTTTCAGTCGCTGCATGTACTGAACATCAGTCAGCGTCATTCCGTTTAAACAGTTTATACCAGAGCAGACACACTATATAATATATATACGGAAAAATCAGAAACAACTTAAGCGGATTGTGCAGAATTTCTGACCAGATTTCCAGTCCGCGTTCAAACGTTTTTTCTTTTACGCGTTTAATGCGCTCGCTGAAAATTCCGATTCCGTCACGGTAATACAAAAAGATGCTTGAAGAAAAACGATTGCGCCTTGTGTATGACCAGCAGTCTTTTTCGCGGATTCCATCGCTGACCAGTGCAAGTGACGGAGATGCTTTAAAGATTGCCTGAACAATATCATTTTCAACTGCCTTGGGATAATAGCCGACATATCTTCCTACAATCTGCAGTCCGGGGAAGGTAGAACGGACATTGCGCTCTGCTGCCATAAGTGACTTTTTTCTTCCGCCTAAAAGATACAGAGACTTGTAGTGATTTTCCAGAACAGACAGAATTGAAATAACTGCCGTAAACTGATTGTATCGGACCGGTACATCTTGTTTTAAGAAACGTGCACCGCGTAAAATACTTTTTGAAACAGGAAGCACTAAATCTGCATCGCGTACACACTGACCATAATCACCTCTGCGTCTTGCGCGAAGTAAATCCCATACAGATAAAAAAACAATCTGTTTGGTTCCCGGCTTTGCAAGCAGTTCCAGAATTTCTGTTTCCATATCCTGAGGAGGAAGGATGTCTACCGGAACTCCCAGCAGTTTTATGCGTTGTACTGCCATACTGTATTCTCCCTAAGTGCTGTCTGAAGAGCTGCCATGCCATACAGGGCTGCAGTTTCACAGCGTAATATATTTGTTGCAAAGTGTACGCCGGTAAAGCCACACTCACACAAAAGACTAAACTCTGACGGAGCAATTCCGCCTTCTGCCCCTACTGCAAGCGCCGCAAGTGAAGCATTGGGTTTTGAAGCAACTGCCTGATGCAGACTGACCGTTCCCGCAGACTGTTCGTACATGCACAGTGCAAGCGAACTTTCTTTCTGCTGAGCGTTCCACAGATCGCATGCCTCCTGCACGGTAACGCACGGTAAGACCTGTGTGTGCACGGCAGAACCACTCTGTTCCATTGCTTCGGTTATGATGCGGTTCCAGCGCGCATTGTCACCGTCACTCCGTTTGCGAACCGACTCAAGTGCACTTTTCTGACAGAATGAACCTGCAACAGGAATTATTTTTTCAACACCGCATTCGGTTGCCTGACGGACAATCTGTTCCATCTTAACAGGTTTTGGCACAAACTGAAACAGCCACAGCCGCGGACCGTCAGCTTTCTGCGCAGGAAGTGCATTGTTTACGCGCGTAGAAATTTCTCCGGCAACAGAAAGCACAACCTGCAGCGCAGATTCGTCAACGGCACTGACTGTCATGGGCTGCAAAACATCGTCGGGTAAGCGCACATACAGCATGTCGCCTGACTTTACGCGTAGGACCGTACACAAATGCCTTGCCTGCTTACCCGCAAGCACAAGTGTTCCGTCGGAAGCAAGCGGGCTTTCACTTACAATCTGTCTCATGCCTCTTGTGGTTCTGCTGCTTTGCGTTCCTGCTCTAACTCTTTAAGCGTTTTTGTATGCTTAAGCAGTTCCGGTATATTTTCTTCCGCAATGATACGGAGTGCTTCCTGTAACTGAAGGTCATAGTCTAAATCGTATACACGCGCTTCTTTTGTGCGTTCAACCTGACTGCGAACTAACTTGCGCAGGACACGAAGATCCAGTTTGTAGGTTTTCTGCAGCGTTACTGCGTAAGAAGCAATATCAGCTTCGGTCATGTCTGGATGTGCATCTACGTACGCATAGATGGTGTCATCATCCACAAGCTTCTGATATGTTTCAATTTCATCTTCTGCAAAATCTTTAAACGGAACTTCACGGTCGGGTTCAATTCCAACCTGATCAATGTTTGTATCTGACGGAGAATAATAGCGGGCAATGGTAATCTTAAATCCATCGTCTTCGGCAAGCTGAATCGGATACTGCACGCTTCCCTTTCCGTAAGTCGTTGTTCCGATAACATACGCACGGTGACTGTCTTTAAGTGCACCCGTTAAGATTTCGCTTGCACTTGCGGTATTGCCGTTTACCAGCACTACCACAGGCACACTCTTGGGAACAGTTGTCTTTATGGAAGATGCACGGTAGGTTGAGTTTTCGTAACGCAGACGGCTCTTTGTAGAAACGATTGTTCCCGAGTCAAGGAATTTATCTGCAATGTCAACGGCAGAAGAAAGAAGTCCGCCGCCATTATCGCGCAGGTCAATGATAAGCGACTGATATCCGCTTTTTTTGAAGGAATCAAGTGCGTCCTGCACACGGGATGCGGTATTTGAAGAAAAGCCCGACAGTTTGATGTAGCCGGTTTTTCCAATCATGGCATAGGTTACAGTGGGATTTTCTATGATTGCACGGATAAGCGTTCGTTCAAACACATCTGATTTTCCACGGCGGATGGTAACGGTTACGGGAGTTCCCACTTCGCCACGCAGACGGTTCAGAACTTCGCTCATAGTGATGGGAGCAGTATCTTCTCCGTTAATGGCAATGATTTTGTCTCCTGCACGGATTCCGGCATTGTATCCGGGGGAATTTTCTACGGGACGAACTACTTCTACGTAGGCAGGTTTTTCGGGAGTACTTTCAGCAGGCTTGGTGATGGAAAGACCGACTCCGCCAAAGTTACCCTGAGTGGTATCGGTTATTTCACGCCAGGCATCGTGATCCAGGTATACAGAATACTTGTCATCCAGCGTTTCAAGCATACCGCGGACGGCACCTTCGTACACCTTTTTGGCATCCACATCATCAACATACTGATACTGAATGTACTGATAGACGTTATTTATAAGTTCCAGATACCGGCGCTGTTCCTGGGCTTCAGAAGAAGAACCCGAGGTTGCCGAGGCTGCAAAACACTGCGAAGCCGCTACTGCACACAGCAGGAAGACCCCTGCCCGTTTGACCACTTTTTTTACCGACAGAAAACCAATCCGTTCCATACCGACATTCTACCTCTTTGTACTGTAAGTGTCCATAGAAGAAAAAAGCGGGATTGACCTACGGTAACACTTTTTTTCACTTAGGCGGGTGTTTATCAGACGGCATCAGATTTGCACTTGCCATTCACAGTTTCGCCCCAGTTCGTTGACAAAAGGGCATATACTATCTATACTATAAGGCATTGTAGGGAAACGTAAAAAAGTTTTCAGGGGGATGCGTTGTTACAATTAGCAGTTACCAATTTTAGGGCAAACACTTACCTTGTGGTTGAAGGTACCCCTAACGTAGACAGATTCTTCATTATCCAGCAGGGACAGGTTGTCTGTAAACAGGGCTCTGGTGTTGTAACTCCATCAAAACGGCTTGGACCGGGAGACTTTATTGGTGTTATTCCCTGTATGGCCGGCCGCAGTCAGATGGAAAGTGTTATTGCACTTACCGACGGAGCAGCCATTGCAGTTCGCCGTGACCAGTATCCGGAACTCATCATGCGCAACACCCCCGTTGCTATGAAGATAATCCGTACATTCGCAAACAACATGCGCGAAGTTAACGAAGAACTTTCCCGCATTACCCTGGGACGCAATGTTGTTGATACCGCAGAAAACATTATCGGTGTTGCTGAGTATTACGATCAGGAAGGCATGACCGATATTGCAGCCTACGCATACTATCAGTACCTTAAGGAATGTCCGACAGGTCCTTCTTTGGAACTTGCAAAGCAGCGTTTTGTTAAACTCAAGCCGCATTCAAAAGCAGTATACTACGAACCCAACAATGATCTGGTACGTTCATATCCGCAGGGAACCATGATTATGGCAGAACATCAGCGCGGACAGGACATGTTCATTATTCAGGAAGGTGTTGTTCGCATTACCAAAGTTGTTGACGGTGCAGAAGTAACACTTGCCCTGCTGCAGAAAGGCGACATGTTTGGAGAGATGGCACTGCTTGAAGACAAACCCCGCTCTGCTTCTGCAATTGCAAACGAAGACTGCCGCCTTATGACTGTTAACCGCGCAAACTTTCTGCAGATGGTTTCAACTCAGCCCCAGATGATTTCTCGTCTTACTACTACTCTTGCAGAACGTCTGTGGTCAATGAACCGTCAGCTTATTAACACAAAGATTACAGATCCGGTAGAAAAACTTATAGATATGCTTGCCCTTCAGCTTGAAAAACTGAAGCGTGATTTCACTGCTGCAGATGTGTACCAGTCAGACTATTCAACAACCGATTTGGCTAACATGTGTAGTATTCCCGATCACCTTAAGGCAAAGGCAATGATCCAGTTTGAATCTGACCGTCACATAAAAATCTCCGGCGGAAAGATCT
>CACXCG010000038.1 GCA_902766125.1 uncultured Spirochaetaceae bacterium | reverse complement strand
GGAAACGGCGGTAAGGGTGCTGTTGTTGTTGTTGACGGTGCTCAGAGTTCTCCGCATTTTGCAGTCGATGTTCAGGATCTTGATGCTGACTTTTTTGTTCTGAGTGCTCACAAACTGTGCGGTCCGTTTGGCATTGGTGTGCTGTACGGAAAAAAAGAACTGCTTGAAGCAATGCCTCCTTTCTTACGCGGCGGCGAGATGATTGAATATGTTACCCGTGAAGAAGTTACGTATGCAGAACTTCCCCATAAGTTTGAAGCGGGAACAGTGAATGCTGCAGGGGCAGTGGGACTTGCTGCTGCAATTGATTTTATTAAACAGATTGGACTTGACGCTATTGAAGAAAATGATAACCGTCTTGCTACGGTTTTAATGCAGGAAATGAAAGAGATTCCGCATGTACAAATTATTGGTAATGCTGATCCTTTGAAACACTGTGGAATTGTTACGTTTACGATTGATGGTGTGCATCCGCATGATATTGCATCGGTACTTGACAGTGAACACATTGCAATCCGGGCAGGTCACCACTGTGCGCAGCCTTTGATGCAGAAACTGGGAGTAGGCAGTACCGCCCGTGCCAGCCTGTATCTGTACAACACCGAAGACGAAGTTCATGTGTTTGTACAGAAACTGCGCAAGGTAAGACAGTGGATGGGATTTGCTGAATAAAACTTAATACAGCTGATTTAAATCCCAGATAATATTTACTTCTACGTTAGTGTTTGTGCTGTGAGTAAACTCGGAAAAAAGCAGCGAGTTATCATATTCACTGTCGGTCAGTTTTAATTCATACTTACCGGGGTTTACGGTAAATCGTTTGGTTACAGAACTGCCGTCTGCAATGAGTACATTATTTTTTGGTACGGAATTTCAAAAGTAAAGGTTCTTACGTAATCATTGCTTATCAGAGAACTGTCCGTTATTGTCTGTGTACGCAAATCATATTCAACGAAAGTATCCTCTCTGATTCTTTTAATTTATAAACTACTATATAAAAAAAAAGTGTTCCGTCAACGCGTTTGTGTTGCCGTTTATAAGAACATCTGCTATACTTTGGCACATGGACTTAAAATCATTATATGCTCAGATTTTAAATGAACATAATCTTTCTCCCAACCATAAGGGTGTGCTTGAAGACGCAACGTTTACACTGCATGGCGTTAATCCCAGTTGCGGAGACAATATATATCTTCAGCTTAAAATTGACGAAAACGGAATTATAACTGACGGTTCTTTCAACGGTTCCGGCTGTGCAATAAGTCAGGCAAGTGTTGACATGATGCTTGATGACATTATTGGACAGAATAAAGAAGAAGCACTCCGTCTTGCCCGGCTTTTTATGGATATGATTCAGGGAAAAGTAAGCGATGATGAAGCTCTGGAAGAACTTGACGAAGCCGCCTCTCTTAAGAATATAAGCTTTATGCCCGCCCGCGTAAAATGCGCCGTGTTAGGCTGGCATACCATGCAGGAAATGCTGAGCAGTGGAAAGACCGATGCATCCGCAAGCAACCCGCACTGTACTGTTTGCGAGTAAGCAGTTTCTAACGCACTGCACTGTACTGTTTGCGAGTAAGCAGTTTTTATCGCACTGCCTGTTGTAATGCTTTTAAGAGCTTTTTATAGTCGCTGTCTGTTACGCTGTACCAGGTGCACAAATTCCTGAGGGGATTAGTGTCGTCCATCTGCATCTGCATTTCTTCCGTTATTGCTTCTTTAGAACTTTCACTTCCGGTGCTGAGCGTACTCTTTCCTTTTTTGAGCGTCTGCAAAATCAGTTTTTTGGTACGAGGATCTTTCATCAAATCACCCAAAGCGGTATCCGGTGTAATGGGTAAGGGGAGCACTGCTTTTGTTTTAAAGGTGACAGTCTTTGTAAGCTTAATGTCGCGCGAAGAACTTCCTGTAAGGATTTCATACTGTCCCTCTGCTGCATACCAGTCGTGAAGGTCTGTGCAGTACCAGGCAAAACTGCGCTTGTCCAGCTTAAATGTAACCTGTGCGCTCTGTCCTGCTTTAATGAATACTTTTTCAAATCCCTTTAATTCTTTAGGAGGTCGGACTGTTGATTTTGTCTTGTCTGCAACATACAGCTGCACGATTTCTTTTCCGTCGAGCTTTCCGGTGTTTTTTACCGTAACCGTAACGGTAACAGAGTCTCTGTCGCCTATGGTGTCTTTGCTGACAGAACATGAAGTGTATTCAAAAGTCGTGTAGCTTAAGCCGTGACCGAACGGAAACAGTACCGGCATCCTGCGCATGTCATACCAGCGGTATCCGACAAAGATTCCTTCGTTGTACGGTGTGTTGTCTTTGTCACACGCAAAGAACGGATACGACGGATTGTCCTCAAGTTTACAGGGGAAAGTTTCTGCAAGTTTTGCGCAGGGATTTGCTTTTCCGGTAAGGATGTTGACAACAGCTTCTCCGACTGCTTCTCCGCCCAGATAACATTCTACAATGGCAGCAGCTTTGTCTTTCCACGGCATGGTAACCGGAGAACCGTTATGCAGTACAACAACCGTATTTTTATTTACTGCACAGATGCGTTCTATCAGTTCGTTCTGTTCTTCGGGCATATCCATGTGGCTTCTGTCATAGCCTTCGCTTTCAAAACTGTCAGGTAAGCCTGCAAACACCAGAGCGACTTTTGCTTTTTTTGCAACCTGAACTGCTTCCTGTATGAGTGCTTCTTTTTGCGCGGCACTTACTTTTTTTCCGTCTTCCGAATATCCCTGTGCATAGGTAAACGGAATGCCCTGCGTTTCACATGCTTCTTTTGCGCTTACCACGGTCGCTGTTTTTATGTGACTTGAACCGCCTCCCTGATACCGCGGCTTCTGTGCAAACAGACCAATGAGTGCAAGTTCTTTTTTAGAACCTGTTTTTGAAAGGGGAAGAACACCGTTGTTTTGCAGAAGAACAATCGATTCTTCTTCAATCTGTCGTGCAATGTCGTGATGTGCTTTTATGTCAAAGTTTCCTGTCTTGCGGTTGTCGGTAAAATCAAATACCCAGCGTAAGATTCTGAATACACTCTGATCAACATATGATTCTTTTAAAAGACCTTTCTTTACTGCTGCTTCTACGATTTTATCGTTGCGGCCGTCTGTTGAAGGCATTTCTAAATCTCCGCCTGCTTTAACACCTGCAACACGGTTACTTACGGCTCCCCAGTCTGACATGACAACGCCTAAAAATCCCCATTCTTTTCTGAGCACCTGAGTCAAAAGCCACTCGCTTTCGCCTGCGTATGTTCCGTTTATGATGTTGTAGCTGTGCATGACGGTTTTAGGCTGAGATTCTTTTACTGCCGTTTCAAATGCAGGAAGATAGATTTCACGCATTGTCCGTTCGTCGCAGTTTGAAGAGTTAGTAAGACGCCGGTATTCCTGATTGTTCAGTGCAAAATGCTTGATGGAAGTTCCTACGTTTTTAGACTGTACGCCGTTGATGTAAGCGGCTGCAAGTTTTCCTGCAACAAAAGGATCTTCGCTTATGTACTCAAAGTTCCGTCCGCATAACGGGGATCTCTTTATGTTAACGGCAGGTCCCAAAAGTGTAGAAACATCGTTTGCCTGACATTCATCGCCTAAGGTTTGCCCTAGTTTATTATATAGTTCCTTGTCAAAAGAACAGGCGGTTGCACATGCGGTTGGAAAACAGACTGCCGTAATACTTTCGTTTACATCTGCTGCGTCTGCAAGGGGAGACTGTTTGCGTAATCCGTGAGGACCGTCGCTTACCATAATTGCAGGAATTCCCAGGCGTTCAATCTTCTGTGTGTGCCAGAAGTCTCCGCCGCTTAACAGGCTGCATTTTTCCTTAAGGGTCATTTTTCTGATAAGTGTTTTGATTGCTGCGTCAGTGTGCTTTGCCATGAAAGTCTCCTTTTAGACTTAAGTATACCGTACAAACCGCTAAAAATCAAAGAAAATCGTAAAGTCAAAATCCAGAATTCCGATAATAAGATGAAGACCCGTGGAGTTTTACTATGGAAAAGAAACAAAAAGAAAAGCTTAAGATGGTTCTCGTTGCTCAGAATGATTTACTGGACGGAATGCTGCGTGAGCAGGCATGTATCCGTAAGTGTGTAAAAGATCGCATGTGGGAAGGCCTTAATTCTCACATGAGCTGTATGGAAGCATATGGTGTAGGTTTTATGTCTCTGGATAAGCATCGCGAAAAAATTACTTCTGATATTCTTGTTCTGGACGATGGTGAAATCTCTGATCTTGTTGCTACGGTTCGTTCAAAGCTTGTAAGAAGCCGCATAGAAAATGACTCTCTTAAGACCTATGTCAAAACGGCACAGGATTTCGTAATGGGTGTAATTGAAAACTGCGTTCCCCAGGCACGGAACAAAGTATATACACGGTTTGGAAAAGTACAGAGACCCGCTGTTGAAAGCGTGGTTGTAGATACGTTGCTGTAAGAGGAGGACTGGTATGGGCAGTACATTTGCAGGGATAGAAATGGGCAAACGCTCTCTGATGGCACATTCAACTCAGATTGCGACAGCCGGACACAATATATCAAATGCAGACACAGAGGGATACAGCCGTCAGCGCGTAACGGTTTCAACATTTGAACCCATTTACCGCCCCGACCTTGAACGCGCAGAAGTTGCAGGTCAGCTGGGACAGGGAGTTCAGACACAGAGTGTAGACCGCCTTCGCGACGAACTGCTTGATGCACGCATTGTAAGCCAGACAAACCTTGAGTCTTACTGGGCAACCCGCGACAACTACTATATTCAGATTGAACAGATTTATAACGAACCCGATGATGTTTCGGTACGCTTTAATATGGATAAGTTCTGGTCAAGCTGGCAGGAACTTTCTGTTGATCCCGACAGTGATGCTGCACGTATGGCAGTTATTACCCGCGGAGATTCACTGGTAAATTCATTCCAGCAGCAGTACAGGAGCCTTCGCGGTATTGCAGACCAGGTTGACGGAGACATTCAGGCAACTGTTAAACAGGTAAATGATTATGCACGCCAGATTGCAGAAGTAAATAACGAGATTGTCCGTGTAAAAGCGTTGGGTGACAGTCCCAATGATCTTATGGACAGACGCGATCTGTTAGTTGAAAAACTTGCTAACTTAATCAATGTAACGGTTACACAGAATGACCCTGATGAGTTTATGGTTCATACCGACGGACAGATTATTGTTCAGGGTAGTGTTGCACGTCAGATTGACTATGAGCCGCTTATTGATAACAACGGTTACGGAAAGCTTGTATGGCACGACACTCAGGTAGATGCACACTTTACAGGCGGTACACTTGGTGCGCTGGTAGAACTTCGTGATGTAGATCTTCGTAAAGAAATTCAGAACCTGAATACCGTAGCACTTAACTTTGCAGATCTGGTAAACGACATTCACCGCAATGCAATCGGAAAGAATAATGTTACCGGCTTAGACATGTTTGTGCAGCATCCGTTTGTGGACAATACAAACGGTAACTTTGATTCTGACGGTGACGGTGTAGAAGACCGCTCCTATATCTTCCGCCTTACCGGTACAAATGCGCTTAAGATGACCGAACAGGTTGGTCTTGAAGGTACCATTACCTTAAACGGTGCAGAAGGAAACGTAACGGTTGCCTATCACGGAACAGATACCGTAGAAGCAATCATCAACCGCATTAACGACAGTCAGGCAGAAGTAAAGGCATACCTTGACCGCAACAATAACCTTGTGCTTAAGGCAACAACATCTGCATCTCTTGAAAATCCTGACTTTACCATTCGCCATGTAGAAGATTCAGGCATGTTCCTTACCGGTTATGCAGGTCTTCTTTCTGCAAGCGGAGAAGAAGGTGCGTTTGACTACAATCGTGCCAATGCAGTTGATTCTTTAGCAGGTGCTCAGTTTGCGGTTTCTCCCATTCTGAATCCTTCTGAATACATTGAAATCAACAGCCGCCTGCACAATGATGTTTCAAGTGTAGCTGCTGCGTTTGCAAATGATCAGGGCTATGCAGAACCGGGTGATGCACGTGCTGCAGTAGAAATTGCTGCAATCCGCAACACAAAGGTAATGATTGGAAGCGAAAGAACATTCGATGACTACTTTGCAGATGCCGTTACCAATGTCGGTCTTAAAGGTGAGCAGGCAGCAAATATGCTTGCAAGCCAGAATGCAATCATGGATGATCTTCGCAATCTGCGCGACAGCATAAGCGGTGTAAACATTGACGAAGAACTTGCAGATATACTTAAGTTCCAGCACGGTTATAATGCAGCAGCAAAATTTGTTACCGTTCAGGATGAACTTATTAATACCCTTATCAACAGACTTGGCGTGTAAGGTAACAGGAGGACAGTATGCACAGAATCAGTTCACAGTTTAACAATAACACGACACAGCGCTCGCTCCGTTCACAGGAAGTTCGTTCAGCACTGGTTCAGAAACAGCTGGGAACCCAGAACCGCATCAATCAATTGCGCGATGATCCTCTTGCTGCAGGACACCTGGTTCGCTATAAGTCATATCTTTCACGCGTTAATCAGTTTCAGAAGAATGCTCAGGTTATGGCAGATGACCTTCAGGTGCGCGAAGGCTACATCAATCAGAACCTTCAGATTATGCAGCGCGTCCGCGAACTGGCAGTAACCGGTGCAAACGGTATCTACAACACTGATGACCTTAAGAATATGGCTGTAGAAGTTGATGAACTGTTAAAGGAACTGGTTCAGAATGCTAATGCAGTTGGTCCCGACGGAAACTATCTGTTCTCCGGTACAAGCACAAAGACAATTGCCTTTGATGTTGTTATGGGAAACGTAGAGGGAAGCGGTTATCCGTTAATTTCAGAAGTTCGGTATCAGGGTAATGTTGATACAAATAAAATTGAAGTTGATGAAAACGCATATATTCCTGTTGATACAAGCGGTAACCGTACCTTCTGGGCTGAACAGCAGAAACTGCTTTCTTCCCGCGATTTAAGCTCTTGGCAGGCACGCGAAGATTCTGTCATTTCGGTAGACGGACAGCAGATTGCCATTACACAGGGAGACAACGTGTATGCCGTTGTTGCAAAAATAAACAACAGTGGTGCAGCAGTTAAGGCAAGCATTGATCCGGTAACACACGGTCTTGATCTGGTAACAACAGACAGCAGACAGTTATGGCTTACCGACAAATCAGGAACCGTGCTTGAAGATATGGGCATTATTAAAGATTCAAGTCAGAAGCCTCCGTATAACATTGCAACCGGTGTAAGCGTTTCAGGCGGTTCTCTGTTTGATACCGTTATTGCTCTTCGTGATGCAATGCTTCGTGGTGATCAGGAAGCAATCGGCGGAAGAGTGCTTGGTTCAATTGATGCGGGTATGTCAAACCTTACCTCTCGTCTTGCAAAGGTTGGCAGTGACTATGAACGTGCACTGGTTAATGTTGAACGCGATTCTAAAACTGCGCTGAATGTGACTAACCTGGTAAGCCGTGAAGGTGATGTTGATATGACTCAGGCAATCATGGATTTGAACATGCTTGAAACCGTAAACCAGGCAACACTCAGCAATGCAGGTAAAATGTATTCCAGCACACTGCTTGATTACTTACGATAAGGATGATGAACATGCAGGTATCTACAAAATCTAGTGGAATGGTTGAAGTTTCAGAAGAACAGCTTATTACAATTCCGTCAGGATTGTTTGGGTTTGAAGAGTATACAGACTTTGCGCTGATAGACAGTGAATACAAACCGTTTATCTATCTGCAGTCTCTGCAGGATAAAAATCTTGCATTCTTACTCATAGATCCGTTTTTGATCTGTGATGATTACGAGGCTGATATTGATGACAAATCTCTTGCAAAGATCGGAATAAAAGATCCGCTTGATGTTCTTGTGTTTGCAATCGTAACCGTTCCTTCTGATGGTTCTGATATTACGGCAAACCTGCAGGGACCTTTGGTTATCAATCGCAAAAACAGACAGTGCATGCAGGCTGTCCTGAGTGATACTCGCTGGACAACAAAGCACAATCTGCTTGCGGCGGTTCAGAAGAAGGAGGCACGCTGATGCTGATTCTGTCCCGCAAGATAGATGAAAAAATCAAAATCGGAAACGACATTACCATTACGGTCATTGGTGTAAACGGTGATCAGGTAAAAGTCGGTGTTGAAGCTCCCAAGAATGTAAAGGTTTTCAGACAGGAAGTGTTTGAAGCCATTCAGCAGGAAAATAAACAGGCTGCAGCAAGCGAACGGCCTCAGCGTATGGAGGATATGCTTAAGCTGCTTTCTACAAAACTTAAGTAGAAGGTGTTTCTGACGCTTTGCGTTCAAGCACCAGTTCTGCTTCACTTTTCTTATAGTAAACCGGTCCGTCATAGTCTTTAAGGGCCGGTTCTTTTTTTGCAATTGCATCTTCTGCCAGGTTAAATAACACTCTGCCGTCGGTAATGTGCGGCTGTACTGTTTTTAAAACTGCTTTCTGTGTTTCGTCTGCAAGAGAGATCAGCCGTTCTGTTCCCGGACCTGTTGCAATAACTGTTTCGTAAGAAGCAATCGCATTAAAAACTTCATCTGCATTTCCGACACAGACATCGGTAATTCTTTTTTCGTTTTCGTACAGTGCATAAAAAAATTCTGCATCTTTTGATTCAACCAGAGAAAGAATGGTTTTTCCGCAGCCTAAGAAAGCGTGTGCATACACATCAAGCGAATTCAATCCGTACAAAGGGGTTCCGTTTGCAAGCGTCAGTGCCTTCAGTGTTGCGGCTCCCAGACGTAAGCCGGTAAAACTTCCGGGTCCTATGGTAAGTGCAGTGTAATCAAGTTCTTTTGCACTAAGGTTCAGCTCTTTAAGCAGGCTGTCAATGATGGGTAACAGTTTTTCTGACTGACGCAATCCCATCTGCATGGTGGTTTGCATAAAGTCGTTGTTTTTCTTAGCGCTGACGGTAAGTGTATTTGATGCGCAGTCTACGGCAAGTGCATTCATAGCTGTATGTCTCCGTGATTCCAGTTGTCTATGGTGATGGTGCGTTCTTCGGATCCGGTTGCCTGTATGTCCAGCCTGATTGCCTTTGCAGGAATTTCTGACTGGATTTTTTCGCTCCATTCAATGATGCACACTCCGTTTCCGTACAGCATGTCATCTACACCCAGGTTTACAAAATCTTCTGCACCGTCAAGCCGATACATGTCCATGTGATACAGCGGAATTTTGCTTCCTTCGTATTCGCTTATAAGACAGAAGGTTGGGCTGGTTATGTTTTCGGTAACTCCCAGTGACTGTGCAATGCCTTTGGTGATTGTTGTTTTTCCTGCAGCAAGGGTCCCGGTCATGGCAATGACATCACCGGGCGTAAGCAGTGCACCGATTTTTGTGCCTAACGAGATTGTCTGTTCTGCATTGTGAGTGGTAAAAGAAAGGGTCATGTGACAACCCCTTACGGAAGTTTTCCCTGTTCAGAAAGAGTATTAACGTATTCTTTGAGTGCTTTTTTCAGGGGAATGATAGGATAGCTTACATCCTGCGGCAAAATACCGATTTCGATTGTTTTTATGCCCAGTGGATTTGTATCAATGATAAACGTCAGCGGGAATGAAACATTCTTAGAGACAATTTCTATTGTTGCAACACCTGAGTACTTCTGTCGGTAAAAGATGTGACCTTCATCCTTCTGGATCTGGTCAATTCCCAAAACTGTCATATCTTATATAGAATACTGCAAAAATAAGTTTTTTGCAATACCATAACTCCTTCGCTAATATCCGTACACATCAGCATAGATTCGGTTTTGTAATTCCTTACCGATCTGTGTGAATTTTACGTTCAGAATATATCCGTCACCCTGCTGTGGTTTTCTTGAGTTTACAATAAGACCGACTGCAGTGCGTTCAACTCCGTCACTGGTGGGAACAGAAACCTGCATGCTCTGATTAGGCAGAATAGGAATGCCGACTTTCATACAACAGCCGCTTGCAGACATATCGATGAGTGTTCCCGTGTGATTTTTTTCCATTATGTCGTAGATAACAGATCCGTCGCGTGCTTTTTTACCGCTGTCTTTTGCTGCACGGAAAGTGCACTCCTTGTTTACGGTCATACGTTTTGTCTGTCGCCTGTTCAGTACGTTCAGGGTAGAAGAATGTGACACGTACATAAGGGTTTTGTCTTCTTTGTTTTTTTCATAGCGGATGACGCGTGTTTCAAACCGGTACATAAGGCCGCTTGTACCTACGAAACTGAGCGAAATTTTTGAAAGTTCTGCAGGCTTGTGATTCATTTCAATCATCTGGTCGGGAAGGGTTAGGTATACACCTTTTGCATCAGATGATGCAAGAATCAGCTGATAGTGTCCGTTGTTGTCCGGTGTGATGTATAACAGTCCCTGTTCTTCTTTTAGCTGTCTGGTGTCGTGAATCATGTTTGCATTGTCATGCAGTTTTTCAAGCTTATAGCGTACATTGAACATGTTAAACAGCGTGTCTTCACGGTTACCCAGTGCAATCATTGCCTGATAAAATTCGGCACACATAGAGTTAATCTGCTGCTGGTCGCGGATAAGATATTCAATGTTTGGTGCATTAAATCGTTTGCAGATTTCTGCAAGTACAGAAGTTTCTTCTGCGGTAAGGCGTGCGTTGCGTGCAACTGCTTCAATATTTTTGCGTGTAGTCGGAAGTTTTTTCTGAGCTTCAATCCATTCCGGTGATGAACGTTTTTTTTCAATGAATAAAGTCAAAAACCGTACCAGAATCAGAATTGCTGCTACAACAAGCAGTATGGCTAATACGACAAAAATATACGGATTTGAACGGTTATCTACAAGGCTTCCGGTACTGTTCATGCAAGCTCCTCTTTTAATGCAACAGCAATGCTGTTAAGGCGCGGACTGATTTCATATTCTGCAAGGTCACCGACGGTAACGGTATCTTTTCCTTTGAGTGCTTCTTCAAAATCTTTTAGGATCGGTGCAAACTCTTCAAAGAAGGTTCCGATTTCTTTTCCGTCAATCAAAAGTTTCTGATAGGTGTCAGGGAACAGAGCACTGAGTGTGGCTGTGTGACAGAAGCGGTCAATTTCGGTTGCAAGATCTGCAATTGTCTGGTTTGCTTCTTTATCTTTTCCGCTCTGCAACAGAACGCTTACTTCTGAAAGCTGCTTGGAAAGCTGTTCAAAGTTTTTTGCAGAAAGGGTAAAGGCCTGCTTTATGTCGTTTTTGCTGATGACCGAAAGTTCAAGGACTGTGTCTTCGGTAATAGGCTGCTGAATTGCGTTTTCAAAATCCTGTGCGGGAACTGCTTTCCCGTTTAAAACAATGCTTATGGTTGTTGCATCGTTTTTTGCTGCTTCTTCTTCAAATGATTTAAGCACTTCGCCTACGGTGCGTTCATTTTCAAGCGTAATGTCTATATTGTTTCCGTTTACAATCAGTTTCATATTTTCCCCCTACCTGTTGTTATTGTTACCAGAGTTAGCCCAATTGCTTATAGATGTCTGCTGACTTTCCAGACTGTTAAGAGTTCCCTGCATGGTTGCATATTTGTTTTTAAGTTCTGCTTCTTTTTGTTCCAGCTGCGTTTCAAGCTGAGAGATTTTTTTGTTTGATGATTCAATGCGTGTATTAAGCGAAGAAATTTTGTTGGAAAGAATTCCTCCTGTCTGAACCCAGGCAGAAAGCTGTTTGTCCAAAAGATATCCGATTCCGTTATCAATAATCAGATCGCCGTCAGAATCATAGCCGAACAGATCTTTTATTTCAGACAGATTGTTGGCAAGGAAAGAGTCTAAGGTCTTTTCGTTTATTTCCAGATATCCGCGAAGCTGAGATGCATTGTAACCGCCGGTTCCGCCGCTTGCATTTGATGAAATGCCTAACTGACTTAACATGGTAACGGTTGCATCTTCTGAGTAGCGGTAACTTCCGGTGATGATTCTTTGCAGGGAACTTTTCCCGCTGGTAAGAGACATGTCTCCCTGGAACATTCCTAAGCGTTCGTTTGCTTTTTCAACTTCTGCATCAGTCAGATATTCCAGTTCATTGATGATGTCAGGCTTAGTCTGTGAAAGAATATTTATTTCTGCAATCACCTGATTGTACTGTCCTACAAACGTAATGAGTGCTTCTTTTGCAGCATCAACATCAGGTTCTATCTTGAGCGTTGCCGTTTTTTCTGTTGCGTCATGCAAGTGCAGGGTAACGTTTGGAATTACATCGTCTATGTCGTTTGTGCTGCGGGTAAGGGTGATGCCTTCGTATTTAAACTCTGCATCAGATGCAGTTGCTATAGGATTAAGCGGTGCGTATCCGAGTGCGTCTGCTTCGTTTGTTGCTTCGGGAACAGACACCGTAAGGGTTTTTGCCGTGTTACTGTTTCTGACAACGACTGCAACGGCTCCCTCGTAATCTTCCATGTTGATTCTTACGGTGCGGACTCCGGTTTCTGCATCCGGTTCAAATTCATCAAGGTCAACTGCAAACTCAATGCCGTCTTTTGTTTTTACAAACAGCATGCGGTCATCGCTTATGGGTTTAAGCTGTGTTGCCTTCTGCTGTGCTGCGTCCGGTGTCTGAACGGTTGAGTCACTGGGGTTATTGTTTACAAAGATGCCTTCAAACGTAATTCCGCCTGCATCCGGAAGTTTAGGTCCGTTTGCACCTTCGTTGATTTCTTCGGTAATGTCTTTTGTTTCCTGTTCTGCAAAGGTAAAGATAATCTGCTGAGTACGGTCGCCCTGTACGCTTTCGGGAATGGGAATCTCAACGCCACCACGCGGTAAAACGGTAATGGTTCCGTCCTGTATGCGTACATTGTCTTTTGAAATGGAAGGCATGCCCTGCTGAGATTTTAAATCTTTGGTTGCAGCACTTTTGTATTCTGAAAGGGAAGAAGAGAATTCTGTTTTTTCTACGGGAACATCTGCAATCATCTCTATGCTTTTTGCAAAGGAGAGTGCATCGTTTTTAAACTGGAGCTTGTTGTCAGCTCCGGGAATAAGGCTTTCAATAATAAGCGCTTTCTTTTTTGAAGAGATGCCGATAAGACTTGCTTTTATGGTGTTGCCGCCGCGCTTGTTAAGGGCTGTAACAAAGTCTGAAAGTTTACCGCCTTTCCAGTTGAAGTCTACGGTTTTTTCGCCAACGGTAAAGGTGTAGCGTCCCTGCGGAACATCGGTGTCGTTACTGATGCTGCCGCTCATAAAGCGGTCTGCCGCTGCCGGATGAATTACATCTATTTTGATGGTACCAAAATCTGCATCACGGTTTGCGTCTGCGGTTATGGCATTTTCATCTGAGGATGAAGTGAGTTTTGAGTTAAAGGGATTTTCAAAAGAATACAGTGACTTAACACTCTCGCGAAGTGATGACATTTTGCGGTTTACTTCCTGCCATGCACTCTGCTGGTTCTGATAGGTTTCGAGCGTTGCCTGTTCGCGTTTAAGCGGTATGCGCTCTACTTCCATCAGGGACTCAACAAGGTCATTGGTTCCGTATTTGTCTGTAACGCCGGGTATGCTTAATCCGCTGCCTGCCATCTCGTGTACCAGTCCTTATAAAGAGGTGTCTTCACTTTAAAAAACAACAAATACGCCGCCTTGTAACAGCGTATTTGCCGTCAGATTGTTTCGTCGAAAAGCACACCAATCGCCTGCTTCATGCGGATCTGCAGTTTCTGCACGTCCTCTGAAGGGATTTCCCTAATGATTTCATTAGTAGACGAGTCGATAACCTTTACGACTACACGACCAAGCTGTTCATTTACATTGAACTGAAGCTTGTGTCCCATCACCATATCCGAGAGCTTCTGCAACTCCTGGACATTGGCCTTTGTTTCGGACAGTCTCTGGGCAATGTTCTGTGCCACTTCGGCTGAGCTGTCGGGGAACGGTCCGTTCTGTACCGGTACCCACGAGCGCTTTGCCGTCGGCAAAACTTGTGCTGAATAAATTGCGCGGCCATCCATTGCCACTGTCTGTCCAATCATACTCATTGCATTCATGGACCTTCCTCCTGAAAGTAAGAGTGGGGAAGGGGGGCGCACCCCCTCCTTGCTCTTGTGTAGTTGTCTGTCTCAAAAGAAGACATCCAGATTTCTCTTAAAAACAAACAACCCTACGTTTTATACTACTGCAACAGTGCCAGTACATTCTGTGACTGGCTGTTTGCCTGCGCAAGCATTGCAGTACCGGCCTGGGTGAGTACCTGGTTCTTTGTGAACTCTACTACTTCTGCAGCCATGTCAGTGTCGCGAATTACTGATTCAGCGGCCTGTGTGTTTTCTGCAGCAACAGCTACTCCCTTAGCAGCAAGTTCGAAGCGGTTCTGATAAGCACCAAGATCTGCTCTCTGGCGAGAAACAGCTTTCAATGCCTGGTCAACCGTTCCAATTACTTTGTTTGCGCTGTCCGGTGACGAAATGCTAATCTGCTCATCTGTACCCTGTGTTCCGCGGAGTCCAAGAGCCTGTGCGCTCATTGTTCCGATGTATACACGGGCGTTCTGGTCCATGTTTGCTCCAATCTGGAACTGCATAACGCGTCCACTTACTGAGTTAGCAGCAAAAGAACCGGTCAATAAGTTCATACCGTTGAACTGTGCCTGGCTCGCAATGCGGTCAACCTCAGATACCAGCTGGGAAACCTCGACCTGAATCTGCATGCGGTCTTCATCTGTGTAGATACCGTTTGCAGACTGAACAGAAAGTTCGCGGATACGCTGAAGGATATCCTGTGTTTCCTGCAGGTAACCTTCGGTGGTCTGGATAAACGAAACACCATTCTGAATGTTCCGGTTAGCCTGATTAAGTCCGCGTACCTGGCTGCGCATCTTTTCAGATACGGCAAGTCCTGAAGCGTCGTCTCCAGCTCTGTTGATTTTTTCTCCAGAGCTAAGTTTCTCAATGCTGCCCATCAACTGATCATTGGAAATGTTCAGAGTTCTGTTAGCATACATTGAGCTCATGTTGTGGTTAATTACCATAATGTGCCCTCCATGATTCGGTACATAAGGCTTCGTGCCTCACGCCTGTCTGTACGGGTAAAAACCGGTTATTGCGCCCCCGGCTTTCATTCAGCCCCTTTCAGCAGGAACCGTTGCTCGCTTCCGTCTCCTTGTACGGCAGAAAAGAACAACCGCCTATGCTGTCACAGACTCATAGAGAACAGTTTTCAAAGATCAAAGTCCGCGCTGAATGCGGACAAAAATGCTACTGTTAAAACGGATTTTTTCAAGTAAGAGAAAAACCGCACAGTCAGCGGGTTAGGGAAGACCCCCTTAGCCCACTGACTATTATACACCACTATCTCAACAATGACAAGACATTTTGTGACTGGCTGTTAGCCTGAGCCAGCATAGCTGTTCCTGCCTGAGTGAGCACCTGATTCTTGGTGAATTCAACCATCTGAGCTGCCATGTTGGTGTCGCGGATAGTTGACTCTGCTGCCTGAGTATTTTCAGCTGCAACGTCAAGACCCTTAACAGTGTATTCAAGGCGGTTCTGGTATGCACCAAGATCAGCACGCTGTTTGTTGATCTTCTTGATAGCTTCGTCGAGTGTACCGATTGAGCGGTTGGCCTCATCCGGAGTCGCAATGCTCATGATACCTTCTGAGCCAAGCTCGCGCAGTCCCAGAGCGGTAGCAGTCATTGTTCCGATGAACACCTGTGTGCGCTGATCCATGTTAGCACCAATGTGCAGCCACATAGAAGCGGTGGGGGTGTTTTCACCTGTAGCCATAGCAAAGCGGCCAGTCAGCATGTTCATACCGTTGAACTGTGCGTGGCTTGCAATGCGGTCTACCTCTGCAACAAGTGAAGATACTTCAACCTGAATCTGCATGCGGTCTTCGTCGGTATAGATACCGTTGCTTGACTGTACGGCAAGTTCGCGGATGCGCTGGATGATGTCTTCAGTTTCCTGCAGATAGCCTTCGGTTGTCTGGATGAAGCTGATACCATTCTGAGCGTTGCGAGAAGCCTGGTTCAAGCCGCGGATCTGGCTGCGCATCTTTTCAGATACTGCAAGTCCTGAAGCGTCGTCGCCTGCACGGTTAATTTTTTCGCCTGATGAGAGTTTTTCCATATCTTTCGTGATGTTGAGATTTGAGATCCCCAGCACGCGATTGGAATACATTGCGGACATGTTGTGGTTGATGACCATAGTTTGTTCCTCCGTGGAATTGTTGTCAGACAGAATCCTTTCTGACTGTTTGTAAAAGAAGAGCATCTGCATTACAAGGCTACATCTGCTCTGCTTTTACATGAATCACCTGAGTGCGGTGTCTGTACAGATCCATACACCCATGGTTCATCATTTCATATTGTCGGAGGTACTTCTTAAAAACTTTAACAAAATTTTTAAAAAAAACGCAAATTTTTTGAATTTTTTTATAAATTCTGCAAAATTCAGTCGTTTTTCATGTCATCGACCAGTGCTTTGAGTGCCCGGGACGCTTTTCCGCGGTGACTGATGGCGTTTTTCTGGTCTGCGGTAAGTTCTGCGGCCGTTTTCTGGTACTGCGGAAGGAAAAAGATGGGGTCGTATCCGAAACCGCCGGTTCCATGAGCATCTTCTATAGATTCAACAAGAGTTCCTTCCATAATGTCCTCTGCAACATACAGACGGTCTGGCCCCTGGTACAGTACCATTGCGCATGTGTAGTGGGCTGTACGCGGTCCAAAGGTAAACTTTCCGTGTTTTTTACCTCCTTCTATGTCAATGCCGTCTGCAATCGCTTTGTTCAGCTGGTCAATCAGCATGCAGTTCTGTTCATCCTGCGGTGTTTTGGAACCGTCGGGTTTTCCCTGAGGATATGCCGGTCCGCCGTACCGTGACGAATAGATTCCTGGTACACCGTTCAGTGCATCAACACAGATACCTGAGTCGTCTGCAATGACAGGACAGTGTACCAGATTCCACAGAGCCTGTGCTTTTATGAGGCTGTTTTCATAAAACGTTACCCCTGTTTCTTCAGGATCAAAGGGAAGGCCTTCGTCTTTGGGTGTCACGATAGTATGCTGCGGAAAGATTTGCTGCATTTCGCGCTTTTTGTTCATGTTGCCGGTTGCCAGATAGATTTTCATACCCCGCATGATAACGGTTTGTCCGAAGAATGTCTATGTTCCGTTCTGCTGCGCGCATGAACCGTAGAACCTGCCGTGAGGTAAGGCCCAGAATCTGACCGATCGTTTTTGCTGTAGGAGTGATGATGCACATGCTGTTAGTGAGCCGGAGATTTGCACTGCGCCACGCTTCGTCCTGATGCTGATATTTTTCGCGGATCCGCTGTCCCTGGAGACTTTCGGGATCAAGTAATTCCATCTGATGTAAAAACATATTGCGGAAGTAGTAGGCGTTGTCCCGTGAGCGCTTACAGGCAGCCCGTCTTCGCTGTTTTGCGCTTATGCTTTTTTCTATCTTTTCACACATAAGGCGGAATTCTTTTTCTTCAATGCCCGTTTCCCTGACAATGCGCTGTATAAGGTCTTCATTTAAAAAGGCATACGATTTAAGTGCATAGATAAGAATTATTTTGGTGCGGATTTTCTGGTAGTTTTCCTGCCAGTACCTGCTGTTTGTTCTTTGCAGCGGAGAGACTTCCTTTGCCCTGAGGGAAAGAGAAGCTTGTGGTTTGCCTGAGGTTTCTGCGCTTTCATCTTCTTCAGATTCACTGAACGGGGTAAAGGAGGCTTCGCACCACTGGTACCGTTCTTCCTGTTCTTCGCGATACAGGACTGCTTCTGTCAGAACACCGTTTTCTGCACAGAGGGTGCGAACTCTTCTTCTTTTCCAGGTACGGTAACTGCAGCGGACTATTCCGTAGAAAAATGCTCCGAAAGAACCTTTCTGCGGACTGTATATGCTGAAAATAAATTCAAACTTGGGACGCATTTCCAGCAGCAGGTCAATAAAGTGATCTTCCTTCATTTTGTATAAACCGAAAATATTTTTATTCCGGAATACAAAGTCCATCAGCAGGTTTGCCGCCTGGGCCCGGGTAATTCGTCCTGAATCAAGTCGTGCGGGAAGTGATTCGACATCCTGAATGGTTTTACAGAGTAACTGTTTTTGCGGTAAGTAAGACATAAGAACCTCACGATTTTTTTGGTGATAAAAGATAAGCAAGTTCTGTGCCAGTTTTTTCAGACGGAATCTGTCTGCTTTTTAGATTCAGTTTTTGATGATTTTTTTATAAACTTGTGAAAATTGAAAAATCTTGCGTTTCTTGCCCTGAGGCCTTCTGTTGAATAAACGGATAAAAAGTGCTATTCTTCTGCTTTCAATGCAGGAGGTATGTACTATGACCGCAGAACCGTTTGAAAGTCCTTTTAAAGGACGCAGTCTGCTTAACTGGATTGACTGGACTCCTCAGGAAATTGAACAGATCCTTGACTGGGCAATTCAGGTAAAAAAAGAATCTCATGCAAAAGAAGTGCATCAGCGCTTTCTGGGTAAGACCATTGCCCTTATTTTTGAAAAACGCTCAACCCGTACCCGTTCGTCTTTTGAAACTGCATTCGGTGAAGAAGGCGGACATCCGGTTTTTATGTCTACTGCAGACATTCAGCTTGGCGGAAAAGAAAGTGTAGAAGATACTGCCCGTGTTCTGGGCCGCATGTTCAGTGCAATTGAATTCCGCGGATTTAAGCAGGAACATGTTGAACTGCTTGCAAAATATTCGGGAGTTCCTGTCATAAACGGTTTGACCGATGACTTCCATCCGACACAGGTGCTTGCCGATGTAATGACGCTTAAGGAACATTTTGGTTCGGTAAAAGGCCTTACCGTGTGCTTCTGTGGAGACGGACGCAACAACATGGCACGCAGCCTTATGCTCATCTGTGCAAAGCTGGGCATAAACTTCTCTATGTTTGCACCAAAAGAACTGCAGCCTGCTCAGGATATCATTACTATCTGTCAGCCGTTCGCAAAAGCTTCGGGTGCACAGATCCGCATAGAAAGTGATCCTGAGGTAGTGAAGGGTGCTGACTGCCTTTATACCGATGTGTGGGTTTCGATGGGAGAAGAAGCCCTTAAGGAACAGCGCATAAAACTGCTTTCTCCGTATCAGGTGAATGAAGAACTTATGCGTGCAACCGGTAAGGATCCCGTCTTCCTGCACTGTCTTCCTGCAGTAAAGGGACAGGAAGTTACCGAAGCTGTTTTTGAAGGAAAGAACAGCCTTGTGTGGGAAGAAGCCGAAAACCGTAAGCATACAATCAAGGCAATTATGCTGGCCCTTATCCCCTAGAAAAGAATTGCCAAAATACAGGTTATGCTGTATAATTAAGCGATTTGTGCCGATATTCGTAACGAAGTACTTTATCAGTAAAGGAAGGTCTTATGAAAAAGATATTTATTGCACTTGTTCTTGCGTGTGTGTGTGTACTGCCGGCAGTAAGCCAGAGTAAAGGTTCTGAAACACAGTCATCAAAACCCATCTGGGATCATGGTGATAACGTTGCAAGTTTTACTTACCGCAATGTCCGCGTTTACAAAGTGTATGACTATAAGACAGCATACGTTGTCCTGTATGAAAAGGGCGGTGTAGGAGTTGGTTCTGTTACCATTCCTAAAAAATGGTATGCAAAAAAAGCATCTGAACGCAAGCTTGAATTCCGCAATCTTCCTGCAGGTCTTGATCCGTATATGACTGTCATCTACAAGGATGAAGAATTCTACAAAGTCTGGCTTACCCTTAATATGGACCACTATGCAGGTTCTATCTGGGGTGTGCTTCCGACTTATGTTGAAGTACCCAATACCGACGCAGATACCCTCATAATGGAATTCTAGCGGACGGTTTTTCATGCTCCGGATTTCTCAGCAGCAGATTGATTCTTTTACAAAGTTCATAGAAGATCACGACAGTTTTGTCATCGTCGGGCACAAAGAGCCAGACGGTGACTGCATTTCCTGTTGTCTGGGCATGTCATACATCGTAGCTCATTTTAAAAAGCCGTATATACTGCTAAGCGCAGGTCCCTTCAAACGTTCAGAAATAAAAACCTATGCACCGCTGTTCAAAAATGAACTTCCGTTTATGACACAGTCAGAACGCGACAAGTGCGGACTGATTATTGTGGACTGTTCAGAACTGTCACGGCTGGGTGATATTGACGGTGACTTTAAGGGACTGGATACTTTTATTGTTGATCATCATAAAACGGCTGATGCAACGGGTAATAATGTTATCATTGATTCAACTGCACCTGCTGCCGCCTGTCTTGTTCAGCAGCTGTACGAAGCAACCGTTGGAAAGCCTTCTAAAGAACATGCACAGACACTGTTTTTTGGCATGGCAACCGACACCGGATTTTTCCGCTTTCTGCGCGAAGATTCTGCTTCTGTGTTTGAAGCAACAAGCCGTCTGGTTAGTGCAGGAGTAAGTCCCCGCGACATTTACACTGAAATGTCAGGCGGTAAGGGATGGAATACGCGTAAGCTGCTTGCACTCATGCTTACCCGTGCAGAACGTCACTGCAACGGTAAACTGGTGGTCACCTGGGAAACACAGGAAGACACCCGTAAACTGGGAACGGAAGGCCGTGACAGTGATGCGCTGTATCAGCTGATGCTTGCAGTTGAAGGTGTTGAAGCCGTTCTGTTTTTGCGTCAGGAAACCGATCATTCCTGTACCGCAGGATTCAGGTCTCTTAACAGCTGTGACGTAAGTGCCATTGCTGCAAAGTTTGGCGGCGGCGGACACAAGAATGCTTCCGGAGCAAGCATAGAAGGCAGAATCGAAACGCTGCTTCCTGCAATCATCAAAGAATTCTCAAAAGTTCTCTGATTTACTACAGAATACCCATTCCACTTTCCAAAGATTTTAATCTGCAGCCGGCGGCCTGTTCAATCAGGTAAAACACCAGCTGCTTTATGCGATACGCACTGTCTGCGCTGAGCGTAAGCCGTCGTACTGCCCCCGGTCGTGCGGTGTTTATTGCATTCAAATAGGAAAGAGACGGTGCATCAAGGCTGAATGTTGCGTGTGCTGTTTCAGGTTCCGAAGGTGCACAGTCTGGACAGATAAATCCGTTTGCACCACCGGCATACACCCCCGAACTAAGCGGCTGTGCGCAGGAAGAACATAACAGCGGATCCGGCTGAACTCCCAAAAGTCCTAGATATCTCCATAAAAAGCGCAATGTTCCCAGCCGTGCTTCCGGTTCTTCGCTTGCATCAATTCCGTCCAAAAAAGCAGAAAGAAGCGCAAAGGCATTTTCGTAATCTCCTGCACCTTTTGTTTTCAGTACGATCTCACTCGCAAGATTTGCTGCCCACATTTTGTACAGATTTGTTCTGAGCGAAGGATGCATGCTGCGTACATCAAAGTCCGTTATCTTACGCAGGTGGTGAGCATTGTCGGTGTACAGATAGAGCAGTCCCGAATTGAACGGCTGTACCAGTGCCCGTTTTTTACTTTTTGCACCACCGTACAGTGTTGCATAAAAAATGCCCAGTTCAGCACTTAAAAAGCAGACCGAATAATTTTGTTCTCCCTGTTTGCTTACCGTGAGGACAATTGCATTCATGCTGGAATTCCGTTCTGCCATACAAAAAATATAGTATATTGCCGTACAAAAGTAAAGGAGAATTTGACTTTTTGACATTTTTTGCTTGCACGCTGCTACATGTTGTGCTACACTTTAAATAGTTTATCAGTTTTATTTGCTATGCTAAGGAATGTTTTCATGGCAGATCAGAAGAAAAAAGCCCGCAGTCTGGTAGTAACCCTCATCGTTTTGATTGGTCTGGGTTTTGGTATTTTGATGGCAGCACAGGCAGCTGCTCTCCGTTCCATTGCAATGAAGGACTCTCAGGCATCGAATGTCGAAAGTTACAACGCCTGGGTAACCGCTCTTGATAACTTTCTGGAAACTACGGTAGAAGGATATTTCAAAGATCTTTCTGTATACACTGGTGCAGATATTGTAAAAACCGGTGATGTTGCGCAGGTTGGTGCATGGCTTCAGTCTCACTCAGAACTTCGTGCTTCCGAATTTGATTATATCATGGTTGCCGGTCCCGACGGTCTTGCCTATACCGATTTAGGAAAGCAAACTGATATTAGAGACCGCGATTATTTCCAGGCTATTGTAAAGCATGGTCAGGAACGCTTTGTTGATGATCCTGTTCTTTCAAAAACAACTGGTGACCGTGTTATTCATATTACCACTGCACTGAAAGACCGTAACGGAAAAATCTTTGCTATGGTTGCCGGTGTTATCAATGTTAACGTACTGGTAGAGCCCATTAAAAATCTTCAGGTTCAGGAAGGTGTGTGGGCATTTATTCTGGATTCTGCGGGAACTATTATCTATCACCCCATGTCTGAGCCCGGATCAAGTTTTATTGATGCTATTGACGAAGCACATCAGGATCTGGTTCCTGTTACCCGCCGCATGATTTCCGGTGAAAGAGATTACGCATGGATTACCGGCTGGACAGGAAGCAAGCAGGACCTTATGGTTTACAGCGGTATAAAGGGAACGCCCTGGAGCCTTGCATTCTGTATTCCCGGAAACCTGGTTAACGCACTGGGAAATAAAATTGCAAACGTCACCATTATGTTCAGTATTGGTGTTCTTTTAGTCGTGCTTCTGCTGGGTGGAATTATGCTTGTCATTGCGCTTAAGCCGCTTTCGGTTGTTCGTAACGCTATTACCGGTATTTCTTCTGGTAATGCAGACCTTACGCAGCGCATTCAGGTTAGAAACAATAACGAAATTGGTCAGGTGGTATACGGTTTTAATGCCTTCGTTGAAAAACTTCAGACGATTATTTCTGACGTTAAATCTTCTAAGGGTGATTTGGGTTCTGCAGGTGAACAGCTTGCACTTACTGCTCAGGATACCGCAAGTGCAATTACACAGATTATTGCAAACATCGAAAGCTTTGGCCAGCAGATTGACAATCAGAAAAAGAGTGTTGATCAGACCGCTGGTGCCGTTGACGAAATCTCAGCAAACATCAATTCTCTTAACGGTTTGATTGAAAATCAGTCTTCCGGTGTAACACAGGCAAGTGCTGCTGTAGAACAGATGATTGGAAACATCAATTCTGTTACCAGCTCAATCGAAAAGATGAACCGTGCATTCGGTGAACTGCAGGCTCACTCAAAAGAAGGCTTTGATAAACTTGCTGCCGTTAAGGAACAGGTTCACGTTATGGAAGAGCAGTCTGCAACCCTTAAGGATGCAAACGCTGCAATTGCAAACATTGCAAAGCAGACAAACCTGCTTGCTATGAACGCTGCAATCGAAGCTGCACATGCAGGTACTGCGGGTAAAGGTTTTGCGGTTGTTGCTGATGAAATCCGTAAACTGTCAGAAACCTCTGCTGCAGAATCCAATAAGATCGGAAGTCAGTTACAGCAGCTTATGGGTTCTATTTCCAATATGGTTACTACTTCCGTTGATGCAAGTACAACCTTCGAAAATGTTGCAAACGAACTTGCTGACACCGACCAGCTTGTGGTTCAGGTTAGAACTGCAATGGAAGAACAGAATTCCGGTTCTAAGCAGATTGTTGATGCCCTTAAGATGATGAATGACGGAACTGCAGCCGTTAAGAGTTCATCGTTTGAAATGCAGCAGGGAAATAAAACAATTCTTGCAGAAGTTCAGCAGTTGCAGGATGTTACCATTTCCATGAAGCAGAGTATGGACGAAATGGAAGTAGGTGCACGCCGCATCAACGAAACCGGAGCTGTTCTGACCGAAGTTGCAGACCGCGTAAAAGATTCTATCGACAAGATTGGAAATCAGATCGACGAATTCAAAGTGTAAGCTTACAGAAGGGCACAGTGCTTTACAAACTGTGCCTTTTTGTGGTAAACTCTTGCAATACTAATTTACGAGGTTGCTATGATTTTTCCGCTTGAACAGTTGGTTAAATTCAAAGGTTCTATTTACGAAATAACAGTTGCAGCAAGCCGCCGTGCATATCAGCTTGCCATGATAAAGGCTCCTGTCGTCGAAGAAAATGACGGTAAGGTTGTAAGCATTGCCGCCCGTCAGCTGTTCACTGACGAAGTTCAGTATCGTATTGAACAGCCGCAGCAGTAAGGGTAACATTCCCGTTATCGTTCTGTTTGCGCCAACTGCAACAGGAAAGACTGCCCTTGTCCGAACGCTCTTCGGCAGCGGCAGTTTTTTTCGTTTTAAAGGCTGTGTCGAAGTTATAAGTGCAGACAGTCAGGCCGTGTACAAAGGCCTTGATGTAGGAACAGCAAAACCGACAGCAGAAGAACAGGACGGTATTCCGCATCATCTTATAGACATTGTCTCTCCGTTTGAACAGTTTGGTCTGGGTGAGTTTATGACCGAAGCTGACCGTCTGTGCAAGGAAATTGTTTTGCGCGGTCACATTCCGTTAGTTGTTGGCGGGACAGGGTTTTATATCCGTTCTTTTCTGCTTGGCTCTCCGCAGACTCCGCAAAGTGATCCTTCTGTCCGCGAAAAAGTTTTTGAACTGCTTTCAAAAGAGGGTGCTGCTGCCTTACATAAAAGACTTTCTCTGGTTGATGAAAAAAGTGCAGACCGGATTCATGTAAACGATGAGTACCGCATCTGCCGTGCACTTGAAGTGTATTACACCTGCGGTAAACCGCTCAGTTCGTTTGAAATGCCGGAAAAACTGCGCGATGGTTTTGATTTCCTTACGCTTATTGCTGAACGCGATAAAGAACAGTTGTATGAACGCATAAATGCACGCGTTGATCAGATGTTTGCAGACGGACTTGAAGCAGAACTTGCCCGTTTGAAACAGGAAGGCTGTACTGCAGAAACTCCTGCCATGAAAGCAATCGGTTACCGCGAGTTTTTTGATGCTTCGTTACACACCAGTGCAGAAATCCGTTCACGCATAAAACTGGACAGCAGAAAATATGCAAAGAAACAGATTACCTTTATGAAAGGAATTCCCGGCGCACAAAAAGTTTCTGCTGATGATGTTGAAACTGTTCAAAACCTTATTGAAGCGTTTTTTGTTCAGCATCCGGTTCTAGCGGAATCGTAATGGTAAAGGTACTTCCTTTTCCGCTTTCTGAAGCAATCTGAATGTCCCATCCGTGCGTATCAATAATATTTTTTACGGTTGAAAGCCCAATGCCCATTCCCTGTTCCCGGCGTGAATTGGTTCCGCGGTAAAACAGTTCCCATACATGTTCAAGGTCTTTGGGCGCAATGCCGCAGCCGGTGTCACTTACGCTTATGGTAACATTTTGCTCAGACTGTGATGCGCGTATGCTGATGGTATCATTTTCCTGAGTGTACCTGACTGCATTGCTGAACAGATTTTCCAGTGCCCTCATGACCAGTGCTTTATCCATGGTTACGGTAAGGACTTTGTCAACCTGAAGTTCTGTCTGAACCGTGCGCTTAAATACATCTCCGGTAAGACGTGCCCCCTGTGCAAATTCTTCAAGAAGGGGAAGGAGCGGCTGTTCTACCAGTGTCTGCCGCCAGTCGGTGTTGTTCAGCTTAACGTAATCAATGAGTGCATTTATCATGCCTTCGAGCTGATCTGCTTTTGTATGTATGACTTCAAGTGAATTTTTTACAGAGTTTATGTCGGTTACTACTCCGTCAGAAATTGCTTCAGTGTATCCTTTTATGAGTGCAACCGGAGTACGCAGGTCGTGGCTTATACCCATTATAAACCGGCTCTGTTTTTCCTGGTCTTCTTTGAGCGACTGCCGCATTTTTTCTATGCTCTGAGTAAGGGAGGTAATTTCATTGCTGTATCCCTTTGATGCTTTTTGAGAAAGGCTGTTGTTCAGTTCACCCTGTGCAATGCGCTGCGTGTTGTGTTCAAGAATTGTTATGGAAGAAGAAATGATGCGAGATAGTCTGATTAAGTAGACAATGCAGAATACTACAAAACTTGACAGAATAATAAACATCGGAACATAAATGCTTCTCATGTTTTCAAGCGTAGCTTCTCGAGTTGGAATGGGAGTTCTGCTTATGACAAAAAAACGTGAATCCGGTGAATTGTCGTCTTCAAAAAAATCTCCGTTGTATTTTTCGGCTGTTTTGGCATCCGGTTTGGTGTCCGGTTTGGTGTCCGGTTTATCATCAGGTCGTTCTCCGGGCATGCGGTTCCGGTGCAGGGGTGCCTGCATCTGATAGTCGTAAGAAGGTGCGGTATCATGTATTACGTCAAACAGTTCAAACACGGTAAGTTCGCGGCCGACGGGAAGTTCAGTTATGGTTGAGATGATTACCTGATTTTCAAACAGGACTGCAACCTGCACATCCGGCGGAATGTTTTCCAGCTGAGTTTTAAGTGATTCCCAGTCGTCATCGCTTATATTCAGGTTTCCTATGTTTCGTATCTGCTGGTAGCCCTGCATTAAATACCGCTGTGATGAAGTAAGGTAGTAGTGCACGGGAATAAAAATAAGGCACAGGGTGGGAATAATGATGATGGTTGCAATGAGCAGTTTGAATTGCGTTCGGATTCTCATTGCGAATCTCCCCTGACAAACTTATATCCCATGCCAAACATGGTGGTTATGTATTTGGGGTGAGCAGGGTCATCTTCAATCTTTTTACGCAGACGCTGTATGTATACGGCAACGGCAGTTAAGTCTCCGTACTGAGATTTCCATACACCGCTGTAAATGGTGTCGGGCGTAAGCGACTGTCCTTCATGTCTGAATAAAAACTCCAGCACTTCATATTCTTTTGCAGAGAGTGCAATTTTTTCGCTTCCTTTTTTTAATACACAGCTGTTGCAGTAAACTGTGTAGGGACCGAAGGTGTAGGTTTCTTCACTTGCCGCTTCGGTTGCTGCAAGCCGTTCCAGCTTTGCCTTTACGCGTGCAACCAGCACTTTGGGGCTGAACGGTTTGGTAACAAAATCATCGGCACCATAGCCTAAGCCTGCAATTATGTCTTCGTCGGCATCCCGGGCAGATACAATGATGACGGGAATGGTGGTGCGGTATTCCTCACGGAATTTTTTAAGGAAATCAAGACCGCTCATACCGGGAAGGTTTAAGTCAAGCAGTATCAGGTCGCTCTTCCAGCCTTCAGTCAGTTTTTGCAGTGCAATCTCTGCAGACTCACAGGCAAGGCACTCAAATCCGGCATTTTCCATGTACATGGTTACCAGCTGAGCCATTTCGGGAACATCTTCGATAATCAGTATCTTGCTTTTCATAGTTTTAACTGTAACGCTAAATGTCAGATTCTGCAATTACAAATCTGTTTTATAACAAAAGGTTATTCAATTTTATGGGTACAATAAAAGCGTAAAGTATGCTTCTGAAAAACCGATAATTAAAAAAGAACTGGAATTTTTGTGCAAAAAGGGCAAAAAGTACTTGACGGCTTAGGCATTACCGTACATTATATAGAAATATGATAGAAGTAACGCGGCTAAACGGCAAAAAGTACTGGATAAACCCGCATCAGATTGAAAGTATGGAACAAAAACCTGACCTTACAATCTCTTTGCTTTCTGGAAACCAGATTGTCGTTAAGGAGACTCCTGAAGAAATCATTCAAAAGGTAGTTGACTACAGGCGGCGTATTGGTATCTACAAACAAGAACTGTAGGGTGTAATAAGGGAGGATACAGTTTCTATTATGGATATAGCAACAATAATCGGATTTGTTGGCGGTGTTGCAATGGTTATGCTTGGTGTCATTTCAGGTGGCTCCAACATTATGAATATTGTCGACATTCCCTCAATGTTCATTACCATCGGTGGTTCTTACATGGCTTTGTTCGTAAGCTCTCCGCTTAACAAAGTTCTGGGAATCTGGGGTGTTGTTACCCGCTGTTTTAAGACCTACGACTTCGGTGAAAAAAATATCGTACAGAATATGGTTTCTCTTTCTGAGAAGGCACGCCGTGAAGGTATCCTTGCTCTGGAAGAAGGACTTGATGATCTTGATGACCACTTTATGAAAGAAGGTTTGCGCCTTATGGTCGACGGTCACGACGGTTCTGCAATCCGTGCAATTCTTGAAAACGAAATGGTACAGACAGAAGCCCGTCACATGGAATGGGCTGGCGTTATGAACCAGTGGGCAGGTTATGCTCCTGGTTGGGGTATGATGGGTACCGTTATCGGTCTTATTGGTATGTTGAATAACCTGGAAGACAAAAGTTCACTTGGTCCTAACATGGCTGTTGCTTTGATTACTACCTTGTACGGTTCAATGCTTGCTAACTGGCTGTTTGGTACAATGGCTACAAAACTGCTTGCTCAGAATACCCGCGAAATGAACAGCCGTGAAATGGTTCTGGAAGGAATCCTTTCAATTCAGGCTGGTGACAACCCGCGTATTCTTGCAACAAAATTACTGACATATCTTGATCCTAAGACTCGTAAGTCTATAGAGTCAGAAGTGCTTAAGGACTAAGGACGGCAGCTGATGGGAAAGAAAGCGAAGGAACCTGAAAAGCCGTCAACCGCGTGGCAAGGTACCTATGGAGACATGATTACGCTCATGCTCTGCTTCTTCGTTATGTTGTATGACCCTTCCGAAACGGATGCGGTACAGATGGCCGCTATGATGGCCGCTATCAATAACAACACAACGGGTGGCGGAAACTCGCTTAGCCCCGGTGCGCTTGCAAGTCTGGGCAACACCATAAGTGCGCTTCCTTCAATCGAAAAAGGACGTGCCATGGGTCCCACTATGAAAAAAGCGACAACAACCTTTGCGCCTGACATCAAGTCCAATAAAATTACCATTACCAGTGATGAACGTGGTATAGTCATTACGCTTACGGGTGACACTTTCTTTGAACAGGGAAGTGCAGATCTTAATATTGATGATACCCGGGAAACTTTACTACGCATCGCTCAGTTTTTTGCCGATGATGAATTAACGGGCAGAAGATGGAGAATTGAAGGACATACCGACAATACTCCCGTAGAAGTTCAGTTTGATGAAGATGGCAGACGTACCGGATTCCCCAGTAACTGGGAGCTTTCTGCAGCCCGTGCGGCAAACGTCCTGCACTATCTGTCAGACTTTGGTGTGGATGAACAGCAGTTTTCCATTGCAGGATACGCTGATACCAGACCTAAATTCAGTAATGATACTGCGGAAGGCAGAGCCTATAACCGTAGAGTGGATATAATTATTCTAGACGAAGGTCATTTTTAGTGATAAACTAAGAAGACTCGTTCTGTGTTTTTGGAGGAAACTATGGCAGACGATGCAGATGCAGATCTTGGTGCTGATCTTGATAACGGTGGTGCCGGTAAAAAAGGCGGCGGCAAGGGAGTTATAGCAGGTCTTCTCAAATGGATTCTGATAGGTGTGGCAGCAGTCATACTTATTGTTACTATTGTTGTTATTACCACTCTCATTATGAATAAAGGTGGTAAACCTCAGACTCCTATTCCTGTGTCAGAAGAGTACACAACAACCCGCGAAGTGTATGACTGGTATACATCACTTGATCAGGTTCGTACTAATACCAGTGATCCAATTCCTGCAAGTGTTGTAGTACAGGTTGCCATTGGTTACAAAAAAGAAGATAAGGCTGCTTCTGCGGAAATTACCTCTCGTCGTATTGAGATTACCGCATTTTTACGCCGTTTCTTCTCAGAAAAAACAGTCGCCGAACTGGGACCGCTTAATGAAGACGTACTTCGTCAGCAGATACGCGACCAGATTAACGATGATATTTTAAGCAGTTCAAAAATACGTGATATACAGTTTACTTCGCTGGATGTAGTTCAGCAGTAACACTGCAGGTGGTGGTTAGGAATGAATGAAGTTCTGTCGCAAGACGAAATAGATCAGCTTCTCCAGGCAATCTCTTCCGGTGAGAATGAGTCCGATGACTTTAAACCAGTCTCGGACACTCGCCGTATAAAGATTTATGACTTCCGCCGTCCTGACAAATTTTCAAAGGAACAGATTCGTACTGTTTCCAACATGCACGAAACGTTTGCCCGTCTTACCACGACAAGCCTTTCTGCTCAGCTGCGTGCTCTGGTTCATGTTCATGTTGCCTCGGTAGACCAGCTTACCTACGAAGAGTTTATCCGTTCAATTCCAACACCAACAACTCTTGCCGTTGTTAATATGGATCCGCTTAAGGGTAATGCGGTTCTTGAAATTGCTCCTGAAATTACCTTTATCATGATTGACCGTCTGTTTGGTGGTTCCGGTGATACCGGCGGTAAAGTTAACCGTGACCTTACTGATATTGAACAGTCGGTTATGGAAGGCGTCATCGTACGTATTCTTGCAAACATGCGTGAAGCCTGGACTCAGGTAATTGACCTGCGCCCCCGTCTGCAGCAGATTGAAACAAACCCTCAGTTTGCACAGATTGTTGCTCCGGGCGAAATGGTTATTCTTGTTACGCTTGAAATTAAAATCGGTGAGGAAGCAGGTATGATGAACATCTGTATTCCGTATATCACCATTGAACCTATTGTTTCTAAACTGTCAAGCCAGTTCTGGTTCAGTTCAATCAGAAGAAGTTCAACTACACAGTATTTGGGAACCCTTAAAGAAAAACTGTCAGATGTTGATATGGATATCATTGCAGAAGTCGGAACTATGCCTGTTTCCATCCGTGATGTTTTGAATCTGCATATAGGCGATGTCGTTCGCTTTAACGATATCCGCGTAAATGATCCGCTTACGCTGAGCGTAGGCACCCAAAAGAAATTTTACTGTCAACCCGGTGTCGTGGGTAAAAAAATGGCAGTTCAGATAATCGGAAAAATGAAAGAAAGTGACGAAGATGAATTCGAAGAGCTTAGCGGCGAAGGAGAAGAAACGTTATGAGTGAAGGTTCTATTTCACAGGAAGAAATTGATGCATTGCTGTCCGGCGTAGACATGGGCGGTTTGAGTGCCGGTGGTACTTCCTCAATGGCAGCTCCTTCCGCACACATAGATGTTGCCACACTGGAAAAATTTGCTTCCGGCATTAAGGATAAACTGGCAGAAAACCTCAAGACTATGACAGGAAGCGATGTGTCATTCGGTGCACCGACTGTGGAAACTGTTGGTCGCGATCAGATGCTTGCAAAGATTCCTGAAGTTGTCATTGCGGTAATGGCTGACTATTCAACCGCGCTTAACGGTGATCACCTGTTTGTGCTGTCTCCGGAACTTGCACAGAAACTGGTCAGCTTAGTCAACAAAGAAGAAAACGCAGAACTTGATGATATGGCACTTTCTGTTATCAGCGAAGTTGTATCTCAGCACTCTGGTGCAGAAATCATGGAACTGAGCAAAGACGGAAAACTGCCTGGTCTGGCAACGAATCCTCCTGAAGCGGTAAATCAGCCGAAGGCAATGATCCGTATGCCACAGAATTCTTTTGCACTGTTCACATTCCCCGTAACCGTAGACGGCAATCCGTACACCTTGTGGGAAGCCGTTGGTGCTCCTGTTGCAGAAGGTATGGTTAAAGCACTTGGTGGTGGTGAGCAGGCTGCTCCTGCTGGTATGGGTGCTGCTGCAATGGGCGGAATGAGCATGGGTGGCGGTACTGCTGCAATGGGTGGAATGCCCATGGGTGGCGGTATGCCTCAGATGCAGGGCGGAATGGGAATGCCACAGATGGGAATGCCTCAAATGGGAATGGGTATGGGAATGCCACAGATGGGAATGGGAATGCCTGTAGGCGCTCCGCCTAACGTACAGTCTCTGCAGTTCCCCGGATTACAGACTGCTGCTCATGCAGGAGAGCCGGGTAACATCGGTCTTATCATGGACGTTTTCATGGAAATGACCGTAGAACTGGGTCGCACCAAGAAAACTGTCAAAGACATTCTGGGTATGGGCGAAGGTACCATTATCGAGCTGGATAAACTTGCCGGTGAACCGGTTGACATATTAGTAAACCATAAGCCTATAGCAAAAGGTGAGGTTGTAGTTATTGACGAAAACTTCGGTGTTCGTGTAACGGAAATTCTTCCTGCAATCGAGCACGTAACCGGAACGCTGTAACGCTTTACAATGGGTGGGGGAACATACGAAAAAGACTCGCATAGCACTTTTGCTTCTTTTTGCACTTTTGTTTGCTTCTAATGCTGTTTTTGCTCAGACAGCAGATGCAGCACAGACGGTAAGCGAACAGACAGTTGTAAGTCAGAATGATGAAACTCAGCTTCCCATTACTCAGTCTCCTGCAGATTCACCTTTGTCTCCTGGCATAGGTGCCGGTGCATATATCCGCATGATTTTAGTGCTGATTGTAATTGTTGTTGCAATCTGTTTTTTTGCACGCTTTCTTAAAAAGAATGTATCCGGTACGGCAGATGAAAATCCGTTTTTGCTGCGTAAGGTTGCATCCATTTCGTTAGGAGCCGGAAAGTCTGTTCAGATTGTAACGCTGCTTGATAAAAATGCATATCTTGTCGGTGTGACTGATGAATCGGTAAATCTTCTTGGCACCATAGATGATGTTGAACTGATTCAGGCACTTAACCTTAATGCAGATCAGTCGGATAATGCAGTGCGGCCTAAAAGTTTTGCAGACGTTCTTGATCTGTTCACCAAAAAAAGAAAACCCGGAATTGCTCCTCTGGATACGATCGGACAGAAACCCGAAAAACCGGATTTTACCGCTACACTCAACAAACTGCGCGGACGTTTAAACGGAGAACAGGAATGAAAAAGTTTTCGCTTGTGTTCATTCTGCTTGCACTTGTTTCTCTGTTTCCGCTTTCTGCTCAGTCGGCAGGTAATGAAAATTTCCCCGCAGGTTCAACCAACGGTACGACCGAAATGCCGGGCACCATCGATGGAATTGATTTTCCCAACATAACCTTTTCTGCAACTGCACCACAGACAGGAAACGAGGTTGCCTTCAGTGTTCAGCTGCTTCTGATGCTGGCGCTGTTAACGCTTGCACCAAGTCTTATTCTTTTAGTTACCTGTTTTCTGCGCTTTTCCATTGTTCTTGATTTTATTAAGCGTGCACTTTCTTTGCAGCAGGTTCCTCCGACTGCAGTTTTAAACGGAATTGCGCTGTTTATGACGCTGTTCTGTATGTGGCCGACCTTCAATCAGGTGTATCAGAATTCATTTAAGCCGCTTTCAAATAACGAAATTACTTTGCAGACTGCATACACCGAAGCAGAAGCACCTCTGCGTCTTTTTATGTACCGCCAGATGTCAGACGATACATCTTACATCGCATCGTTTATGGCAATGGCAGATCTTGAACGCCCCGACACACTTGCAGATGTTCCTACGTACGTTTTAGTTCCTGCATACATTCTGCATGAACTTACGGTTGCGTTTAAGATAGGAATCCTTTTGTATATTCCGTTTATCATTATAGATATGGTAGTGGCCAGTATCCTCATGAGTATGGGTATGATGATGCTGCCGCCGGTGCAGGTATCTACGCCGTTCAAATTAATGCTCTTTGTGCTTGTTGACGGATGGGGACTGTTGACGACTAATTTGTTCCAGAGCATTCTGTAGGCATGCGTAAGGGAGGTGACGCATGGGATTAAATGAAGTTGTTTCGATTATGCAGCAGGGTATCTGGCAGGTATTTAAACTTGCGGCACCTGTGTTAGGAGCTGCACTGGTTATTGGTCTTATTGTTGCAATTTTTCAGGCAACTACTTCAATCCAGGAACAGACGCTTACCTTTTTGCCAAAGCTGTTAGTCATTCTTCTTGCGCTTGCGCTTTTAGGCGGATGGATGTTTTCGTCGATGCGTCAGTATACGATAACGCTCTTTGGTTTGATTTCGCGGATGTAGGAGAGTCTCTGAAGCATGCTTTCGCGGATTGTTTCAACGGCACCAGTTTTTCTCCTTGTAGCAGCCCGCTGTTTTGCGCTTATTTTGACAATGCCGCTTCTTTCCAACAGCATGATTTCCCGCCGTGCAAAAGTTGCGCTTGCTGCATATCTTGCGTATTTTGTTTTACCGCAGGTGTCGCTTAATGACGGAATGTTTGCCGCGTATTCTTCGTTTATTACTGCGACCGGAAGTTTTAATCTTGACTATGCGTTCCTGCTTGCCGGTGAAGTACTGATTGGAATCATCATGGGATTTTTCATTACGATTATCTTTGGTGCATTCAGTACGGCAGGACAGTTCTTTGCGTTTCAGATGGGATTCTCTGCAGCTGAAGCATACGATTCGTTAAGTCAGGTTGAAAACCCGCTTATGGGTGAATACTTTAATTTTGTTGCAATGCTGGTCTTTTTGCAGAACCGATGGTTTCAGGAAATCTTTTTGGGTGCGCTTAAAACAAGTTTCCAGTCACTCAATGCATTTTCAATCGTAACGCATCAGGATGCTTTGTTTACGTTTATGCTTTCTTCGCTTACCAGTCTGTTTGCAAATGCACTTATACTTGCGCTTCCCATCATGGGTTCTCTGTTTCTTATAAATGCAACGATGGGTATTCTTTCAAAAGCTGCTCCTCAGATGAATCTGCTATCAGATGGTTTCCCGATTCTGATGCTTACCGGATTTTTTGTCATTACGTCACTCATGCCGTATCTGTGCAATTTCTTTACCGACTGTTTTGTTTCCGGCTACCGTGCACTGGAGCGTCTGTTTGTCAGCTTAGGCGGGGGAGGCATATAGTGGGCGCTTCACAGCTTGACTTACAGTGGTTTGCTCCTGAAGATGAAGGAAGAACCGAAGAGGCCTCAGAATACAAACTTCGCAAAGCCCGTGAAGAAGGCCGTGTTGCAAAAAGTCAGGAATTAAACGGTACTATTGTCTATCTGTTTTGTGCCGTGCTTCTGGTGTTTCTTGGACCGTGGATAGAACAGCGTCTGGTTGAAATGATGTATTATTTTTTCAATCACGTTACTACATCCAACATAACCGACGGTGCTTTTGCGTATGTGTTTGCCCGCTGCTTTTTGTTCTGCGTGCTGCCGTTTTGTGTTGCGGGAATTATTGCCGGTGTTACTATAAATCTTATTCAGAACCGCGGCTTTATTTTTACGACAAAGACCATTACTCCAAAGTTCAGTAAAATTGTTCCCAAGTTCGGAGAATATTTTAAGCGTACGCTTTTTTCCGGTCAGGGACTGTTTAATATCGCAAAGTCAATCTTAAAAGTTGCAATTATTGGAATTATTGCATTCTTTATGATCCGTTCAAATCTTCCTTCTGTGCTGGAACTTCTGCACGTCGGAGGTCCGCAGCTTGCCTTGAACCGCATTTCCAGTATGGTTGCCCGCCTTATGCTTGTTTCTGCGGTTGTACTGATTGTGTTTGCCGTACTTGATTATATTGTTCAGCGCCGTGTATTTAAGCGCGAAATGAAGATGACCAAGCAGGAAGTAAAGCAGGAATACAAAGAGATGGAAGGGGACCCTGAAGTAAAAGGTCACCTTGAAAGTGCACAGAAAGCCATGCTTGCTCAGAATATGCCTAAGGCTGTACGCGAATCGGATGTGGTTATTACGAACCCTACGCATTTTGCCGTTGCCCTCAAGTGGCGCCGTGAAGCTGCAGATGCTCCCGAAGTGGCTGCAAAAGGTGCCGATTTAACCGCTCAGAACATGAAAAAAATTGCGTACGAAAATGACGTTCCTGTGGTAGAACATAAGGCATTGGCACGAAGTCTCTATACAAATGTTGAAATTGGTGATATAATACCAGTTGACTGCCTGAACGCTGTTGCAACAATTTATGCTCAGGTTGGTTATATGAATAAAAATAAAGACGCTGCCGGAAGGGGATAACCGGTTGTCTTAAAAAAAACTGATGGGGTGGGATCAGAATGCCTGAAACTCAATTGAGTGTACGGGATAGAATTTTCTCTTTTGTAACTGCAAATGCACTGGCAGTCGGCGTTGTGCTGGTCGTGCTGTTTCTGTTTATTCCGCTTCCAAAAGTTCTTATTGATTTAGGCATGGTTATAAACCTTGCACTGTCACTTATCATTCTGCTTACCACTGTCTATATGCGCAATGCCGCAGACTTTGGTTCGTTCCCGCAGGTTGTTTTGTTTTCGACCATGTTCGGACTTGCACTCAATATTACTTCCACCCGTAATATTCTTATGCAGCACGACATGAACAATCAGAGTGAAATGGTAAAGACCTTCTCTGAAATTGTTGCGGGAGATAATCTTGTCATTGGATTTGTTATCTTCATCATTCTGATTGTGGTACAGGTGCTTGTTGTCACAAAAGGTGCAGAGCGTGTCTCTGAAGTAAAGGCACGTTTTACACTGGATGCAATGAACAATAAGATGTTCGATATTCAGAATGAATTTAATGCAGGTGTCATCAATGAAGAAGAAGCTTCAAGACGTAAAGCAAATGTGCGCCGTGAAGTTGCCTTTTTCTCTTCAATGGATGGTGCTTCTAAGTTTGTAAGCGGTAACGTAAAAGCCGGTATCTTCATTACCGTTGTAAACCTGATAGGAGGAATCGTAAGCGGTTCTGTTCCTGCGTTAGGCGGAAACATGTCTGTTACGGATGCACTCAACACTTATGCACGCCTTACCATAGGTGACGGACTTATGAGTCAACTTCCTGCAATCATGCTTTCTTTTGCAACAGGTCTTCTTGTTACCGGTTCTGATTCTGAAATTGGTCTGGGTGACAGACTTAAAAAAGAATTTACCATCGACGGTTCTCTGTATCAGATTGTTGGTGTTGTACTTATTGTTCTGGGTATTGTATTCCACAACCTGTCATCTGCAGCTCTTATTCCTGTCGGTATTCTGTTTGTTATTATTGGTGTTCGCATGAACCGCTCTATTGCACGCGAACAGACACTCAAAAAAGAAGAAGCAGCAAAAGCAAGTGCATCTCAGCAGACAGGTTCTTCTCCGGATGATGTGTCTCCTGCCGTTATGCCTGAACCGCTTGCTCTTGATCTGGGATATGCGCTTGTTCCGCTTGTTGATCAGAGTAAGGGTGCAGAACTGCTTGACCGTGTTACCCGCATTCGCCGTGAGTCAGCACTTGATCTTGGACTTGTCATGCCTAAGATCCGCATTCGTGACAATATGATGCTTGCTCCCGAAGAGTATTCGTTTAAGATTTACGGAATTGAAGTCGGTAAGAGTAAGCTTCGTCCTGGATTCTACATGTGTCTTAATACCGGTGGTGTGCCGCGCGACAAAGAAATTCACGGAGAAGCAACTGTTGATCCTGCCTTTGGTATGCCGGCTGTCTGGCTTCCGGAGAGTAAGCGTGCCGAAGCAGAAAATGCAGGCTATGCTGTCGTAGATCCGCCGACAATTATTGCAACTCACTTAACGGAAATAATCCGCCGTCATGCTGCAGCTATTCTGACACGTCAGGAAGTAAGCAACATTATCGAAAAAGTTAAGGAAACAAATCCTGTTGTGGTTAACGAAGTTCTTACCGGAGATCATCGCTTTACCTATGGTGAAATTGAAACGGTACTCAAGAATCTGCTTGCAGAACAGGTCAGCATCCGTAATATGGTTGCAATTCTTGAAACGCTTGCAAACTTTGCTCCGGTTACCAAAGATCCGTGGAAACTTACTGAACGCGTACGGGAAGCTCTGGGTGCACAGATATGTCTTCAGTACTGCGATGAAAACAAAGTGCTGCGTATTATCCGCATGGACTATGCACTCTGTCAGAAGATTTTGGAAAAACGCAGTAATGATACCAGCGGCAGACCGGTAGTTGCATTTGATCCTGTAGATGGCAGGGCATACATAAAAGCTGTCAGTGATAGTGTTGCTGCCGTTCAGCAGAACAGTCATTCGCTTCCCATCATTTTGTGCCCGTCAGAAGTACGTCTTCTGGTTAAGTCATCGACAGAACGAGAAATACCGGGTCTTGTAGTGCTTTCGATTAACGAAGTTGCTCAGGCTGGAACAAGTATAAAAGTAGAGGAGATTGGAGAAGTTCATGTATAATCCAGAAAGTACAGAAGGCTGCCAGTACATAGAAGGACGCTCTCAGGAAGAATGCAAGCAGAAACTCTTCAGTATGTATGGAACTGATTATACCATTGTGCAGAAAAAGAAAATACCTAAGCCAGGCTTTTTAGGATTTGGACAGAAAGAAGTCTGTGGTATGTGGTACCGTACGTTACCTTCACGCAGTTCAAATGTCAGTTCTTCTTCTGCAGCCATTCAGCCGCGGCTTTCTCTTGAAGAAGCACAGCGGGCAGTCAGTCAGATAACTGCACAGATGGGAAGTTCTTCTGCAAATGATTTTATAAAAGCACGGGATGAAATTGTCCGTAAAAATGAACCGGCAGTTACTTCTGCTCAGCTGGGACAGATTGTAAGCAAGCTGGAAGAACTTTCAAAAAATATGCAGAAAGTTTCTGCAGAACCGAATGAACATCCGACTATCAGACGCATAGAAGAAATTCTTGAAGAAAACGAATTTACTCCGTCGTACATTAAGAAAATGTCCGAACGCATCCGTGCTCAGTTCAGTCTTGAACGGCTTGATGATTTTGACGAAGTTCAGGATGCGGTTATAGACTGGATTGGAGAAAGCCTTACCATTGCAAATGATCCGGTAAAGCGTCCGCCACATGTTGTGATTATTGTAGGACCTACTGGTGTCGGTAAGACAACGACGCTGGTTAAGTTTGCAGGAAACATTCTTCGCCAGTCGCGCAAAAATAAAAAAGCAGATCCTGTTGTGCATTTTATAACGACTGACTTTATGCGTGTTGGTGCTTACGATATGCTCAAACATTATACATCAATTCTTGACATGTCGATTGATAAAGCAGAAACTGCAGACGATGTAAAAAAATTGTATTCGAGGTATCGGTCTGGATCAGATTATATTTTTATTGATACAAGCGGTTTAAGTCCCAATGATTACACGGAAATTGCAAACATGAGGGCTGTGCTTGATGTTCCTGACATGCATGCGGATATTTATCTTGCAGTAACCGCAAGTACTAAAGCGCGTGATTTAGAAGCAATCATGCGTAACTATGAACAGTTTAATTTTAGCAGCGTCATCATCACAAAATATGATGAAACGTCTTCCTACGGAAATGTCCTGAGTGTTCTTTCAGAAAAGAATAAGGCAATTTCGTGGATAACGACCGGCCAGCAGGTACCGCGTTTTATTGAGCGAGCAAATCCGGGACGCTTTTTGATGGATCTTGACGGGTTCCGTAAAAACGAAGAACACATCAAGGAAAAATTTAACTATGAACCAGGTAAAGAAGAAAGATAGGAGATATCAATGGAAAAACAGGCAGACGAACTGCGCGCTATGATGGGCAAAACGGAAGACGGAAAATCACGTGATCACAAAACCCGTATCATTGCTATTACTTCGGGTAAGGGTGGTGTAGGCAAAACAAATATTGCCGTTAACATGGCAATTGCGTATGCTCAGCTTGGCAAGAAAGTCATTTTGATTGACGGTGACCTGGGAATGGCAAACGTAAATGTTCTTCTGAATATTGTTCCTCAGTACAACTTGATGCAGGTTATCAATCATCAGAAAAAGATGAATGAAATAATTCTTGATACTGAATTTGGCATTAAGTTCATTGCCGGTGCAAACGGTTTTTCAAAAATCGCAAACCTTTCCGTTGAAGAATTAAATTATTTTGCAGAAGAGTTTTCTTCACTTTCAAATGCGGATATCATCATCATCGATACCGGTGCAGGTATTGCAAACAATGTTCTTCAGTTTGTTGCTGCTGCCGATGAAGTGTATGTTGTTACTACACCTGAACCGACTGCAATTACCGACGCCTACGGAATCATAAAAATCATTACGACAGAACTGGTAAACCGCGAAATTAACCTTAAGCTTCTGGTTAACCGTGTTCACTCAAGTGATGAAGGAAAGCGTATTTCTGAACGCATCATTACTATTGTAGGTCAGTTCCTTAATTATAAGGTTGATTACATTGGCTTTGTGTATGATGATCCTGTTGTTCAGGCATCGGTTATACGACAAAAGCCGTTTATGGTGGTTAATCCCACTTCAAAGCCTGCGGTATGTCTGAAACATATTGTTGGCAGAATAGAAAAGACGGATATGACCGGTTCTGAGGGAGTTAAAAACTTCCTTAAAAAATTCATTGGCGGTGGAAAAAACAAGTGATTGAACTTGACCGACTTTGCATTTTACCGTATCATTATACGAGGGTATGGGAGGCTCATTCATGCCGAAGCTGAAAAACTTATTGTATCCGGCAGTTTCAGGATTTGTCCTTTCATTTCTCATTACCCTTATTGCAACTCATCATTTTTTGCTGGCGTTGCTGAGGGGTGCTTTGTGGGCAGCTGGATTTGCAGTGCTTGCAGCAGGCATTTCTTTTTTGTACGAAAAGTTTTTGTCTGAAGGGCTTGGCTCGGATTCTCTGTCTGACAGTACGTCGCGTCCGGTGTCCGGTAACATGGTGGATATAACCATTTCGGATGAAGAACTTACGCCGGATGATTCGGGACCGCGTTTTGACGTGTCTGGAGAAAGAACTGCTCCTCTGTCAGCTGCACAGACAAAGCTGTCAGATATGAGCGATGTTGAACCTGCAGTGTCACGGCCTGCTGTTTCAACAGTAAGTGCGGCAAGTGCTCCGCGTAGTTCTGCTTCGGCAGCTCGTCCTGCAGTAGAACCGGTGGTTAGCGCGAATGTTGTTTCTGAACCTGCAGCGGCAAAACCTGCTTCTCCTGCGGCAGCAGTAAGCGAAGAACCTAATGCTCAGGAAACTTCTTCATTTAAGCCGGTGAATCTTGCAGGGCAACCGGTAGAACGGGAACAGCCGTCGGCTTCGGCGGATGATATAGATAGTTTGGATGAACTCCCCGAAATAGGAGAGTTAAATCTGGTTGGATCTGATGCTTCCGTAGAGGAAGACAGTGAGTTTGCCGAAGAGGGAGAAGCTCCTTCTTCATCACGCGCTCAGTTTGCTGACGGTTCAAGTCCTGCGTCTCAGGATGCAGAGACAATGGCTAAGGCAATCAGGACGCTGTTGAAACGCGAAGACTAGAATTTTTATATAAAGGGTGTGGAGAATGGGAACATCGCTCTTGGATGAAAAGACAGAAGACGAACTCTGGCAGGAATTCAAAAAAACGAAATCCTCTGCTATCCGCGACAAATTTATCCGGCAGTATATGCCGCTGGTAAAATATGTTGCAGGTAAGGTTTCTACGGGAATGCCTGAAAGTGTTGAGTTTGATGATTTGGTTGGCTTCGGACAGTTTGGTCTTTTGGATGCAATCAACAAATACGATCCCGACAAAAACGTTAAGTTTAAAACCTATGCAGTAACCCGTATCCGCGGTGCAATCTTTGATGAATTGCGTGAACTTGACTGGGTTCCCCGCTCTGTGCGCCAGAAGTCACGCGAAATAGAAGAGACAATCGTTGACCTTGAAGCCCGTCTTGGAAGAACCGCCAGCGATGCAGAAATTGCAGAAGCAATGGGCATGACCGAAAGTGAATATCAGACGACCGTTATGAAAGTAAGCGGAACCAGTGTGCTTTCCCTTAACGATGTGTGGTATTCCGGTGACGATTCTGATCACATGTCTATTGGTGACAGCATTGAAGCACCCAACAGCCTTAACCCCGATGTTATTGTTGAACGAGAAGAAATCCGCAAAGTAATTATTCAGGCTATAAATGAACTTCCTCAGAATGAAAAAATGGTTATCGTTCTGTACTATCATGAAGATCTGACCTTCAAAGAAATTGGACAGGTTCTTAATGTAAGCGAAAGCCGCATTTCACAGCTGCATTCAAAGGCAAACCTTCGCCTTCGTGCAAAACTGACCAGCCTTAAGAAAGGTATTTTCTAGGAGTTGGTATGGTTACGCTGGAAAAGATCCGTATCGATTTGGAAAAGCAGCTCTCCGTTGATAAGGAAATCAACAGCGTAGACGTTCTTGCCTATACCATAGAAGAAGCACTTGCAGATGCTGCGGTTCAGCTTGAAACAACAGTACCTAATCTTGAGTATGAAGTGCTTGAAAAAGGTTTCCCTGGAGTTATGGGACTTGCCCGTAAGCCCTGGAAACTGCGTATTTACGAAAACCCGAAAGTTGTTCAGCAGAAAAAACAGGCTGCCGCTGCCGCCACTGCAGTTGCCGGTCAGATGGAAGAAGAAGAAAAAATCGTGGATACCGACGGACTGTTTTTTGTCCGCCACTTTGGCTCTTCTATTTTCCTCAAGGTTGTTCTTCCTGTTGGAAAAGGAAAGCCGGTTGAAGCCCGCGATGTATTTGCAGCAGCCCGCCGTGCCGACACACTGTCGCTTGATGAGGATCAGGTTAAGACCTTGTGCGGTTCCGGAACTAATGGCGGTTATGTAAACATTGGTGAATACAAACACGAAAGTGCAGGCGATGCACTGCTTGCGGTTGATGTTGCCCGTGACGAAATGAAAGCTACCATTACAGTTTCTCCTCCTGGTATGAGCGGTGCAGAAATTTCTGCGGATTCTATTGAAGCGGCACTTAAACTGCAGGGCGTTGTTGCCGGTATTGATCAGCAGAAAATTTCAGACTTTGTTGATAATCCTTCTTACAATGTTCCCTACGAAGTTGCCTCTGCGGTTATGCCGGTTGACGGACGCGATGCATACATTTCATACAACTTTGAAACCGACCGCTCTAAACTGCGCTTAAAGGAAACAGACACCGGTCAGATTGACTTTAAGGAATTAAACCTGATTCAGAACGTTGTTGCCGGTCAGCCGCTTGCACAGAAAATGCTTCCTCAGCGAGGTAAAATCGGTCAGACTATTCTGGGACGCATGCTTGAAGCAAAGAACGGTAAGGATATTCCAATCCCGCTTGGAGCAAACGTTCATGTTGATACAGACGGTGTAACGGTTATTGCAGACAAAAACGGTCAGGTTATGCTGGTGGGCGATAAAATCACCGTTGAAGAAGTATACGAAGTTCCCGGTGTTAACATTAAGACTGGTAACATTACGTTTATGGGTACGGTTGTCTGCCGCGGTAACGTAGAAGACGGCTTTAATATCAAAGCTGACGGTAATATTGAAATCTATGGTTCTGTCGGTAACTGTAAGATTGAAGCCGAAGGCGATATTGTTATTTCTCAGGGTGTTATGGGTCGTGACGAAGGTGAAATCCGTACGCCAAAGAATGTGTGGGCCCGCTTTATTCAGAATGCAACCGTTGACGCAGGTGAAGACATTGTTGTTAACGATAACATCATGAACAGTAACGTTACGGCAATGCACAAGATTCTGCTTAAGGGTAAGCGTGCACAGATTATCGGCGGTCACCTGTTTGCAACCGAGGAAATTTCTGCAAAGAATATTGGTGCCGGTGGCGGCGGTACAGAAACAATTCTTGAAGTTGGTGTTGATCCCAAAAAAAAGCAGCGTCTTATGGAACTGCAGGAATTGCAGGCCTGTATTGTTAAAGAACTTGAAGAAGTTGACCTTAACATCAGCACGCTTGAAAATCAAAAGAAAATCCGTAAGTCACTTCCTAAAGAAAAAGAGGAAAGCCTTAAGAAATTTGTTGCCCGTAAAGGTGAAATTATCGAAATCAATAACGGATACTCTACCGAAATCAATCAGATTCAGGAACGCCTGCGTGAACTTAAAGTTGTTGGCCGCGTCAATGCAAGCGGAACGGTTTATCCTGGTGTAAAAGTATTTGTCCGTGACGAAAAAGATGAAGTTAAAAACGAAGTTAAGGCAGTGTCTTTCTTCTACGACAACGGTTTTGTACGCAGAGGCAAGTACGATCCGTCTCAGGTAACGGAGCAGGTGAGGGATCCCGATGGCTATTCATCCAATTGATTTGTCTACCGTCTATTCACAGATGGACAAAGTTGCCAAGTATTCAGCATCACAGAATCAGCAGGCACAGGCAGCAAGTCAGGTAAGCAATACACAGGCTGCAAACGAACAGTTTCAGAAAACGCAGGGTGTTCAGCAGGCTGCACAGCAGGATACTGATACCGCAGCAAAAGTCAGACCCGACGGAAAGAATTCAGATGCAGAACAGAATGCTTCTGAAGAAAAAAAACGGAATGACGAAAATGAAACCGAAACAGAGCCCCGTAAGCAGTGGGAAATCAAAGATCCCCGTGTGGGAAATTTCATTGACATAAGCAGGTAGACCATGGCTGTTATTATCATTGCAACGGTTTTATGTTTTGTAAACATTATTCTGTGGACTATCTTTCTTAATTATTTTAAAAACGTGTCTTCTCCAGAAAAAATTACAGAACGCATACGCGAAAGTCTTGAATCGTTAGTGCGTGATTTAAACAACAATGCCGAGCGTGACATAAATCTGGTGGAAGGTAAAATCAGTGAATTGAAAGCTGTTGCCGCAGAAGCTGACCGCAGAGTTAAAATCCTAAAAGATGAACTTGACCGTACGGAACAGGCAGCCCTGCTTTCACAGTCTTTGGAAAAAGCAGCGTATTCCGTTAAAAAGACTGTAGTGGTTGAAATTCCTGAAACAGAAGAAATTCCCCGGAAAAAAACAAAGGCAACTTCCAAGACAAGTTCCCGTACCCGCAGTACGGCCTCGCTGCTTCCTGAAGACCGGTACCGAAACGAACAGAAACAGGGAAATCTGTTTTTCTCTAAAGACGAGGGCGTTGGTCCGGCAGAACAGCGTGCACTTTTTTCTACACCTTTAGAAGAAACCCAGCCTGTTATGCGCGAAATTCCGGTAGTTAATCCACCGCAGTACCTTGCAGATATACCCACAGAACCCAAAAAAGACTTTAAGTCTCAGGTTATTGAACTGAATCAGAAGGGATATTCTGACCAGCAGATTGCTTCTGAACTGGGGACAAGCGTGCAGGAAGTCAGGCTTGTGCTTGAATTTATCTGAAAAATACTCTGATACTACGGTACAGGCATTTCCATTTTGTAAAAAATCTCAAAAATTTGCTTGAATTTTCAGAAAAATGGGGTATACTATACTATATATGTCTGCGATAAAGGTCAGAAAAAATAAATTCGGACTTCTCTCCGATGGAACAAAAGTGCATCTCTTTACGGTCAGCAACGGAAAAATGTCGTTTTCGTGTTCTGACTATGGCTGTACGGTTACCAGCATTGTGCTTCCTGCAAAAGGCGGAACTTCTGTTGATGTGCTTTTAGGATATTCTTCCCTTGAAGGTTTTCTTAACAGTGATTTATGTTTTGGTACGGTTGTCGGCCGTTTTGCAAACCGTATTGGAAATGCTGCGTTTACCCTTGACGGTGTGCGCTACCAGCTTGATAAAAACGATGCCGGTATCAATACCCTGCATGGGGGCTTTGACCGCTACGAAAAAAAGATGTGGTCTGCAAAAAAAGTCAGTTCCCGCTTTGGTAAGGGTGTTCGTTTTACGCGCATCAGTCCCGACGGAGAACAGGGCTTTCCCGGTGATGTAAAAATCAGCGTTTCATATTATCTTGATGAATGCAATGTCATTACCATGGAGTATCAGGCTTCGACAGATAAGGCTACTCCCATAAATCTTACCAATCATTCATATTTTAATCTGAAGGGATATAACGGCGGAGATGTCGGATCTCATAAGCTGTACATGGACTGCGGTCACTATCTTGAAGTTGATAAAAACCTCATTCCCACCGGAAATCTTATTCCGGTAACCGATACCCCGTACGACTTTACAAAAACAAAACCCATGGGACAGGATATTGCTTCTGTGGGTTATGGTTATGATAATTGTTATGTGCTTTCTCATCCTGCCACGACGGAACAGCCGGTTCTTTTTGCAACGGTAACAGAGCCGGAAAGCGGACGAAAGATGCATGTTTCAACTACAATGCCGGGCGTGCAGTTTTATACTGCCAACTGGATTGACGGAGAGAAGGGTAAACAGGGATTCACCTACAGCAAGCATGGTGCGTTCTGTCTTGAAACACAGGCATTCCCTGATGCACCCAACAAACAGTCTTTCCCTGACTGCATTCTGCGGCCGGGTCAGGACTATCATACAGTAACTCAATACAGTTTTGAGTTTTAAAGGCGGAATTCTGCGGATAGGATGCTGAACAGTATCTGTTTCGCGAACGAGAGATATTACTTTATAGAGAGGTCATGATGGACGTCCAGTTACAGGAACTGATCGACAAGATCAAAAAAGACGGTGTTGCCAGTGCAGAATCTTCTGCTCAGCAGATTGTCGCTGAGGCTGAGAAAAAAGCTGCGGCAATCATCAGTGAGGCAGAAACTAAGGCAGAAGGCATCATTAAGAATGCAAAGTCAGAAACTGAGCGCATGGAAAAAGCAAGTGAAGATGCCATTACACAGGCCGGACGTAACCTGCTTATTTCTTTCCGCGATGGAATTACCGGTGAACTGTCTGCGTTGATTCAGGAACAGACCGAAAAAGCGTATGACAAGGATCTGCTTAAAAAGCTTATTCCTGAAACCGTAAAAGCTTGGGTTGCAAAAAATGATGCAAGTGATGTATCAGTGCTGCTTCCCGCAAAAGATCTTAAGGCTCTTGAATCAAACCTTAAGACTACACTCAAAGCACAGATTTCAAAAGGCCTTGAAATTAAAGGTGATGCAACCTTGTCTTCAGGCTTTAGAATCGGCACAAAAGACGGCAGTGCATTCTACGACTTTTCTGCAGATGAAGTTGCCAATCTGTTCAGTGCATACCTTAATCCCAAAACAGCAGAACTTATGAAGAACGCAGCACAGTCTGTTCCTTCTTCAACTGCTGGTTCTGTGCAGTCTGCTGCCCAGGAAGTGGTCAGCAAAGTTAAGAAAACTGCCGGTAAAGCCGTAGCTGCTGCAAAAACAGCCGCAACAAAAGCTACTGCTGCTGCAAAGAAAACGGCAAAGGGTAAGAAGTAGTGGAACACCTCTATTATTTGGTGGCACAGCTTCCCGCATTTTCTGCCACGCAGGATCAGAAGCTGCCCATCACGAGCGCATATTTCCTGGACCTCTGCACACGCTTCATGTCACCTGAAGCTTCACAGGCTGTCAGAGAACTGTCGCTTGAACCGCCGTTAGACGGTAAGAGCACGGGCTCTGACTTTCTGGATGCATGGTACACGAAGGAGCGGAATCTCCGTCTGGCGCTTGCCCAGATACGCGCGTTAAAGATGAAGAAGGAAGCCAAAGACATTCCCATTACCAGTGATGGTGAAGTCATTCAGGCAGCCCGTACTGCAACCGGTATGGATAGTCCGCTGAGTGCAGAACAGTTTTTAAATGAATACCGCATTGGTGTTCTGGATAAAATTGCTCCGCTTGATCAGTTTTCCGTGGATGCGGTGTACAATTACGGTTTGCGCCTGATGCTTGCTGAACGTATGAAGAAATTCAATCGTGACGAAGGACTGGCTTCTTATCATACAATTTATGAAGAGATTCTTGGAGAAACGAAATGACTGATACGAAAGGAAAAGTGGTTGCCGTAAACGGTAACATGGTTTCCGTTGAATTCACCGGTTCCGTTGCATTGAACGAAGTCGGTTTTGTCAAAGTTGACGGACAAAGCCTTAAAGGCGAGGTTATCCGTATCCGTGGCAATACATGCCAGATGCAGATTTATGAAATGACCAAAGGTATTTCTACTGACTGTACGGTAGAATTTACCGGTGATCTTTTGAGTGTTGAAGTAGGACCTGGTCTGTTAGGTCAGGTGTACGACGGTTTGCAGAACCCGCTTCCGCTTCTTGCTGAACACTCAGGTTACTTCCTTGAGCGCGGTGTGTATCTTCCTGCTTTGGATGAAAAGAAAAAGTGGGACTTTACTCCGGTTGCTAAAGAAGGCGACAAACTGTGTGCCGGTGACTGCATCGGTACTGTTCCTGAAGGACCGTTTACACACAAGATTCAGGTGCCCTATACCTTCCTGGGAACATACATGGTTAAGAGTGTTGCAAAGAAAGGCAGCTACACCATTCATGAAACAATGGCTGTTCTGGTTGATGCAAAGGGAAAGAGCCATGATGTATGCATGAGCTTTAAGTGGCCGGTTAAGCGTGCCGTTGACTGCTATGCAGAACGTCTTAAGCCAAGCGATCCTATGGTTACCAAAGTCCGCCTGATCGATACATTCTTCCCGGTTGCAAAGGGTGGTACCTATTGTATTCCTGGACCGTTTGGTGCAGGTAAGACTGTTCTTCAGCATACAACCAGTAAGAACGCTGATGTTGACATTGTAATTATTGCTGCATGTGGAGAACGTGCAGGTGAAGTTGTTGAAACACTTACTGAATTCCCCGAGTTGAAAGACCCGCGTACCGGTAAGTCTCTTATGGAAAGAACAATCATCATCTGTAATACTTCTTCAATGCCGGTTGCAAGCCGTGAAGCATCTTGTTACACCGGTGTTACACTTGCTGAATACTATCGTCAGATGGGACTTCATGTTCTTCTGCTTGCAGACTCTACTTCCCGCTGGGCACAGGCTATGCGCGAAATGTCTGGACGTCTAGAAGAGATTCCTGGAGAAGAAGCATTCCCTGCTTACCTTGAATCAACGATTGCATCATTCTATGAAAGAGCAGGTATTGTACGTCTT
>CACXCG010000037.1 GCA_902766125.1 uncultured Spirochaetaceae bacterium | reverse complement strand
TTGGGACCCGCGCATGAAGAAGTATATCTTCGCAGAGCGCAACGGTATTCACATCATCGATTTGCAGAAGACAATCACAGCAATCAAGGACAGCTATGATCAGATTCGCAAAGTTGCATCGGCAGGAAAATCAGTCCTGTTTGTTGGAACAAAAAAACAGGCACAGCAGGCTATCCAGAAAGAAGCTGAACGCTGCGGCCAGTTCTACGTAAACAACCGCTGGTTGGGCGGTACTCTTACCAACTTCTCTACAATCAAAAAATCATTGCTCCGCCTCAAGAAAATCGAAAAGATGGAAGTTGACGGAACCTTTGACAAACTCACCAAAAAAGAAGTTTCTCAGCTGCTCAAAGAAAAAGAAAAGCTGCAGAAGAACTATGGTGGAATCAAAGAGATGAAGGAACTCCCCGGAGCTATCTTTATCATTGATACACACAAAGAACAGATTGCGGTTGCAGAAGCACGCCGCATGCATATCCCCATCATTGCTATTGTTGATACCAACTGTAATCCGGAAGGAATTGACTTCCCCATTCCCGGTAACGACGATGCAATTCGTGCCATTACCCTCTTTACTTCAATCATTGCAAACGCAGTTATCGAAGCAGATAACGAACAGGGGCTTAAGATCATCGAAACTCTTGGTGATGAAGATGAAGTTCGCACCGACGCTTCTACAAAGAAAGAAGACGAAGAGATTGTTGATTACTCTAACTACACGCCTACTGAGCCCAAAGCAGAAGACGTTGCAGAAGAAAAAACCGCTGGCGAAGACCTTGTTGATGAAGACAAGGCTTATGCAAAGCGCTAGGAGGAATCAGAATGGCTGATATTACCGCTGCACAGGTTAAAGAACTGCGCGAAAAAACTGGCGCAGGTATGATGGATTGCAAAAAGGCACTGGTTGATACAAACGGTGACTTTGAAGCTGCAGAAAAACTGCTTAAAGAAAAAGGACTTGCTGCTGTTGCAAAACGTTCAGAACGCGCAACCAGCGAAGGACGCATTTTTGTTCGTCAGCAGGGAAATAAAGTTGCTGTTGTTGAACTGGTATGTGAAACAGACTTCGTTGCTAACAACGCAGAGTTCGTAGGCTGTGGTGAAAAAATTCTTGATGAAGTTTTTGCTAAGGGATACACTCAGGTTGAAAAAGCACTGTCAGACATGCTCTTGGACTTTGCAACCCGTACACGCGAAAACATGTCTTTAAGCAAAGTAAAAGTATTTGAAGTACCAGAAAACGCTGTTGCCGGAGTGTACATTCACTCTGACTACAAGACCGCCGGTGTAACTGTTATTAAAGGTTCTACAGATGAACGCGTAAAGACTTTTGCACGTGACTGCTGTATGCACCTTGCTGCATTTACTCCTGCATTCCTTAAGCAGTCTGATGTTCCAGCAAGCTATATTGAAGAACAGAAGGAAATCTTTAAGGTACAGATGGCTAACGATGAAAAAGTTGCATCAAAGCCCGACAACGTTAAGGAAGGAATTCTGCAGGGAAAAATCAAAAAGCATCTTGCAGAAATCTGCTTTGTAGACCAGATGTTTGTAAAAGACGACAAAAAGTCTGTTGCTGCAAAACTGGACGAAGTAGGAAAAGAAGTTGGTGCTAAACTTGAGTTTGGCGACATTGAACTTCTGCTGCTTGGAAAATAAGCACTGAAAAAAGCGGACTGTCTTACCCTCTTTCGTAAGACGGTTCGCTCTATTTTTTTTGAACTTACCAATGGAGGTTATCACTATGGCTGGCGATTACGAAAACCGCATGGAAAAATCCGTCAATTCACTTAAGGACGAATACAATTCAATTCGCACCGGTCGTGCAAGCGCATCAATTTTTGACAAGGTTCGCGTAGACTATTACGGAACACCTACTCCGCTTAATCAGGTGGGAACTATTTCCATTCCCGAAGCACGCACTGTTGTAGTGTCTCCGTTTGACAAGTCGCTCATCAGCGCAATTGAAAAAGCAATTCAGAAAGCTGAACTGGGACTCAATCCTTCAAACGACGGAAAAGTAATCCGCATTTCTATTCCGCCGCTGACAGCAGACCGCCGCAAGGAACTGGTAAAACAGGCAAAGGCAACTGCAGAAAAATACCGCACCGCAATCCGTAACATTCGCCGTGACGGTAACGATGACCTTAAAAAGCAGCAGAAAGCAGGAGAAATCACCGAAGACCAGCTTAAGGTTGAAACAGACAAACTGCAGAAACTGACTGACAAGTATGTTGAAGAAATCAACAAAGTATACGATTCCAAAGAAAAAGAAATAATGGACTAATCCGTATGGACGATTCTGATGTGCTTCCAACCCATGTTGCAATCATCATGGATGGAAACGGCCGCTGGGCAACGCAACGTAATCAAATCCGCTCAAAGGGACACTACGAGGGACTTGAAAATGCAAAACGAATAGCCGGTGCCGCTGCAGACCTGGGGCTGAAGTATCTGACACTGTATGTGTTCTCTACTGAAAACTGGAAGCGCACTGAATCTGAGGTAGGATATTTAATGGGTCTTATCCGCAGTCACTTGCGTCAGGAATTTGAGTTTTATAAAGAACATCATATCCGGCTTAAGTGTCTGGGTAATAGAGCGGGACTTCCTGCTGACATTCAGGATGATATCATCCAGGCAGAAAAAGATACCGCAGCATTTACAGGTCTTACGCTTGTACTTGCAATCAATTACGGTGGACGCGATGAAATTGTGCGTTCTGTTCAAAAACTTGCTGCACAGAAACTTGATCCGCAGCAGATTGATGAAAATGCAATTGCACAACAATTCGATGTTCCCGAACTGCCCGACGTTGATCTGCTTATCAGAACTGGCGGCGAAAAACGTCTGAGCAATTTTTTACTGTGGCATGCATCATACGCAGAACTGTTTTTTACAGATACGTTATGGCCTGACTACACCAAAAAAGAATTATACGACACCATAGCTGCCTTTTCAAAAAGACACCGCCGCTTTGGTGCTTATGATACCGTTACAGGGGGAAGCACAGATGAATAAAGTCATTTCAAGACTGCTTGTGTTTTTTGTAGGCGTACCGCTCGTGCTGGGCTTTGTCTGGCTCCCCTACTGCAATCACCTTGCATTTCACCTGCTTGTCTGCGCCGTAAGTGTTGTCGCAAGCTGTGAACTGCATGATATTCTTTCACATAACATTTCACTTCCTCCTAAACCGTTTGTCGCGGTAATGTCAGCACTGGTTCCGGTAGCAGCACTATTGCAGGCTCTGTTTGCAGAAAGTTCTTCGTTCTTAGTAAGCGGACTTGATTATTATACCGGTGGATTGGATTTTCTGACTGCGGTTCTTATTTTTGTTTTTGTCATTATTCTGGTATATGAAGTTTTTTCTGCAAAAACTTTTGAACAGTCAAATCACCGCATGACTGGAACCTGTTTTATTGTGCTGTATTCCGGATATCTGGTTACATTCCTGTCACGGCTTACCGTTGCCCGCATAAACGGACAGGATGCCTCTACTCCGTTTTTAATTCTGTTTTTACTGATGGTATTTTTGTGTGACTCGCTTGCCTGGCTGTTTGGAGTTCTTTTAGGAAAGAACAACCGCGGTTTTGTAAAAGCAAGTCCAAATAAGAGTATTGCAGGTTTCATTGGCGGCTTTGTCGGATCAATAGCAGCTGCTGTGTTAGCCTATCTTGTCTGGCCTTCGCTGTTCAAAGATTCTCTGGTTGCACTGATTGTAACCGCACTGTTTACTGCCTTTGCGGCAATTTTGGGAGACCTTGTTGAATCCATTTTCAAACGCTCTGCAGACGTAAAAGATTCCGGCAACATTGTTCCCGGTCGTGGCGGACTTCTGGATTCAATAGATTCCATTCTGCTTGCAGCTCCGCTTTTCTATCTTCTTGCAAGTATTTTCTTTGGACCGTTTGACGCATGAAACGCGTACTTGTGCTGGGCTGCACCGGTTCTATAGGTTCTCAGACGCTGGATATAATCAGACATTGTCCCGATCAGTTTACAGTTGCCGGTCTTACCTGCGGCTCAGATAAAAATTCGTTACAAAAATTATGTGCAGAATTTAACTGTCCGGGAACACTGTATTCAGAAGAAGGAACAGAAGGCCTTTCACGCTTACTGGACAAGGCACATGCAGACATTGCCGTAAATGGTGTTGCAGGAAGTGCAGGCCTTACTCCTTCAGTTATGGTTTTGGAACGCGGCATTTCTCTTGCGCTTGCAAACAAAGAAACCGTTGTCATGGCGTGGGACCTGGTAAAAACACTTGCGCAGAAGAACAACTCACCCATCATTCCGGTTGACTCAGAGCACAGCGCAGTCTTCTGTCTTATCAATCAGGCTCAGGCACAAAACGTAAGCGAACTGGTCATAACGGCAAGCGGCGGTCCGTTCCGTACCTGGACAAAACAGCAGCTTGAAACGGTGACGGTTACACAGGCACTCAATCATCCTACCTGGCACATGGGACCTAAAATCACCATAGACAGTGCATCTCTTGCAAATAAAGGTCTTGAAGTTATTGAAGCCTGCAGACTGTTTAATATGCAGAGCTCTCAGGTAACCGTTGTTGTTCATCCGCAGAGCCTTGTACATTCACTTGTACGCACCAAAGACGGCATGCTGTATGCTCAGATTTCAGAACCTGACATGAGGCATCCCATTCAGAATGCCTTGACATGGCCAGACATGCAGCCTTCGTATTTAAAACCGTTTACACTTGCGGGAACAGAAATGTCTTTTTATGCCCCCCGTACAGAAGATTTTAAAATGCTTCCGTTAGCGTATGATGCAGCCCGTATTGGTGGAAATGCAACTATTGCATACAATGCAGCAAATGAAGTTGCAGTCCAGGCTTTTATGGATGGTGCTATCAGTTTCTTACAGATTGCAGATGTTGTTGCTCATGTCCTTCAGCATGACTGGAAAGCAGTGCCGGATTCTATTGCACAGGTAATGGAAGCTGACAAAGAAAGTCGTCAGTATGCATCACAGAAAGTCAAAGCCCTTCAGGAGAAACGGTAATGTTTGTTGTCTGGGGAATTCTTGGCTTAAGCTTTTTAGTATTCTTTCATGAACTGGGACATTTTGTTGCTGCCCATCTTTTTGGAGTAAAAGTCGAAGCATTTTCTGTTGGCATGGGACCGGTTCTTCTTCACCACACTCACAAGGGAACCGATTACCGGCTTTCGCTTATTCCCATCGGCGGATACTGTGCCATGAAAGGTGAACAGGATTATCAGAGGGCACTTGATTCAGACAGTCCTTTCATAGAAGCAGAACTGGATTCGTTTTATGGAGTTCATCCGATAAAGCGTGCACTTATTGGTTTTGCAGGCCCTTTTTTTAACCTGCTGTTTGCGTTTCTTGCATTTACCGTTATTGCGCTTACCGGATACACCTACTACAGCGCAGGAACAACAGTAAGCATGGCTGACGAAGTGTTTGAAAATGGTTTTTCGGCGGCACATGAAGCTGGCCTTATGTCGGGAGATACCATCCGAGCACTTGATGGAAATGAAATTGAAGCCTTTAACGATATTGGAACTTATGTTTCACTGCATGGAGATAAACCGATTGTGATTACGGTCGAACGTGACGGCAAGCTGCTTGACTTTAACGTAACACCGTATTTCAGCAAAGAGGATGCGGCATATCTTTTAGGTGTGGTTGCTGACAGTAACTCTGTAGTTGCACATACCGTTAAGGGGAAAAATATTTTTTCAGCAATCGCAGAAGGTCTGCGCCGTACAGGAACATTTCTTACGGTTACCGTAAAAAGCGTTGCTATTTTATTCAAAGGCATAGATCTAACTTCAACTGTTTCGGGACCGGTGCGCATTACCACAATGCTGGGCTCTGCCGTAAGTGAAGGCTTTTCTGAAGGAGTTCAGACAGGCATTGTTTCAACGCTGGAATGGCTTTCGCTTATCAGTGTCTCCCTCTTTTTTACAAACCTGCTTCCCATTCCCGTACTTGACGGAGCGCTTATTTTATTTGCATTACTTGAATGTGTAACCCGCCGTAAAATGCCACCAAAAGTATTGTATTATATACAGATAGTTGGCATAGTCATTATTGGCATGCTCTTTGCATTCGTCTTATTCTGCGACATAAAATCGTTTATTCATTAACCTTGTGACAGAAGGTTTGTTATGATACTATAGAGACAGTTCCGAAAAAAGGAGACTTGAAATGAAACATGCAAAAATTTTTGTTACCCTAGTTTTATGTGTAGTCTGCCCTATAACGTTACAGGCCCAGTCACGCCGGTCTACTCAGGGACATGAAGGTGCAGTTACTGCAATATGTGCTGCGGGTAACAGCGGATTTTTTTCTGCAGGTCAGGATGGCTTTGTTATCCGCTGGGATGAAAACGGAATGGGTCAGCACTATCAGATGAGTGACCTTTCCATAAAAATGATTGCGTTTAACAAAGCAACAAATGAAATTGCCATTTACGAAACAGACGGTGCAGCTGTTAACCGTGTAAGTGTCTGGTCGTGGACAAACTTTACCCGCAAATACAGCAAACGCTTTTCAGACACTGTTACTTCAATCAGTTTTTCTGCAAAGGGAACCTATCTTATGGTAAGTACCGCTGCCGTTAACGGAACGTTTCTGTTCAATGCAAAAACAGGTTCACGCATACGCACAATAACCGAAGTACCGGCTATTTCTTCTATGATGCGCACCAGCGATTCAGAAAAAACGGCAATTATGTATTCCATTACCGGCTCACTTACCTACTATGATATGACAAGTCATAAACAGAAGGCAAAATTTAATGTCGAATCCCGCATGGATCAGCCTGTTTTGTTTGGAACTCCCAGTCAGCCAAACCGTTTCTTTGCCGGTGTAAAAGACAATTCTGTTCTGGTGTTTGATGCAACCAGCGGAAAAGTTATTGCTGTCTACTCAGCACGCAATCCGTATATCTGTACATCAATTATCGAACAGGAAGAAGGCTTATATTTTATAACCTATGACGGAAAAGATTATTCGCTCAGACTTGTTGATAATCAGACTCTGGAAGAACAGCTTTCTGCTCCGTATACAAAGGTGTACAATCCCCCTGCTCCGCTTATTGTAAAAACCTTTACGGGTCTTTCTTCGCGCGTATCATTTACAACGGTTGAAAAAATTAACGGAAAGATTGTTATAGGAACTTCAAGCGGTGACATCTGCATCATGTCTGATATTCCCGAATCTGAAAAACACACCCTGTCTGCAATGACAGAACCAGAGTTTGAAAAAGTATACGACATAGAAGGAACGGGAAACACCCTGTACTGTCTTACTGCCAGTGGAATCTACCGCACTTCTTACGACACAAATGAAAGTGTACGCGTTGCTGCAAATGCCAGCGGACAGACTAATTTTGAATTGTACGGCGACAGTCTTATTCTGTGGTCAAAGGGAACTAGACGTGCGGTTCAGCGCATTCAGCTTGGTTCAGAATCATCTCCGGTTGCACTGTTTACTCCCACAACAGACTTACAGAATGTCCGCCTGTTCGGAGATCAGCTGGTTTACATTCAGGGAAATTCCTCTGTAGGTTTATATGATTTAACTACAGGACGGAATACAGAAATTTATTCTGGAACATCAATACAGGATGCAGTGCTCATCAACTCATCAGAACTGTATGTTGCAAAGACACGTTCTAATCAGACGGACAGTGCACTTATTTCAGTTAACATAAAAACTATGGAAACCGTACCGCTTTCAATTGACGGAAGTGTGGTATTCTCTCTTAGTTATGATTTTGAAAATGCAGGAACAAACGGAGCTTTGCTGTATGGAATTGTAATCTCTACTCAGGAAGAAGATTCAATTACACGTACCTTCTCGTTTAATCCGATTACCAAAACGATTTCGTATATTCTTACCTATCCTGATGAAGATACAACTGCATTTACTTCGTTCAGTACGCAGGTTCTGTTTACCAACATAGGAAAGACTGTCGTGTATGCATGTAATTTGAAGACCAAGCGCAACCTGCAGTACAAACGCTCTTCTGCAATGGCCGTCAAAGTCGCACCGCTTTCAGATAAACTGGCAGTCCTCAACTCTGACGGCAGCGTTACCTGGTACAACTTAAACACACAGGCAGTTCTTGCTGACCGTGTGCTGCTGCGCTCAGGTAACTGGAACTGATTAAATACCGCAGCCGCGATACAGTGCCTCTTTGTAAACATCCAGGTACTGTTTTGCGGCAACATCCCAGCCAAAGTAACTCTGCATTCCCTTCTGCTGCATTTTTTTGATGTGATCCTTGCGGTTGTAGTATGCCCACACAGCCCAGCCGACAGTGTCGTAGATTGCACGGGGTGTAAGCTGATCAAACATAAAGCCGGTTCCATCGCCGGTTTCCTGATTGTAATTCTGAACGGTATCTGCAAGACCACCGGTTCTGCGTACGATAGGAAGTGTGCCGTACAGCATTGAATAAATCTGATTCAGGCCACAGGGTTCATAGCGCGACGGCATAAGGAAGAAGTCACTGCCGGCTTCAATAAGGTGGCTTAAGTTTTCATCATAGCCAATGTAAGCACGCATATTACCCAGCTTAGACTGAAGCGCATTGATTTCGTTTTCACACCATTTTTCACCGCTGCCCAGTACCACAAACTGAATGTCCATTTCTGCACAGATCTGATACAGAGAACCGTATGTAGGAGCAAAGACTTCTGCAATACCTTTCTGATCTACCAGTCGGGTTACCATACCGATTACAGGAACATCAGGACGAACAGGAAGTCCCATGCGCTTTTGCAGTTCTGCCTTACACTTTGCTTTACCGCTCATATCCTTAAGTGAATAGGTAAACGGAATCCGTTTGTCTACAGAAGGATTCCACTGGCTGGTATCAGCTCCGTTAACAATACCGCGGATAACGTCGTGACGGACACGCAGCAAACCGTCCATTCCAAATCCGCCTTCCATAGTCTGAATCTCAGAAGCGTAGGTAGGAGAAACCGTTGTAATCATATCAGCAGAAGAAACACCGCCCTGCAGGAAGTTGATTCCGCCTTCATGCTCAAGACCTGCACCATAATACAGTCCCCAGTCTATGCCGAGAGCGGGAAACTGATCTTTACCATACTGTCCCTGATATCCCTGATTGTGAATGGTAAGAACGCTTGCTGTTTTTTCAAATCCGCAGAAACGGCAGACATGCTTTAAAAGCACCGGTGCAAGACATGCTGACCAGTCATGAGCATGCACAATGTCGGGGAACCAGCCTAACTTGCGGCACAACTGGAATGCACCGTGACACAAGACGGCAAAGCGGTACGGGTTATCATGAAAATCAGTTTCACTTCGGGTACCATAAATTCCATCGCGGCCAAAGCAGCCTTCATGGTCAATAAAATACACAGGAAGTTTTGAACAGCCGGGCATTGCAGTTTTATACACAGCGGTCCAGGTTTCAACCTGTCCTGCAGCAACAGCCATTGGTCCTTCAAGCTGCTCAAGTTTTGAACGGTCAATTTTATAATATCGGGGAAGCACAATCTTTACATCGTGTCCCATATTTGTAAGTTCAATTGCCAGTGCGCTGACTGCATCTGCAAGTCCACCTGTTTTTGCAAAGGGAACTGCCTCTGCACTTACCATAAGAATTTTCATATATGCCTCCACAATTACTGTATGTCTTTAACGGCAGCAATAAATGCCGCACGTGAACCTTTTATACTTTGTTCGCTTACACAGTAGGCAAGACGGAACCATCCCTTACCGCCAAATCCGCTTCCGGGAGCAGCAAGAATCAAATGCTTTTTAAGGTGTTCACAAAAAGCCATGTCATCACCTTTAAAATGTTCAGGAACCTTACACCACAAATAGAACGCACCCTGAGGGCGAACATACTGAATGCCGGCTTCGTCAAGATTCTGCATAAGAAGATTTCTTCGTTTTTCATAGAGCGAATAATCTGCAGGAGCATTCCATGAGCGGGCAACAACTTTCTGAAACAGTGCAGGAGCATTTACAAAACCCAGCACGCGGGTTGCAAAGATACAGGCAGCAACGACATCCTGCTTGTCGGGACAGGCGGGATTAACACAGATGTAGCCGATGCGTTCTCCGGGTAGACTTAAGTTTTTTGCAAACGAGGTTACCACAATTGCACTGTCATAGCTTTTGAATGCAGCGGCAACTTCTGCATTATCGTACGTAATGGCACGGTACGGCTCGTCGCAGATAAGATAGGGTTTTCTGCCGCAGGAAGCAGCGTGTTCTTCCAGCACTTTTGCAAGCAAATCTATTTCTTTCTGAGTATAGATTCTGCCGGTTGGATTATTGGGACTGTTGATAAGAACGGCGGCTGTTTTTGGACTCAGCGCTTTTTTTATGCCTTCAATATCAAGTGAAAAATCTGCCGTACAGGGAACTTCGATGAGTGTTCCGCAAAAATTATGTACATAATGACGGTATTCTGCAAAAAACGGTGCCGGAACAACCACGGTATCACCTTCTGACAGAATAGCCTTAAATACACAGTTTAAGGCTCCTGCAGCTCCTGCAGACATGACGACACAGTCTGCGCTGACTGCGATCCCCTGCTCCAAAGCGGTTTTCTGAGCCATTGCTTCCCGTGCTTCCGGGTACCCGGCATTAGGCATGTAGCCGTGAACATTTTTACTTTTATCCTGAGCAAGCTGTTCAATAGTGCTTAAAACCTGTGGTGGCGGGTCTAAATCGGGGTTTCCCAGGCTAAAATCAAAGACCTTATCGTTTCCATGAATTGCCTTAAGTTTAATTCCTTCTTCAAACATACGTCGGATAACCCCTGCCTGCGGGCTGGTCATCTGCGAATATATGTATGGTGAAACTGGCATTTTTCCCCCTTTTTTTGTATAATACACAAAATATTTATGTAATTATAGCACAGGTACGGTGTTTATTCAAATGAAAACGGAGGTAATACTGATGTTACGTTCAAAGATTATGGCTTTCAGTGCCGCACTATTTATGCTTTTCTCAGCAGCTGCCGTACAGGCACAGTCCGTATTCAATGCCAATTTAAGTACAGAAGAACAGCAGAAAATTGCTGCCGGTGAAGTTCTTATCCGGAATACAGGTTCTGTTTCAAAATTATGTGTCAATGCCGTAAATCCGGTTGTACAGAAAGCGCTAGATACTACAAAAGCAGTAAAACCTGCATATCTGGCAGAAATCATTCTGGTTCGTCCCTACAAAGAAGGAATTATAGAGCAGTTTGAACAGCTGGTAACCGATATCCCTTCATATGTCGGCATTCCCTATTACAGCGAGCACAACGGAATATGGGTAGACCTGTACTCATCGGCAACCACAAAGTCGTTTACTCAGACAGCAGAGGGAACTAATGCACAGACAGACCTGTACATGGAACCATTTGGAATCATTACCACTGACATTCACACCGAATGTCTGCCGGACACCTATTACTACGAATCAAGGAATGCAAGCAAAGTAAAATACAACGGAATTACCTGCGTCAACAAAAACAACATGAGAAGCATCATTGTTATTTTCCGTGACGGAGATAATCTTGTATTCTACGGAATTGGTGCCGTAAATGCCCCAACCTTCTCTTTTATTCGTGACCGGGTTGAACTTTCGTTTATGAACCGCATCAAGACATTCTGTAACTTCTTCTTTGAAAAGCTGCAGCAGTCTGGTATATAACTGTATTGCGTAAACGATAGTTTTCAGATATACTGTGAATGGAGCAAGGTGTTATGGAAGTAAGCGTACAGACACAATCCATTGATGTATATTTTAAGCACATCTTCGGATATATTATCTCAAATCCAATAGTACTGCTGTTCTGCCTTGCATCTTTTGGCATTTCTGCACTGCTTATCCCGGTTATCATTAAGGTTTGTTCAAAATACAAACTGTATGATACAACTGGCGGTCGAAAAATTCATTCAGGAAATATTCCCCGCTTAGGTGGCATTGGTTTTGTGCTTGCCTACAGTATTGTTTCTCTGGTATACGCATTTTCTGTTAACGAAGCCTTTGCAACTATTATTCCCTTTGTTGCCGCCGGTTTTATTATTTTTGTGTTTGGTCTTTTAGACGACATCTTTAATCTGCGTGCAATACTCAAACTGGCCGTTCAGATAGTTGCATCACTGGTCATTGTGTTTTCAGGATTCTACTTCAGAAGCATTGGTGCAATACTGCTGCCGGATGCAGTGGGCATAACCATTACCATTTTATGGATTATCGGAATCATAAATGCCTTTAACCTCATAGACGGCATGGACGGATTATGTGGCGGTATTTCCTGCATGATTGTGTTTACACTCTCTGTCATTTATTCACTTTCAGCAACGCATGCTGCAACCATGTGTCTTATTCTTGCCTGTGCACTCATTGGCTTTTTGCTGTACAACAAACCTAAAGCAAAGATTTTTATGGGTGACGGCGGAAGTCAGTTTTTGGGCTTTATGATTGCAACGCTTCCCCTGTACCGAACGACAGAAAACTTTGAATACAATAAGTTCTTTATCATGATTGTCCTGGTGTCAATTCCGCTTATGGACTGTATTGCAGCAATCTGGCGCCGAACCCGTGAACACAGAAGCATCATGTCTGCAGACCGTGCACACCTGCACCACAAACTGCTTTATCTGGGACTGACGGTAAAGCAGGCTCTGTCACTGGTACTGCTTTTGCAGTTCTGTCTGTGCATCATAAGCTGTATTGCCATGTACTTACGCGGTTACAATGCAGTAGTCCTTATGCTGACAGCCCTTTTGTTCATGACCATTATTTTCAGTATGATACACTTCTTTTACCGCAAACGTCTTGCCGAAAAAGGTGACAAAGACTTCTAGCGCACACATTTACACTCAACGCCCTTTCGTGCTATACTGTGCGCATGAATAGAAAACTTGTTACTTCAGCTTTACCATACGTAAACAACATTCCCCACCTGGGAAACTTAATTCAAATGCTTTCTGCAGATGTATTTGCACGTTTTTGCCGCAGCCGTGGCTATGAAACGCTGTATATCTGCGGTACCGACGAATACGGAACTGCAACAGAAACCCGCGCGCTGGAAGAGCACAAGACTCCCCGCGAACTGTGTGACTACTACTACGCACAGCATGATGAAATCTACAAGTGGTTCCATATAAACTTTGATAAATTTGGACGCACCTCAAATCCGCAGTGTACAGAAATTACACAGCAGTTTTATAAAGACCTTGAAAAGAACGGCTTTATTCGTGAGCATACCAATAAGCAGTTGTTTTGCCCGTCATGCAAGCGTTTTTTAGCCGACCGTTTTGTTCGTGGAGTCTGTCCTAAATGCGGTTACGAAGATGCACGCGGAGACCAGTGTGAAAAATGCGGCAGTCTGCTCGACCCCATAGAACTGGGTGCTCCCCGCTGCTCTACCTGCGGTGCAACTCCCCAGGTTCGTGATACAAAACATCTGTTCATTGACTTACCGGCAATCAGTCCTAAACTGAACGACTGGATGAAAACCGCAAGTACAAAAGGTCAGTGGTCAGAGAATGCAATCAACATTACCAAAGCATGGATTCGTGACGGTTTAAATGAACGTGCCATTACCCGTGACCTTAAGTGGGGTATCCCCGTTCCCCGTGAAGGCTACGACAACAAAGTTTTTTATGTGTGGTTTAATGCACCTATCGGATATGTTTCAATCACCAAACAGCTTGCAGACGAACTTTCTGAAGCAGGAAAAAAGAGCTTTGACTGGAAGAGCTGGTGGCTTCCCGAAGAAAGCGAAGAAGCAAAATCAAAACCGCCGGTTGAACTGTTCCAGTTTATTGGAAAAGACAACATTCCGTTCCACACCGTTATTTTCCCCTGCAGCGAATTAGGAAGCGGACACAACTGGACTAAACTGCATCACATGTCATCAACCGAATACCTTAACTATGAAGACGGAAAGTTCTCTAAGAGCAAGGGAATCGGTGTTTTTGGAAGCGATGCAAAAGAAAGCGGCATTCCCGCAGATGCATGGCGTTTTTACATTTTCTACAATCGTCCCGAAAAACAGGACTATCAGTTTACCTGGAAAGAATTCCGTGAAAAGTACAACGGCGAACTGATTGGTAACTTAGGAAACCTCGTAAACCGTACCCTTTTGTTTGTTACCAAATACTATGACGGTGTTATTCCTCAGGCAGAAGTTGATGAAGAAATGTGGGCTCAGATTCGTGCACACGAAACAAAAATCACAGAACTTCTGGAATGGGCTAACCTTAAGGATGCCTTCCATGAAATGTTTGCAATAAGCGACATTGGAAACAAAGCCTTCCAGGATGCAGAACCGTGGAAAACCCGCACAACAGATCCTGAGAAAGCTGCAAAACTTCTGTACAACCTGTGCTATATGATTAAAGACCTTATGATTATGGTCCACCCCTATATGCCGCAGTTTTCAGAAGCAATCCTTGCATATCTGGGTAAAAAAATCAGTGAACCCTGTCTTGGTGAAAGTGCTGTAGAAGGCGGACTTACCTGGAACGACATTGGTAAACTTGAAGGACTTTCTACGGTTTCTACGCCGTCAGTATTCTTTACACCCCTTGATCAGAAGACCGCTGACATGTTCCGCCAGAAGTATTCGGGAAGTCAGAAGTCTCGCAATGACGCTGAAACTTCTAAGCAGAAAAAACAGAAGAAGGCAAAAAACGAGCCGGCACTTGCACCTGATCAGGTTGCACACTTCAACGAAAAGATTGAGCTTACCGTTGCAAAAATTACAAAGGTAGAAAACAATCCTGACGGTGAAAAACTGTATGTTGAAACGCTTGATGATGGAAGCGGAAATCCCCGCATTATTCAGAGCGGACTTAGAGAATATCTGACGCCGGAACAGCTTTTAGGTAAACATATTATTCTTGCCGCAAACCTTGCACCCCGTACCATGCGCGGTATTGAAAGTCACGGTATGCTGCTTGCTGCAGATTACACTGATGAAAACGGAAAAGCCTGTGTAGAACCGCTTGAAGCACCCTGGGCAACACCGGGAACAAAGGTTATTCTTCAGGGAGCAGATGTCAATGCATCTAAACCTGCAGAAATTTCAGCAGATGATTTCTTTGCAGTAGAACTGAAGATTAACGACAAAACCGTAAACATTTGCGGTACACCGCTTACCGTAGACGGCAAAGTGTTGACCACTCAATTTACAGCAAATGGTGATGTACACTAAATGACAGTAAAGCGTTTTTTACAAACCCCGTTTTGGGGAGAATTTAAGGCAAATCACGGCTGGAAGACGCTCTATTTCGCATACGACCGTTCGGTAGACGACAAATGCATTACTCCGCTTACTACCGAACAGGCGGTTGCAGAGCAAAACAGAACAATTCTGGTGGTAATGGTTCGTTCTTTCAGTCTGCTCAAAGTAAAGCACTTTTCTCTTGCCTATATTCCTATGGCACCGGAACATACAGACGGAAGCCTTTCTGACTATTCCCGGTTGCTTGCATCCCTTTCTCAAAAACTGAAGGCCTTTCTTCCCAAAGATACGCTGTTTATCCGCTTTGATCCGCCCGTTGAAACCGAGCAGCTTGAAGAAATTCCTGCACTGCAGCGCACCCTTTCTGAACACCTTACATTAAGTCCTGTTGCCGTTCAGCCGCCGGACACCACCGTTTTAGACCTGAGCAAAACCGAAGAAGAACTGCTTGGCGGAATGAAAAACAAATGGCGCTATAATGTCCGGCTTGCAGCAAAAAAAGGCGTTCAGATAAGCCGTCATTACGCAACCGACGCTGATTTTGAACAGAAGTTTGATGTATTTTTTGATCTGTTTCAGCAGACCAGTGAACGAGACGGAGTTCAGTTTCATGCAAAAGACTATTACAAAGATTTGTTAAGCCGAAGTACGGATGAAGTCCGCATAACACTGTATCTTGCGCAGCATGAAGATGACTATCTTGCAGGAATAATTACCCTCTTCTGTAAAGGAGAAGCGGTGTACCTGTACGGTGCAAGCGGTAACATAAAGCGCAACCTTATGAGTGCCTATCTTTTACAGTGGACTGCAATCCAGGATGCAAAAGCATTTGGCTGTCCTTCATACGATTTTTACGGAATGCCTCCGACGGATGATGAAACACACCCCATGCATGGACTGTACTTGTTTAAAACAGGTTTTGGCGGAGCAATTCTGCACAGGCCGGGAAGTTTTGATGTACCGCTTTTAAAATCGTATAAACTGTATGTTATTGCAGAAAAACTGAGGGCGTGGTATCACAAAAAATTCCTTAAGAAATTACGCGGAAGATAATACAATCATTACTGACTGTTCTTTCGGGGACGGGTCTTTTTCCGTGCAGAAACAAAACTAATGCTGACGTTTTTTTCCATTTCGCGGCCTGCAGGTAAATCAACATCCCAGAAGAACGATACGCAGAAGGTCTCTGAGGTCTGTACCGGCTGAATATCTTTGTGAGGTCTTTTAAACTGAACAGGAAGCAGTGCAAATCCGGAATTTTCATTTGGTTCAAAAACGAATGAAGTTTTATTTGCAGCATTGGTTAACAGCAGCGTTGAAACTCCTGAATCATAACCGGTTGTTTTATTAAGAGAAAGTTCTTCGCGCTGATTGTCGTGTACCAGTTCTGCTTCGTATTCTGACTGCGGTGTATCTGCAAATACCGTCTGAGCAAAATTAGATTCAACAACAAACAATGCCTTAAGCGGAAGCGGACTGTCATTTTTAAGAATATACTGAACAAGAATTCCGCTTGAACTTGCAATATAGTTTTTTCTAAGAATTACCGGAAGCTGCATGGAAGAAAATTCGCCCCGCCCTTCCATCTGAACTTCATGACGTTTAGAATCAAATTTCTTTTCTACAAACTGAACACGAGAAAAAATTCCGTTACCTGCAGGTTCCAGAGAAAGATATTTTTTCTTTTCCTGACTTTCAAATAAATGTTCTACAAATATTCCGCGCTGATAGGAATCAGTAACACCATCAAATTCTTCTATGCGGGAAAGGTTTGCGGCATAGTTACCTCCCCCCTTGCGAACATCAAGTTCTGTAATGGAGCCGGCTTTTAAAGAAATAACGGCAGTGTATTTTTCCATAGAACAGACATATTCGTTCAATCCGTCTGCATTATAATCGTAACTGGTCATAGACTCACGGGCATCTTCTTCGTGAATGACATCATCTGCATCATTTAAAGCCTGATAGGAAAGCTGTCTCATCTGTGCAACCGCAGGCATGCCATACGGAAGCGTTACATATGACCAGCCGGCCTGTGAAAGCCACAGTTTTTCGCGTGAAGTCTGTCTTCGTGCTTTGTCACCATGATACTGCGAAATGAGCATACTTAAATGCATCATGCGTTCATACAGTCTGCGGTTCTGTGGATAGACATTAAGATAGTCATGTATGGTAAGCGGAAACTGTCCGTTTACTTTTCCCTGCTGATAGGGAACTGTTGCCCACTGAGCAAGAGCGGTACTCATACCGGCAGGAACATACGTTACTACAAACGACTGTGCTGTCTTTAAGTACTGCTGAGGAAGCACTAAATCAACACCATTGGATGCTGCTGCAACCTTTTCATCTGAAATAGCAATACAGGCCGGACTACCCATAAAGGAACTGAACTCCTGGGCAGAAAACGGAATGGTCATAATTGCGCGTGCTTCTGTCTTTTTTGAAAGTTCTTTTTTTGCCGCCTGAGTAATACGCTTTAGCCATGCATCATAAAGTTCTGCAGCAAAGGGAATAAACTCGCGGTACGTAGGAAGTATCTTTACTGTTTTACCCTGCTCGCCTGTAATAACCGGTAAGTACTTTGTTCTTCCCGAAGGAATAAGAGAGCTTTCAAGATGAACATATTCCATATTACAGGACTGCAAGGTTGTAATCAGGGAAGGATCCCACACACTGCCACACAGATTCATACCACGCGGACGCTTTCCGACTGTTGCGGCAAGCAGTGAAGTCAGTTTTTCAATCTGTCCGCTTCTGTCAACCGGAAGCAGTAATGGAAACAACGGTAAGTAATAACCGCCGCCTAAAATTTCAACCTGTTTACGGCTTGTTAAATCTGATAAAAGACGTATGCATTCAGGATGTTTTTCGTCAAGCCAGGCAAGCTGCGGTCCGGTAAAAGAAACCGATACAAAGACTTTAGGATTTGCATACAAAAATGACAAAATACCTTTTATGTATTTTTGATACACAGACTCCATGTCTTCTGCACGCGGCTGAGTTAAAGAAAAATCAATTTGAAGGCAAACGCAGATGGAATTCATCTAAACTTTATTTCCTGTGGAACATGGTATAGCATTTTTCCCAAAAAGAAAAGTCCTTTTTATCTGCTTTTTCTTCGTTTTTTACCGTTTCCTGCATATCCAGAGTAAGAAGGTTGAGCGGAATAGGATTTGAATTAGGAAGTGCAATCTTTGCATAGTCTGGATGCTTTGAAACAAAATCAAGTTCTTCTGCTGCAAAGACAGGATTCTGCTCTCCAACCTGCTGTGCAGAAAGTGACGGAATGAACATACAGAACAAAAAGAACAGCACTGCACAAACGGCAAGCACAATAAGCAGAAGAATCAAAATAGTACCAATCATTTGAGAACTCCCGGATTAAGCCAAGAAACATTCCATGCTAAAAGCATTATCATGATGATGGCAATACTGATAAAGATGACACTTTCATTTCTGAACGCACGGGGAAGCGGAGAAAGCTTAATGCGCCGTCTGATTGCAAAAAGAACTGGAACAAAAAGATAAAAGATTACAACGGCAACGCAAGAGATAATAACACACGAAGCAATCGAGGAACCTTCGGTAAGTCCAAGGAGCACGCATAAAAATGAAACGCAGCATTCTGCAACACTGTTTTTTGCACTGATACGGATAATGATTTCAATAAACACCGCAATAAGAACAAACACCAGCACTGCAAAGAACGGTGCAAGTTCTGTAAGGTGAACCGGAACTAACAGGTAGCAGTTTATGAGATATGAAATTGCACTGGACGCACTTACCGAAAGCAGCATTTTAAGACAGGCAAGAACTCCGTGAGAAGGCTTTGGTGAAAGAACCACAACACGGTCTAATCCGACACCGTACAGCAATACGGCAGAAGCATAGACAAAATAATACAGAATATCACTCAGCATCGATTGCCTCCTCTACTTCTGCAAAATGGCGTGACACAAAAGAAAGAAGTGCCGTAACACATGCAATAATGATAAGTGCACCGGGTACCGATGCCCAGAACGTTCCCAGATAGTTTTTGTCTGCACCCTGAATCAGCTGCAGTTCCCAGAGTCCCGTATGTGTCGGGAAAGTAATGGTGCCGAATCCAAAGATATCCCGGAACAAAAAGAATGCCAGTGCGGTAATGCTGAACTTTAACGCAACGATTCCATTCTGATGTACCTGAGCAGCTAAAGACTGTTCTGAAGGATGATGCACTGTTGAAATTACAAACGCAGACAGCGCAGGAAGATACAGTGTAAATCCCATAACCAGTGCTGTAAACGGTGCATATAAAATAATAAGCTGTTTATACAGAACAACTACACTTATAAGCATGACTGCTAAAAGTGCAGGCAGCAGCTGAGTAAGAGACAGTTTTGTAAACCAGTAGCGGAATACGGTTCCCAGGGTAACCAAAAGCATCAGAAGAACTACCAGAATAAGTCCGTATGCAAAGCGACCGGGAGCCGGAACTAAAAGTGCTATGGAAGCAGTAATGAGAGCATACATTTTTTTCTTTGTCATTTACGAACCTCCGGTGAACTGACCTTTGCAGCATTAACAATACCGGGAATCTTCTGTGCCCAGTAATCAAGGACAGTGTCCTGTGTTGTCTGAATAATCTGTGGTTTTGCCTTTGAATGAAGTTCTGCATACGTAAGGAATTCTGCATTGGCAGCGCCCGCAGTATACGTGTAGACCGCAGCCAACGGACCATACAGGGTTGTAACGCGTACAATAACCGCATAGCGAGATCCGTCATCAGTAAAACCACGGGGTGAAATAGTAAACACAGCACATTCTGTTTCAAGCGTACTGTTAAGGTCTAAGGCCTGACTTACGGTGTAAACGGTTCCCGTCTGTTCTGAAAGCGTTTTAGAAACAACAGAACGCAAGCCTCTGTTCCATGAATTGTGAGCAAGCAGCGTAAAGCACAGTAAAAGAGCAAGCGTTACAACCATGATGCCGAATGTAATTCCTGCTGTCTTGAGCTGATTATTTCTTTCCTGTTCTGCAACAGGTTCAGTTTTTTCAGTCGTCTCCGACACGGTCAACCTCCTTCATTGCGTTGATACGCGGAATAAGTTGTTTGTGAACGGTTTTGAACACAGAAAGGTCTTCTCTATATTGAATGATGGGAGAAACTATATTCATGGCAAGCACGACAAACATGCATCCCACAGGAGACGTTCCCATGCCCATAATCAAAAATGCAAACAGACCTGCAATGCATCCGTACACACATTTTCCTCCGGCAGTAGCAGGAGTTGTTCCGTACCACTGAAGCACATACAGTGCAACAAAAAGTGTTCCTCCGGTAAGCAGCGCGAGCAGCATGTCACCCTGCATGGGAATGGCACCGGTAACCAGCGGACCGCACAGGCGGACAAGAACAGCATACACGGTCATAAAGCAGGCAGGAATAATCCAGTCCACCATATCAAGAGAAATCAGAATAATCGACGAAATAAGGGTTATTGCATTAAATCTGAATGCGGGAATGAGAGAACCGGTATCCCAGAACAGTGACACATATCCTTCAGGAACGGCAAGCTTAAACACGCTGAAGATAGTGCGGTTCATAAAGGCGGTAAAGTATGCGTCTTCTGATGCAATGGGTACTGAACCATCCTGAATCAGTAAAAGCGCCGCATTACGATTCTGCAGCATAGAGGAATCAATCTGCAAAAGCGGGAATGCACTCATATCAAGAAAATAGGCAACGGCAACCGTAATGGCAACCGGATTTACCCACGGACCTGAAAAACCGCCGAATGCATATTTTGAAAGCAGCAGCACACAGAAAGTAATGATAACAGCAGCAACCGGAGAATATGTTGAAGGAAGCAGAAGTCCTACAATGATTCCCTGCACGATTGCAATTCGCCAGGAGCGTTCAAAATGCTGCCGTAAAATTGAATTGACTATATCAGCCCCTAAAGCCGACAGCGTTGTAAGTGACACCAGAAGCAGCGAGTTAAAGGAACGGGTTATAGCAAGAAGCACAACCTGAACTAACAGCAGAATCAAAAGACCGAGCGATGAATCTGCAACACTGGGTGAAAGAAAACTGTACGGGCGGAAGGTAACCCTGTCTGCCAAACCCTGATAATATGTCATTTCTGCTGACTCCTTAATGATGCAATTGCCTGGCAAAGCGGTAGACGTGACGGACAGTGAGAATTACACAATCCGCAGTCAGAACACAAATCAACGATTTCAAGCAACCCTTTTTCTTCGATTTTTCCGCAGGTACAATAGCGGTAAATAAGATCCGGATAAATATGTTCCGGACAGATAGAACGGCATTTTCCACAATGAATACAGGGCGCAAACTTCTGATCTTTTTTGGGAGAACGGTCAACAAATTCAACAGACTTTACATACTTTCCAACAGGAATGTTCATGTCGGTTACAAATGCACCCCGAATCAGGCCGTTAACAATAATGTTCGGTTTTTCCGTAGAAAGTCCCCCGCACTGCTTTGCAAGAGCACCGAGTGTTGTTCCAATACGAACCTTAAAAAGTGCTGCAGACGGAAGGTCTTTTCCTGTCACATGCACATAACGCTCCACGACAGGAATTCCTAACGCTATGGCATCATACACAGACACTGCTGTTTCCGGATCAATAAACAGGCAGCGGTGGTTGATATTTCCAAACGGCTCTTTGTTTTCCTGAGCAATTGCTTTTCTTACCTGCTGAAGAATATTCTGTGCAAATCCAGACGGATAGCGGTTTGTATCACAGGTTACCGTACAGAACGGAATGCCACCAAGAATCTTTTCTACAAAATCATCAAGCACAAACAGCGGTTTTTGAGGAAGTGCAAAAATGACACCGATAGCCCTCAGCGCACGGGCAGTAATGGCAGCCCCTTCAACAACCTGTTCTGTCATGCGCGAAGCAATAAAGCTATCTGTTACGCGGCTGGGATCTTCATCAAACATGCGGACCACAAGAAAGCGGTTTTTTACGGATACACGTGCCTTTATTTGAGCTGAAAGTGCTTCCGGTTTAGCAAAGGTATTTACAACACCCTTTTGAGAAAGTTCAGACAGAAGATAGTCAGCGGTAAACGTTGACCATTGTGTGTGTTCCTGTTTGCGTCCAAGGTAAGAGAATGCACCGGAAAGATGTATTTTTACGGCAGAACCGACGGTACCGTCTGCAAGTTTACAGGTAATGATATCGGTTACGGTTCCCGGAATGGGAGCATGAACGTCAGCACCAACCATTACGTTTGATTCCTGCTGAATGGCAGATGCAATTACCTGTCCCTCTGAAACAAGGGCACCCTTTTCAACCATGCAGTTATAAGATACCGACGGAAACGGAACAATCGCATCCTGCGGTAAAAAAGAACGCACGGAAGAAGAGAACAGAGCATCTTCTGACTTTACAAAATTATGAACTGTTTTCATATCCTTCGACTTCCAACAAAATAGTAATATGCATACAGCAGCACCGGTATAGACAGTGCCACCAGAATAAGAACAAGCGAAACAGAATCGGTACTGGTTTTTGCCTGAGATTTTGTCCTGTAACCTACCCGCACAGAACTTCCTTCGGACAAAAGCAGTTTTTCAACGGCAGGACTTTCTGAATCCAGTATACCGTCAATCAATTCTTTTCTGAAAGATGAATCATACGTAAAAACCGTTTCATACGTTTTGGTAACCCCGGCATCTGTTTTTGCATAGCGCGGAATGACAACACTGTCTCCGTCTTTGACAGAAGCAGTTTGCGGTTCATTCAGATTCTTATACGGAAAAGTAACGGTATTCCATGCCCAGGAAAAATAATCGTTCATGTCGACAAGCATCTCTCCTCCGTCAGAATCTTCAAGCGGAGAAGGAATACAGATGGACTGAACACTTGAAGCCGGCATAAAACGCGCAGAAAGCAGAAAGAACAAAAGCAGAGCAAGAAGCGGAACGGTAAGCGAAATAAGCACGTAAGATTTTTTTCTTCCCATAACCGGAATCTGAAACGCAGAGAAAATGGGAACAAAGGTAAACGCTTTACGGCTGTCCAGAATTACGGTCAGCTGCCACATTCCGTAGATTGCAGCCACACAGGCAAGAAGCGAAAGCAGATACAGCAGGATTGCGTGCCCAGAAAGCAGAGACATAATCACGACAGGAACAACGGCAAGCACATCAATGTAAACTGATTTTACAAGCGCCATAAGAGTGCCGTCTCTAAGCCACAATCGTTCTGCAAAAAACAGTGCAGCAATGAACAGAATGACCGCGGCTGCAGCAGGATACAGCGGCACACAGAAAGAACAGAGCACCGGAGCAAGACCTGCAGCAAAAAACACCAGACGGTTACGAGACAGAAAGATAAGCACCCCAAAGACAAGCATGCACACCAGCGGAACAACAAACGGATACTGAAGCGAACCGTCAACGCCCGCAGAAACCTTCAGTTCATCCTGTAATGCAGAAAGAGAAGCTGCAGTCTGTTTTTCCTGAGACGCAGGAATATAATACAGGCGGTAGGTTTTAGTCTGATCAAAAAAGTATTCTGAGCGACGCGTAATGTAATCTGACGAAAGCGGATTTACCGGCGTAATGGATGAAACAAACGGTACATGCTGAACAGAAAGTGCAATGACATCAGAACAGCCATGACTGGTAAGCAGGTCAACAACTTCCTGTTCGGAAACAGAATCCTGTACATACAGAACGCTGTAGTGGCTCCAGATTTTTGAAACGGGAACAATTCTAAACAACGCCATCAGCAGAACAGAAACGAGGAAAATAAAAACTGCGATACCACTTTTTATAATTGAGTTCATCTACTTAAGCACGCTGAACGCCAATCCTATGAAAAATCCCAAAAGGCATCCAACCATGACTTCCGGAGGAGTATGTCCCTGCACCTCTTTGATGGGTTTGTATTCAATAAGTCCTTTTTCGGACAGCGCACGGCCAATAGTGTTTATCATTTTTGCCTGAATTCCGTTTGCACGGCGGACACCCATAGCATCACGGATAGTTACCAGAAAAAAACCTACGGAAAGAATGAACACATCACTTGAAATGCCGGAGCGGAAACCGATGGTTGTACACAGAGACGAAACTAAGGCAGCATGACTTGACGGCATGGAACCAGTACGCCACACCAGAAGTTCAAACAATTCCGCAATGCTGTGAACTTTTCCAGAGAACAGCTTGATAAGTGTTTTGATAAGCTGCGCAAAAAACCAGCTGCAGATGCAGGCAAGCAGCACAGGATTGGTTATAAGCGCATGAAACTGGCTTTCCGTTTGTGTCATACTCTCTATTTTATAGTATTACACGATTTTGTCTAGTAGCAAAAGGTGTTTTTTTATACTATAATAGCATAAAATGGACTTTACGGAATTAACAGTCGGTTCTGATGATTCAGGGCGCCGTCTGGACCACATTTTAATGCCTCTTTTAGCTTCCCAAAGCCGGAATTCGGTATTTGCGGCACTCAGAAAGGGGCTTATAAAACTAAACGGAACAAAGACAAATCCTCAGGTTATTGTGCAAAACGGTGACAGACTTCGCATTGCAACGGTCCTCTTAAAACCTGAAAACCAGGAGAAAGACCCCTTTTTTATTCCCGAAGATACCTTTGAGACGGTATTCTGCAACGAACATGTGCGCATTATCAATAAACCCTGCGGAATCAGCGTTCAGCCTGCATCGCAACAGGAAGCTTCGGTAGCAGACATAATCGCCCGTGCATACAAAAAGGCAGAACACGCTTCTCTTGCATTTACTCCCGCTCCCCTGCACCGTCTGGACAGAAACACTTCAGGACTGCTTGTCATTTCGCAAAGCTTACGGGGTGCAACAGAAGTCTCCCGTATGATTGAACAGCACCTCATACAAAAAACATATATTGGCATTGCAACGGGAAATCTTACTCAAAAAGAAGACTGGTGTGACTACATAGATGATTCTCATGCAAAACCGCCGCTTTATACGGTAACCGTAAGCCGGGACGGCACCGCAGGCAAACAGGCTGTCACTAAAGCCATTCCGCTCTGTACAAACGGCAATAAGAGCCTAACCCTGATTCAATACGACATACAGACAGGCCGTAAGCATCAGATACGCGCACAGTCGGCTTTCCATGGCCATGCACTTGCCGGAGACAGCGCATACGGTGCCGTCCCGTTCAGCGAGGCGACATTCCCTGCGTTTTTTCTGCATGCGGTACGCCTTAGATTTGACCCTTGCAACAGCATTGGCTTACCGGAAGAACTTGTCTGTAAAATCCCTAAGCAATTTAAAAATTTTCTAAAAAATAACTTGCTAAATTGGGACGGAAAACTTATACTCTAAGTAAGCATGAACATTTTTTCTAAATTGCTCAACAGAGGAATGCAGGTCTATGCGCTCGTAGGTGAAAGCGGAACCGGTAAAAGTTTCAGGGCAAAACTGCTTGCACAAAAATACGGCATTACAGCGCTTATAGATGACGGTCTTCTGATACAGGACGACAAAATCTTAGCCGGAAAATCGGCAAAACGCGAAAAGACCTACATGGGTGCAGTTCGTGCTGCTCTTTTTGACGACAAAGAAGTTCGGGATCAGGTTGCCCGTACGCTCCAGAAATCTAAAATTAAGAAAATTCTCCTGCTGGGTACCAGCGAAAAAATGGTTGAAAAAATTGCAGTGCGGCTGCAGCTTCCTCCCCCGGAAAAAATAATCAAGATTGAAGATATTGCTTCGCGTGAAGACATAGAAAAAGCAATCCGTTCCCGGCAGATTGAAGGAAAGCATGTCATTCCTGTTCCCGCAATTGAAGTTAAAAAAAGCTATTCACATATCTTTTACAATTCAATCCGTGAAATTCTGAAAGGACGCAAAAAAACGGTTGCCGTTGCAGCAACTGGTGCTGATTCAAAAATGTCGGAAAAATCCATTGTTACGCCAGAGTTCAGCAAAAAAGGCCGCATAGAAATTTCCGAAGCAGCACTCAGCCAGATGGCCATGCACTGTGTAAGCGAATACGATGCAGACATCCGCATAAAAAAACTTTCAATAAAAACCGACAGTCACGGATACCGGCTCATCATTACGATAGATGTTCCCTTTGGAAAACAGCTTACCGGAGAAATTCACAATCTGCAGCAGTACATCATTGACAACATTGAACGCTACACCGGCATTCTGATTGAAGAAGTAAGCATTATCATCGACAAGATTACCATTACACCAAAAGAGTAAAGACTATTTTGTTTTCGGAGCAGCAGGTTTCTGTGGCCTTCTGCGGCGGGTCTGCTTTACCTGAACTCCATACGAAGAAAGAATGTTTCTTACCGCATATTCCAGTTCTGTTCTCTGAGGATTCATGGGAAGCACAAAATTCCTGCACTGAGCCCAGGTGCGTTTATACAGTTCTGCAGCGGGAGTTTCCTTTGCTTCTTTTTCCCAGTCGGTAAGTCCTGCAACAAAGTCACGTAGAATGTATGCAAGTTTTTCTCCCAGGCGGCAGTCGGGATGCGATGATACAAAGGCATCAAGTTCTTCAAGGCTGGTAAGATACGCATTCATAAAGCGACGGTTTTCAAGCATCATGCTGGTTGCCGCAGGCTGAATGTATGCAAACAGATCAGTATCGAGTGCTCCTTTTACAATGGGAAGCGAATGGGTACTGGAAATGATTTTTAAAAGTTCTTCGGTAAGGCGTGAGGGAGAAACCGGAGACAAAAGCTGTGCACTGTCACGGATTTTCTTTTTGAGTGAATGAGAAATCTTACACTCGGTTGTTGCGGCATATTTTACGGCACGAATCATGCGGACCGGATCTTCAACGAAAATCTTTTCAAGCGGAATAATGGGACGGAGCACACCTTTTTTGATATCCTTTACGCCACCCACGTAATCAATCACCTGCTCTTTCTGAGGATCATAGTATAGGGCGTTAAGCGTAAAGTCACGGCGCATGACATCTTCATCCATGGTGCCGAATACGTTACCCACAGAACCGTCAACCGTTGAGCGGAATGTACTTACTTCGTAAATGTTGTCTCCAAAGAATACATGCACTAAGCGGAAACGGCGTCCAATTATGCGTGAATTGCGGAAGATTTTTTTTATGCGGCTGGGAGTTGCATCAGTAACAATGTCAAAATCTTTGGGATGATGCCCCACCAGAAGGTCACGGACTGCGCCACCTACGATGTAAGCGTCAAATCCGTTTTCCTTCAGGCGTGCAACAATGTACACTGCGTCAGTATCGATTTTATCGCGAGGAATATGATGCTCATCTTTGGTATAAATGACCGCTTTCTGAACGGGCTTACCCAGGCGGTCGGTTCCGTAACGGATTAACACAATGAGCGCATTATACTGACTGACGCAATTTTTTTCAAGTCAACTGAGCGTTTATAAATGCAAGTATATCCTGCTCTATTTCGTCACGATTCAGTTCATTCAGAAGTTCATGACGGCATTCCGGCCACAGTTTAAGGTCGACCTTTGTCATTCCGTTTGCTTCATAGCAGGCAAGCAGATCCTTGAGTGACTTTCCGTAATCGCCAACCGGGTCTGCATCACCGGCAATAATGTGAACCGGAAGATTCTTCGGTATCTGTGCCATGTGCGGTTTTGTATGGATATAGCACAAGAGGTCAAACATGTCACAGAAGAACGAAGTTGTACAGATAAAGCCACACCAGTCATCCATTATGTACTTGTCAACTTCTACCGTATCGCGTGACAGCCAGTCAAAAGAAGTCCGCGGATTTTCATATTTTTTGTTGTATGCTCCGAAGGCCATTTTATCAAGGAACTTAGAAGGCTTTTTGGGGTTAGAGAATGTCTTTATGATTCCGCCGATTACCTTTGCACTCTTCATCAGGGAAAGACGGGGACCTGCACTTCCGCACAGAACACAGGCATCGATTGTTGAACCGTATGTTTCAATAAAGCACTGGGAAATAAATGAACCAAAGCTGTGTCCAAACAGAATGATTTTTTTGCCGGGATGGCGTTTCTTTACTTCTTCAACTTCTTCATGAATGTCCTCTACGACACGGAAAGCTCCGTTCTTAGGAGCAAGATAACCGAAAGTGCCGGTTCCCTTTTCTTTTGCAATCTTTGCTGTTTCTCCGTGACCGCGGTGATCTTCTGCATACAGTGCAATTCCGTTTTCTGCAAGCACACAGCCAAAGCGGTCATAGCGGGCTGAATGTTCTGCCATGCCGTGGCTCAGTACTACCACTGCCCTTACATCTCCAGATGGAATCCATGAACGGACTGCATTTTCATTTCCGTCACTCATGGTAAAGCGTTCAATGTTTGTTGTCATTGTGTATTCCCCCTATTTCTGGTATACTGTTCTGTATGCCGGTACACACTATTATAACAGAAAAAATGGTTTTTGGGGGAGATTGTATTGCAAAAATTGACGGAAAAACTGTTTTTATTCCGTTTGCACTTCCTGGAGAGACGCTGGAAATTGAAATTACCAGACAAAACCGGGACTATGACTGTGCCCGCATTGTCAATATCGTAACACCTTCCCCTCACCGGGTTACTCCGTTCTGTAAATACTACGGCATCTGCGGCGGCTGTTCGCTTCAGCATGCAGACAGCGAATACCAGAAAGAACTGCGGGTTCAGATGCTGAAAAGTGCCTTTGAACGCGAAGGAATTACCGTTTCCCAGATAGAAACCGTTTCTGCAAGTCCGACGGCTTACCGTTCACGCTTTCAGTTTACCGGCGGCGGACTAAAAATGAAGATGTCAGACAAAATCGTTTCCCTGACCGAATGTCCCTGTGCCACAAACGAAATCAATCATTACCTGAAAGAAGTGCCGATTGAAAAACGTCCCAGGGGAAGAGTTCATGTGTTTGGTTCTGATGCAATCTGTTCAATTCCTGAAGGCTTTGACCGTCTGATTATTGCTCACGAAGTTTCCAAAGCAAAACCTGCTGCACCAAAGAAAGAAAAACGCATGCAAAACGGACGCCCCCTTCCCAAACAGAAGCAGGTAAAAAAACAGTGGACTGCAGGTTCCCTTGATCCGCGTAATGCCTGTACGGTCATGCTGTGCGGAAAACCGGTTACCTTTGATGTTCAGGGATTCTTTCAGTCTAATCTTGATGTACTGCAGAAAGCAATTCCGGTCGTGTGCGAAGGTCTATCCGGAAAACATGTTCTTGATATGTATGCAGGCTGCGGAACCTTTTCAACTTTTCTGGCAGAACGCTTTGATATGGTAACGCTGGTAGAACACAACCGTGATGCACTGATTTACGCAGAACAGAATCTTGCAAACAAAATGCACGAAAGCTACGGCGTAAGCGGCGGAGTGTGGGCAGAAAATCATGCACAAAGCTGTATTGAACGAAACGGTCTGTTTGACGCAGTAGTCATAGATCCTCCCCGAAGCGGAATGGAAAAAGAAGTGTGCGACTGGCTGTGCAAACACTGCATTCCCAAGGTACGGAGCATTTCCTGTGATGCGGCAACCCATGCACGGGATATCGCCCGGCTGATTAAGGCAGGATACCGTCTTGAAAAACTCTTCCTGCTTGATTTTTATCCGCAGACAGCGCACATAGAAAGCCTTGCATATCTTTCCAGGGATGCTGAATGAAGCAAAAACACTGCAAACTGTCGTATTTTGTAGTCATTCTCACGCTTTTTCTATCAATACAAACTGTATTTGCAGGAGAAACAAACATTGTTTCTCTTTCAGATGTTGAACCCAACGCCTACTCAGTTCTTGCGGGTGCAGTTCAAAGTGATGTTGTCAAAACCTCTTACGGCTGCGTTGCTGTCTGTGAAGGACGCATGATAACCGGTTTTTCCAAAGACGGTGCGGTCTTATGGCAGAAGGCTGCAACTGCCCGTCCAAAACCGTTTATCAGTGCGGGGCCGGGAGACATTCTGTGCATTGTAACGGGAAGTTCTACGGTTCAGCTTTTGAGCCCGACCGGACTTTCAATCTGGAAAAACGACGCAAGAGAATCGGTCAACGAAGCTCCTCTTTTTGGCTGGGACGGACGGATTTTTGCACGGACAAAAAATGCTGTCTTCTGCTGGGGATTAAACGGAATTCAAAAATGGAAACTGGCGCTTAGCGATCAGGACACGAACATTCCGCTGGTGCAGTTAAATGACGGTTCGCTGCTTGCATTTCTGACTAAAAAAGACGGAACTCACAGTGTTGCATCCCACATCTCTCCGTTTGGAAGACTGCTTAATGAAGTTACGTTTTCGGGTGCGGTACTGCAGGCTGCATCCTGTTCAGAGGGAGTGCTGCTTGTGTTTAATGACGGAAGCATTGGTTTATGTAAGGCAACCCATGACAGTAAAACACAGGAAGCTTCACTTGAATCAAGATGGCGTTACACACTGGGACAGGGACAAAAGACACTCTGCATTTCTGATACCACTCCGTCAACGGTAACCGTTATAAACGCAGGTCTTTCTGCCTCAAGTGAAATAACGGTACTGAACTGTGCAGACGGTTCAGAAAAAAAATCGTATTGTGCACAAGACGTAAACGGAGCGCGGCTCATCTACCTTCAGCAGACCGTACATGGATTAGTTCTTGCAGATACGCAGCAGGCAGCCTGCTATGACATAAACGGACATGAACTGTGGTGTGCAAAACTGAATGCAAAAAAATCATGGACAAAACTCTTTGCAACTGATTCCGGATATCTGGTGCTGTGCGGAAATGACTGGACGGTAAGTGCCTACCGCATGATTCAGGGAGTGCGCACGCAGGAAAATCAGTTTGGACAGAACAACACAAAAAGTTACGAAGCGTATTACAGACCGGTTTCTCTTCTTTCCATGAGGGAAAGCAATGCTGATGATATTTATAAAGCTCTCAAAGCAGGAAACTACGGCGAACAGGAAGCACTCTGGCTTTCGTATCTGACTCAGGAATTAAGTGAACTGAACAATGCCTATACGGCTACAAATACCCCCACAACAGAAAAGCCCTGGTTTCTTACCCAGCCTGCGTATGCAGAAACGGTTCTGAATATTATTTCACAGACAGGAACTGCGGTATTTCAAAAGACACTTGCCCGCATGTTAACTACAGTCAAAGATCCGCAGATACTGCTTTGTCTTGTACGTTCTGCAAAGAATCTTGGTTTTGACGGAGACGGAAGCATGCTGCTTGCTCTGGAAGGCGTACTGAGGGAAAGTTCTGCTTCTGCAAATGTTCTTTTGATGAAAGAAGTCTGTGACGCAATTGTACAGATCTGCCGCTACATGGGTCGCCCTGCCTATTTCAGGCACGGAGAAGACATGCTTAAGACACTCCTTATGCCATCCTACGACAGCCGTATCCGCGACTATGCACTGCAAACGCTTAAGACACTTGCACAGCTTTCAATCTAGATTTTTTTAGCCTTCTGTGGTATACTCTACGCAAACGTGGAGGAATTATGAAAAAAGCCATTCTGCTGCCGCTTATTGCGTTGAGCACTATTTTTGCACTTACTGCACTTGAAGTGAATCAGTCTGAAATTCAAAGTGTAAGCAGTGAATCAATTCAGTTTGAAAACTACACAGGGCCTCACAAAACGGTTGATACGCTCGAAGCAATCCGCGCAATTGGTACCGGATTAGGAAAGCCGGTTTCCCGCTCAGTTTCAACATCAGCAACCTTTAATCTGAACGGAAAATACTCGGTGATTCATGCAGTTGATTCCACCACAAAAGAAAAGCTTGATGCAGATATTCTGATTATTGGTTCAGATGCAGCTGTTGATCATATCAAAAACTTACGCCAGATTATTGCATCCTATCTTACCGCCGCCTACGGTTATTCAGAAAAAGATGCTGCAACCATTGCAACTTTTGTTACCGTATACAATGCCGTGTATCGCGGACGCATGCAGGTATTTACTGAACGCTACAAGACTGTCGTAACGGACAACCTTACGCAGAGCAAATGTGGTCTTTCAACCAAATGGAATGAATGGCCCGGACAGTCACAGATTGTCATTCCGCTCAGCGACCTTTCTGGTGGACTTTCAACCGTCGACACATCAACTATCAGTGACCGCGAAGTTATTGATTCTATGCGCGAAGAAGATGACCGTGGAATCGATGACCGCAAGGAAATGGTAGAACTGAAGGAACGCGAAGCAGAAGAAGCAGAAAAGAAAGCAGAAACCGCTCAGCAGAAAGCAGACGAAGCTCAAAAGAAAGCCGATGAAGCACAGAAAAAAGCGGATACCGCACGCAGCACTGCAGAAGAAAAAAAGCAGCAGGCTTCTCAGAATCCGACCGACAGCACAAAACAGAAAGAAGCTGAAGAAGCACAGAAGAAAGCAGACGAAGCTCAGAAAGAAGCTGATCAGGCTCAGGAAGAGGCAGACAAAGCTCAGGAAGAAGCAGACGAAGCTCAGGATAAAGCAGATCAGAAAAATGAAGAAGCTGCACAGGAACGTGAAGATATTGCACAGGATCAGAAAGAAGTCATTGAACGCACCACTGCAGCCTCTGCAACACCGCAGCAGACAACTGTTATCGGCTTAACCAGTACTTCTGGAACCTACAGTCAGATGGTAAAAGTTGATGCAGCAAACGGACGCCTGGTAAAAGGTTCTCCGGTAACCGTTATACGCGGAAAGACAATTCTTCCTGCAGGAAACGTTAACATTACCGACGCAAGCGGCAAAACCGTATCTTCTGCTGCATACATGGCAGTGTGCGGATCTGCAAGCGGTTCCGGAACCGTTAAACTGTGTCTTCTTGACAGCGATAACATGGAGATTCAGGCAGAAAGCAGCGAAACGCTTGCAGACAATTCAGTTCTTGTTCAGAACGGATCTGATTACTACTGTGTAATTCTGTCAGGGGACTCTTATGTAATTGGAAAATATAACGCAAGCCTTAAGCTGCAGAAATCAAGTACGGTTGCTGTTTCACCCGAGACGCCCATTACCGTAACACAGAAAGGACTTGTCGTAACTGCTCCTAACGGTGTACCGGTACTGCTTAATGTAGCAGATTTGTCTCAGGTAAAACAGAACTAAATCTTACGATTCACTGCGCGCTTTACTTTCAAAGCGCGTACAGTAAGAAATATACAGAAGATCAACATCACCAATGGGGCCGTTACGCTGCTTTGCAACAATCAGTTTGCGGTCCCAGATGGGGTTCTCCGGCTCCCCTTCTTTTCTTTTAGGTCGCTCTCCGTGAATAAACATAACCACATCTGCATCCTGTTCAATAGAACCGGAACCGCGTAAGTTTGCAAGAGACGGTTCATTTCCTTCTGCATCACGCTGAACCTGACACAATACCACAATGGGAATATCAAGTTCACGGGCAAGGCTTTTCAAAGACTTTGAAATTGCTGCCTGCTGTTCGTATACGGGCGCATCATCATGGTCACTGGTAATCAGACCAATATAGTCTATAAAAATAATTTTAACCCCTTTGTTAACTTTCATTCGCCGGGCCATTGCGCGTAAGTCAAGCAGTTTCATGTTTGGAGTATCACAGATCCACAGCGGTGCATCGTAACACTTTCCCCCTGCATCCTGCAGTGCCATAAAGTCACTTTGCTTCAAAAAACCGCTTCGAAGTTTACCGCCGGGAACTCCCGATACCTGAGACAGAAGACGCTGTCCAATCTGAGTAGCAGACATTTCCAGACTGAAAAATCCGCAGGGAATCTCTTTTCTGATTGCAATATTCTGCATCATGGAAAGTGCCA
>CACXCG010000036.1 GCA_902766125.1 uncultured Spirochaetaceae bacterium | reverse complement strand
GTCGCGGTGGTCAACGAAGTGCTGCACAAGCTGCTTAAGGTTCAAGGTTTCCGGGCGACCGTTTACAAGAGCAAGGTTTATTACGCCAAAGGATGCCTGTAATGGTGTCTTTGCAAAAAGCTGATTAACAACGATTTTTGTTACGGCACCACGCTTAAGGTCAATGACGATTCTCATGCCTACACGGTCTGACGTTTCATCATTTACACCGCTTATTCCATCGATGATTTTGTCACGGGCAAGTTCTGCAATACGTTTGCAAAGATCAGTTGTGTTTGTCTGATAGGGAACTTCCGTGAATACGATTGATTCTGATCCGTTCTTTGCAACTTCAATTGTGAACTTACCGCGCATTATGATTTTTCCGCGGCCTGTCCGGTAAGCATCTTTGATTCCCTGGCGGCCAAAAATTATTCCGCCTGTCGGAAAGTCAGGTCCCTTGATATGCTGCATCAATTCATCAATGCTAATCTCGGGATTGTCTATGTAGGCAGAAACGGCTGATGCTATTTCCTTCAGGTTGTGGGGCGGCATGTTTGTAGCCATACCGACCGCAATACCGCTTGATCCGTTTGCAAGAAGGAAAGGAAATTTTGTAGGAAGAACAGTTGGTTCTTTTGTTGTTTCGTCAAAGTTGGGGATAAAATCAACGGTATCTTTTTCAATATCGGCAACCATCTCTTCTGCGAGTTTTGCCATCTTTGCTTCCGTATAACGGTAAGCTGCAGGAGGGTCACCGGCGATTGTACCGAAGTTTCCCTGAGGAGTAATAAGGGGATAGCGCTCAGAGAAATCCTGACCTAAACGAACAAGTGCATCGTAAACAGAAGCGTCTCCGTGCGGGTGATATTTACCAAGTACGTCACCGACTATTTTTGCACACTTGTATGTCTTTCCTGAAGAACGAAGGTGCAACTCATCCATTGAATACAGGATGCGGCGGTGAACTGGCTTAAGTCCGTCTCTAACATCCGGCAGGGCGCGGCTTACGATAACGGACATTGAGTAGTCTATATAGGCTTTCTTTATTTCCTGATCGATGGGCTGAAGAATCAGTGTTCCACCCTCAGGGGTTGTCATTTCATTTTCCATCTATACTTTTCCTTATAAAGTCATCAGACATCGAGATTTGCATAAATAGCATTTTCTTCGATGAACTTGCGGCGCGGTTCTACGGCTTCACCCATACAGGTAGAGAAAATTTTATCTGCTGCAATTGCATCCGGTATTGTTACCTTCATCATCTTTCTTACGGCAGGATTCATTGTTGTATCCCAAAGCTGGTCTCCTGACATTTCACCCAGACCTTTGTAACGCTGAACATCCAGCTTTTCTGCAGGAACACCAAACTCTGCGATTGCGGCTGCCTTCTCATTGTCATCGTAAACATACTTAACTTTTTTTCCGTAGCGGACTGCAAACAGAGGAGGCATTGCAAGATAGATATGTCCCTCTTCTATAAGCTGCGGCATGTAGCGGAAAAAGAAAGTAAGCAAAAGTGTGCGGATGTGGCTTCCGTCAACATCAGCATCTGCCATAATAATTATTTTGTCATAGCGCAATTTTTTTATGTCAAAATCCTTGCCTATGTTTGTTCCCAAAGAAGCAATTACCGGCTGAAGCTTTTCATTGTCTATTACTTTATCAAGACGACTCTTTTCTACGTTGAGCATCTTTCCCCAAAGCGGAAGAATGGCCTGTGTCTTTGAGTCCCTTCCCTTCTTTGCTGAACCGCCTGCAGAGTCACCCTCGACTATGTACACTTCGCAGATTGAAGGATCTTTTGAAGAACAGTCTGAAAGTTTTCCAGGAAGACCGAAAGAATCTGACAATGATTTTTTGCGGGTATTTTCTTTTGCCTTGCGGGCTGCAATGCGGGCTTCTGCTTCTGCAACAGCCTTTTCCAGGATCATATTCACATACTGGGGGTTCTGTTCGCACCAGAGAGTGAATTTTTCTTTTACAAGGGCATCTACATAACCGCGAACTTCCGTATTGCCAAGTTTTGTCTTTGTCTGACCTTCAAACTGTGGCTCAGGAACTTTTACGGAAATAACTGCTGTCAAACCTGCACGAACGTCATCACCGGCAAGCTTTTCATAGTTTACCTGGTTAGATTTTGCATCCTTTGACTTTGAGTCTTTTATTATAAGACGCTTCAAAAGCTTTTCATTTTTTTCAAGGAATTTGTTGAGCGTAACGGTAAGGGCTATCTTAAAGCCGTCAAGATGAGTTCCGCCTTCCTTAGTGTTAATGTCGTTTACATAGGCATAGATTTTTTCATCATAGTTGTCATTGTACTGCATGGCAACTTCCATCTGAACATTCTCTGTTTCTCCGGAGATGTAGATGGGTTCTTCCGGAAGGACTTTTTTTCCTTCGTTGAGGAAGGTAACATAGTGTTTAATTCCTCCCTCAAATCTATAGACAACCTCTTTTGGAGTTTCAAGGCGCTCGTCACGGAATTTTATGGTGATGCCGGGGTTTAAGAAAGCAAGTTCCCTAAGACGCTGGGCAAGAACATCAAAATTGTATGTTGTTGTTTCCTTGAAGATAGTATTGTCGGCTTTCCAGCGGATTGTTGTTCCGTGTAAGTTGGTTTCCCCAAGACATTCTACTTTTGTTTTTGGCTTACCTTCTGCGTATTTTTGCTCATACCGCTTGCCTTCGCGGTTAACAAAGGCTTCCATCCAGACAGAAAGTGCATTAACGCAGCTTACACCAACACCATGTAAACCGCCGGAAACTTTGTAGTTAGATTTATCAAACTTACCACCGGCATGCAGTCTGGTTAAAACTAATTCAAGGGCAGAAATCTTTTCTGTCGGATGCATGTCTACCGGAATACCGCGTCCATTGTCTTCTACGCGGCAAATGTCATCTTTTTCCAGGGCGACCGTAATGGTGTCACAATGACCAGCCATAGCTTCGTCTATTGAGTTATCAACAACTTCGTATACCAGATGATGAAGACCGTTAGGACCCGTAGAACCAATGTACATTCCAGGGCGTTTGCGGACAGCTTCCAGACCTTTCAGAACCTGAATGCTGCTTGCTGAGTACTGAGTGTTTTCTTCTGACATTTTTTTCCTCAAGCCGTATATATGGAAAAAGCCATATATAGAAAATTCTAGAATTTTAGTATACCCGTATTGAAGAAAAAAGTAAAGGTAGGTTATAATGACCCACTATGAGCGAACAGAATTACAAGGCAATCTGGCAGGAAGCACTGACTCAAATTGAAGCAGAATACAGGGAAAATGGTCAGGAAACAGAATTTAATCTGTGGTACAACATGGAATATGTTGAAGACGAAAAAGAAACCATAACTGTTTCCGTTCCCTCAGACTTTATGTGGAGCCAGATGACTGAACGCGGCAATGTAAAACGTGTTGAAGAAAAGATTCTCGAGATAAGCGGACAGTCAATAAAGATTAAATATATCTTAAAAAAAACAGATTCTTCGCTCAATAAACCTTTTGAAAGTGTTATTGCTTCCCAAAAATCAGCCGCAGATGCTTACAATAATGATTCATCATCAGAAAATACTGAAAAAACACTCAAAAAACATCCTCAGCTGAATGAAGACTACACTTTTGATTCATTTGTTTCCGGAGATAACAACGCCTTTGCTTATAATATTGCACTGGCTATTTCAAAAAATCCTGGAGTTACCTATAACCCTCTTTTGCTGTATGGTGGTGTTGGATTAGGTAAAACTCACCTGATGCAGGCAATCGGAAATTTCATCTGGAAAGAAAAAAAGGGTGACATAAAAATCTGTTACATCAGCACGGAAAACCTGATGAATGAATTTACTTCTGCTATTCGTGATACAAACCCAAAAAATAAAACAATTGAAAAATTTAAGACTAAATACAGAAATCTCGATGTCCTTTTAATTGACGACATTCAGTTTCTTGAAAAAACAGAACGCCTGCAGGAAGAACTGTTCTATACGTTTGAATCTTTGTTCAATAACAAAAAACAGATGGTCTTTACCTGTGACCGTCCCATAACTGATATAAAGCACATAGATGAACGTCTGCGTAACCGTTTTACCCGCGGTATGTCAGTAGACATGAAAGCTCCAAACTACGAAACCCGTAAAGCTATTTTGCAGAAAAAACTTTCTATCTTAAACAAGCATATTCCCGAAGAAATAATAGATTACATAGCAAAAAACATACAAACAAACGTTCGTGATCTGGAATCGTGTCTTAACAAAATGATTGGGTATTCTGACCTCATAAACAAGGATCTGAGTATTGATATTGCTAAAGACTTGCTTCGTGACACTTTTTCTCAGGCTACAACAGGTGCAATTACCATAGAATCCATACAAAAAGTTGTTGCTGATCACTACAATATATCTTTAAGTGATATAAAGAGCAAAAAACGCAGCAAACAGTTTATTGTTCCCCGTCAGATAGCAATTTATCTTGCCCGCGAGCTTACAGAATATTCATTCCCGGATTTAGGCAATGAATTTGGAGGAAGAGATCATACGACTGCCATGCACAGTTACGAAAAAATCGACGAACAGCGTAAAACAGACTCTTCCCTCAACAGTACAATTGAATCTCTTATCCGTGAGATAAAAGACTATAAAAAATAGACAACATGTATACAATATGATACAATGGTGTGCATAAACAGTGGAAAAGTTTACTTTTCTGGTAAAAGTGGAAAAACTGTGAACTCAAATACCGTAGTTATTCAGTTTGCAATTTGTTTTACTTTAATCAATTAAGAGGGTTTTCCACAAATTCACAGCCCTTATTACTACTACTATTAAATTTAAAAATTTAATATATATAAGGGTCATAAAAGAATGTAAGGAGAAACTGTATGAAGTTTACGTTTGACCGTGACACGATGATCAAAGAGATTGGAATTGCTCAGGAAATCATCTCAACAAAAAATGTAGGTTCAATTCTTTCTAACGTTTTGCTTTCTGCTCAGAACAATTCACTGACTATAAAAGCAACCGACATAAAGGTAAACTTTGAAACACAGATTCCTGTTCAAATTGAAGAAGAAGGATCTACTACTGTTTATTGTGATAAATTCATGAGCATTTTGAATTCTATTCCTGATGGAGAAATCGAATTCGATCAGTCTGCTTCTGAAGGAGACGATGCTGGAATTACTGTTCTGATTAAACCGGTTGCAAAAAAAGTAAAGTTTAAGATGAAAAGTATGTCTCAGGAAAAATTCCCTGACTTTGATTCTGCAGAAAATGTTCCTTACTTTGATGTTCCTTCTAAAGACATTAAAGAAATGATAAGTCAGACTTCTTTTGCTGTAAGTGAAGATGAAACACGTTACTTTATGAACGGTGTCTTTATTGAAAAGAAAGGTGACAATCTGGTAATGGTTGCAACTGACGGTAAACGCTTAAGCTTTTCATCAAAAAATCTTTTGAGCGGAGTAAGTGATTTTCCTGCAGCAATTGTACATCCGAAAATTCTCAAAACTATTCTTAAACATTCGCCGCTTGAAGGAAACATTTCTATTGCAATCGTAGAAAAAATGATTTTCTTCCGCTTTGGAAATTATAAATTTGGTTCAGTTCTTCTTGAAGGACAGTTTCCCAACTACGAACGTGTTATTCCTGCTAAACAGGAACACAGCTTCCAGGTTAACAAAGAAGATCTTGCTGGTGCATTAAAACGTGTTTCTCTGATGGTTGATAAAAATGCTGGACGTTTGTACTTTACCGTAAGCGACGGAGTTTTAAAAGTTGCATCTCAGGCTTCTGATATGGGAAGTGCAGATGAAGATATTCCCTGTGAATATGTAGGTCATTCATATACGTTAGCTCTTAACTATCGCTATGTTGATGAACCACTGCGTGTTATTCAGGGCGACCGCATTACATTTGAATTTACAGAAGAAATGAAAGCGGTAACAATGAGACCGGAACCTGCAGCAGACTACTTCCACATCATTATGCCTATGCAAAAAGAATAGCGTAAGAGAGTGCCGTTTTTATCTGTAACACCTTACAACTTCAGAAATCTCGCAAACACTTCCATTGATTTGTCGTCAAAGGAAGTGTTTTTTACTGGTCAGAATGGTCAGGGAAAAAGTAATTTACTTGAAGCATTGTATTATGCATCTTATGGTGCTTCTTTTAGAACTCACACTGATTCTGAAATAATAAAAAAAGGCGAAAACATTATGGGGTTGCGTTCTCTGTATCGTGAAGAAAACGGAACTACTCATACAACAGCATTTTCTAGTGAAAATGGAAAAAAGAAAATAGAGCGTGATGGAAAAATTCTTCATGACAGAAAAGAATTAGTAAATACAATGCCCTGTGTGTTATACAATCATGATGATTTGGATTTTGCAATCGGTGAACCGGAACGGCGCCGCTTTTTTATTGATCAAAGTCTGAGTATGTATGATGTTTTGTATATCGACGTAATGAGACGTTATAAAAAAATACTGAAGAATAGAAATATCTGTCTTAAGGAACAGAAGTATCAGCTTTTGGAAACGTATGATATTCAGCTGGTAATGAATGGCCTTGAAATTCAGAAAAAAAGAAAGAATGCGGTATTTCAGTTTAATCAGTTGTTTGGAAAACTGTATGAACAGGTAACGGGTATTTCCGATGTGATGATAGAATACATTCCTTCCTGGAAGAAAAAAAATTTTTCAGAAAGTGAATATGTTTCGTACGGAGACAAAACCATTCCTGATGTTGATGAAGTAATGGCACATCTTAAATCAAAAAGAGAAGCAGAAAAAATCATGCAGACAACTATGAGTGGTCCGCATCGTGATAAAATAATTTTTATAAAAGACAAAGAACAGTTTGTTCCTACAGCTTCTACAGGACAGCGCCGCCTGATTGCACTTATTCTGCGTACGGCGCAGGCAGTATATTATACTCAGGTAACTAAAAGAAAACCAATTCTTCTGATGGATGATGTCATGCTTGAACTGGATCCGGATAAAAGACAGCGGATAACAGAATTACTTCCTGAGTATGAACAGCTTTTCTGTACGTTCCTTCCCGGAGAGCCTTACGAACGGTACAAGAGATTTGACACGCGTGTTTATCAGATAAAAGATGGTGTCTGGAGCGAAAAGAATGAATGATGAATTTAAATCTATTTCTCAATTAATAAACTCAACGTTCTCAAATATTAGTGTGCAGGACATTGAAAATGCTAACGAAACGTTTAATGCCTGGAAAAAAACAGTATGCAGTATCAAAAGCAGTAATCCCAATGAAGGAAATAATCTGTATGACCACAGCCGGATTGTAGACATAAAAAACGGAATCATTATGGTTGAATCAGACCATCCCGGATGGATACAGAAATTACAGTTTTATAAAGATTACATTGTAAAGGGACTGCAGATGCAGCTGCCTCAGATGGAAATAAGAAACATCGTCTTTAAGCTGGCAGGCAGTTCTTTTATGTTTGATCATGGGCAGAACAGCGAAAAAAGCAAAGAAGAAGCCATGAAAAAAATGGAACAGAATCTTGAAGAACAGAGCAAAATAAGCCAGAAATACATGAAAAACGACCAGAATTCAGAAAAAAAGGGAAAACTTCCGCCTGAACTGGAGCAAATCTTTGAAAATATGAGCAAAAACATGTTGACCAAGAAGGAAAATTAGTGATAATATCACTAACTACTACATTCAAGATTTTCATATAAGGAGTCGTTCATTATGTTACGCACATATCAACCAAGTAAAGTAAAGCGCAATAGAAAATTCGGTTTCCGTGCACGCATGAAGACACGCGGTGGACGTTTGGTTCTTTCTCGCCGTCGTGCAAAGGGTCGTTGGAAGCTGACTGTTTCTGACGAAAAGAAACCGTACCAGAATGGAAAGAATCAGACAGCAAAGATGTAATTCTTAAGGGATGGAGACAGACTTGCTAAAAAAAGGGCGCTTTACCCGTAGTGAACACATAAAGCGTCCTGAAGACTTCCAGAAACTTTTTAAGACAGGGAAGAGAGTCAGCATTGCCGGAGCCAAGCTCTTCTATATGCTGAATGACCGAAACATAAATCGAATCGGATTTCCTCTTCCCCGCGGTTATGGTAACGCTGTGGAGCGCAACAAGTCCAAGCGTTACAGCCGTGAAACATATCGTTTTTTTAAAACGCACCTGAACACCGGTTACGATATGCTGCTTTTAGTATACCCCGGAAATGACTCGTTCCACTCGCGGTGCGAACAATTTAAGACATTATGCCAAAAGGCTGGTTTATTACAGGACTGAATTCGTTTTTTTCAAAACTGCTTAGTTCCGTGATACGATTTTATCAAGTATTTGTCTCTCCGCTGTTTCCAGCGTGCTGCAGGTATACACCTACCTGCTCACAGTACGCGCTTGACGCTATCCGTATACATGGGGCGTGTAAGGGTTCTTTTCTAACAATCAGAAGAATACTGCGTTGTAATCCCTATCATGAAGGTGGTTATGATCCGGTACCCGAATGTAAACAAACAAAAACCGAAAAGAGGAATTTGCCATGGATAAAAACACTGTTTGGGCAATCGTTCTGTCATTCTTAGTGGTTGTTGTTTCTGCTGTTGTTGAAATAAAAGTAATTATTCCGCGTCAGCAGGCAAAAGCCGAAGAAAAAGCATTAGTGCAGCAGAAAGAAGAAGAAGCTCGTCAGCAGCAGCTTGAAAGCCGCCAGCTGATTGCAGCAGAAGAAACATCTGAACAAGAGGGTGAAGAAGTACCTGTTACCGTAAGTGAAGAAAACTTTACCATTACAACAAACAAAGTGCAGGTAACGTTTACAAACCGCGGTGGTGATATAATCAGTTATAAACTGCTTGAACACTTGGACAAAGATACAAACAGCGGTGTTCAGATGGCAGATAACATTACTCCGCTTAACCGCGCTTTTTCTGTTTCGTTAGGAGATGCAAATGCAGATATTCTTAACGATGTATTCAATGTAAAAAAAATCGACGACTACACAATCGGATTCTATAAAAACTACGAATATACAGACGGCTCAGGAAATGTACAGAAGTTCGTGCTGGGTAAATTATATACCTTTAAGCCGGATGAATACATGTTCCGTCTTGATATTACGGTTAATGGTCAGGATGGAACCTCTGGTCTTAATGTAGACGGTGCTTCGTATACGCTGCGTACATCTCCTCAGATTGGACCTCATTACAATCCGAAAGATAGATATGAAGTAAGACAGTATATTGCATATAACGCAAGTAAAAACAAAAAAACAAAGAAACCAATATCTGATCGCTACTTTAACAAATACTATGACTGGGCAGGTGTGGCAGGAAAATACTTTACTATTCTGGTTAAACCTGAAGATGCATCTGTTATGAAAGACAGTGTCCGCTGTGTAACAGAAAGTTCAAACGATTACACAAATGCACAGGTTATGCTGACCCGCAATGCAATTGAAAAAGCACAGTCAACAGATTCGTATTACATTTATATCGGTCCGAGAAATGAGACTGAACTGGTAAAATACAATTCCCGCGATACAAACGGTTGGGATTTGTACAACGCAAAACTCAATCAGGCATTGCAGACAAGCGGCTTTTTGTCACCCATAGAAAAAGTGCTCAAGTGGGCAATGGAAATGATTTACAAACTGGTTCACAATTGGGGTATTTCTATTATCATCCTGACAGTTATTCTTAAAATCATTTTGTTCCCGCTTAACAGAAAGAGTGCTCTTGGTACGCTTAAGATGCAGGAACTTCAGCCTCAGATGCAGGCTCTGCAGGAAAAGTATAAAGATAATCCTCAGAAAATGAATGAAGAAAGTGCAAAGCTGTACAAGCAAGTTGGATATAATCCTGCAAGCGGATGTTTACCCATCGTTCTGCAGATGATTATTCTGTTTGCAATGTACAATGTGTTCAACAACTACTTCGAGTTCCGCGGTGCAAGTTTTATCAAAGGCTGGATAGATGACCTTTCAGTAGGAGACAGCATCTGGACTTGGGAAAAACAGATTCCGCTTATTTCAGGATTCACACAGAATACACTGCGTATTCTTCCGTTTGTTTACACAATATCTCAGCTGTTTAACGGTATGATTACACAGTATGGTGGTGCAGGCGGCGGACAGAGCAAGACACAGATGGCACTTCTTATGTACGGAATGCCCATTATGTTCTTCTTCATCCTGTATAACGTAGCAAGTGGTTTGATTTTGTACTGGACTGTCAGCAACATTCTGCAGATGGGACAGCAGGTGGTTATAAACAAAATCACTAAAAAGCAAAGACAGGAACTTGCTAAAAACAAAAAGCCGGTGAATATTTACGACGAAAAGTTCAAATCTGGCAAAAAGAAAACACGCTGATTTTTGGGAGGTATAGATATGGTTTACGAGTACGAAGCAAAGACAGAAAAAGAGGCTATCGAAAAAGCAGCAGCAGAACTGGGTCTTGAAAAAGATCAGTTTGATGTTGAAATTCTTGAGTCTCAGAAAAAATCACTCTTTAAAAACGGATATGTCAGAATCCGCGTACACACAGTAGATTCTGCTGATCATGTTGCATCTGAATTTGACGGTTCTGTACCCAACGCAACAACCCGCAGAAACAATCCTAAAATTGTTGCAAATCCGCTTGCTCAGGACGAATTTGAACAGAAGCTGATGGACTTTGTAGGAATCATGATTGAAAAAATGGGCTACGAAGTTACCGTTGAAGTTATGTTCCGCGAAGATAAAAAGATTGGTCTTAAACTTACCAGTTCAAGTTCTTCTATCCTGATTGGACGCAAAGGAAAAAATCTGGATGCAATGCAGCTGCTTGCAAACGTATATGCAGGACACCTGGGACGCGAAGATGTGCGTGTAATTCTTGACAGTGAAAATTACCGTATCCGCCGCGAAGAAAGCCTGGTTCGTCTTGCCTACGTAACAGCAGATAAAGTTCGTGCAACCCGTAACTCGGTTCTTCTGGAACCCATGAATCCGTTTGAACGCAGACTGATTCACACCACATTAAATGATATCCCTGATGTTGAAACCAAAAGCGAAGGTGATGGTTTATATAAGCAGGTGCGCGTTATTTACAAGGGCGTGCGCTAATTCATCTTCTTAGGAGTGAAGAATGAAAAAACTGCTTAAACTGTTTACCTGTATGGTATGTGCTCTGTGTATGTCTTCTCTTTCTGCTTTTACGGTTGAAGAAATCGTAAGTCCAGAAGTAATAGAAGAACTGAAAGAACAGGGTGTTGTTCAGCATCAGTATTACAAAAGAGGTGACAGTACCATTAAGCTTGCACCGAAAACGCCGCTTGCAGAACAGGCAGCGGCTTTCTGGCCGGAAGACGAAGAGAGACCTGTATTCATCATGGAAAATCTCTATCTGCTCAAAAAAGCAGAACTGGGAGACGGTAATGTTTCAAAAATGGATATAGATTTTGTTTCAAAAATAATCCGTTCCGTAAGCAAAATGGAAGGAATGGAATATTATTCGTATTCCGACAAAAAAACAAAAGTTCTGTACAAAGAATGTTACTGTATTGCAGGGCCAAATGACCGGACTCGTGTTCCCGATGACACAGAAGGCAGTGCGGAAGGCAAAGTAATGTACTGTATGCAGAACGACTGTTCATTCGGAAAAACAAATTATCAGCTTAACTATCATCAGAGCAGTAAAGAAACAAGCGCTGGTTTTATAAACGTAAGTCCTGTGTATATTGGTTTTATAAAAGCCGTAGACACAAACAACCTGCGTATCAGTCTTGTTATAACTGACTGCGGTGACAGTTTTGTTGTGTACATGCTGGTTCAGGCAAAGTTTCCTGCACTGTCTATCATCGAAAACAAGATGAATGATTCTTTCCGTGGCAGACTCGAAGCAATCTACAAATGGTTTGTTGCACAGTTTTAGTGTAGCAAAACAAAGGGGATAAAAATGAAACTTAAAAGAATGTTTGGAATGCTGCTTTTTAGCTGTGTTCTGTTATCATTTGGAGGATGTATGTCTAGAAGTGAAAAAGTTCTTGAAGGAAAAGAAGGACTGTTTGCTGTTATTGAAACAAACAAAGGTGAAATTGTACTTGAACTTTTGTACAAGCAGTCACCGCTTACCGTAACCAATTTTGTTGGTCTTGCAGAAGGAACTCTTGATGCTGCAAAAGGAAAACCTTTTTATGACGGATTAAAGTTCCATCGCGTTATAAGCAAGGCAAACCGTGACTCTCAGGATTTTATGATTCAGGGTGGAGATCCGAAAGGTAACGGTACCGGTGGTCCCGGATATGCATTCTTCAACGAATCAGACGAAAGCCTTAACTTTAATCAGCCTGGTATGCTGGCAATGGCAAACTCTGGCAAAAACACAAACGGTAGCCAGTTCTTTATTACCATTGTTCCCACAACATGGCTTAACGGCGGATACACAATTTTCGGTAAAGTTGTAGACGAAGAAAGCCAGAAAGTAGTTAATTCAATTGTCGTAAACGATAAGATGAATAAAATCACTATTGTTCGTAAAGGTGCAGAAGCAGAAGCTTTTACCGCAACACAGGCAGACTGGGATCGTGAATTTGAAAAAGTTGTTGCTGCAAAAGTAGCAGAAGTAGAAGCAACCTTCCCCGGATTTACTGTTGACAGTGCAACTGGTATTTACTACAAAACAACAAAAGCCGGAAGTGGAGCAAAGTGTGGTACCGGAAAAAGCGTATCTACACACTACAGAGGATATCTGGTTGACGGAACAGAGTTTGATTCTTCTGCAGGACGCGAACCGCTTAGCTTTGTTACTGGAAAAGGCGACATGATAAAGGGCTTTGATCTTATGGTTCAGGATATGCAGCTTGGCGAAAAACGAACGGTTGTTCTTCCTGCTGACTATGGATACGGTTCCCGCGGATATCCCGGAGTCATCCCTGGTAATGAATACATTGCATTTGATATAGAGCTTGTAGAAATCAAATAGATCAGTTTGATTGCTTGAATTGAAAGAGTACCGCTTTTGTGGTACTCTTTTTTTATGGGTCAGACATCTTTTTTAGCAGCACTCTGCCTGCTTTTGTCTTCTGTCGAATACGCAATTCCTAAACCGCTTCCTTTTTTGCGTTTAGGGCTTGCAAACCTTCCCATTATTTTTTCTCTGAGAAAACTGTCTGTCCGCGATGTGCTTTTGCTTACCGTATTAAAAGTTGTGGGACAGGCAGTAATAAGCGGTACCCTTTTCAGTTATGTATTTTTGCTGAGTGCAAGCGGCAGTTTTGCAAGTGTATGCATTATGCTTTTACTATCCCGTCTGTGTAAAAACCAAGTGTCAGATTTTGGTGTAACCGTTGCAGGCTCGTTAGCAAATAATGTTTCGCAGTTGTTCTGTGCACGCATTCTGCTGGGAGAAGCTTCTGTAAAACTGATTGCACCGCTTTTGTTTACAGTAGGATGTATCACCGGAATTGCACTCGGTGTTTTTGTCTTACTGTTTGAAAATCGTTCTGTCTGGTATGCAAACCTTATTGTAATGCAAATATCAGAAAACAAAATAGAAAATCAGCACGAAAGAAAAAACAGTACAGCTGCACTTGTGTGGTTTATGGTGACTATTGCAATTGCGCTTGTGTTTTTGTTTATGCGCAATGTTTATGTTGAATGGATTTGTGTTGCAGTTTTTTTTATTGCGGCAAGTATAAAACGAAAACGGATTGTTAAATTGCTTCCGTCAGTATTTGTTACGCTTACGGTCATACTGCTTGCATTACTTACTCCGTCTGGAAAAGTGCTCTATCCAATTGGCACCTGGCGAATAACACAAGGCTCATTAATAAACGGATTACAGAGAAGTGGAATTCTTGTAGGCATGGTTTTTCTTTCGCAGTGTGCAATAAGTCCAGACTTACACTTACCCGGAAAATTCGGTGCATTACTGCAGCAGGTTTTATTGTATGCGTCAAAGTTAACGCAGACAAAACCACAGTTTAAAAAACAAAACCTATTCGTTACGCTGGATACATGGCTGGTTTCAATATGCAGATAGATGATTTACCCATTACACCGTATCTTGATTCCATCTGTGAATCCTTAAAAACTTCTCCGTCGCACTGTTTAGTGCTTACGGCACAAACGGCCGCAGGTAAATCAACCGTGCTTCCTCTTGCACTCTTAAAACACTTTAGCGGACAGATTGTCATGCTTGAACCCAGACGGCTTGCGGTACTTGGCATAGCAAACAGAGTATCATCATTGTTAGAAGAAAAGCCCGGGCAAACCTGTGGATATCAGATGCATCATGAATCCAGGGTAAGTGACAAAACACGGTTTACGGTTGTAACAGAAGCAATTCTTACGCGAAAGTTGCAGAGTGATCCTTTGCTCGAAGGAATCTCTGTTATTGTAATTGATGAATTTCATGAACGTTCCATTCATGCAGATCTTGCTCTTGCATTTTTAAAAGAGACACTTGCTTTGCGAGATGATTTATTTGTGCTGGTTATGTCAGCGACCATGCAGACAAAACTGTTGTGTGAATATTTACAGGCACCGTTAGTTCAGGTACCGGGAAAACAATTTGATGTCAGCATTGAGTATGCAGATACACTGTCTGTTGCGCAGGCGGTACGAGAAGAAGTATTGCATCCACATGATGACGGAACAATTCTTGCATTCTTACCGGGAATAAAAGAAATAAGAAAAGCAAAAGAACAAATTGAAGAATATGGCATTGATGCAGAAATATGTGTGCTTCACAGTTCAATCGATTTTGCTGAACAAAAAAGAGTTCTTGAAAAAAAAGATAATACAAAGCGTCGTGTAATTCTTTCCAGTGCAATTGCAGAAACGTCACTTACCGTTCCTGATGTTACGGTTGTTATAGACAGCGGATTAAGCAGAATCTCACAATATAATGCCCGTCTGGGAATGGAAGAACTGGTAACCGTTCAGTCTTCGGTATTTAATGCAGAACAGCGCGCAGGTCGTGCAGGACGTATAAAGCCGGGAACCTGTATCCGGCTGTACAACAAACATGATGTCCGGCAGGTTGCGACAGCTCCTCAGATTTTAACTTCAGATTTGTCTTCTTTAGTGTTAGAGTGTGCCGAATGGGGTAGCGGTACAGACGCCCGGACTTCGTTAGACTGGCTTGATGAACCACCGCAGGCAGCCTGGAATAGTGCTGTTGATTTACTGACTCTTTTGGGGTGCATAAAAGACGGTCACATAACAGCACTGGGAAAAGCCTGTCTTACCATGGGAACAAATGTCCGTCTTGCATGTGTAGCACTAAGCGGTCTTCCTTTTGGTAAAGAAGCAGAAAGTATACGTATTGCATCACAGTTTAGCAAAGAGCTGTATATAAACGATATGGAACGTCGTATAGCCCGAATAAACCGTACTGAACTAACACCAAAGGCTAAGAACTTTTCAACAGAATATGCACTGATTTCCGGCTTTCCAGATCGTATTGCCCGATGTGAAAACGATGACGGAGTGTATCAGTTTACGTCTGGCAGAAAAGCGGTGCTGGCAGAAGCAAAGCGTCCTTTTACAAAGTATATTGTAGCCCCTTCTGTTGATGCTGGGGAAACAACAGGCCGCATTTATGCCTTTAATCCCCTGTCAGAAGTCTTTGCAGAGGCTTTTTTAGAGGCGAATTCAGTAACTAACGAACGGTCGTGGTTTGAAAATGGCAGTCAAAAGCTGCATTCTGTGCAGGAATGTGCCTATGGAAAGCTGATTCTCTGGAAAAAAGACATAAAGACTAACGCTCGGTCGTACATGCAGGCAGTCTGTAACGAAGTAGCTCAGAAGGGACTTGAATGGCTTCCCTTAAATGAAGCAGCACAGGATTTACTGTTACGCGCAGAGTTCTTTGTTCAGAATGCAAAAAATGAAGGATACGAAACTGAGGATATTCAGCAGCGGTTATGTTTGCTGGCACAAACTGTAAACGAATGGCTTAGTCCGTTTATGTCTGAGGAAACTAAACTAAATGCGCAAATTGTGTTTGATGCTCTGTCCTGGTATCTGGATGCACAGACAGTAAATAAAGCGGTACCTAAAACAATCTGTCTTGTTTCTGGTTCAAAGCCAAAGCGGATAACATATACAAAACAAAATGACACAATTATTCCGTCGATAGAAATAATTATTCAGCAGGCATTCGGATGTCTTACAACGCCTAAGATTTTGGGAGTGCCTGTTTTATTCAGATTATTGTCGCCAGCCCGCAGACCGCTCCAGGTAACCAGTGACTTAGAGCATTTTTGGGAAGAAACCTGGCCAGAGATTTGCAGCGAAATGAAAGCACGGTATCCCAAACATAACTGGAATTACCGCGTTGTACAGGAAACGGAAAACTAAACGATAAAAATTTCGTCGCGATGTAAGTGACCTAACGCATACAAAGCCTGTGATAACGTAAGCTGTGGATTCTGTGCACAATATGATCGTAAATCAATAAGAAAACGGTTCATTGAAAAATGCTGGTACACAAATACATTATCCCATGCTTCCGTCGAATAAGAATTTTTAAGTGCATCTCTGTAGGGAAGAAAAATTCCTTTGCCTTTTAATTCAGCATAACCAACTAACCATAACTGCGGAGTATTTTGGGGACAATCTGTACCCGACAGTAACTGCTGATGAAGTGTTGCCGTAAGCTGAGCCATTTGTATTTGCGATTCAAGCAACAGTTTTTGTATCTGTTCATCTCCGTTTTTGGAAAGATATTTAAGATGTGCTGTCTTTGCAGTATGAACAGGAGTTTTGTTTACGATAATTGTATTTTTGCGAAAGTCAATGTTCAGTTCAGGCTTGCGGTGGAAAAATCCGTCAGCAATTTTTCCGCTTTGTCCAACAAGATAACGGCGGTTTTTTTCCAGCTGTTCGTCTTTTCCGGGATTGTCACCAATAACAATCAGACGAATATCATCATTAATGGTTATCGAATCATATGCCTGATTGTACACAACGGCCGTTTGCAGAGGATACTCTGGGGTGTCTTTTTTTGAAGCTGCCTTTTGTAACGGATACAGTTTGTCTTTTAAAAGTCCCCACTCATCACAGAGAGACTTCATCTGTTCCTTAAAATTGCAGAAGGCGTTCCATTGATTTTGTGTCATAAGTCTTTATCAGAAAGATACTGGTCAAGTTCACCGCTTTCTATGAAGTCAACAAGTTTATTCTGTTCTGCTTCAGAAAGTTCAAGTTCTTCTTCACCGAACTGCTTATAGTAAGCGTTTAAAAGTGTAACGGGAAGCACTGCCCAGCAGGAATGAAATTTTGGAACCAAATCAGAAGCAGCACCTGCATAGATAACTCTGCCGGATGTATCCTGTCCCTGCAGTGAAGGAACTACATCACTTGCTTCTTTGTCGTATTCCAGAATGTAACGGTTGTCGTTTTGCTTTACCCATTCCAGCAAATCTGATCTGCGTTTTGCATTAGCACTGGTTGTTGTGGTAACAAGCACACAGGCACCGGATTCTGAAAGTTCATCAGGAGTTACTCCGTGTATGTCACAGAACAATTCTGAAACAGTAAATCCAACATCTTTTAAAAATTGCAGACAGTCTGCTCCGTTAGAAGGAATTGCAATTTTGTCAGACACTGTATTTGTTGCAGAAGAAAGCTGTCCTGCTTCTGCAAGCTGTGCAAGACGGAACAGTCCGCGTGGCCGTTCTGCCTTAGGCTGTTTTTTTTGCAGCGAAAGAATAACCTGTAATGTGTTAGCAATTAATTCTTCTACGTTTGCACCACCAACAAGCTGTTTTGGCGTGCTGTTTATCTTTTTGTGGATAGATAAGAATTCAGTAACGGTTGTTCTAAAATGTTCTGTTCCAAAAGGAGAATCTTCATCGCTTATCATACATGCTTCTTCATCAAAGTCTTCTTCACTACCCATGTTAATTGCTGAATCAACATCGGTTGAAATTAATTCTTTTTCAACGACAACACTTTCTGTTGCAAGAATGTTATCAAGTTCTGATTGAGAAAGAGTCTGTGATTCTTCATCTTCAAAACCAGCACGGATTTCATCCATGATATCTGATAATTTATCTTCAATCTCAATAGCCTGATGCTGTTCAACGGAGGTAACAACACCTGAATTAAGAACGGCATCTAATTCCGATTGAGTCAAAGTCTGAGCATCTGCATCTTCTGAATCCCATTGAATTTGCTGCATGATTGATGCAACTTTTTCATCCAGGTTTTCTTTCATCTTCTTCGCCTTCTCCGTTTTTTTAGGATCAGTTGCTGCGGTAGATTTTTTTGGTGCATTTAATACCGCATCTAATTCCGACTGAGAAACCGCAGACGGACGGCTTGTTTCTTTGATAAGATCTGTGAATTCAGACAGCTCCTGTGCCTTTGCCTGAATTGCAGGTTTTACTCCTGAACCCTTTCGCTGATTAAGAATAGAATCAACGGTGGGAACGACTTCTTCTGTTTTTTGTAAATGCTGATGGATAAACGCTGTTGTATCCCTGTCTTTTACAAAAAAACCGCTTTTCTCGTAAGAAAAAATATATCCTTCTTCTTCGAGCAATTCGTATGCTTTTACGACAGTGTTTCTTGCAAGGCTCAGCTGTTCTGCCACAGTGCGGATAGAAGGTAATTTTTCACCAGCAGGAATTTTCCCTGATGCAATGTGTTCCGCAAAGAGCGAATAAAGTTGATAGTAACGCTTAACCTTACTGTCTTCATCTATCGTGAAAGGCACCAAATTCATATCTATTCATTATAAAACGGAACTGTAGAATTTGCAATTTATTTTACGTTAATTGCGTAAATTTGGGGAAATCTATGGGTACAATTCCAAACCGTGCTGCAAAATTTCTTGCCTTCTGTGCGTTGAAAATTACATCCTGGGGGTCGTGTGCATCAGAATTACAGATGACGGGTACAGATGTTTGTGCAACCATTTCCCAGAACTCGCGATACGGGTACTGATATCGTAACCCATGCGATGTTTCAATAGGTTCGCGACTCATTCCTAAGCCGTTGATCTCTAGTGGTAACTGTAAATCTATTGCAGCATCAAGTAAGGCTTTTAACCATGTCTGTGACTGAGCATCCCATTCTTTATATCCTTTCATAAACAAATCAGGGTGAGCTAAAAATGCAAACAGTCCGGTTCGCATTCCTTCTATTGTCTGATCGATATATGCGCTGATATCTTTAGGGTCTTTCAGTTCGGGACAGTAAATGTGTTCGGTTCCTTTTGTTAGCCAGTGACTTCCTAATACTAAGTATTGTGCACCATAGTGTCCTAAAAGTTCATCACGATACCAGCTGAGAAAGTTTTTATCATATTCACATTCAAATCCCCAAAAGACAGGAAACGAAACAGACTCTTTTACTTTTTGAATTTCCTGTTTGTATAATTCTATCTGAGGAATAGACATTCTGACGCTGGACCAGCTGTCTGTTGGCGTGTCAGGGTAGGGACAGTGATCGCTGAAGCCTAATGCAGAGCATCCTTCAATACTTGCCTGTTTTGCATAATCTTCGGGCATTCCGATTGCATGATGACAGAGTTCTGTGTGTGTATGAAAGTTTGAAATGTTTTTCATGTTTTACCTATAAAAAACCCCCGGACAAAATATCCGGGGGTAACAAGAATCTAGCGGTTACGCCTTATTTCTTGGTTGTTTTTTTTGCTGCCGGCTTTTTAGCGGTTGCTTTTTTAGCAGGAGCTTTCTTTGCTACAGCTTTCTTAGCAGGAGCCTTTTTAACTGCTGCTTTTTTAGCGGGAGCTTTCTTTGCTACAGCTTTCTTAGCAGGAGCCTTTTTGCTGCTGCTTTCTTAGCGGGAGCTTTTTTTGCTGCTGCTTTCTTAGCGGGAGCCTTCTTTGCTACAGCTTTCTTTGCTGCGGGCTTAGCTGCTGCTTTCTTAGCAGGAGCTTTCTTTGCTGCGGGTTTTGTAGCGTTTGCAGCTTTGATAACAGCCTGTGCACCAGCAAGGCGTGCCAGAGGTACGCGGAACGGTGAACAAGAAACATAGTTAAGACCGATGTCATAGCAGAGAGCGATAGAAGCAGGATCACCACCATGTTCTCCACAAATACCCAGGTGCAGGTCAGCCTTAACAGAGCGTCCCTTTTCTTCTGCAATGCGCATCAGAGCACCAGGTCCTTCCGGATCAAGCTGTTTGAAGGGGTCTTCTTCCAGCAGGTTACCCTTGAGGTAGCATTCAATGAACTTACCGTAGTCATCGCGGCTGAAGCCGAATGTTGTCTGAGTAAGGTCGTTTGTACCAAAGCTGAAGAAGTCTGCGTGTTCTGCAATCTTGTCTGCAGTAAGAGCTGCGCGCGGGAATTCGATCATGGTACCAATCTGGAACTTCAGGTTAGTGCCTTTCTCTTTGTTTACCTTTGCGATAACTGCTTCTGCCTGTGCACGAACCTGTGTAAATTCGTTAACAGAAACAACGTTAGGAATCATGATGCGTACGTCATGCTTAAGGCCTTTCTTCTGTGCTTCAGCGGTTGCCAGAGCAATAGCTTCAACCTGCATTTCGTAAACCTCAGGATAGGTAACTGCAACACGAACACCACGGTGTCCAAGCATGGGGTTAGCTTCCTGGAGAGCGTGAATCTTAACTTCCAGCTTTGACTTGTCCATTCCGAACTCGCGTGCAAGAGCATCGATTTCTGATGTTGCGCTTGGTTTCGGAACAAATTCGTTAAGCGGCGGGTCAAGCAGACGGATAGTAACAGGACGGCCTTCCATTGTCTTGATGATTTCGTAGAAGTCAGCCTGCTGCAGGGGCAGAATCTTTGCCAGAGCTGCTTTGCGAGCTTCTGTTGTATCTGCAAGAATCATGCGGCGGAATGAAGGAAGCTTGTCGGGGTCGAAGAACATGTGTTCTGTGCGGCACAGACCAATACCGTTTGCACCAAACTTGAATGCGCTCGGAGCTTCGTTCTGTTCTGCGTTTGCAAGAACTCCAAATCCCTTAACTTTCTTTCCAGAAGCTGTTGTGCGTACTGAGTTAGCACGAACTTCATCAGCCCAGCTGAGGAATGTTTCAAGTTCGCCAGAGATTGTTGCGGGAACAACAGGAAGAACACCTGCATATACTTTACCAGAAGTTCCGTCGATTGTGATGCTGTCACCCTTCTTAAGAACTTTTGTACCGATGGTAACTTCGTCACGACCAGTAAACTTAACTGCTTCACAACCAGAAACACAAGGCTTACCCATACCGCGTGCAACAACAGCAGCGTGAGAAGTGCGTCCACCAGTTGAAGTAAGGATACCCTGAGCAGCAACCATACCAGCGATGTCTTCAGGAGATGTTTCTTTGCGGACGAGGATAACTTTCTTGCCATCCTTTGCCCATGCTTCTGCTTCGTCAGCAGTAAATACAATCTGTCCTGAACCTGCTCCCGGAGAAGCGTTAAGACCCTTTGCAATTTCCTGAGTTGTCTTTACAACTTTAGGATCAAGTGCGGGGTGCAGAAGCTGATCAAGCTGTTCGGGTTCTACGCGCAGAAGAGCCTGTTCTTTTGTAAGAAGCTTTTCTTTAACCAGGTCAACAGCAATCTTAACTGCTGCAGCACCGGTGCGTTTACCGTTGCGGCACTGGAGCATGTACAGTTTACCTTCTTCAACGGTGAACTCCATGTCCTGCATGTCGCGATAGTGCTTTTCAAGGCGTTCGCGGATATTGTCAAGCTGTTCGTAAATCTTGGGATTTGCTTCTTTGAGCTGAGACAGTTTCTGAGGTGTGCGGATACCAGCAACAACGTCTTCACCCTGAGCGTTCATAAGATATTCGCCCATGAAGATTTTGTCACCGTTTGACGGGTCACGGCTGAAACATACACCAGTTCCAGAAGTTTCACCCTTGTTTCCGAATACCATTGCCATAACGGTAACAGCAGTTCCCTTGAGTGCACCTTCTTTGATGTTGTTCAGTTCGCGGTATTTGATAGCGCGGGGGTTCATCCAAGAACCGAAAACAGCACCGATAGCTGCCCACATCTGAGCTTTCGGATCCTGAGGGAAGTCTTCTCCCTTTTCGTTCTTGTACAGAACCTTGTACTTCTGAACGATTTCCTGAAGTTCGTTAACGTTAAGTTCGGTGTCCTGCTTGATTCCGCGGTGGCTCTTTACTTCGTCAATGATTGCTTCAAACTTTGCGTGTTCAACACCCATTGCAACATCGCCGAACATCTGGATAAAGCGGCGGTATGCGTCCCATGCAAAACGGGGGTTGTCAGTCTTGTGTGCAAGACCAAGAACAGATTTGTCGTTAAGACCCAGGTTAAGGATGGTGTCCATCATACCAGGCATTGAAATTGCAGCACCTGAGCGTACAGAAACCAGCAGCGGGTCATGTTCATCACCGAGCTTTTTGCCCATTGACTTCTCAAGCTTTGCAAGATACTTTGCGACTTCATCTTTAAGTCCTGCAGGATAGTCTTTGCCCAGCTTGTAGTAAGCCTGGCAGACGTCAGTTGAAATTGTGAATCCTGAGGGAACGGGCAAGCTCAACGGCTTTTTTGCCATCTGTGCAAGGTTTGCACCTTTTCCACCCAGTTCGGCACGCATGCTTTCATCGCCTTCTGCGTCACCGTCACCAAAGAAATAAACATATTTGGTTTTAGCCATTATGTCCTCCATATATATATGTAAGAGTTAGTATACATCTTATTCATAGAGCGGTCAACGGAAAAAACTTTTTTTTGCAAAATAAGATGTAATGATTTATGATGAATGTATGATGAACATAGCGTTAACATTTGATGATGGTCCCAACACAGAAGCAACAATTGCATTGCTTGATGTTCTTGAATCATTTAAAATTCCGGCATCATTTTTTTTGGTGGGAAAACATGTTAATCCGTTAACTGCAAAAGTGATTGAACGCGAAGTAAAACTCGGATGCACAATTGAATGCCATTCGTTTACGCATGCAGCATTTCCTGAACTGGCAGCACAGCAGATGATTGATGAAGTTGAAAAAACAAATTCGCTCATCACAAAATATGCAGGAACTAAGCCCATGTTTTTCAGGCCGCCGTATATCGCATTAAATCCGCTCATGTTTGAAACAATCAGAATGCCGTTTATTGCAGGACTCGGTGTGCGTGACTGGGAAGAATCGGTAAGCGTAGAAGAACGTGTACAGGGAGTTGTTAATCATTCCTGTAACGGAAGGATTGTGCTGTTACATGATCAGGAAAAAAATTATGCTACAGTAAAGGCTGTAGAACGCATTATTCCGCAACTTTTAGACAAAGGTACCGTATTTTGCACGGTAAGGGATTTGTTTAAAAACTGTGGAGTTGATCCCCTGTATAACCATGATAAAGGGCAGATCTGGACGAATGTATGCGATGCTACCGAGCGGTAGTAACTACTGCTTAAAATCACGGGTGATATTTCGGATCCAGGTTCCGCGCAGATAATGAATTACTACAACAGGAATCTTTTCAAACTCATCAAGAGACAGAATCAGGTAAACCCAAAGCGGTGAAACTTTCAGGACAAAGGCTGCAATAAGTCCCAGGGGAATGGAAACACCCCACATAGCAACTGTATCCATAATTAGCCCAAAACGCGAGTCTCCGCCTGATCTGAACAGACCGCAAATAAATGCTGTATTTATGGATGCACCGAAAATGTTTATTGCGCTTATAATCAGCATGGAAGAAAGCAGCATTGTAGCACCCGGGGTAAGCTGTACCATGGTCAAAACTACCGGTCGTAAGCTTATGATGATAAATGTTGCAAGTAAACCTGCCGCCACTGTAGCTTTCCACAGTCGGGATGCATCAGCCTTTGCTTTTTCAAGGTCAGAGCCACCCATTTCCTTCCCCAGAAGAATTGCTCCGCCGTAAGCCATACCAAAGCACAGAACGCTTGCCAGTTCACGCACAACTGCAACGATAGAATTTGCTGCAACAATGTCTTCTCCCAGACGGCCTAAGATGGCTGAGTACATTGAAAAGGCAGCTCCCCAAACAACTTCGTTTCCCATAGCAGGAAATGAATAATGAACAAAATCCCGGAACAGAAGCGGATTTCTGCGGAATAAAATCCCCGGTCGAAGTTTTACCTCAGGAATAAAAAATGAAACAATCAGACAGATGATGATTTCTACGGTGCGCGAAACAGAAGTTGCGATTGCAACTCCAATAATGCCCAGTTTTGGAGCACCACATAATCCGAAGATAAAAACTGCATTAAGAACAATGTTTAATGACAGCGTTACAAAGGTGATGGCGGTAACGGTACGAACATGTTCAATGCTTTTAAAAACTGCTTCAAACACTTGAGAAACGGACATGAATAAAAACGAAATGCTTACGATTCGCAGATACTGAGCACCCGCTTCGATAAGCCGTGGTTCATTCGTAAAAATCCGCATTAAGGCTGACGGGCAGAAAAAACTGGCAGCACAGAAAACAATACCGACGGCACCAGAAAACTTAAGGGCAATTCCGGCAAGTGTCTCTATGGAAAAGGTATCATGTTTTCCCCAGTACTGTGCAGTAAGCATGACAAGACCCGACGAAAGTCCCACATAAAACAGCATGAGCACAAAGGAAACCTGACCCGCAAGAGATACTGCTGCCAGTGCAGTCTGACCTACATAGTTGAGCATAAGGACATCTGCAGAGTTAACAGCTGCGGAAATGAGGTTTTGCAATGCAATTGGCCCTACAAGAACAAAAAGCTGCTTATAAAATGAACGTGCATCCCAGATCATAATACGATTGTTGCTGAATTGAAAGTATTTGTCAATTGTGTTACTGTAACCGCATGAGAGAAAAGAAATTCATCCTTCCGATTATTTTAATTTCAGTAATGTTACTTATTGTTCTGGCTCTGGGAATCATGCTGCCTTCAGGTTATGGAATTGTATGTGCAGTTTGTTTTGCCTGTGTCATAGCGTTACTTGCTTTCCGTTGGGCTAAGCTAAAAAAGACAAAGGGAAATATTACACTGACTGTTGTAACGGCATGTGTCGCAGTTCTTTTTGGCTGCTTACTGTATTGTAATCCGTACAAGGGAAGTACAACAACTAAACTGGGTTATGTTCCTCCTATGTCGAATCCCGAACAGCCATTGACAAAAGAACAGGCACTTCGCGATGCCGATTATGCCATGCACTATCTGCGTAAGGTTCATCCTGCAACCTACGGCGGACTTCCGGAAGATGTAGATGCACAGTGGAAGAAAGTTCGTTCAGAAATTGCTGCGTGTGACAGTATAAGCAAAGTAGAATTAAACCGTAAACTGGAAAGTGTTTTTTCATTACTGGGAGATGCACACACACACCTGAGCTTTAACTTTTCAGATGCACATTATCTTAAGTATGTAAAGTCTCATAACGAAGCCGGAGATTCTTTTGTTTCAGTAAATGGAATTGCCCGTGAAGATTTGTTTTATAATCACCGTGAATTATTCAGTTCCGAATGTGATGAATATGCACTCACATTTTTAGGTCATTACATTGTCATGCTCGAAGGTCTTGAGTATCTGGGAGTTGCTCCTGATGAAAACGGATATACGTTTGGCGTTAAACATGAAGATGGAACTGTTGAATCAATATCGTATCCGGTAAGCGATTTTGTTACATACGATGAATACTGCGAGTATAACGGAATTGAAACAAGTCAGAATGATGATTATTCGTTTGTCCGTTATGAAATTGATACCGATCACGATTTAGGAATTCTGACGATAGATGAATGCAGCTATAATAACACCTATAGGACAACCGTAAAAAAATTCTTTGCCGAAGTAAAAGAAGCCGGCATAAAAAATGTAGCGGTTGACTTACGGAACAATGGTGGCGGCAGTTCTCTTGTTGGAAACGAATTTATCCGCTATCTTCCTATGGAAAAATACAAAGACTTTGCTTCAGATTTGCGTATGGGATTTATAAAAGTCCCCGCTCCTGCTGGTGAAATAAAAAACAATCAGGATAAGGAAAATCAGTTTTCCGGAAACGTGTATGTGATTACTTCCGTGCGTTCGTTCAGTGCTGCTATGGATTTTGCCATGTACATAAAAGACAACGGAATGGGACTGATTGTCGGCGAAGCTTCAGGTAACCGTCCTGACAGTTACGGAGATGTCGTTTCATTCAGACTGCCGGAATCAAAGCTGTACATGCAGATTTCCTGGAAAAAGTGGTACCGCATAGATGAAACAAAAGCTCACGACTTTATCGAACCCGATATTCCGTGTGATGCAGATGAAGCCTTGAATGTCTTATGCGAGCACCTGACACAAAAAAACTAATACTTTTGATATAAAAATTCTATGAATTAAACAAGGCATGATGTGTTACAATAAAGCGACAGGAGGAACTATGTCCTTTAAAAAAACACTGAATGCCTTGATTTGGACAAAAGGTAACGAAACATTACGAATAGAAGCCTGGGGAAAAGATTCCCTTCGCGTACGGTCAACAGTCAATGCAGATTTTACAAAGAATGACTGGGGTCTGACAGAACCGCTGGTTAAGTACAAGGGTGCTGCATCGGTTAAAGTTAACATTGATGAAAAAACAAACAGCGCATCCATCACAAACGGTAAGCTGAGCGTAAGTGTCAGTGGTTCTTCGGGTGTACTTACGTTTACAAAAGACAAAAAAATAATCCTCAAGGAATATCACCGCAGTTACGATCCTGGCGTAAGCCGCGAAAGTGTCTGTCTTAAACTTACTCCGCGTCAGTTTACACCGATTATTGGCGGTGCATACAAGCTGACTGTCCGTTTTAATGCAACCGACGGTGAACGGATTTTTGGCATGGGTCAGTATCAGAGTCCGTATCTGGATTTGAAAGGATGTATGCTTGAACTTGCACAGCGTAACAGCCAGATAAGCATTCCGTTTGCAGTTAGCAATTTAGGCTACGGATTTTTGTGGAACAGCCCTTCTGTAGGACGCGTAACCTTTGGCAAAAACATGACCGAATGGATAAGCGAGTGCACAGAAGAAATGGACTACTGGATTACCGCCGGCGACACTCCTGCAAAAATTGTGGAAAACTACACGGCTGCAGTTGGTCGTGCTCCCGTACTTTCTGCAGAGTATCTTGGTTTCTGGCAGTGCAAGCTGCGGTATCGTACACAGGAAGAAGTGCTTACCGTTGCGCGTAAGTATAAAGAGTTAGGCATACATCTTGATGTTATTGTCATAGACTTTTTCCACTGGATACGGCAGGGCGACTGGGGCTTTGACAGCGACTACTGGCCTGATCCCAAGGCAATGTGTGATGAACTGCATGCAATGGGAACAAAGGTTATGGTGAGCGTCTGGCCAAGTGTTGACCGCAAGAGTCGCAACTTTGACGAAATGTCAGAGAAAGGACTTTTAGTACGCACGGAACGCGGACCTGTTCAGACCTACACCTGGATGGGAGACTGTGTTACGTTTGACTCAACTAATCCCAAAGCACGCGAGTTTATCTGGAACGTTTGCAAAAAGAGTTATGTCAAATACGGCATAGACATGTTCTGGCTGGATAATGCTGAACCCGACTATGATGTATACGATTACGACCATTATCGTTACTATGCAGGACCTGCGCTTGCAGTAAGCAATCTGTATCCCAAGTGTTACGCACAGGCATTCTATGACGGAATGAAAAAGATGGGCAAAAAAGATATTGTCAATCTGGAACGCTGTGCATGGGTTGGAAATCAGAAGTACGGAACTGTTTTGTGGAACGGAGATATACAGAGTACCTTTGAATGTCTTCAGGATTCTGTTGTGCAGGGAATAAACATTGGTCTTGCCGGTATTCCGTGGTGGACAACCGATATCGGCGGATTTATGTACGGTAACCCGAACGACAAGAAATTTGTAGAACTTTTGGAACGCTGGTTTGAGTTTGCCGTCTTTACTCCCATTTTGCGTCTGCATGGTGACCGCGATCCGCATGATATTGAACCTCTGGAAAAAGAAAAAACCTGGGGTGGCGGATATTTATTTACCGGTCAGCCAAACGAAATCTGGAGCTATGGCGAAGAAGCTCAGCGCATTATGGAAAAGAACATCAAGCTGCGCGAAACTCTCAAGCCGTACATTGCTAAGCTGATGAAGGAAGCACATGATACCGGAGCTCCTGTTATGCGTGCAATGTTCTATGAGTTCCCCAAGGATGAAGAATGCTGGGCTTTACGCGATCAGTACATGTTTGGACATGAGTATCTTGTAGCCCCTGTTTTACATGCGGGACAGACAGAACGCGAAGTGTACTTACCTGCAGGCACGTGGGTTAACATCAATGACAATAAGCAGTACAAAGGTGGTCAGCGGGTAACCGTTGCAGCTCCCATAGACTGCATTCCCGTCTTTAAGCGCAAGGCGTAAGCGTTGTAACTGATTGTATTGTAAAGATTTAGTGCAAACCCCTGCCGTTCGTTAGTTGATACTATCGAGTGGTAGGGAATTTTTTTGCATAAAAAAACCGGCCCTGGTAAGAGCCGGCATTGTTGTTTAACGAAAAGACTTATTCGTTTACTGCGGGTGCGGTTGCATCGCCTGAAGTCTGTGCGGGAAGCTGAACAACATAATCAGCATCGCGTTTTGCACAGTAAGAGCACAGTGATTCACGGCCAGCTGCTTCTGCTTCTTCAACAGTACCTGAGTGCAGGTTTTCGGGAGCAGTGCGGCTCAGTGCCTGGCAGTCTTCGTGAGTGTGCATTTTGCTACCGTATTCGGTCCAGTAAACTGCGTTGTTGTATTTTGCAACATCTTCTGCAGAAACGGGGTTGAAGTCGTAGCTTGCAACACCTGCAATCAGCAGAGCGATAACGGCTGCAATAGTTCCTACTGTCTTAGATTTCTGATCTGCTTCTTTGTTGGTAAGCAGAAGCACAATGAACGGAAGGAATGCAATTGCGCAAACAATAACACCCATGTTGTTCCACAGCCAGAATGCAAGTGCGTTCTTTTCAGATGCGGGTTTGATGTGGTTTGCTTTTTTCCACAGCTGTGAACCAAGAATAACCAGAATCAGGTCAATTACCAGAAAACCGATTCCCTGATACAGCGGAGGAACACTGGTAAGGAAAGGAATGATTGTTTTTTCGAGGATTACGCGAAGTGCGAAAAACTCACAAACAAGAGCTCCAATCCACAGGATAACTGCACCAATTCGCAGTCCTACAGTTGACTGTCCGCTTGCGGCTGCAGCTTTAGCAACAGCTTCTTTCTTTTTGTCTGCCATAAAATTAATTCTCCTTTTATAAAATCAGGCCGCCTTAGCAGAAGCAGCCTGTTTTGTGTAACATAAATTATTTTCCTGAGAAAAGTCCGCTTAAAAGACTGCCGGCTAATCCTGCAACAGCAGAGTTGCCCGAAGGTTTTTTACCGCTGCCGGGTTTTGAACTTGTTGATGTGCTTGTTGCTCCCAAAAGTCCACCCAGTAAAGAGGTAAGGTTTGAACTTCCCATAAGTCCGCCCAGTAACGAACCGATTGCATTTGCAGAAGAACCGGAAGTCTGTTGTCCCAACAGGCTCATGAAAAGCGGTGCAACAGCAGAAAGAACAGACTTTGTTGTTGATTCACTGGTCTTAGATTCTTTAGCAATTGCTTTGGTTGCAGAGGCAGTAAGCAGGTGACCCAGAATTTTTGATCCGTCATTTAAGTCAACATTTTTAAGGAAAGAAGTAATGTTGGATGTGCTGTCTGCAGCATGCTCAGCAAGTGCCTGTGTAAATCCTGCAGCATCTTTTCCAGAAGTCTGTTTTTGTGCACCCTGTAACAGTGCAGGAACAGCAGCCGCAAGAATGTTTGAAACATCAGCACTGCTTGTGTCGGTTGCCTTACTGATTCCGGTAATGCTCTTAGAGCTTAAAAGAGTGGTCAAAATAGATGAAGCGTCCATAGATTCCCCCTAGAAAATAGAATTACAAAATTATAACCCTTACTTTACTCTAGGTCAAGGATTCTGTAGAATGGTGATATGTCGTGGAACGTAATGTTTTTTGTTAATAGCGCTTTGTTAAGTGTTGGTCTTGCCATGGACGCATTTTCTGTTTCTCTTGTAAATGGCATGAATGAAAAAAAAATGAAAAAGGGCCGCATGTGTCTTATTGCAGGCGTGTATGCATTTTTTCAGTTTATAATGCCGTTCATAGGATGGATCTGTGTTCATACAATTGAAGAATACTTTACTGCGTTTACAAAATACATTCCGTGGATTGCACTGATTCTTCTTTTGTATATCGGAATCAAAATGATTATAGAAGGAATTCGCGGTACTGAAGAAAAAACCGAAACCGATACAAAACTGACGGGTGGCACTCTTTTAATGCAGGGAATTGCAACTTCTATTGATGCACTTTCTGTCGGATTTACCACTGCAGAATATGGATTAGCAATGGCACTTGTTTCCTGTCTTATCATTGCAGCAGGAACTTTTATAATCTGTATGTCTGGACTTGCAATCGGAAAGAAGGCCGGCGCTCATTTAGGAAAGAAAGCGAGTATACTTGGCGGAATTATTCTGATTTGTATTGGTATAGAAATTTTTGTTACGGGAGTGTTTTTAAAATAATATCTTCCTGAGGGATTTTTTCCCAATCGAATAAAGAAAGAGCCTCTGAAAGAGAAAGAGAATCCGGTTCAGAAATAAATCCGCATAAATACATTACATAGCCGATAATCTGTGTCGCTGAATATTTTTTCTGAAGTTCACCCATATTCATATCGTGTTCGCGTTTTGAAAGCCGTCTTCCGTCCTGCGTTACAATAAGCGGAATGTGGCTGAACTGTGGAGCATTATATCCTAATGATTCATACAAAAATAATTGCTGCGGCGTTGAATTAAGCAGGTCTCTTCCGCGGACAATTTCTGTTACATCCATAAGCGCATCATCAACAACAACTGCCAGCTGATACGAAAAGTTTTTGTCTGCACGGCGCACAATAAAGTCTCCGCAGTCATGCAGCAGATTGAAGGTTTGTAAGCCATAATGTCCGTCTGTAAAAGAAATGTCTTTGTCTGGCAGTGCAATGCGCTGAGCAGGAGTTCTTTCTTGAGACAGTTGAGTCCTCTGCTGTTGTGTAAGCGTGCGACACCTACCCGAATAGATTTGCATGTCCCGCGGAGTTTGTGGTGCAGAAGAAGCCAGTAAGTCAGCACGGCGACAAAAACAATCATACACCAAATTTTTATTGCAAAGCTGAGTAAATGCATCCAGGTACAGATTGTCCCTGTCTGACTGAAAATATAATTTATCCCACTCTAAGCCAAGCCACGATAAATCATCCATCAAAAGTTGAGCATATTCCGGTTTACAGCGCTGACGATCCAAGTCTTCTATGCGTAAAATCCACGAGCCGTTTTGTTTTTTGACAGAAAGCCAGGACATAAGGGCTGCGTAAATGTTTCCTAAGTGCATGCGACCGCTCGGTGAGGGGGCAAATCTTCCTTTTACCATCAGTCTTTTACCTCAAACGACCGTTCGTTAGTGTCAAAGGGCAGTTCTTCTTGTTCTATTTGTTCAATTTGGATGAATCTGTCATTTAATTCGAGGCGCTGTAACAACAGCAAGAGATTTTCTTCTTCCCCCTGTGCTTGCATCAAAACAGAACCGTCCCAGTCGTTGTAGACCCAACCTGTAAGCGAAAGTGCAGCAGCTAAGTAACAAGCGGTGTATCTAAAGCCCACGCCCTGAACCCGCCCCCAAAAGCGGTATTGCATCCGTTTTTTCATTTTACACAGACCTGCGACCAGCAAGCACTTCTTTGTAGTCAGCATAATTTTCGGCAAGTAAAGAAGGTGTATCGAGAGAGTAAGGACAGCGAGAAGAACATTTGTTGCAGTGAATACAGGTTTCAATAAGTTGCATTTTTTTCTGCCAACTTTCACTGAGCCAAGAAGCAGCAGGTGCTCGGCGTAACATAAGAGACATTCGGGCACAATTGTTTATTTCTATATTTTGAGGGCAAGGCATACAATAACCGCAACCACGACAAAAACTTCCGCTCAATTCTTTTTGATCTTTGTTAATAAGTTGTGCAAGTTCTCCACTTAAAGCAGGAGGATTTGTTTGGAAAGCAATAAATTCATCAAGTTCAGATTCACGCTGAATTCCCCAAATGGGTAAGACATTATCGTATTGGTCAAGAAAAGCATAGGCAGCTGCAGCATTCGTAATTAATCCACCAGAAAGAGCTTTCATTGCAATAAAACCGACATTATGTTTTTTACACAAGTTAACCAGTTCAATTTCTTTTTGACTTGCTAAATAGCTAAATGGAAACTGCAGTGTTTCATAAAGTCCGCTTTCAACAGCTTCAATTGCAACAGATAATCGGTGATTGGTAATGCCAATGTGTTTAATTTTTCCCTGAGCTTTTGCTTCACACATTGCTTCGTATAAACCGCTCCCGTCTTGTGGTTTTGGACAGAAGGAAGGATTATGAAATTGATAGATGTCAATGTAATCTGTTTGCAATAAAGAAAGACTTGTGTTTAAATCTTTCCAAAAGCCTTCGACATCAGTGCTCATAGTTTTTGTAGCAATGTAAACATTTTGTCTAACATCGTGTAATGCTTCTCCAACTTTTTCTTCACTGTCAGAATATAAACGTGCGGTATCAAAAAAAGTAAAACCAGCTTTGTATGCTCTACGTATAAGCGTTATAGCATCTTGTTTAGAGTCACGCTGTAAAGGAAGACAGCCCAATGCATTTTTAGGAGAAGTTATGTTTGTTGAACCAAGAGTAATTTGCTTCATGTTCATATTATAGCAGAGAGTATGTGTTTTATGCTACACTGAATAAAATGAAGATAGTCTTTTACAGTACGAATGCCAGTTTTTTTTCTCCGCAAACATTCAGCATAACGCGAATCCCTTCCCACGCATCGGAATGGGAAATGCTTGCACAAAAGCATCCGGAACATTCATTTGCAATCGTAACACAATTGCCTGCGATGTTTCTTGCAGATTTTCATGCAGACGGAACCGTGTCTCCTGTGAAAGGAATAGATGTTATTGTCTGTCAAAAAGACAGCGTGCAGGAAATTTGCAGTGAAATAAAACACTTACAGCCGGATGTTGCAGTTGCCACAAGTTTTTGGCAGCCGCCGTTTGACTGGCATTGTATTAAAGATGCACTTATTGCACAGGAATTGCACAAGGCAGGAATAAAAACAGTTTGTCATGATGTAGACACAATGTACACGTGTTTTGATAAAAATGCGATGGAACAGTTTTTGATTCAAAATGATTTTGCAGTTCCCAAATCTGTGCATGTGAATCATGAACTGTTTTGGAGTGAACGCAATCACAAAGATGTTCGTGTAAATGTATACAAAGAATATGTGCTTTCTCAAATTGAAGCAATGCAATATCCGGTTATCATTAAAGACACGGTGGGATTAAGTTCTTACGGAATGGAAGTTGCAGTGTCGTATAAAGAAGCAGTGCATTATTTGCGCTCCGGAAAAACACATTCTGATCGTCTGGTGCAGGAATACATACAGGGGCTTCAGTTTGGAGTAGAAGTGTATGGAACACCGGGAAATTATACGGTACTTGCACCGTTTGCGTTTTCTGTTAACCGCTTTGGCATAACCAGTCCCAAGCAGGGAATAAAAGTCGGTCCGTTTACATACAGCACAGATACAATGAATCTTGAGCACTTGCATTCACTGATTTTAAAATTGGCAGAACGACTTAAACTTTGTGGTGCAGCGCAGGTCGATGTAATTTTGGGAAAAGACGGATGGCAGGTGTTAGAAGTTAATCCGCGTCTTTCGGGAATGACAGAAACATACGCCGCCTCTTATGGAACAACCGTAAGCGAACTGTTGCTGGGCTTAGCAAACGGACAGAATGTATTTGTAAACAAACCAAAGTGTGTGTGTAATTTTAAACTGCCCCTTTTAACAGAACAACAGCAGGACCTGTTGCAGAAACGCGACGGAGTGTTTTTTGTAAGACAAGTTCAGAACCATGCAGCAAAACAGGAACGGGAAAAAGGCTACTGTGAAATAGTCTTTGGCGGAACAGAATCTTTTGCAGAATTAAAACAGCAGCTTTCTTCGCTTGCTACCGACATGCCTTCACTGATGGATGAAGGATTTTTGCAGCAAGCGTATACGATGATGGAGTTAGGATAGAGTTTGTTTCTCTACTTCCTGCACCGGTTCAGTGCATCGTTAATGTTGTCAAAAATGTTTTCGCGGCCAAGCTTATCTGCCATGCCTGTTTTTTCAAGCAGCAGGTACGGCTGAGTGTGGATTCCGCTTATGACAATAGTAATGCCCTTACGGTCACAGGCTGCCTTACACTGTTCCAGCGCACGGATTCCGCCGGCATCAAGGTAGATAGTGTTGCGCATTCTAAGTACAAGATACTTACATTCTGACTGTGCACGTTCTGTTGCAAGTTCAAACTTACGTACGGTTCCAAAGAAAAGCGGGCCTTCAATTTCATACACAAATGTCTGTGTAGGAATATCAAGATTTTCTGCAGGCTGATCTTTATGAATTCCTCCCGTAAGGATTTCACGCTCGTTCTGAACTTCTGACAGGTCAATCATCTTTTTGATAAAGAAGAATGCTGCAAAGCCAAGACCAACTTCAATTGCAACGGTAAGATCTACAAAAACGGTAATAAGGAATGTTACCACAAAAACCGTTATGTCAGATTTTTGTCCGTGAAGCAGCGAACGGATTGCGGGGAAACCGGCCATGTTCCAGGCAACGTTAATCAGGACTGCGGCAAGTGCTGCCATGGGAATATATGCTGCATATTTTCCGGCAAACAACAGAATGATAAGCAGCGTCAGTGCATGAATGATTCCCGCTACCGGAGTTTTTCCTCCGTTTTTGATGTTGGTTGCGGTTCGGGCAATTGCACCTGTTGCAGGAATTCCGCCAAAGAGAGGGCTTGCAATGTTTGCAATTCCCTGAGCAATCAGTTCTGTGTTGGAATCGTGCTTGGTTCCTATCATACCGTCGGCAACAACTGCACTCAAAAGCGATTCAATAGCAGCAAGCACTGCGATAGAAACTGCAGTCGGAAACAGTGTAGTGATTGTTTTTATGCTGAGCGCAGGAAGCTGTGGTTTAGGCAAAGTGTTGGGAATCACAAAATGCTGTGACCCGTCTGCAAAGGTTCCAATGGTGTCTGTGTGTAATCCGCAGGTTTTTTCAAGAACGATGCTTACCACTGTTGCTAAAATGATTACAACAAAACTTCCCGGAATCTTTTTAATGAACTTAGACCAGATAAAAATGAAGGCAAGACAAACGGCAGCCATTATAGTTGAATATACATTGATTGTTGTTGCAGAACGAATGTAGACAATCAGTTTTGGCAGAAAGTTTCCCGGCATTTTAGAATACTCTTCGCCCAGAATCATCATGGGAGTAGAAAAGTCAGGACGCAATCCGAAGAAATCACCAAGCTGACCGGCTGCAATTGTTACTGCAATACCGGCAGTAAATCCGGTTACAATTGTGTAGGGAATAAACTTAACCAGACCGCCCATCTTAAAGGCACCCAGAAGAATTAAAATAATTCCCGCCATAACAGTAGCAGTTGCAAGACCGCTTAATCCGTACTGAGCAACAACGCCGTACACAATGACTGCAAATGCACCCGTAGGACCGCCAATCTGAACACGGCTGCCACCAAAAGCAGAAATACAGAAACCTGCAATAATTGCCGTAAACAGACCTGCTGCAGGATTTACACCCGACGCAATGGCAAATGCAATGGCAAGCGGCAGAGCAACAATACCAACAATGATACCCGCAATTAAATCACTAATGAAGGTTTTAGAATTGTAGTTTTTAAGTGAATTGATAAGTTCTGGTTTAAACATGATGCTACATTATAGCGATTTGTTGCATGCGTGTCATTCAGAATTTTTAAGTTGTGATTTGTTTCACAATCAAAACTAAAAGAAGAGATTTCGGAAGTTATATCTAAGATTTAGAAAAGAGTTTGATTGTGATATTATTTGTACTGGAAACATAAAAGATTTATTTAAAGTAGATTGTTCTGTTCCTTATACAAAAGTTTGGAAATATTTTTTTTATAATTATGCAGGTGGTTCTGAGAAAGATTTAGAAAAAATTTCTGTAAGTACCTTTATAAATCATTAATTCAATTTGTTTTAAAATGCGTTCCTTTTCTCAATTATTCCTTTGGGACGTTTAAAAACCATAGTTCCGCTTCCTCTTTCAGTAGAAAAAGTACCTGAAGCTTCCCAACCCTTCTGTCCAATTAAATTAAGAGGTTCTTCAAATTTTTCAATTGAAATATCTGGTCCTTTTGTGATTGTTTTATATTCCTTTTTCGATGAGCCGAATCCATAGTTTTTGAGATTTTTGTTAAAATAAATCACGATAAGTCATTATTTTGAGAATAGAGGATTTATTGCCCTTTTTGCCGTTAGCGCGCTCACTTCGCTTCAAGTTCTTTGTTTAAACTGTCAGCCTTTAAACAAAAAAAAAGCTTCACCACATAAGATGAAGCTTTATCTTATGTTCCAATTATTAAAGCAGAAAAAGAAACAGAATATGATCCAGGATATTCATTTACAGTAAAAGAAATGGCAAAAACAACATAGAGCAAAAAATCATCCAGAAGGAGAAACATATCAAGGAGCAGTAGGTGTTGAAAGATTTGAATATACT
>CACXCG010000035.1 GCA_902766125.1 uncultured Spirochaetaceae bacterium | reverse complement strand
GCCTATAAGTTTTACTGTTTTTTCTGTGATCTGCCAGGTTTTCATGTGCAAAGCATAGCACGGTCGAAGTTATGCGTCAATTATTTAGCATGATTATTTGCATTTATGTCTGAAAGCTCTTGTATTGCCTTTTGTAAATCTGATATCTGTGCAGAAAGACTTTCTAGTTATACCCCATTTATCGCAATAAGACTGTGTGTTTAGTGGAGTCTTAGCTAAGGTTATCTTCGTGCAAATTCAACTCTGAGAGTTCGTCCCATTCCTGCTGCAAGTCGTTTGAGCGTTCTGAGCGAAGGATTAGCGTTTCCCCGTTCAAGTTTACTGATGTCGGCCTGATTGATTCCGGTTTTTTCCGCAAGCTGCTTTTGTGTAAGTCCAGACTCTTTGCGCGCATCAATCATTGCCTGAATGATAGCAAATTCTGGTTCAAGTGCATCGTATTCAGCCTTAAATTTTGGGTCTTTGAGTTCTTCAGCAAGAAAATCGTTAAACTTTGTCATTATGCATCTCTTCTGGAAATAAATTCTGCCCTGTATTTTTTTTAAACTATATGATATATCCCATATTTGTCAAGAACGTTTTTTTTCAATAAGAGATTATGTTTAGATATGTAAAAAAAACACGCCCTTGCCCCATTTATCGCAATAAGATACAATGAACCCATGATTTTTTCAGCACACGAGATTCAAGAAACAGTTAATATGTTTATGCGGCAGAAGCTTGATGTCCGCGCAATCACTATGGGCATTTCGTTACGAGATTGTGCCTGCGAAGACGGTAAAAAGAGCCGTCAGAAGATGTATGACAAAATCATGCACCGGGCGGGCAATCTGGTAAAGGTGGGCCAGGATATAGAAAAAGAATTCGGTGTCCCCATCATCAACAAGCGTATTTCGGTTACGCCTATCAGCTTAGTGGCAGAACCCAGCGGCGAAGATTCGTATGTGGAATGGGCGGTCACGCTTGATAAAATTGCAAAGGAACTGGGTGTCGATTTTGTGGGCGGTTTTTCTGCTCTGGTACAGAAGGGCATTACTCCCGGCGACAGAGTGCTTATAGAATCTATTCCCGAAGCACTGCGGGTTACTGAACGCGTGTGTTCATCAGTAAATGTGGGTACGACCAAAAACGGAATCAACATGGATGCCGTAAAACTGATGGGCGAAATCATAAAAAAGACTGCGGAAGTTTCAAGAGACCTTCCGGTTAACGGTTGTGCAAAACTGGTTGTGTTTACCAATGCTCCTGAAGACAATCCGTTTATGGCGGGTGCATTCCATGGTCCCGGAGAAGGAGATGCGGTAATCAACGTAGGCGTTTCTGGTCCCGGTGTTATTCTTGCTGCTGCCCGTGAGTTCAAGGGAAAGCCTATCAACGAACTTGCAGACGGAATCAAAAAGATTGCATTCAAAATTACGCGCATGGGTCAGCTGGTTGGTTCAGAAGCGGCAAAACGTCTGGGTGTTGATTTTGGTATTCTCGATCTTTCACTGGCACCTACTCCTGCAGTGGGCGATTCTGTTGCACGTATTCTTGAAGAAATTGGTCTTGAGGGTGCGGGTGCTCCGGGTACTACCGCGGCACTTGCCATGCTTACCGACATGGTAAAGAAGGGCGGCGTTATGGCAAGTACTAACGTTGGTGGTCTTTCTGGTGCATTCATTCCCGTAAGTGAAGATGAAGGCATGATTAACGCAGTAAAGCAGCACTCAATCACGCTTGAAAAACTGGAAGCAATGACCTGTGTCTGTTCTGTCGGACTTGATATGATTGCAATTCCGGGCGACACTCCTGCTACAACAATCTCCGGTATTATGGCAGATGAAATGGCAATCGGTATGGTTAACAACAAAACTACTGCCGTGCGTCTTATTCCTGCTCCGGGTAAAAAAGCTGGCGACTGGGTTGAGTTTGGCGGATTACTGGGTGGTGCTCCTGTTATGGATGTTAACTCATTCGGCTGTGCAGACTTTATCAACCGCGGCGGAAGAATTCCTGCTCCTATTCATTCATTCAGAAACTAATGGCTTTAACTGGGGAACTTTCAGTTGCGTTTGTCTCTCAGGTTCCTCAGTTACACGATGCAGCCGTTGCGTTTTTAACTCAGCATGAAAAAACAGCCTGTTCTCTCTTTGAACGTTTTGTGCTAAACGATAAGAATCTGTATGTTGTGTTCCGTACGGTACAAAATAAATTTTCCTGCATAGAAGGAATTTTTCTGTTTAACGGAAAAACGGTTCTGTGTCAGTTTGAACAGGATGATGAGGATGTGTGCAGCTGTCTGTCTGCATTTTTTAAGGATGCTGCGGTAACGTGTGTTGCGGGACAAGAGCAGTCGGTACTGCTGGTGACGCGTGCATTGAAAAAAACACTTTCCGGTACGCCCGATGAAACACGCTCTTTTATGCTCATGGAATGCACTGAACCTTTCGCAGTAAAGAAGAATGCTACCGTACGCACTGCAACCGAAGCTGATTCAGATACCGTGCTTTGCATGCATCTTGCATTTTTGAAAGAAGAAGTTGCTCCTGCGTGGTTCAAAGACAAAATAGAAGACAGGGAAAGCCTGGAACGCCGTTCTGTCATCCGTAACATTTCAAAAAATATGTACCGGCTTGTTGAAACTGACGGTAGCATTGTCTGTGCTGCCTGCATTGATGCTCAGACTCCATCGTATCTACGGATTTCGCGCGTATACACATTTCCCCGGTCCCGTAACTGCGGCTATGCAACACTTCTTGCAAATCACATTGCCGGTGAAGCAAAACAGCAGCATAAAACAGCGGTACTGTATGTTGACAGAAACAACACTGCTGCCTGTACTGCATACAAAAAAGCCGGCTTTACCCCGTTTTCTGCCTACTGTATCTGTTACTATAAACGATAGTTTTACTTGCAAATTGGGCTGTCTCTATGTATAATAACAGTATGAGCGCAGCTCCTGCTAATATGGACATTTCTGAGCTTAAGCCTCAGCTGTCTCTTATCCGCCAGTTTTTGAATTCTCACAGTGACATTCAGCCTATACGACAGGCGGTGCTGTCTCTGCGTAAACAGCTTCCTGTACTGGGGGTAAGTGCCTGTGCAGTTGTCATTTTTGAAAAGCAGATAGGATATAACGGAAAAGATTATGATATGCCTTCTCGTGCCGAACTGATTATGTGGTACGAAAACGGAATACAGCTTGATGATTCTATCTCTACCAGCGTGACTTTTAATCCCCAGGACAATCTGATTCCCAAGGGTGTTTTCAAAGAAGAACATGATCTTGAGTGGCGTGCATTAACTCACGGACATTCGGTATTCGGATACATGCTGTACGAAGGCGGACACATGCATCCGCTTGTTGAAGAACTTCTGTTTACCATTGTGGGCCGTTCGCTTGACCAGTCCATTCTGTATACTGCAACTGCCGCAATGACTAAGCAGCAGCGCTATATGCTGCATACACTCGAAGAAACCAATTCTGAACTTACCGACATGTCATACAAAGATGAACTTACGGGGCTTTTGAACCGTCGCGGTGTTCTGACGCTTGGCCAGGAGTCAATCAATCTTGCACTTGAAATGGAACGCACCGGTATGGTTGTGTTTGCTGATATGGATGGACTTAAGGCAATCAACGATACATACGGTCACGAAGCCGGAGACGATGCAATCAAAGGCATGGCAAAACTGCTGCGTTCTGTGTTCCGTGATAACGACCTGATTGGCCGAATGGGTGGCGATGAGTTTGTCATTGTTGCAACTGGTCTTACTGATGAACTTATTCCCCGCGTAAGAGAACGTCTGAGTGCTGCAGAAGAAAAGTGGCATGAAGAACACGACTGCCCGTACCGTCTTAAAATCAGTATGGGATACGAACCCTTTAACGAAAAAGCTTTCTCTATTGAAGACCTGCTGGTTGAATCAGATAAGGCTATGTACGAAGAAAAAGTACAGCATCACACCCGCAGTGCACGCAAAGAAATAATTCAGTAATCAGTCAGCTTACAAAAAAGAGAGTTCCCTTTTGTGAACCGTCGCACAGTGCTTTCAGTGCAGATCCTGTCTTACAGTTTGCAAGAATGAGCGGAATACCGCTTGCAGTTGATTTTTCTGCTGCCTGAATTTTTGTTTCAATTCCGCCGGTACCAAAACTGTTTGTACTTCCGATGGTAATGTCTTTTCTAAGCTGAGCAATGTCGCCCACCGATTCAATCAGTTTTGCATCTTTGTTTGTTTTAGGATTATCTGTATACACACCGTCAATGTCACTGAACAGAACAAGTGCATCTGCACTCCACAGAATTGCGGTAAGCGCAGACAGGTTGTCGTTATCTCCAATGCTGAATTCTTCTGTCGTAACAGAATCGTTTTCGTTGATGATGGGAACAACACCCTCATCTACCAGCGTAAACAGAGTGTTCCGCATATTGAGTGTATGGTGATAATCTTCAAAGTCTTCTTTGGTAAGCAACAGCTGTGCAACGTGCAGGTTCTGATCTTTGAATGCCTTGCGCCATTTATCCATAAGTTCAACCTGACCGATTGCACACAGTGCCTGGCGGTAGTGCATGTCTTTTTTGTGAGCCCATCCGTTAATGCTTGAAAGACCTGCAACCTGTGCACCGGAAGACACAATGATAATCTGCTTACCCTGAGCAAGCAGTGCAGCGCAGTCAGAAGCAACCGCATTCATAAACGGTAAGTTTATAGTTCCGTCTGTTTTTGCAAGAGAATTGCTTCCAAATTTTAAGACGATTTTTTTTGCGTTCTGTAATGTCTGCTGAACTGTCTGTGTTTCGCTCATCGTATGTTTCCGTCTCCATCAATCAAAAACTTTGTCGTGGTAAGTGCTTTTATTCCCATTGGACCGCGTGCATGCAGTTTCTGTGTGCTTATGCCCAGTTCTGCACCAAAGCCGAATTCTCCGCCGTCGGTAAAGCGTGTACTTGCGTTAACGTATACACAGGCTGCATCAACCTGAGCCTGGAACAGGCGTGCGTGCGAACGGTCATTGGTTACGATTGCTTCGCTGTGTTTTGTGTTGTGCGTGTTTATAAACGTAACTGCTTCTTCTATGCTGTCTACCGCTTTAAGGGCAACCGTAAAGTCAAGGAATTCAAATCCAAAATCTTCTTCTGTTGCGGCCTGAATATTCTGTGCATTGCATTTAGTAAGCAGGTCAAGACAGTAACTGTCTGCGCGAATGTTTACCTTTGCGTCAAATGCTTTAGCCAGAAGCGGAATAAAATCTTCTGCTACAGAGCGGTGTACTAAAATGGTTTCGATTGCGTTACATGCTCCGGGTCGCTGCATTTTTGCATTCTGTGCGATCGAAGCTGCCATCGTTACGTCTGCACCCTGGTCAACATACAGGTGACAGATTCCGGCGCCAGTCTGAATGACGGGAACACGTGCATCCTGAACTACGGTGTTAATAAGTCGTGCTGAACCGCGGGGTAAGACAACATCTATTTTTCCGACTGCATTCAAAATGTCGTGTACGTCAGAGTGATCGGTACATTCACTTAATGCAATGCTGTCTAACACTCCGTCTGTTCCTGCGTTGCGTAAGCCTTCCTGAATTGCGTTTACCAGTGCTTTGTTTGAAGCAAGTGCAGAAGATGAACCGCGAAGTAAAATTGCATTTCCGCTTTTGTAGGCAAGAGAAAAGGCGTCGACGGTAACGTTAGGCCGTGATTCGTAAATGATTGCAACAATTCCTAAGGGAACACGCACCTGCCGTATCTGCATTCCCTGGGGAGTTTTCCAGCCTGCAATTTCTTCGCCAATGGGATCTGTCTGCTGAATGATAACGCGGATGCTTTCTATGATTGAACTGAATTTTTTTTCGTCAAGTGCAAGGCGTTCGACTAAGGCTTCACTTGTTCCTTTTGCACGGGAATCTGCAACGTCTTTTGCGTTTGCATTCAGGATATCGGTTTTGTGTGCAAGCAGTGAATCAATGACACAGGAAAGCGCTTTGTTCTTCTGCTGTTCTGAATGAAGTGCAAGTGTATCTGCACCTTTGCGAAGTGTTGCGCACAGAGAATCTATATTCATAGGAAGCCTCCGGAAGTTTTAGTAGTTGGCAAGGAAGTACATGCCCAGCATAATTGCAATTCTGCTTTTTGGTTCTGACCATGCTGCATTGCGCGGCAGGTTCTGCATGTACCACCAGAAAATTCCGAATTCCGGGTCGATGCGCAGTGCGTATTCGGCAAACTCTTTGCTTTTTGTCTGCGAACCGAACATCAGGTATACGACATTATCTACTATGCTGAAAAATGGAGTGTATGCTTTCTGATAGCTGTGTGTCTCAAGATTTTTGCAGAATTCTTCAAGCTGAAACTGAACCTGAGCTTTTAAATCTTCGTCGGATTTTTCTACCCATGTTTTCTGAATAAGCAGTTCCAGATTGCGTTCGAAACTGAGGGTAAGCTTTTTACCCAGGCCTGTAGACATATCTGCAATGGATTTGAACGGTTCTGCTTCACCGAATGCTTCAGAAACGGTAACGGCTGCACGGACAGCTTCATCATCAGACTGAGTGCTGACCAGCGTATTCATTGCATCGAGTGCTTTTTTTTCTACGAACTGTTCTATCAAATTCCCTTCCATGCTTGTTATTGTAGTTTATTGCACTTTTTTATTCAAGACGGCTCTTAACATGTCATTAGCAAGCGTAAATTTTATGGCTGAGGTATAAGGTTTTGTTTTTTTGTATATTTAGATTAGCATTTAGTATGTACTATTAAGATTTGCAGTTGTCATTCACAAACGGCTCATAATGGCATGGAGATTTTTCAAAAGTTCGCCGGCTTTGTTCATATCAAGCAGATTCTGGCATGTCATCTGTCGGGGAATGTCCTTGCAGTTTTCTTTCAGGGCGTGTCCCTGTTTGGTAAGGGTAATGTAAACGGTGCGTTCATCCTGCTGACTTCTTGTGCGTTCAATCAATCCCTGAGCTTCCATTTTTTTTAGAAGGGGAGTGAGTGTTCCTGAATCAAGATACAGTTTTTTTCCCAACTCTTTTACCGTTACGTTGTCCTGTTCCCACAGTCCCAGCAGTGTGATATAAGAAGTGTAGGTAAGTCCCAGCGGTTCCAGTACCGGTGCATACCGGCGGATGATTTCTTTTGAACAGACATACAGCGCAAAGCAGATCTGATTTTCCAGTGCAAGCGGGTTGAATGTGTTTTCTAAAGACGGTTTCTTTGCTGCCATAAATTCACCTTTTCCGATTAGATTGTACACAATCTTCTTGACAAAATCAATAAGTGCTGTTATATTACAAATAAAGATTGTATACAATCTAATCTTGTAAAATTGAGGTGTAAGTATGACGATTTACGATTATGCAGTAAAGGCAATGGATGGAACGGAGGTTTCTCTCAAAGACTATGCAGGAAAAGTGCTGCTTATTGTAAACACGGCTACCGGCTGTGGTTTTACACCGCAGTATGACGGACTGCAGGATTTGTACGAAAAATATCAGCAGAAAGGATTTGAAATTCTTGACTTTCCGTGCAATCAGTTTGCAGGACAGGCACCCGGTTCGGAAGAAGAAATCCATTCATTCTGTACAGGGAGATACGGCATTACTTTCCCGCAGTTTGCAAAAATCGATGTAAACGGAAAAAATGAATCTCCGCTTTACACATATCTGAAAAAACAGCAGAATGGCTTTATGGGTTCTGCAATCAAATGGAACTTTACGAAATTTCTGGTTGCAAAAGACGGGACGGTTTTAAAACGCTTTGCTCCCACTGATGTACCTGAAAAAATTGATGAATATGTAGCAAAAGCTCTGGAGGCTTAATATGACACATACCTACAAAACAGAAAATACCTGTGCGACACAGATTCAGTTTGACAAAGATGAAAACGGAGTGGTAACCAACATTTCGTTTACCGGCGGCTGTAACGGAAACTTAAAGGCTATATCTAAACTGGTTGACGGAATGAAGGCAGAAGAAATTGCTGCAAAACTTTCGGGAAACCTGTGCGGACGCAGACCGACTTCGTGTGCAGATCAGCTTGCAAAAGCAGTTATGTCTGTATGAGTATTTTTTACAGAAAACTGTACTAAAAAAAAGAGTATGAGCGGAAAGAGGGGTGTGCTAGTATTGCCCCCGAGGTGATTTATGAAATGCACGAACCCTGTTATCCGCGGATTTTATCCTGACCCCAGCATCTGTTTTGCAAACGGCGCCTATTACGTCGTCTGTTCAAGTTTTGAATTCTTTCCCGGACTTCCTGTTTTTAAAAGCACAGACCTTTTGCACTGGACGCAGATAGGACACTGTCTTACGCGTCAGAGTCAGCTTGACCTGCGTGGCGTAGAAGCGTCTGGTGGCCTGTATGCCCCCACCATCAGATATGACGAAAAGCGCAGACGGTTTTATGTAGTTGTCACAAACGTAAGCGGCAATTACGGAAACTTCTATGTGTACACCGATGACATTGAAGCAGGCATGTGGTCAGAACCGGTACGTGTACAGCGCGACGGAATTGATCCTTCACTTTTGTTTGACGGCGACAAAACTTATTTTTTAAGCAACGGAACCGATGATTTTGGCGAGGAAGGAATTTCGTTGTGCGAGATAGACATTGAAACCGGAAAGACACTTACCAAAGCAAAAAGCATTTCGCGCGGATGCGGCGGCCGGTATCTGGAAGCACCTCATCTGTATCGCATAGGAAAGTGGTGTTACCTTATGGTTGCAGAAGGCGGTACTGAATACGGACACATGGAATGCATGCTGCGTTCAAAAGATATCTGGGGACCGTACGAAATGTGTCCTCATAATCCAATCCTTACAAACCGTAATCTGGGCGGATACATTCAGCAGGCAGCAGGACATGCAGATCTTGTTGAAACTCCTGAGGGTAAGTGGTTTATGGTTCACCTGGGATTCAGGCAGATTGACCGCTGGCTTCCGTTCCACAACTTAGGACGCGAAACCTATCTTGAGCCGGTGTTCTGGACTGATGACGGATGGCCGACTGTTGCTTCTGACGGTACCTGTCGTTCCTGCTGGCTTCTTACTGAACGTGACGGAAAAGAAATTTGTGTTACCGCTGAAGAACCGGTGTACCCTGAATACAAGTGGACACTCGATAAAAACCGTGCCTGCTACCTTAGGCTTCCTGACATGAGTGCATATCAGATTGAAAACGAAACTGCCCGTCTTCGTGCCTGCGATGCGCTGGGTTCTGTGGGTACGGTAAGTTTTGCAGGAATGCGGCAGGAAGAACATACGGGAACCATGACGGTTGCTGTTGATGCATCAGAACTTGCAGAAGGAGAAGAGGCTGGTCTTACTGCATACATGAACGAACGCGACTACTATGCGGTGTATGCAACAAAAAAAGAAAAGGGACTTACGGTTTGTGCCCGCTTAGTTATGGACGGTCATGCAGTGTATGCAAAAGAGCATGCTGTTGAATCAGACTGTGTTACACTCCGCATTCAAAGTAAACCGCTGAACTATGACCTTCAGTTTGAAGAAAAGCAAGGTGTGTTTGAAACGCTTATAAGCGGTCACAGTAAGTTTTTGTCCAGTGAAGTTACCTGCGGATTTACCGGTGTCATTCTTGCACTTTACTGTTCGGGTACCGGGGGATGGGCTTCCTTTAAGTTCAATATGCGCTGATTGCGTGAACCTCTGAACGAAAGCGACAGATCTTTCTGCTCAAGGATAAACGGTCCGTCAACCAGTGTGTCTATCATGCCTAACAGCTGGTCGGTTACTTCGCAGTGCTGTTTTCCATCTGCGGGAAGAAGATCTGTTTCGTAAATATAGCCTGAATAAAACCAGATGTTTTTCTGGGGGAATTTTTCTCTTACTTTTTTGATGAACGGTGCGAGAACTCTCTGGTTTTCGATTTCAAACGGTTCTCCGCCTAAGACAGTTAATCCGCTTATAAACGGAGGCTCTAATGCTTTAAGGATTTCTTCTTCGGTCTGTTCAGTAAAGGGTTGTCCGTAGCAGAAGTCCCATGTGTCTGCATTGAAACAGCCCTTGCAGTGAATGCGGCATCCCGACACAAAGAGAGCAACGCGTACTCCCTCTCCGTCGGCTATATCCATTTTTTTTATGGTACCGTAGTACATGATACAACTACAGGTGCAGAACGCGCTCTTTTATTTCCTGAGTGCGACCCTGGTTCCAGAACTGAGTGCCAATGTATCCGCAGGTGCGGCGTGCAACATTCAGTTTTGTCTGGTCACTGTTTCCGCACTGGGGGCACTGCCACACAAGCTTACCGTCTTCGTTTTTGTGAATCTGGATTTCTCCGGTAAATCCACAGCACTGACAGAAGTCGCTCTTGGTGTTGAGCTCTGCATACATAATGTTTTCGTAGATATGCTTGAGTAATGCCATAACTGCAGGAATGTTGTTCTGCATGTTGGGAACTTCTACATAACTTACTGCTCCGCCGGGTGACAGTTCCTGGAACTGAGACTCAAACGTAAGCTTTGAGAATGCGTCAATCTGTTCAGTTACGTGTACGTGGTAGCTGTTGGTAATGTAGTTGCGGTCAGTTACGCCGGGAATAACACCGAAACGCTTTTTAAGGCATTTTGCAAACTTGTAGGTGGTGCTTTCGAGCGGTGTTCCGTAGATAGAGTAGTCAATGTTTTCTGCTTTCTTCCAGCGGGTACAGGCTTCGTTAAGCTTTTTCATGACGTCTAAGGCAAACGGTGTTGCTTCGGGATCAGTGTGGCTCTTTCCGGTCATATAGCGTGTACATTCACACAGACCAGCGTATCCTAAGCTGATGGTTGAATATCCGCCGTATAAGAGTTTGTCTATTACTTCACCTTTTTCAAGACGTGCAAGTGCTCCGTTCTGCCACAGAATTGGTGCTGCATCGCTTTTTGTTCCCAGAAGGCGTTCGTGTCTGATGCGTAATGCGCGGTGACACAGTTCAAGGCGTTCGTCTAAAATCTGCCAGAAGCGGTCTTTGTCTCCGTAAGAAGAGCAGGCAACATCTACCAGGTTAATGGTTACGACACCCTGATTAAAGCGGCCGTAGTACTGAGCCTTACCTGTTTCGGGATTAACATACGGTGTTAAGAAAGAGCGGCATCCCATGCAGGGGTAGCAGTTTCCGTTACCGTTTTTGTCAACTTTTAATTCCAGCATTTTCTTTTCGCTGATGTAGTCGGGCACCATGCGGCGTGCGGTACATTTTGCGGCAAGTTCGGTCAGGTTGTAGTAGGTTGAACCGGGGTTTACATTGTCTTCTTCAAGAACGTAGATGAGTTTGGGGAAGGCAGGTGTAATCCATGCACCCTTTTCGTTTTTAACACCCTGATAGCGCTGTTTGAGCACTTCTTCAATGATGAGGGCAAGGTCTGCTTTTTCCTGTTCGTTCTTTGCTTCGTTAAGATACATGAATACGGTAACAAACGGAGCCTGACCGTTAGTGGTCATAAGCGTAATCACCTGATACTGAATGGTCTGAACACCACGGGTAATTTCGTTGTGCAGCTGATTGTTGACCATGTATTCAAACTGTTTTTCGTTTACTTCAAGTCCTGTTGCTGCAATGGTTTCGCGCAGTTCCTTGCGGATTTTCTGGCGGCTTACGTCAACAAACGGTGCCAGGTGAGCTAACGAAATGCTCTGTCCGCCGTACTGGCAGGAAGCAACCTGTGCAATGATCTGAGTTGCAATGTTACAGGCAGTAGAGAAAGAGTGGGGACGGTCAATTTTTGTTCCGCTGATAACGGTTCCGTTCTGTAGCATGTCTTCAAGGTTAACCAGGTCGCAGTTGTGCATGTGCTGGGCAAAATAGTCTGCATCGTGGAAGTGAATAAGACCTTCTTCATGAGCCTCTGCAATCTCTGGGTCAAGTAAAAAGCGCTTGGTGATATCCTTGCTAACTTCTCCTGCCATGTAGTCACGCTGAACAGATACAACGGTGGGGTTCTTGTTTGAGTTTTCCTGCTTTACTTCTTCGTTGTTTTCTTCAAGAAGGCTCAGAATCTGTGCGTCGGTGGTATTCTTGCGGCGTTTGAGTTCGTGTTCGTAGCGGTAGGTAATGTACAGCTTTGCAACCTGATGTGCTCCGTGTTCCATGATGCCGGTTTCAACCAGGTCCTGAATTTCTTCAACGTTAAGCGCATGGTCTTCGCGGTGACACTGAATTTCAATGTCATCGACGATAGAGTTGATCTTTGCATCGGTCAACTTAAGCTTGTCTTCTACGCGCTCGTTTGCTTTTGAAATAGCCACGTAGATTTTGTTGCGGTCGAATGTTACTTCTTCACCGCTGCGCTTGATGATTTTCATACTGTCCCATCCCCATACCTTTTTTTATACGTTACAACAAGATATGTACATCGTATGTTTTTATTATCGGTTAAAAAAAACGCTATATATAGCGCTAATTTCGTGGACAGTCTACTATGTGTGGGGGCTAAAGTCAAGTAACAAAAACGGTGGGAATCCTGTGGATAAATTTGTGGAAATGCTTATTTTTCAACGCTGAACGGGATTTTTTGGTGTCAAAAAAATTTAATTTTTTTTCAGCCGTAAGACCGCCTGCTGTATTTCCCGCTCGGTAAGCACTCCAGAATCAATAAAATGCGTGGTTACTGCCTTCTGTAAGTCGTTTCCGTAGTCTTTTCCGTGCAGCATGGTGTTAAAACAGTACGCTAACAGACGGCTATCCCTAAACTCCTGTATACCCATTCTGCAGGTTTTCTGATAATCGGCGGCAATTTCGGCCCAGGAGGCACCGCATAAGGCTGCAAGAACGGCACTGGTTGTCCCCGTACGGTCAGAGCCCAGGCGGCAGTGAATGTAGTACGGTGCGGGGCGGGTGTTTATAAACTGAATGATTGACGCAATCAGCTTTGCAAATTCCGTGCTGTCTGAGCAGAAATAGACGGTTTCGTACGAAGTGTCGGTTATCATCTGGTTCCACTGACTGCGGATACGCTGCAGGTACGGCGAAAGTCCTTCTCCTAAGCCCATGTCGCACGCTTCGTCTCCGCTCAGGGTTATGACTGACTGAATTCCGTGGGTTTCCAAAAGGCGGTTTACCATTGCAAGGCGTGCATCTTCGGTATCCAGCTGGGGGCGTGACTTTTTGTACGGATGGTATCCCCGCCATAACTGCGTGGTACCCGGCACCCTGCGCATGTTGGCCAGCGTGTGACAGTCTGCGTCGTCTTTTAAGTTGTAGTCAGCAAGGGGACGAATGGTAAGCGCCAGATGTTCATTCTGTGCTATCTGCTTTGGACTGAGCGTGTCGTCCAGCATGATGACGGTGTTTCCCAGAAAATGATAGCCTTCGCGTTCATCGGGCGGTAAAAAGTGTTTGCTGCCGGTATTGTCTTCTGCGTACAGCACAAACTCAGGAAGTCCTGAATTCCCCGGAATGCGTACCTGGCTCAGCAGAACGGTAAGCGACCAGTTGCCCTGTGCATCTGCCTTAAGCATAAAGCGCCAGTCTGTCTGCCATGCGGTAAAGGTTCCGCGTAAACCCACACACTGTACCTGCAGTCCTTCAGGAAGTGCTTCTTTGGGACATAAAAACGTGACGGTTTTATCCTGTATTTTATACTGAACCATAAGTCTACTATATCATAAATTTTTGTTGTTGAAAACCAATTTTGTGATATAATAGTTCTGTTATGGCAACAGTATTTCGTGCATTACTTTCGAACCCGAACAATTACATTGGTCTCGTCTCTCTTGTTTACGATGTGCTGCTGTGTATTTTCGTATTTGTAAAATATAACGCAAGTTTTCAAAGCAGACGTTTCCACGGATTTGCACTTGTCGTAACCGTTTCTTCTTTCCTGGAAGTTGTATGGCCTGCCATGGCCGCACTTGAGAATACACCGTTCAATGTGTTCTTAAAACTTGCTGTCAACTCGTTCAGCTATGTCGGTTCTACAGGTGTTGCATTTGCCTTTATCTGGTACCTGGATTCATTCCTCAAAACAAATATCAGATTTCGTACCGTAATGAACCGTATAAACTGTGTTATTTACGGCTTATACATAATTTTCTGTATCTGCAACATCTGGACTTACTGGATTGTCGGATACGATACAGCCACCGATACTTTTGTGCATGGCCCTGTGTACCTGTGGGTTGGATACGGAGTTCCGTTCTTCCTTCTGGTGTATGCGTTTGTGGTTTTCATCTATGACATTCGCCGTCTTGAATCGCGCGTTATTGTCACCATGATTGCATCAATTCTCATCGCAGCCCTTGCCATGTCGTTCCAGCCGCTTTTGTATGCAAAGATTCGTCTTGTTGTTTTTGGCGTTTCGCTTGCAATGTATCTGTGGTATCTGTCAATGGAAAACTACGATGCCCAGCGCCTTGTTTCAATGACAAAGGAACTGCAGTCTGCAGAACAGAAAGCAATCGAAGCATCTCTTGCAAAAAACACCTTCTTTGCAAACATGAGCCACGAAATCCGTACTCCGTTGAATGCGGTGCTTGGTCTGGACGAAATGATATTAAAGTCCAACGACAAAGCAGAAATCGACGAATACGCACATACCATTCAGAACGCAGGAAAAACACTGCTTTCCATCATTAACGATATTCTTGACTTTTCAAAGATTGAAACCGGCCGTCTTGAGTTTGTAAATGAACCGTATCAGTTTGGCGAATTGATTGAAGATGTTAACCAGCTGATGATTGTCCGTGCTGACCAGAAAGAACTTGAGTTCCGTACTAAGATTGATGAAACGCTTCCCAACTTCCTTGTGGGCGATGAAATGCGTGTCCGTCAGATCATGCTTAACCTGCTTAATAATGCCATCAAGTACACGGAAAAGGGTTATGTACAGCTTTCGGTAACCGGTGTTCCCCGCGGCGAAATGGTTATGCTCAGGATTGCCATTGAAGATTCGGGCGTAGGTATCAAGCAGGAAGACCTTGTTCACCTGTTCCAGAGTTTTGAACGACTGGATGAAGTACGGCATCACTCGGTAGAAGGTGCGGGGCTTGGACTTTCGATTGTACGTCAGCTGCTTGAACTTATGGGCGGCGAAGTCAAAGTTCAGAGTGAATACGGAAAAGGCTCTACGTTTACCGTCTATCTTCCGCAGGAAATTAAGTCTCTGGAATCTATTGGCGAAGCACGCAAAAAGGCCGCAGAGAAAAAGCAGAAGGATGAAGTTGCTCCCGAACAGATGGTTGCCCCCGGCGCAAAAGTGCTTATCGTAGATGATAACCGTGTTAACCTGATGGTTGCAAAGGGTCTTTTGAAAGATACGCTGGTACAGATAACCACCTGCGAAAGCGGTAAGGAATGTCTCGATCTTATTACAAAGAACCGTTACGACATTATCTTCCTTGACCACATGATGCCCGAAATGGACGGTCTTGAGACCTTCAGTAAAATGCGTGATTTACATGGTAATTTGAATAAGGGTGTTCCTGTCGTTGTGTTTACGGCAAACGCAATGTCAGGTATGAAAGAACAGTATCTGGCAGTCGGCTTTACGGACTATATTTCTAAGCCCATTGACAGTAAACGCTTTAAAACGGTATTGTTTAAAAACATTCCTCAGCACTTACAGGGTTGTGTAAATGCTCAGGCCCCCGAAGAACCGGAGCTCGAAGAGTTGCCCCAGGAGGAAGAAACTATGGTTACAGTTAATCAGCAGTCTGGTATGGAATTATGCGGTGGAACAAAGGATGTCTATCACAGTGTTCTTTCGCTTTTTGTTGAAGAAAAACAGACCAATCGTCCCAAACTGGAACAGTTCTACGAAGCAGAAAACTGGAAAGATTACGGAATCCTGGCACATGCCCTTAAATCAAACAGCAAACTGGTAGGCTGCCTCGAATTTGCAGAACTTGCACTCCAGATGGAACGTTCCTGCGACGGAGACGCAACCTTTGCCCAGCAGAATCACATGGACTTTTTGACCATGTACGACCAGTTGGAAGTCGCCGTCAAAGACATCCTCTCTAACGGCTAGTGTTCTTGTAAAAAGAGCCCATTTAATCTATACTTGTTCTCATCATGTTCCGTCTTTATGTAGAAAGAAAGCCTGGTTTTGACAACGAGGCTAAGCGCATTTTTAGCGAAATCACCAGTTTTTTGGGAATCGGCTCTGTAACAGGTGTCCGTTATCTTAACCGTTACGATGTAGAAAATGTCAGTGAGGCAGTAGCAAAGGCCAGTGCAACACGCATTTTTTCTGAACCGCAGTCAGATGTGGTTACGTACGAATCGCTCGACATTCCTTCCGGTGCCACACAGATTATCTGGGAGTATCTTCCCGGACAGTATGATCAGCGTGCCGACAGTGCAGAACAGTGTCTTTCGCTGCTGCGTGAAGGTTTGAAAAATACCGTTACCGTAGGAACTGAACCTCCGCGTGTACGCTGTGCAAAAATTGTACTGCTTACCGGAGCTGTGTCAGCAAGCGACGTAGAAAAAATTCAGCACTATCTGATTAACCCGGTAGACAGCCGTCTTGCCGCTGCAGAAAAACCTGATACGTTAAAAATGTCCGTTACCGAACCGGGCGACATTGCAACCGTTGAAGGTTTTATCAGTCTTGATGAAGCAGGCCGTGAAGCGCTGCGCACAAAACTTGGCCTTGCCATGGATGCACTGGATGTTAAATGGATGCAAGATTACTTTGCGTCTAAACACCGCGATCCCACCATCACCGAAATCCGTGTGCTTGATACCTACTGGTCAGATCACTGCCGCCACACCACATTCAACACTATCCTTCGTGATATTCAGATTCCCGACGGACCGTATGCAGACTTGTTCCGTTCATCATATCAGAGTTATACCGATATGCGTACCGAACTGTATGCAGAACGCACAGACAAACCCGTTACCCTTATGGATATGGCTGTCATTGGTGCAAAGTATCTGCGTAAGCACGGTAAGCTGGAAGATCTTGAAGTAAGCGAAGAAAACAACGCCTGTTCTATCTATATAGATGTAAAATATACAACAACCGCTGACGGAAAAAAACTTGAGCCTGGTAAAGAACAGACTGAACGCTGGCTGTTAGAGTTTAAAAACGAAACACACAATCATCCTACCGAAATAGAACCCTTTGGTGGTGCTGCAACCTGTATTGGTGGTGCAATCCGTGACCCGCTTTCTGCCCGCAGCTGGGTATATCAGGCGTTACGCGTAACCGGTGCCGCTGACCCGACTGTTCCGCTGGACAAAACCTTACCCGGAAAACTTCCTCAGATGAAGCTGACCCGTGAAGCAGCCCAGGGATTTTCTTCATACGGAAACCAGATAGGACTTACGACCGGACAGGTTCATGAAGTGTATCACCCCGGTTATGTTGCAAAGCGCATGGAACTGGGTGCAGTAATTGCTGCTGCCCCTGTTGATTTAGTTTTGCGTGAAACTCCCGAAGCAGGAGACATCATTATTCTTTTAGGCGGAGGAACTGGCCGCGACGGAATTGGTGGTGCTACCGGTTCAAGTAAAGTGCATACCGAAAAATCTGTTACGACTGCCGCTGCAGAAGTTCAGAAAGGTAATGCCGTAGAAGAGCGTAAGATTCAGCGTTTGTTCCGCAACAAAGATGTCTGTCTTATGATTCGCCGCTGTAATGACTTTGGTGCAGGTGGTGTTTCTGTTGCCGTTGGAGAACTTGCTCCGGGACTGGACATTAACCTTGATGCAGTTCCCAAAAAATATGAAGGTCTTGACGGAACAGAACTTGCCATAAGCGAAAGTCAGGAACGCATGGCAGTTGTCGTACGCAAAAAGCATGTAAAGAAATTTATAGAAGCTGCTGCAAAAGAAAACCTGAATGCAGTTGTTGTTGCAACCGTTACCGACACCGACCGCATGGTCATGAACTGGCGCGGAAAGACAATTGTTGATATTGACCGCAGCTTTATCGATACCGCAGGTGCTCCGCATGAAGCAGATGCAGTGCTTCCGGCTCCCGCAGTGCAGAGTGAATCTCCGCTGTGCAAACCGCTTGACTCTGTAAGTGAAGCGCTTAAAGCGGGCGACATTAAAAATGCATGGCTTACCAATATGTCAGACCTTGCCTGCTGTTCTCAGCGCGGACTGGGTGAACGCTTTGACGGTTCTATTGGATCAAGTTCTGTGCTTATGCCGTACGGCGGAAAGTATCAGTGCACTCCTGAAGCAGGTATGGCTGCAAAGATTCCGGTGCTGTCTCCCCGCGAAACCCGTACCGTCAGCCTTATGAGTTTTGGCTATGATCCGCGCGTAAGCGAATGGAGTCCGTGGCATGGTGCTCAGTATGCAGTACTTTCTTCACTTGCAAAGATCTTGTGTATGGGCGGTAATCCCGCAACCTGCCGTCTGAGTTTCCAGGAATTCTTTGGACGCGCAGTAGATAAAGAAAGCTGGGGTAAGCCCGCAGCCGCTTTACTGGGAGCACTGGATGCACAGAAGGCAAGCGGTTGTGCAAGTATTGGCGGAAAAGACAGTATGAGCGGAACGTTTGAACATCTGAATGTTCCCAACACACTGGTAAGCTTTGCCGTTACCACTGATGATGTTAAAAACGTAACCAGCGGTTCTTTCAAAAAAGCAGGAAGCAGCGTATACGAAGTAGGAATCAAAATAAGAGAAGATCTTTCTCCTGATTTCAGTTCGTTTGCACATCTTGCTTCTTTCCTGTACGAAAAAAATAAGGCTGGAAAAATCAGTGCTATGTATCCGGTTTTAGCAGGCGGTATTGCAGAAGCAGTAAGCAAAATGGCAATGGGTAACCGCATTGGCTTTACCGATGCAAAATGCGAAGCAGATATTTCTTCAGACGGATGGTTTACATTCGGAACCGGCATCATTGTTGAAACCGATATCGACCTTACCGAAGACTTTGCGTCAAAAGTTCCCGACGGAACAATTCGTCTTATCGGTACAACAGAAGCAAAGGCTGCCATTATCGTTCATGCTGACGGAAAAGAAGTTTCTGTTCCGCTTTCGGAAATTGAACAGGCATGGGAGAAAAAACTTTCTGTCGTATTTCCGCCGGTAAGCGGTGATCAGCCGCAGAGCGCATTACCCGACTGGGCGCTTAACACACACGTCTCACTTGAAAAGGCACGCAAAACCTTTACGGTCAGCGACAAGTCAAAAGCTAAGCCGCGTGTTATTATTCCTGTCTTTCCGGGAACAAACTGTGAATACGATATGGCACGTGCATTCAACTTAGCAGGAGCCCGTACACAGCTTCTTGTTATTGCAAACCGTACACCCGATCAGCTTGCAGATTCTCTTGCTGCCCTTGAAAAAGAAATTTCAAAAGCACAGATTCTTGCGCTTGCAGGTGGCTTTAGTGCAGGTGATGAACCCGATGGTTCTGCAAAATTTATTGCAAACGTTCTTCGTTCTCCGCGTGTTGCAGACAGCATTATGAAACTGCTGAAAAAACGCGACGGACTTACGCTGGGTATCTGTAACGGATTCCAGGCACTGGTTAAAACAGGTCTTGCCATGTACGGAGAATTCCGTGATATGACAGATACAATGCCTACGCTTACGTATAACAAAATCGGACGGCACATCAGCCGCGTTGTACGAACCCGCATGGTAAGTGCAGCAAGTCCCTGGGCACTCGATGAATCAGTTCTGCAAAATAAGATACATCTGGTACCCATAAGTCATGGTGAAGGACGCTTTGTGTGTGACGAACAGACTGCACGCACGCTGTTTGAAAACGGTCAGGTGTATACGCAGTACGTTGGCGAAGACGGAGTTCCTGCAATAACTGAGCCGGACAATCCTAACGGTTCTTCGTATGCAATAGAAGGCATTACTTCTCCGGATGGGCGCGTTCTGGGTAAGATGGGACACAGTGAACGTACCGTTGGTACTGATGCAATGGGTGCAAGCGTTGATCTTATAAAGAACATTGCTCACCTTGCAGTAAATCAGGATACAGAAAGTTCCTGCCAGAATTTGTTCCGTGCAGGCGTAAATTATTTTGCATAAGGAAAGAAAGATATGAAACGTTTTGTAAAAATTGCCGCAGTACTGTTGCTTGCAGTAACTGTATGTGCAGGTTGCAGCAAAAATAAATCTGCATGGCTTACCGATTACACCGTCGCTCAGGAACAGGCACAGAAAAGTAAAAAGAACATGCTGCTTTTGTTTAGTGGTGATGACTGGGACGGAACCAGCCAGCAGCTCAAAGATAATGTGTTTAATCAGAAAGCATTCTATGGTGTTGCTCAGAAAAAATATGTTCTGGTTAACATTGATTTTTCTCAGACTGAATATGAAAAAGTGAATGTTGCAGAAGATGCTACTGAAGAAGAAAAAGCAGAAGCAGAGCGTATAGAACAGCTGTATGTAGAACGCGAAGATCTTGCACAGCGTTTTAATCTTTCTGCATATCCGTCACTGTATGTCGTAAGTCCTAACGGACTTGCACTTTCTCAGATTGACCTGCAGAGTTTTTCAAGCGTAGTGCTTGATGAAGAAGCAGAAGAAGAAACACCTCAGTCTGTACTTGCACGTATTGAAGAAACAGAAGAAGAACAGGAACTGTTGAGCGACCTGATTGCACAGATTGATAAGTCAGAAGGACTTGATCGTGTTCGCGCTATCGACAATCTGTATCAGGCAACCAGTCCCGAACTGCGCAATCCGCTTGCATCTTATGCTCAGGAAGTTGTTGCACTTGATCCCAATAACGAAACTGGTCTAACCGGTAAGTATGAATACGAACTGGCAAACGAAAAAGCAATGCAGTATGCAATGTACATGGGTGATGTTGTTTCTGCATCAAAAGAATTTGAATCAGTCTGTGAAACCGGACATCTTTCTGCACTTGAAAAACAGAATGCGTATTACATGGCAGCATACATTCTTGCCATGAGTCCCGAACCTGATTTTGATAAAATGCTGGAACTGCTTGATAAATCATATCAGCAGGATACGAACTCTGACCTTGCTGTACAGATTCTTGAAGTAATCGAAAATATTAAGCAGGTTAAGGCGGAGTATACACAGCAATAGATGATAACGCTGCCACTCTGTACAGCTGGCTTTCTCATTGTTCTTTCGCTTATTTTTTCGGCGACAGAAAGTGCATTTCTTTCGCTGAATAAACTGCGTGTGCGTTTTTTGCGCAATCAGAAAGACAAACGTGCCATGCGGGTGTGGCGGCTTTTAAACGACAAAGAGCGTCTTATCAATACACTGCTTGTCGGAAACAATATCGTCAATATTGCAATTTCTTCTTTGCTTACATATGTTGCACTCAAACTGTTTGGCAATGCAGGTGTCGGTATTGCAACTTTTGTGGCAACACTGCTTCTTCTTGTCTTTGGTGAAATCTCTCCTAAAACTATTGCGACCCGTCATCCCGAACCGATTGCATTTGCCTTTAGCGGTCTGGTTTCTGTGCTTGAAGTAATTCTTGCGCCCATTGTATTTGTGCTTACTGGATTTTCACGCTTAGTGTTAAAACTGTTTGGCGTCAGTACAAAGAAAAAGACAGTTTCGTTTACCGAAGAAGAAATCAAAACATTTATTGATGTGGGTGCAGAATCCGGTGTACTTGAAACCGGTGAAAAGAACATGATGCGCCGTGTATTTTTGTTTACTGACCTTGCGGCAAAGAATGTTATGATTCCGCGCAAAAAAATAATCGCCATTCCTGACACATTCCGCTATAAAGATATCATTGAACATGCACAGCGATTCAGAATGTCTCGCTTTCCGGTATACAGAAAAGACATTGATGATATTGTCGGAATTATTTATGTGCGTGATCTTTTAGTCTACAAAAATTCAGAGCAGGATTTTTCTCTGCAGTCGGTAATGAAGCCTCCCATCTTTGTGCTTGAAACAAAAAAGATGTCTGACATTCAGCGGGTTCTCAAAGAAAATCATCAGAGTATGGCAATCGTCATAGATGAATATTCGGGAACAGAAGGCCTTCTTACCAGCGAACATATTGCACGCGAAATCTTTGGTTCATCGGATGTAAAAAAGCCAGTGGTGCGCGGTATGTCAAATCCCGAAGCAGATGCTGACGGACAGGTAAGCGGACTTACTCGTCTTACAGAAATAAACGATCGGTTTGGCTTACACATTGAATCTGAGTTTTCTGAAACAGTCGGCGGTTACGTGTGCGAACTGTTAGGACATATTCCCCGTGAGGGAGAAGCGGTTGCAGATAACGGTTGTATTTTTACCGTAAAGCAGATGGATGAAAATCGTGTTGCAAAGGTGGAAATCCGTGAGTCTTGAACAGTTTTTTTCCAATTTTGTAACGTATGCACTTCCTCTGTTAGCGATTGCGGTATTGCTTTTCTTTGGTGCGTTCTTTGCATCTTCGGAAACAGCGTTTACTTCTATTTCAAAAATAAAAGTCCGTCAGCTTTTAAAAGAACATGTGTACAATGCAGAAAAAATTGCACTGCTGCGTGACCGTCTGGAAAGTCTGATTGCGTGCGTTCTGATTGGAACAAATTTTGTTACAACACTCATCTCGTCGCTTGCAACAGCATACACGGTAAATGTGTTTGGTTCAGCATACATTTCGTATTCAACAGCAGTTGTTGCAATGCTTACCATTATGTTCAGTGAAATAATCCCCAAGACACTTGCAGCCGTAAAACCTGTTGAACTTGCACAGCATGCAGCAGGTCCTATTATAATTCTGCAGAAAGTGTTCTATCCCATAAATGCAATTTTTGAAGCGTTTACAAATTTTATTATCTGGATTGAATCTAAAATCTGGAAAACAAAAACTCCACTGGTAACAGAAGATGAACTTAAGACACTGATTGCAATTGGAAAAAGTGAAGGCACGCTTGAAGAAAGTGAAAAGATGATGCTTGACCGCATTTTTGAATTTTCTGATCTGCATGTGTACGATATCATGTGTCCGCGTTCTTTGATGTCGTATGTAAATGTTGATGACAGTTTTGATTCTGCAGTGCGAAAGTTTACGCTTTCCCGGCATACGCGTCTTGCGGTGTACGACGAACAGCAGGATGCAATTGTCGGGGTGCTTCACTACAAGTCACTTTTGTTTGCTTCTTCGGCAATTACTTCAAGTCCTGACTTTGTGCGCATCTGTATGAAAGAGCCGCTGTTTGTTCCCGATGTAATGGGTGCGTTTGATTTACTGCAGCAGTTTAAAAAAGAAAACGATGTGTTTGCCGTAACCGTCAATGAGTACGGAGACATTTCCGGCATTGTTACCACAGATGATATTCTGTATGCGGTGTTTGGAAGAATGACTAACCGGTATTCCGGCGGTGATATTCCTGCAGAAGAGCGGGTTACGCTTGTGGGTGCAAAAGAATTTCTTGTGCCGGGCGACATGCTGCTTGATGATGTAAACGATGTGTTTGCTCTGGATTTGTACAGCGAAGAATCAGATACGCTGGGCGGCTGGCTGTTAGAACGCTTTGGCGAACTGCCTTCAATAGGTGCTGCGTATAAACAGAAAGACAGTGGTGCCGTCTTTATTATAGAAGAACAGTTTGCGCGAAGGATTCATACGGTTCGTCTGCGGCTTTTGTAGTGTTATGATTTTTGAGCAAGCTGTGCAATTAAGTGTGCGGATTCTTCCAGGCCTAAAAGCGAACTGTTAATCAGTATGTCGTAGTGCGTGCGGTTTCCCCAGGTGCGTTCAGTGAATGTGTTGTAGTGATTTGCTCGGCGTTTGTCTATCTGCTTTACCTGTTTTTCTGCACTTGCCGGATCAAAATTAAATTCTTTTACTGCAAGAGAAACTCTGTCTGCTAAGGGTGCATACACAAAAACATTCAGTACATCCTGCTGATTTATTTCTTCGGAATGCTTTAAGATGTAATCTGCACAGCGGCCGACAATGACACAGGGATTTTTCTGGGCAAGATCAATAATAACTTTTCGCTGAGCATTGAATACCTGGTCTGCGAGCGGCAGCATACCAAGACGGCTTTCTGACGGTGCTGAAACAGAACTGGTTGCGCTGTAGGCTGAGCCTACTATCAGACTGTAAATCCAGCCGGAAGTAAGAGTCTGTTCTGTTTTAGAAATGTAATCGGCAGAAAGTCCTGACTGTTCTGCAGAAAGGTCAATGATTTCTTTGTCGTAAAATGCAATGCCTAATTCCTTGGCAACTGCCTGTCCTATAAAGCGTCCTCCGCTTGCAAATTCCCTGCTTATGGTAATGATGCGTTTCATGTTGTTCCTCCTTAAAAAGTAAATGCAAGACCAATCCTGATGGTACAGTCAGTTTCTGATGCACCCGCATGATAGTTTGATTGTTTTGTTCCCAAGTATCCCTGTTTATTTGAAATGTATGTATCTCCGGTAATGACAAAGAGCATGTTCAGTTTTACGCCGGCAGTAAGGACAATGTGTTCGTGTAAACGAAACTGTGCATCTGCTTCTGTAAAAAATGCATGAAAAAATCCGAAGGGTTTATCTATATAAAATCCATAGCTGTGGTTGTAGTGATGGTCAACCGAAAGTATGTTTGTTACCGGAGCGACAGCAAGTTTTGTGTTAACGGTAAACCAGTTTGTTATAAAAAACTTCGCCTGAACTCCCAGATGCAGCTGTATGGTTTCCCTCCAGTAATCGATTTGTGCCGTTGTTGCAAGATATGCACCTTCTGAATCGTAGGGAACAATAATGCCGTCGTCAGGATTTGGATCTGTGTATCCGGTTGCGCCTTCCGGTGAAGTCATTTTTACAAAGTGATAGGAAAAGCCTGCAATCGGTGCAAGCGAGAGCCATTCAGCAGGAAAAAACTCATAGCCCAACAGTGCGTCGGTGTACCATGCTTCCTGAAGATTATTGATGCCTTCAGAAAAACTCTGCTTTACGTTTGTTAAATCAAACCAGTCGCTGTCCTGCATGTAACCGATTGTTACCGGAAGTCCTGCGTTAAACTGTGCGGCTAAAAAAAAACGGGAAAACGAAACGTTACCGTGAATGCCTGCCATCCACATCGGATGAAATTCCCAGTTTAAATAACTTTTCTGCGGATTTTCTACCGTCGTATCGTTTACATACAGGTGTTCTCCCCAGTGCCCTATGTGAACGGAAATCTGCGGTTCAACAGTAAAAGAAGGGGTTAGTGCCGCTGCTGCTGTCGTGAGTGCGAAAGTCAGTACTGCCGAAAGACACAGGTGCTTTTTTTTCATGCAAGCGGGTCTACCTTAAAGATTTTTGCAAGCTGTTTGCGGACTGCTTCCATGTCTTTGGGATAGGGGGCGGTAAACGTAACGCGTTCGCCGGTAACCGGATGTGTAATCTCTAACTGATACGCATGCAGTGCAAGGCGTGACAGAAGCGGTCGTTCTTCAAAGGTGTCGCCGTTGTATCTACGCTTTATGTCGCTCAGTTTAACCGGCTTCTGGTTACCCGAATACAAAGGATCGCATACAATGCCCAGACCGTTTGCCTGAAGATGTGCACGAATCTGATGGGTGCGTCCTGTTTTGGGTTCTGCCTTTATCCAGGTATAGGGACCACAGCTTCCTAAGTTGGTAAAATCAGTTATAGAAATTTTTCCCTGACGTTTGTTTACAACGGTACGGTGGCGTGCATCTCCGTCGGGCAAGAGTTTTAAGTCTACGTGCAGCGTCTGCCACATGGGGTGCCCGTTTACCAGACAGTGATATGTCTTATGAACTTCGCGCTTTTCAAACTGCATGCAAAGGTTTTTGTGTGCTTCCTGTGTGCGTGCGTAAATGACAACTCCGCTGGTGTCTTTATCCAGACGGTGTACCGCATACAGTTCGCCAAATTCTTCTTTTGCCGCAACATCAAGCCGTGGTGCCTCGGGATCATACCGGTCCTGAGCAATCAGAATGCCGCTTCGTTTGTTAAGGGCAACAAGAGAATCATCTGCAAACAGTACGGTATAATCAGCGCTTTGTTTCATACTGTCAGTATAGCAGAAAGCGACCTCCCTGTCGCTATATGTAGAACAAAAAAAGGGGATTATCTTCCGCCATTTCAGAACAGAGTAGAGAGTAATCTTCGATTACGTATCAAGATGGCGGATAAGGGGGATAGCGAAACAGAGCGGGAAAACTTCCGCCTCCTTGACACAATTTGCAAAAGTGTCATAAAATCTACCATACGAAATATTGGGGAGTAAAACAAGGAGAATACGATGGTCATTAAACCCATGATCCGCAGTAACATCTGCATTAACTCGCATCCGGTCGGATGTGCAAAAGATACTGCCCGTCAGATTGCATACGCAAAAGCACAGAAGGCAAAACGCGGTGTTAAAACTGCTGCTGAAGGCGGATACGCACCCAAAACTGTTTTAGTACTGGGATGTTCAACCGGTTACGGACTGGCAAGCCGCATTGCTGCAGCCTTTGAATATGGTGCCGAAACAATCGGTGTTTCCTTTGAAAAAGTAGGAACTGAATCAAAAGCAGGTACTCCCGGCTGGTACAACAACAAAGAGTTTGACCGCGAAGCAGCTGCTGCAGGTCTTAAATCAGTAACCTTTAACGGAGACGCATACAGTGATGAAATGCGCACTCAGGTTATTGATGAAGTAAAGTCATGGGGCAAAAAGTTTGACTTAATCGTATACAGTCTTGCAAGCCCTGTACGTACTGATCCCGACACCAAAGTTATGTATAAGTCAGTGCTTAAGCCCGTTGGAGCAGAATACGGCGGAGCATCTCTTGATATGATGACCGGCAAAATGTCTACCATGAGCGCAAAACCCGCAGAAGGTGATGACGTTGCAAATACCGTAAAGGTTATGGGTGGGGAAGACTGGGAACGCTGGATGAAGCAGCTTTCAGAAGCAGGTGTTCTTGCTGACGGTGTTCGTACCGTTGCGTACTCTTACATTGGACCCAAACTGTCACATCCTATTTACCGCGACGGAACAATTGGGGCAGCTAAAAAAGACCTTGAAGCCCGTGCTCATACCATCACAAAGAATCTTGAAGGTTTGCATGGTGCAGCATATGTCAGCGTAAACAAAGGCCTGATTACCCGCTCTTCTTCAGTTATTCCTATCATTACCCTGTACCTGAGTGTTCTGTTTAAGGTTATGAAGGCTAAGGGAACCCACGAAGGCTGTATTGAACAGATGGAGCGTCTGTTTGCTGAACGTCTGTACACTGCCGACAAAAAAGTTCCTGTTGACGAAGAAGGAAGAATCCGCATAGATGACTGGGAACTCGATCCCGAAGTTCAGGCTGAAGTAGATAAGATTATGGCTCAGGTAAACGAAGCAAATGTTGCAGAAATTACCGATCTTGCCGGAATCCGCCACGACTTCCTGAATATCAACGGATTTGATGTCGAAGGTGTCGATTACGAAAAAGACATTACCGACATGACTGCATTAGACTAAGCATTCTGTTTTGTCCTTTTTTAGACTCTGGCCGGCAAGGTCAGAGTCTTGTTTTTTCCCCTTAGATTTTGTATTATGATCTCATGGAAAAGTTAAAGATTTTACTTGCCAAAGGCCGTATTTACGAATCAGTGTATGAACTTCTGAACGATGTTGGAATTTCTATCAATCTTCCCGACAGAACATATTTCCCCATTACCAATCAGCAGGATTTAGCCTTCCAGGTTGTAAAACCGCAGATTGTAAGCAACCTTCTTGCACAGGACAAGGCAGATGTCGGTTTTTCCGGCAAAGACTGGGTATACGAAAACGGTGTACAGGATAAACTTGAAGAAATCATGGATTTAGGTTTTGACGGAGTACGCATTGTTGCTGCAATTCCCGATACCTTTGACTTTAATAAAATCATCTCTAAGCCGGTAACCATTGCAACCGAATATCAGAACTTAAGCGCACAGTGGCTTAAAGATAAAAAAATTAACGGAACAGTATTCCGCACCTGGGGAACAAGCGAAGGTTTTGTTCAGGATAACGAAGAGTCAATGGCTCAGATTCTGATTGATAACACCAGTACTGGTTCTTCACTGCATGCAAATCACCTTAAGATTGTTGATACCCTCATGGAATCTTCAACCCGCATGTATGCAAGCAAAGAAGCGCTCAAAGATCCCGCAAAAAAACAGAAGATTGAAGAGCTTAAGATGCTGTTCGAAGCCGTACTTGCAGCCCGCTCTCGTGTCATGCTGGAAATGAATGTTGCAGAAGACAAATTTGACGCTCTGGTAAAGGGACTGCCTTCTATGCGTAGTCCTACCGTAAGCCCGCTGTTTGGCGGTAACGGCTATGCCATTAAAATTGCAGTTAAAAAGAGCGATGTTCCGGTACTGCTTCCCAAGCTTCAGTCGCTGGGTGCAACTGACATTGTAGAATACGAATTACGCAAGGTGGTGCGGTAAGCTATATGATAACAGTACGCAGGTCTATTGTAGAAGAGATTGAATCGCTGCTTGCACTCCGCAAGGAAACGCTGTGTAAGGTAAACAACCTGCCTTCTGACTATCCGTTTGACAGTGTGCTGGTGGAATTCAGCCGCGGTTACTTTTTGAACGGAAATCAGACCACCGTTGTCGCAGAAGATGACGGAAAGCTTATTGGCTGTGCTTCACTTTCTTACATAGAAGTTATGCCTACACTCAAGCATCCTACGGGAATCCGTGCACACCTGATGAATGTATACGTAAAAGAAGAGTATCGCCGTCAGGGAATAGCCCGTCAGATGATAAAGCTGCTCATAGATGAAGCTCTGTTACGCGGCGTTACCGAAATCACCCTTGATGCAACCGAAGCAGGCCGTCCTCTGTACGAAAGTCTGGGCTTTACCGGTCACACCGAGGGCATGATTCTTACCCTTAACACCGAAAAATAGGAAAACCGGGACTTCTTGCACCTTTTGGCTATTCGGTGTATGCTAACCGTATGGCACGAATTGCAACAATCGAACGTAACACTGCAGAAACGCAGATACAACTGACTCTCAATCTGGATGGAACTGGTAAGTGTTCCGTAGAAAATCCCATCGGTTTCTTTGGTCACATGCTTTCTTCTTTCTGTAAGCACGGAATGTTTGATTTATCCGGCAGTCTCAAAGGTGACCTTGAGGTTGATCAGCACCACTTAATAGAAGACACCGGTATTGTTCTGGGAATGTGTTTTGCAAAAGCCTTGGGCGACTGTGCAGGCATTTTCAGAAGCGGTTGCTTTATTTACCCCATGGATGAAAGTCTTTTGCAGGCAAGCGTTGATTTTGGCGGCAGACCATTCTGCGTGTGCAATGCTCAGCTTACGGGTGTTCCGTTAGTTTCTATCGGACAGGATGGAAAAGAAGCAAGTTTTCAGACAGACTGTTTTGAAGATTTCTGGCAGGGATTTGTAAACGGCGCAAAGTGTAACCTGCACCTTGATACAATCCGCGGAAGAAGTGATCATCACAAAATGGAAGGTTTGTTTAAAGCTGCTGCCCGTGCAATCCGCAGTGCAACAGAAATAGACGCCCGTCGTCAGGGACAGATTCCATCTACAAAAGGTGTGATTGTATAACTGGAGGAATGCAAAATGGATGCATCAGAAGAAATACTGAATTTACTGCGTGACAATGCACGCTTATCCGTAGAAGATATTTCAGCAATGACAAAAAAGACTCCCGAAGAAGTAAAAGCCATCATGGCTAAGCTTGAAGCAGACGGTGTCATCATGAAGTATGCTGCAATCATCAACCCGGAAAAAGATGCAGTTGCAAAAGAAAAAGTCAGTGCAGAAATCGAAATCCAGGTTGCTCCTGAACGCGAACACGGATTTGACGGTATTGCAGACCGCATCTATCGCTTCCCCCAGGTTAAGAGTCTGTATCTGATGAGCGGCGGTTACGATCTTAAAGTGATTATTGAAGGCGACACGCTGCAGGAAGTTGCACTCTTTGTTGCACGCAAGCTTTCAACACTGCAGGGAGTACGCTCTACTAAAACGCATTTCATTCTGAAGACATATAAAGAAAATGACATCGTGTATGTTGAACAGAATCCTGACAACCGCGAAGGAGTAATTGCATGAATACGCGTGAGGACAGATTCAGCCGCGCAATGGTAGAAACTCCACCAAGCGGCATCCGTAAATTTTTTGAACTGCTTATTGGACACGATGATGTTATTTCTCTTTCTGTAGGTGAACCCGACTTTCCGACTCCGTGGCTCATGCGCGAAGAAGCATTTTATCATCTTGAAAAAGGTCAGACTTCTTACACCAGTAACTGGGGTCTGCTTGAACTGCGTGAAGAAATTGCCCGCTATATGGAACGCTACGATTTGCATTACAACCCCGCAAAAGAAATTCTGGTAACGGTTGGTGCGAGTGAAGGTGTTGATGCCGTGCTGCGTGCAGTGCTTAACCCTGATGATGAACTGATTGTGTGTGAACCCTGCTATGTAAACTATGTTCCGCTTGCTCACTTAACCGGTGCAAAAATTGTCCGTCTTGATACAAGCGCAAACGGATTTTATCCCACTGCAGAACAGTTTGAAAAACTGATTACACCAAAGACAAAGGCAATCATGTTCTGTTCTCCCAGTAACCCGACGGGCACCATGATTCCCGCAGAAGAACTTAAAAAGATTGCAGAAGTTGCGCGCAAACATCAGATCTGGTGTATTGCCGATGAAATCTACTGCGAACTGGTATACGACGGATTTAAACACAGTTCTATCGGTGCATACGAAGGAATGAAAGATTATACTATCATTCTTAACGGATTTTCAAAAAGCTTTGCAATGACCGGCTGGCGTATCGGCTGGATTGCTGCTCCCGAAGACCTTATGGCACAGATTGTAAAACTGCATCAGTACAATACCATTTGTGCACCTATCATGAGTCAGTATGCTGCAATTGAAGGATTAAAGCACGGCTGGAATGAAGTAGAAAAAATGCGCATCAGTTACCAGCAGAGACGCAACTTAATGTACAAGGCCTTCTGCGATATGGGACTTTCTGTTCCTGAACCGACAGGAGCCTTCTATATGTTCCCCGACATAAGCAGTACCGGAATGGATGATGATGCCTTTGCAACAGAATTATTCCAGAAACACAATGTCGCTGTTGTACCTGGTTCTGCATTTGGTCAGGCAGGTAAGGGACATATCCGCTGTTGTTATGCAACTTCAGTTGATAAAATAAAAACTGCGCTGGAGCGTATAGCGCAATTTGTTGAGGAAAAGCGTAATGGATAACATATTCCCGATTGTGATAGCAATAGTTGCTGTTCTTTCTGTGATTGTCGTGCTGATGCTCGTTGTCTCTCACAAAAATAAAGGCGGGTCGAGTGTAAAAGCTAATACGCAGCGAAGTGCAAAAAATCAGGCTCAGATTGTGCGTGAAGCAAACAAAAAACTTGCGCGTGATCCGCATGATGCAGGTGCACTTACTGCAATCGGTGATGTGTATTATACATCACGCCTGTGGGAAAAAGCCTATCCGGTGTATGATGAACTTTCAAAACTTGCAACGGCTAATCCTGATATCGATATTTTTAAGGTAACGCTCAGAGCTGGTATTTGTGCAGTTCAGTTAAAAAAATATCCTGAAGCAATTGCCATCTTACCTATTGCCTATAAGAGTAATCCGCATGATTACGACGTTAACTTTAATCTGGGACTTGCCTGTTACCTGAACAATATGTTTGACAAAGCGGTTCCGTGTTTTAAGAAAGCGGTTGCCATAAAACCCGATGCACCCGAAGTATACATGTATCTTGCTCAGAGTTATTACAAACTTAAACACTATCGCGACAGTCTTCCCTGTTTTAAGCGTGCACTTGATGATGATCCTTCAAACAAAGAGATTTTGTTCTGCATGGCTGACGCAATGATGGCAGAGGGTCACGGTGACAAGGCAATGAAAGTGTTTATGCACCTGCGTGCAGATCCTGTGTATGGAGCACGTTCTTCTCTTGCTGCCGGAACTGTTCATTCGCGCAATAACGATAATGTTTCTGCAATTCAGGATTTTGAAATCTGTCTCCGTCACAAAAATGCAGAGCCTGAAATCAAGCAGGAATGTATGTACAAACTTGCACAGTGTTACATTGCTACCAATCAGATGCAGAAGGGACTGGATGTGCTGAAGAATATTCGCAACATCAACCCTAACTACAAAGATGTTAATACACTTATTTCCCGCTATCAGGAATTGAGTCAGAACTCTAACCTGAATGTGTATCTGGTTGCAGGTCAGACAGATTTTATTGCACTGTGCCGTAAGATAGTTGTTTCTCTGTGCGGTAAGGGATCTCGCGTAAAGATAGAAGATATCAACATGGGTTCAGTCTATACTGATATTGTTGCATTCGTTTCAAATCCGCGCTGGGAAGATACACAGTTGTTCAGATTCTTTAGAACAAATGGTTCAACCGGAGAGCTGTATCTGCGCGACTTCCATGGTCACATGAAAGACATAAACTCTGACCGCGGTTACTGTATTACTGCCGGAACCTTTACTGATGAAGCCCGTAAGTTTACCGAAGGCCGTCCGATTGACCTGGTTGAAAAACCGCAGCTTACAAAAATCCTTAAATCGTTAGAGTAGTTATTTGTGAATCACTACAAGATTCCGCTCGTGGTCTTCTAAGAAGGGGACGGTGAGCGGAATTTTTTTGTACGAAGGAATAAGGTGACTTACCGCCTGCATTTCTTCGCTGATTTTTTCTGAGCGTGCTTTGTATGCGGCAATAGTTCCGTTTGGTTTTAAAAGCTTAAACAGAAGCTGTACAATCTTTTTGTCAAACGGATGGAATGCACGAAATACTTCTACATCAAAAGATTCTGGTGCAACATCAATAGCAGCAGTGCACTGAACTTTTGTATTTGTAAGCGAAAGTTTTTTTACCATGCGTTCCAGAAAGGCACAGCGTTTTTCCATGCGTTCAACCAGCACAAATTTTGTATTTGGAAACGCAATTGCAAGCGGAATGCCGGGACAGCCTCCGCCCGAACCAATATCTGCAACAACTGCATCCTCTGGTTTTGATTCAATCAACTGTTTAATGTGAGCATGTGCTGCAAGACTGTCCAGAATGTGATTGACTGCAAGTTCATCTGCACTATCTGCTTTCATCAGATTGTAGGTTTTGTTGAACGCAAGAATTTCTTCGATGTAGGTTTCCAGTTTTACAAATTGTTCTTCTGATAAAGAAAGAGAAAGTTTTGTGCATCCGTCGCGAAGTTTTTTATTTGGTGTCATTGTGCGTCCTGTGTTCCTAAATCAATTAAAAGTTCCAGTTTCCAGTTGGGATCTGTGGTGCGAAGCGTTACTAAGTTTCCGGTGCGTGTTGCCGTCAGATTTTGTTTTTGTGCCAGCTGGTATAAGAATGAATACTGATTCAGATAATCCTGATTTACCTGTGATGCTGCTGCGTAAGAAGCAAGTCCGTTCTGCTTACCGTTTGCACGGAATAAAATGTGGAAGGTTTCTGTTCTGATTTTTCCGTCGCTGGTGTAGCGTCTGTCCCCGCTTACTAAAAAGGTTCCGTCTGTTTCGGGGGATGAAATGTACATGCTGGTGCACGTGCTTAAGACGTTATATCCGTTAACAGAAAAACGAAGTACACGTGGTTTTGTTGTGCTGCGTGTAGTGGTGCTCGATGTGCCGGTACTTGCAGAACTTTCTGTTGTTGTGTTTGTGTTCGCTGAATCTGTTGTCTGGCTTTCTGTGCTGCCGTTTGTATTGAGCGTAACATTTGCTCCGCCGCCTAAACCGGTTGTGGTGTGACTGTCGCCGACACTTGCACTTTCGCCGGTTGTTCCTGCTGCAATGGCAACTGCTGATGCAGTTCCTTCTTCGCGTAAGCGTTCCAGTTCCTGCAGAATCTGTACTAGTAATTCGTTTGTTGTTCCGTCAGTTGTGTATGTGCTTCCGTACAGTGATGAGAGTGTAGAGCTTGAACTGCTTGAAAGACCCAGCATGGAACTGAGCGTGTCAAGCGAACCTAACTGGCTGAGTGTCTGTAATTCTTTTGCAGTAACACTTGCACTGCTTCCTGAAGAACCTGACGATGTTGAACCTGATGATGATGTTTTTCCGGTGCTTGTGTTTCCGACAGAGATAGTTGGCATGTCCGGCATTGAAACAGAAGGCATCTGTGGCATAGAGATAGAACTTTGTGCTGTCACCGTGCAGACTGAAATTGATGCAAGCGTAACAATTGTCAGTGTTTTTGCAAGTGCTTTACAGATGCGCAAGACTTTCCTCCACGTATTCAAGGCGCTGTGTCAGTTCGTTTATGGTTTTGGTAAGACGAGCCCGTTCTTTTTCAAGTTTTTCGCGGGGATCAGTGTTCTCTGCTTTTTTCTTCATGAGAGCAATAACGCTGTCGGGACTCTTTCCTTTTTTGAAAGCATCCTGAGCTTTTGCCCGGTCATCCGGCTTTTTAATTCCTGCAATGATTTTCATGTTGTCGTAACCCAGCTCTGCATCTTCATCGGGAAGAGTACCAACGCGGGCAACAGACTGTGCTGCAGTGCGCGGAAGCTGCAGTATGCGGTCTACGTAATCTTCGTAACGGATGTTGCAGTCTTCGCAGAGAGTGTGTGCTTTCATGAGTGCTTTGCCAAAACCAATCATCAGCTGTCCGTTGGGAATGATATATTTTTCGCGGATTTCTTTGGTAAGCGATTCAAGTTCGGGAGAAACCGAAATGTCGATTTTGTAGTAGCCTTTTTTTTCTGCAATTTCTATGAGGGAAGCAAATTTAGCCCAGAAATAGTTGGTGTGACTTACCCGCTGATTTGGAGGATCTTTTCCGCCGTTTTCTATAATCTGTTCTTCGTTTATAAGGTGGTGCGTGTATTCGTGAACCGCAGTGTATACCATCTCGTTGTCTGTTTTGAAATTTTTGTTGTGCAGGATGATTTCGCGTGTATCCGGTTTGTACAGACCGTTAACGCGTTTGCTTTCTTTTCCAGACTGAACAACCGTAAACTCCAGTTCTGAGTCCTGAATATCAAGCAGCATGTCTTTGATTTTTTCGTTTTCCATAATCCACCCGAAGACAGTATAGCGCAGAATAGTATTTAATTCTATCCCAAATACCCGCCGGCTCCCAGGATAAGGCTTGCTGCAGTGGTGGCGGCGGTTTCGGTGCGGAGTATGCGACTACCCATGCTTAAGCGAATGTACTTGTGCTGTTCCAGAAGTGAGCGTTCTTCGTCTGTCCATCCGCGTTCGCTTCCGATTGCGGCAATGGTAAGGGGCCCCCTGTCAGCATTGCGACTTT
>CACXCG010000034.1 GCA_902766125.1 uncultured Spirochaetaceae bacterium | reverse complement strand
ATTGATACATCTTCTATCCAGTACGAAAACGACGATGTTATGCGCCCAGTTTGGGGTGATGACTACTCTATCTGCTGCTGCGTTTCTGCAACACAGACTGGTAAGGAAATGCAGTTCTTCGGAGCACGCGCTAACCTGGCAAAGGCACTCTTGTACGCCATCAACGGTGGACGCGACGAAGAAGCTGGTCTGACACCTGGTGCTCAGGTTGGACCGGAACTTGCACCTATCACTTCAGAATACCTTGATTACGATGAAGTTATGCGCAAGTACGACGTTATGCTGGAATGGCTTGCAGACCTGTATGTAAATACACTCAACGCAATCCACTACATGCACGACAAATACTACTACGAAGCTGCAGAAATGGCTCTTATCGATACCAACGTTCGCCGCACTTTCGCAACCGGTATTGCAGGCTTCAGCCATGTTGTTGATTCTCTGTCTGCTATCAAGTATGCAAAAGTTAAGGTTCTGCGCCGCGACATTGACATCACCGACAAAAAAGGAAAGCGCGTATTTGCTCCTAACATGGCATACGACTTCGAAGTTACCGGTGACTTCCCCCGCTACGGACAGGACGATGACCGTGCAGACGAAATTGCAAAGTGGCTGCTCAAGACTTTCATCGGAAAGATCAAGAAGCATCACACCTACCGCAATGCAGAACCCACCACTTCTATCCTTACCATTACATCAAACGTTGTATACGGAAAGGCAACTGGTGCTCTGCCCAACGGACGCAAGGCTCACGAACCGTTCAGCCCGGGAGCAAACCCCTCTTACGGTGCAGAAACAAAGGGTCTCGTAAAATCACTCAACTCTGTTGCAAAGGTTCCGTACGAGTATGCGCTTGACGGTATCTCTAACACACAGACAATCAACCCCGACGCTCTGGGTCACAACGAAGAAGAACGCGTTGCAAACCTTGTAAACGTAATGGACGGATACTTTACCCGCGGCGCACATCACCTGAACGTAAACGTATTCGGTGTTGAAAAGCTCAAGGACTGCCAGGCTCACCCTGAAAAGCCCGAGTATGCAAACTTTACCGTTCGTGTTTCTGGTTACGCAGTACGCTTCATCAACCTGACCAAGGAACAGCAGGACGACGTAATCGCTAGAACTTGCCACGGACAGCTGTAAAGTAAGTTAGCGCATGGATGCGCGTCGTCTGTTACCTAAGATGATGCGCAAGTTTATGCGCAGCAGAAACTTACAGAGCAAAATATACAGGGACGTATATTTTGCGGCTGTCACGGACAGCTGTAAACCAGCAGGCGACAGGAGGTCGCGTCATACCTTACCTGTAAGTTCCGCTAGTTTGTGGAGTTGACAGCAAGAGGAGCCTTCGTAAGAGGGTTCCTCTTTTTTTTTATGGAACAAAACTGTTTTTTGTGCTACACTCTTTTTCATGCAAGGATACATTCATTCAATCGAAAGTTTTGGAAGCGTTGACGGACCGGGAGTCCGCTACATCATTTTTTTATCCGGCTGTCCGCTGCGCTGTAAGTTCTGCCACAACCCTGACACCTGGGACATTACCAGAGGCGAAAAAAAAGAAGCAGCAGATCTGATTCAGGAATCGCTTTCATGCCGCAGTTACTGGGGAACTTCCGGAGGCATTACCATAAGTGGCGGTGAACCGCTTTTTCAGATTGATTTTTTGACGGAACTTCTGACACTCGCAAAACAGGAAGGAATCAATACCTGCATTGACACGTCAGGGGCACCTTTTACGCGTGAAGAAAAATGGTTTGAAAAATTTCAGAAGCTGATGGAAGTAACAGACCTTCTTCTGATGGACATAAAGCACATCGATCCCGAACAGCACGTAGAGCTGACCGGAAGCAAAAACGACAACATCATAGACATGTTCCGCTATCTTGATGAAATAAAAAAGCCCATCTGGATTCGCCATGTTCTGGTTCCCGGCATTTCTGATGATGATACCTACTTAACGCAGACACGTGATTTTATCCGCACACTGCACAATGTTCAGCGCGTAGAAATTCTTCCCTACCACACACTGGGCATACACAAGTACGAAGACTTAGGTATTCCCTACCCGCTTACCGGAGTTGCATCCCCGACGGCAGAACGCATTGCAAACGCAAAAGCAATACTGGAATGCGACAGCTATACCGGATGGAAGCAGGCACTTTAACCCTCACACTACTAAATATAGAAGAACTTATGCTAAATCCGTCTCGAAAGGGGCGGATTTTTTGTTTTTAAGCGAAAAACTCGTCAAAAATCAAGTAAAACACCGCTCCATTCCAAAAGTGACAAAATAGATAAATTTTACTTGACCAAATATAAACAGACTGTTATTCTATTAGTAAACATAAAAAATGTGTGCATTAAGTACACAAGGAGTAGTTATGAAGATGACTAAGAAGCTTGTTGTAGTAGCAGCAGCTCTTGCATTTGCAACTGCAGGTGCATTCGCTCAGCAGCGCAACACCACAACAACAACCACAACAACAACCACGTATGTCGAAGAGTATGAAGAATCTACCGATGTAGCATACGCAGAAGAAATGGAAGAAGTAGAGACCGGTACATACACCGAAACTCGTACTTACGAAGCATATGTTGCTGTTCCTGTTGAAACAACAAAGGAAAGCACATACGTTGTAAAGCAGGGTAAACCCCAGACTGTTTGGAGCGCAGCTGATTTCATCGATCCGTATGCATTCCACATCAGCAACGTAATTTCTTCAGACATCCTGAAGCTCCGCGACGCAATCTTCCCCGAAAACGCTGACCTCTATGCAGCAGAAATGGGCGACATCGTTGAGCAGGTAGTAGTTGACTATGACGCAAAACGCCTCAAGTTCAAGCTGGCTCCGAAAGTAGCTGTTGGACAGATTGGAGCAGAAAACTTCTGGACAACTGCAGCTGCAAAAGCAATTGGAACTGCTCCTATTAGTGGAGACAAAGATCATCCTCTGTACCCGCTGAACCGCGACGACGTTGCACTGTTCTTCGCAGGAATCGACTGGTTCGTAGAAATCTGGCCGTTCGACTTCGTAAGCATCGACATCAACAACAGCCTGTTTACACCTGGTGCTAACATGGCAGTTACTGGTTCAGTTGCAACTGGTAACCTGACTGACGGTGTAGCTCTTGTTCTCCGCCCCAACGACAACCTGCGCATTTCTGCAATGGCTCCTATCGCTATGGACGGTGCAGCAAACTGGCTCAACGCTGAAGAAAACGACGGTGTTGACCTTTCTAAGCTGAGACTTGACTTCGGTCTGGGTGTTGACTACAAGTTTGGCAACGCATTCACTCTGGGCTTTGTTGCAAAGAACCTGCTGGCTGGTCTTGAAGGACTCCAGATGGGTGTATATGCAAGCATCACTCCCAACAACAACCTGTTCATCAACTTCGGTGTAACTCTTGACAACGGTCCTCAGGGATTTGACTACTGGTCATACAGCGACGACTGGGAATACAACGAAAATGCAAAGATTGGTGGCGGCCTGCTGATCAACGGTGCATTCGGATATGACAACGGTAAGTTCGACACTGGTATCGACGTTCTTGCTGCATTCATCGACATTGCAAACAACAGCCTGTCTACACAGTATGCAGACCTGTACATCGGTGCAAAGATCGGTTACTGGTTCATTCCTGACACACTCAAAGCAAGCGCAAAACTGTTTGGCGCATTTGACTTCGACGGAATCTACAAGTGTTCAGACTACTCAGCTGACCCTGCAACACCCAACGCTGCAAATGCTGCTGACACTGTATTCTTCGGATTCCAGCCCACAATCACTTACAAGCTGGGACGCAATACATTCGACGCTGGCGTAGTTGTTGAATGGGCTGTTGGAACCAACAACCTCCACTACGTGAAGTTCCCTGTTAGCTGGACATATCGCTTTATCTAAGATTAACTCTTAGCTAACAAAAGCCTCCCTTAACAGGGAGGTTTTTTTTTACGCGAACCAGCGTGCCAGATTACGAAGTAATCTGGAGAGCATGCTAACAGCATGCGCCTGGACATATCGCTTTATCTAAGATTAACTCTTAGCTAACTTAATGTTTATGTATTTACCGCATATCGCTTTTCGTGATATACTGGTAGCATGAAGCACTCACTGATTGTTTCCATTGCCCTGCTTTCACTTTTTTTCGCACAACCGCTTACTGCGCAAACCTCAGAGCAAGTCACCACCGTTCCCAACGACCTGCAGAATCCGCTTACCCTTTTGTTTCATCACGAAGCAAGCGCACGACAGGTAGTTCTTGCAACCGGAGAAATGATTTGCGACAATCTGCTTGTCATGGGCTGGAATGTCATTGTAGCTGACAGAGACTGGGCCAAAGTCAACCTTAAGACAATGGAAGCTAACCTGCACAAAAGCTGGATATGGGACAACAACACCTTCTTTATGAATCAGATTGGTCACCCGTACCACGGTTCGCTGTATTTTACTTCTGCACGAAGCAACAACCTTAACTGGCTGGAAAGTTTTGCCGTTGCAGCAACCGGCTCCCTTATGTGGGAACTATTCATGGAAGTCGGCTCCCCTTCTATGAACGATTTTATAACCACTACCACATCAGGAGCTGTCATTGGAGAAATACTGCACCGCTTAAGTTTTGAAGCATACGATGTTCTGCCGCTGTTCAGCTGGATTATCAGTCCCGTAAATGCAATCACACAGCTGGTTACCGGGGACAGGGCACGAAGACCTGTAGGAACAACATGGCGCAACGACTGGTTTTTATACGGAGGACTCAGCACTACCGCATTCCAGTTCAGTTCCGCAGAAAACAATAAGAATGAAATTCACGGTCCTCTTGTTGGCTTTGGATTTGACGTCATTTACAATAATCCCTACGGACACAATTCGCAGGAACTGTATGATCAGTTTCGCGTACAGCTTGATGTGTTTACTGCATCGCGCTACCGCTTTTTCCGCCTGCTCATGGATGGAACGCTTTACGCTCTTTCGCTTGAACACCTGACTCAGCAGCCGACAACCGTGGGTCTGACATTCAACTATGATATTTTTGATGTAGAAAACATAAGTCTTTCGGCAGGTTCAGCAGGACTTGCTTTCAGACAGCAGAACACCATTTCTGACGCTGCACTCCGCTGGAATCTTGAAGCAGATTATATTTTCATGGGAGTTCCCGACATTTACTTTAAGCTAAACAGCGACAGTCAGGTAACTATTCCTACCGTACAGCCGCCGTACACGTATCGCAACGGTCCGGAAGCACGCGTAGGCTTAGAGTTTACACACCCTGTTGCAGGAACATTTGCACTTGATGCTCAGACAATGGTTCTGTGGGCATATCCGGATACTTCGCACGACACACGCTTTGACGGTCTTACGCTTATTGCACATGCACAGGCACGCTACGAACATGTAATCTGGAATAACATAAGTCTCGGCGTAAGCGATCTGTTCTATTTCAAACACGAATGGTTTAACAGCCCGGAAGTTCCCGACACAACTCAGATAACAAACACAATTCGCATTTATGCAAAGTTTTCACTCAGGCAGGCACTATGAAACAGGTACGATGGGGCATTATAGCGCCCGGAAAAATTGCACACAAAGCAGCAAAGGCATTGCAGTCTCTTTCAAATACAGACAGTGACATTATCTTAGGAGCAGTCGCTTCAAGAGACGGTCAGCGCGCAAAAGAATTCGCTTCTCAATACGAATTTTTACGCTCGTATGATTCGTATGAAAAGCTGTTTGACGATGATGAAATTGATGTAGTGTATATTGCAAGTCCGCACACATTTCATGCTGAACTTTCATTAAAAGCACTCAGTCACGGAAAACATGTAGTATGCGAAAAACCGGCCGCAGTAAACTCAGCACAACTTACGCAGGTAATTGCAGAAGCTAAAAAACAAAATCTGTTCTACATGGAAGCAACATGGATGTGTTTTAACCCCGCCGTCAGACAGGCACTTACCTGGCTTGATGAAGGAAAGATAGGTGACCTGGAACACATAGAAGCATCTTTTTCCTTCCGCAACAAACCCAATCCAAACAGCAGACTGTTTGCACCAGACCTTGCAGGCGGAGCATTGCTTGATACCGGCATCTATCCGGTTACCTTTGCAATGATGGCAGCAGGCTCTTCTGATTACGACAGCGAAACAACCATTGCAATTCCTCAGAAAATTTCTGCACTTGCAAAAATACACAACTGTATTGACGAATGGAACACGGTGTTGCTTTCGTTTACCGGAGGCACAACTGCACGGCTTGAAAGTTCAGTTACCACAGAGAGCGCTTCAAATTCCAAAGATGCATATCTGTACGGAACAGAAGGATACATAAAACTGCCGCTCTTCTGGATGGCACAGGAAGCACAGTTATTTTTGTATGAAACTGATTCTGTGCGCTTAGCAGAAGACATTAAAAAACCGTTTAGTGTTAACGGTTACGAATACGAAATGCAGGAAGCAGTACGCTGTATACGAGAAGGACTGATTGAATCGCCTCTTCACACACATGCAGATACACTTGCAGTCTGCAGCGTTCTTGACACTTGCCGTAAACAGTGGGGACTTACCTACCCCTTTGAAACAGAAATACAGGAGACTCCCATGAACACAAACGACAAAACAATTACCGTTTACACAGACGGAGGCTGTCACGGAAACCCTGGTCCGGGAGGATGGGGATGCGTACTGTTATATGACGGAAGCGAACACCCGATCAGTGGCGGAGAAGCAAATACAACCAATAACAGAATGGAATTAACCGCTGCCATAAAAGCACTGGAACACATTGCTCAGAATGCACAACTTAAAGGCCGCACGGTTGCCGTATATTCAGACAGTCAGTATGTCAAAAACGGAATTACCAGCTGGATTCAGTCCTGGAAGAAAAACGGCTGGAAAACTGCTGCAAAAAAACCGGTATTAAATCAGGACTTATGGCAGGAACTTGACCAGTTAAATGCATCGCTTGACGTACAGTGGTCTTGGGTAAAAGGACACGCCGGCATTCAGTACAACGAACTGTGCGACACTCTGTGCCAGCAGGAAATTGCACGCTTTGAATAAAGCACAGTGTTGAAACTGCACGATTTTTTTGCTATACTTGCGCCACTATGGATTTGATAAAAAAACTCGACGAACTGTCCGTACGCTATCAGGAAGTATCACAGCTTATCACTGACCCGGATCTTCTGAAAGATCAGAAAAAGTACAAGGACACCATGCGCGAAAATCAGTATTTAAGCACGCTGATGGAATTATACGATGAATACAAAAAAGTGCTTTCAGGTATCGAAGATGCAAAAATGATGATTACCGCAGAAGACGATCCTGAAATGAAAGAAATGGCGCGCGAAGAATTAAAAGAACTGGAAGAAAAGCAGCCGAAACTTGAAGAGCAGATAAAACTTAAGCTTATTCCGCCGGATCCCCTTGATGAAAAAAACATCATTCTTGAAATCCGTTCTGCAGCAGGCGGAGACGAAGCAAGTCTTTTTGTCCGCGACCTGTGGGAAATGTACTGCCACCTTGCAGACCGCAAAGGCTGGAAAACAGAAACCATGGAAGCTCAGGAAACAGAAGTCGGTGGCTTTAACAAAATCGTAACTTCTATAAGCGGCAAGTTTGTCTATGGAACCTTACGCTGGGAAAGCGGTGTTCACCGTGTTCAGCGCGTTCCGGTTACCGAAGCGCAGGGACGTTTGCAGACTTCTACCGCAACAGTTGCCGTGTTACCCGAAGCAGAAGAAACAGAAATTGACATTAAACCAGAAGACGTGCGTGTTGACGTTATGCGTGCAGGTGGACCGGGAGGACAGTGTGTTAACACTACTGACTCTGCAGTTCGCCTTACACACATTCCGACAGGAATCGTTGTCATTCAGCAGGATGAAAAATCTCAGATTAAAAACAAAGCAAAGGCATTCCGTGTTTTACGTGCACGTCTGTTCGATCTTGAAGAAAGCAAAAAACAGGCAGAGCGCGCAGATGCACGAAAGAGCATGGTTGGTTCCGGTGCCCGCAGCGAAAAAATCCGCACTTACAACTTTCCGCAGGACCGCGTAACCGATCACCGCATTAACCTGTCGCTTCATAATCTTCCGGGATTTATGATGGGCAATATGGATGATATGCTGGATGCACTCAACGTGTACGCAAACGAAGAAAAGTTCAACGAAAACTAATGACCATTTTTCAGGCACGCCAGTACGGAACAAAAACTCTTGATGCAAACAAAAGCATTACCCGTTCTTCGTCTCCCGCACTGGATGCCGATGTCCTTTTACAGTTTGTACTTCAAAAAGACAAAACTTTTCTGCTGTTCAACAAAGACACCCTCCTGACAGAAGAACAACAGGCGCTGTATGAGAACTGCATTCAGACGCGCAACACAGGTCTTCCCGTTGCATACATTACCGGAACAAAAGAATTTTTCGGTTACGACTTTATAGTAACACCATCTGTACTCATTCCAAAACCAGACACCGAAGTTCTTGCTGAACAGACCCTTGCTGCAATGGAACAAAAACTAAATGCTCATCCAAAACAGGCACTTACCCTCTGCGACATGTGTACCGGAAGCGGCTGCGTAGGTTTAAGCGTTTTGCGCTCAGCCTTAGACACACACCTGGTCAGCAAAGAAACATTTCCCCTGCTTACGCTTGTTGACATAAGTTCACAGGCACTTGAGATTGCACGAAAAAACCGTGACCGTCTGTTTCCCGAACAGTACCGTCAGAACATACGCTTTGCTCAAAGCAATTTATTTTTGTCGGTACCCGGAACCTTTGACATCATCATGGCAAACCCGCCGTATATTCCTAAAGCAGAAGTGCTGGAACTTTTAAAAGACGGAAGAGCAGAACCTGCACTTGCACTTGACGGAGACGTAACCTTAAGCGGAGAAAGTTCGCGGACAACAGATGGACTTGCACTCATGCGGAACTTTATTCCTCAGGCAAAGGAACATTTGAACAGTCAGGGAAATCTGTTAGTAGAAGCAGGAGAATACAACGTACAGATGACCGAATATCTGATGAAAGATGCGGGACTTCATGCAACACACATTGTAAAAGATTACGCAGGAGACCTGCGCTGTGCCTGCGGAACAAAGGCATAAAAACTTAGCGCTGTTTTTTAAAGCGTGTTTTTTCTATTGCCTTTTCTTTTGCTTTTTCTTTTACTAACGCCTGTTGAGCAGCGGACTTTGCATCTTTTTCCGAAGAGCTTGTATCCCACGAAACTTCAACGCTTCTGGTCTGAATATTCGGTATGCGTAAAAAAGTAAGACAGGATGCTGCATGTACAGTTATACCGCGGTTATGACTTACGTAACCGACAATGGGTTCTCCGGGCTGGGGATTACAGCACTGTGCAATCGTAACCAGAAAGTTCTTTGTATTCTGAACACAGATTTTACCGTTGTAGGCAGATTCCTGTTTTTTAACCTTACGCGGTTTTCCTTCTGCGGCACGCTGTTCTGCAACATGCTGAGAGTGCAGTGTATTTGCAGCAATTTCTGCTTCACGCTTAGCTTCTGCAGCTTTATCAACAAACGTTGCATCATTTGCAATAAGCCACGAATGAATTTTCTGACGCGCCTTTCCGGTTTTTACTGCCTTAAGCTGAGCCTGTGTCGGATGTGCCTGCGGGTTAGTAAGCACTTCTACAATCTGAGTATTTTTGAGCGGAGCGGTAAGCGGAATAATTTTTCCGTCTGCCTTTGCACCGACAATTTTTTCGCCAACTGCAGAATGAATGCTGTAGGCAAAATCAATTGCACAGGAACCTGCAGGTAAATCTTTTACATCACCCTTTGGCGTAAACACGTAGATTCTGTCGCCAAGCAGTTCGTTTTTAAGTTCAGAGAAAAAAGTCTCATCGCTTAGCTGTTCGTCACGCAGTTCGCGCAGCTGATTGATAATACTTAAGTCTTCGGCCTTAACCATATCGCGGTTAGTGCCTTTTTTATACAGCCAGTGAGAAGCAACACCGTGTTCTGCAATGGTATGCATCTGTTCTGTGCGGATTTGAATTTCAAGCGGCTTACCTTCACAAATAACCGTCGTGTGAAGCGACTGATATCCGTTTGCTTTTGGCATTGCAATATAATCTTTAAAGCGGCCTTCCATGGGTTTCCACAGACCGTGAACAATTCCTAAAAGCGTATAGCATTCAGTTTCTGTCGTACAGATAATGCGCAGGGCAAGCAGGTCGTACAGCTCTCCGGCTTCCTTATTGCGCTTTCTCATCTTCTGATAAATTGAATAAAAGTGTTTTGCGCGGCTTGAGATGGTAATTGAAATACCGCTTTTTTCTGCAGCAGAATAAATTTTCTTAACAGCACGGTCAAGATATTCCTGCCGTTCATCTTTTTTCTGAGAAACGATTGATTTAATCTGCAAAAACACTTCAGGATTGGAATACTTAAGGCTTAAATCTTCCATCTCATTCTTAACGTCATTCATACCAAGACGGCCTGCAAGCGGTGCCCAGATATCAATGACTTCTGCAGCAACCTGTTTCTGTGCTTCTGTACTTACCGAAGAAAGATTTCGCATACGGTCAAGACGGTCTGCAAGTTTTACCAGAATAACGCGGATATCATCAACCATAGCAAAGAGCATTTTGCGGATTGAATCTGCCTGCTGCATGGAAGAACTGTTTATCTTTAAGCTCGTGATTTTTGCAGTTCCTTCAATAACGGTACAGATTTCTTTTCCAAACTGTGCTTCAATTTCGGGAAGACTGTCGGGGGCAACATCGAGTATGTTATGAAAAAAGCCTGCGACAACACAGTCTGCACTCAAACCGCTTTTTGCAAGAACGGCAGCAACCCGCATCGGATGCAGATAATACGGAAGCCCGCACTTACGAGTTAAATCTTTTGTTTTAGAAAGAAGAAAGTTCCATGCATCACGAATGCGTTTTTCTGCTTCTGCATCATAACTGTCAGAATATGTCTTAAAGAAAATGCTGATCAGTTCTTCAGGATCGGTAACAGTCGTATTTGTTTCAAAAGACCAGGTCTTCATACGGTCCCTCCCCTACCGAAGATCGCTTTTGGTACGAAGAATTGCACCTGCCGGCAGCTGAATGTTTGTATACAGCACGCACGGATGATCTGCACACACCCAGCGGTACACTTCACCGCTTTCCGGATTAACCAGCTGGAAATCAGACTGAGAAAAATCGCGGGCACATTCATCAGGGGTAACTATCTGTACTTCGCTTTCACCGTTAATGATATTAAGCATTTCAACGTCATAGAAGTTCCAGCCTTCTTTTTTTGTCACACACGGTAAATGAGAGTCGGGATGTGTTTCTACTGCTTTGTCAAATGCGGCTTTTGCCTGAGGAACCATTGCATCGTATTCAGCCTTACGCTTCTGCTGTAAAAACTGACTGTGGCTAAAAATGGTTTCTTCTGTTTTTGAATCGCACTTAGATCCCACAAGCGCTGCAAGTTCAAACTGACTTTTGCTTTCACCGCTTACGGCAATATCTGCTTCCTGTGCATTGTAATAAAATCCGGTTGCATACTGACGGTGACTTGCATGGTACAGTTCCTGAACAAACGGTTCTGCTTCTTCCTTGCTTATGCGGCCGTCCAGTGCATCCAGAGCTTTACGGTACGCTCTGGTAACAAGGGCAACATAGTACACGCTTTTCATGCGGCCTTCAATTTTAAGCGAATCAACTCCTGCGTCACGAAGGTCTGCAAGATGATCGACCATACACAAATCTTTTGAAGAAAGAACGGCAGTAAAATTGTCACCTTCAAAGACAGGAAAGTATTCATCAGGTCTTTTGTGTTCTCGCAGGACAAGCGCTCCGCTCTGAGCAATTGCACGGGCCTGCGGAGTATAATCACGGCTGGTATCATCGCAGTGAGAAGGAGAAAGCACATCAAAATCCCAGCGGCAGGTATGCGAACAGAATCCTTCCTGTGCACTTCGTCCGTTTACGTATGCACTCATAAGACAGCGGCCGCTGTATGCAATACACATTGCTCCGTGAACAAAACATTCTATTTCCATGTCGGGAACAGCATCTTTGATTTCTTTTATTTCTGCTAAAGATGCTTCACGTCCCATAACCACGCGTGAAAAACCAAGAGACTTATACATCTTGACTGCTTCACGGTTCATGCAGCTTGCCTGTGTTGAAAGATGCAGTGCAGCATTGGGAAATTCTTTTTGCAGCAGCGGAACAATGCCTAAATCCTGAACAATAAACGCATCTATGGGATACTGCTTAAAATACGGCAGCTCTTTCTGCAGACGGTCCAGTTCTGCATTGTGAAACGAAATGTTAAGCGCACAGTGCAGGCGTCGTCCGGGAAACTGTTCCTTTAACTGGCACACACGCTTGTATTCATCTTCGTAGAAATTATCTGCTTTAACGCGAAGAGAAAAATTCTTTAAGCCGATGTATGCAGCATCAGCTCCGTAGCGGTAACAGTATTCAAGTTTCTGTACGTTGCCCGCAGGCGAAAGCAGTTCCATCATTCATCCCGCACTATGTTATTTTTACGCATAATGTCTTCGCGTTCTTCTTTTGCTTCTGTATCTTCTGCTCGTTCACAGATTGTCTTTCCGATTTTTTCCATTGCAAGATGAGATTCAGCAAGATATTCATCTGCCATCTGGAACATGTACATCATATCAGGCCAGACATCCATGGTAACTTCAACGCCGGCTTTTTCCAGAATATCCTTAAATCGTTCTGCATCCTGCAAGAGAATTTCTTTTTGTCCCATCTGAATATACACATGGGGGAATCCCTTAAACGATTCAACATCTGCTTTAAGCGGAGAGACATGCGGGTTATCGATATTTGAAGCATAGGTATACATGTCAACTGCACGATGCAGTGCGTCACCGCTTATAACTTCATCACCAATATGACGACCGCTTATGATGGGATTATCCGAAGTAACATCCAGCCACGGTGAAAACAGAATAAGATGTTTTACACACTGACGGTATTTATCGCGCAGTTTTAAAAGCAGTGCAATTGCAAGAGAAGCACCGCTACCGTCTGCAGCAAGAATTATCTGTACGTCTTCTTTAAGTGCACTGGGTAAACCGGAAGAGGAATGTTCAAGCTGCATGGCAACTGTCTCTTCTGAATACACCATGCGGAACACTGCCTGTAAATCTTCTATTCCTGCAGGAAAAGGATATGACGGAGGAAGACGGAATTCAGGAACTACTACGCGGCATGATGCTTCATGTGCAAGCGATGAACAGAAATTCCGGTAACTGTTACGGGAACCGCCTACAAAAGATCCGCCGTGAACATAAATAATAATGCGTCGCGAAGAGTACACCACCGGATGCAGGACATCACAATGAACTCCGCCGTAATTATGTTCTACACATTCCACATGATTGGGTAAGAAAACTGAAGAGAATGTTTTTTCTATTTTTGCGCGAAACGGTGCCACTTCTGACTTAGGTGTAAATACAAGCGCTTTAACTTTTTTTATTGCAGCCTTTCGGTCCAGTTTCATTTTCATACGCACACTATAGCACATAATTAAAATCTTTGCTATAATACCGTACATGCCACTTAAGATTGACAGCGACTTACCTGCAAAAACTGCACTGGAAAAAGAAAACATCTTTGTGATGACTTCTGAGCGTGCAAAGACACAGGATATTCGTCCGCTAAAAATTGCAATCGTTAACCTCATGCCTACAAAGGAAACAACGGAAGTTCAGCTTCTGCGGCTTCTGGCAAACACTCCGCTTCAGGTAGAAATTTCTCTGGTTAATATGGCAGGCCATGTTTCAAAACACACCGGTAAGGAACATCTTGACAGATTTTACATTTCTTCAAGTGCAGTGCTGCAGCGAAAGTTTGACGGCATGATTATAACGGGTGCTCCGGTTGAACAGCTTGCGTTTGAACAGGTGGACTACTGGAAGGATCTGTGTAAAATAATGGACTATGCAAAGAAGAACGTATTCTGCACGCTATACATTTGCTGGGGTGCAATGGCTGGTCTGTACCATCTGTACGGCATAGACAAGCAGCTTATGGATTCAAAATTAAGCGGTATTTATAAGTCAAAAGTCCTTACCCCCAAAGATCCGCTGTTACGCGGCTTTGACGATTTTTTCCCGGTTCCAACTTCACGATATACGACCATACGAACTCAGGATGTAAAGGCAAACAAATCGCTTGAACTGCTGGCAAGTTCTGATGTTACGGGTGCAACGATTGTTAAATCAAAAGACGACCGCAGTATTTTTATGACCGGACACCTGGAATACGACCGAGACACACTGGCAAAGGAATACGACCGCGACAAGAAAAAAGGACTGAATCCGGCCCTTCCTGAAAACTATTTTACTGCTGACAATCCGGAAAGTTCACCGGTTTCCACCTGGAGAAGTTCGGCACACCTGTTCTATTCAAACTGGCTCAACTATTACGTGTACCAGTCTACTCCGTACAGGCTTAAAGATATCTGATTTTTTTTGCTGCCAGTTATTCGCTGCAGTGTATAAACGTAAGTTCGTGCTTGTTGTACGAAAGGTGCAGGACAATGCTGTCGGGTATGGCGGCAAACTGCGAAATAAGATTCCAGTCCGTTGAGCCCTGAAGCTTTATGGTACAGATCATGCGCTTTGTTTTTCCGCTTGCAATCCATTTTTTTACCCATTCCAGAAGACGCTCCGGGTAACAGATAACGTCGCTGCACACCCAGTCAAACGGTCCTATGTCATCAGGTTCAAAGGTAAAGGCATCATGTGCAGTAAATTCAACCTGCGGCAAGTTCATCAGACGGTCATCGAGCGGACTTCTGTCTACGGCAAAAACACTGGCACCCAGCTGAACTAACACCCAGGTCCATCCGCCGGGACACGCACCTGCATCAAAACAGCGGCTTTTTTCATGCGGTAAATCAACACCAAAACGGTTACGCGCAACACACAGGGCTTCCTGCAGCTTAAGGTATGCTCTGCTGGGGGGATTTTCATGGTCTTCAACAAGAGATAGCGTTCCGCACGGAAGCGGACTTGATGTCTTTGCCGAACACAGCATGGTATGTTCATCCAAAAGCGTATATAAGCCAATGGGAGAATTAGGAATATCTACGGGAAAGGGACGCGGCTTTACGTTTACATGCGGCAGTTTTTCCTGTATCAGCGAGATTCTTCTGAAACAGGTAAATGCATACGGCGCCCAGGAACGCTGCATGTTACGAAGTGCATCTGAAGCATCTTTTATGGAATCAAAATGCACCAGGTAGGGTTCAAGCATTGCAGTACGGCACCAGTACGGGACAGAACCTTCGGGAAGGCTCTGGTCTAACGCACGCAGTTCGCCATACGATGTTCCTTCACCGGAATTACCAAAACGCTGGGAAAGTTCATCGTCAAAATGAGCAGTCAGTTCGGGAAACGGAAGATACAGTTTTTTGGGAAAAGGTTCGACAGTTGCGCTCATGTTCAGCAGGTAACAAAGTTGGGGCGCAGGTCAACAATCATATTCATAATGCTTTCGTCTTCATCAGAAGAGCGTTCTTCAAGCATTTTTATAAGCGACTGAAGCTTAGGAAAGTCCTGTGACGGCAGAAAACTAAAGCCCAGTGCTGAACCTTCACCCTGTTCACGCACCCACTCAGGGCGGCTTACAAGCGTTATGGACGAAGCTTCACCTTTTCCGGGCATGCGGATGGTAAGATCATATTCGCGTTCCATATCAAGCGTAACGGGAACAGGAAAATGAACTTTGCATCCGGTTTCGCTTATGTCATCCATAACACCGGGTAATGCACACAGTTCCTGTGAGTCTACTCTGCCAATTTCTTCGTAGCGGGTCGCATTCCGCCTTTCAGATTTCATAAAATAAATTATGGACTATCTGTTTTCTTTTGTCAAGAACAGACACTTGTATTTATACAAGTGTTTATTTCTGATCTGAAGAACCGACAAGACACAGCCATTCTGCTTCTGCGGCAAGTTCATCACCGACAAAAGCTTTTCCGGCCTGCTTTACCATCCTGGGACCAACGCGAAGATTGGTTATTTCCATGCGAACGGTATCACCAGGGCGTACCTGTCTGCGGAATTTTACCTTATCAACAGATGCAAGGAAGAACAGACTGCCGTCAGCAAACACTTTCTGGTAACTTAAGGCTGCTCCGCCTCCCTGAGCCATTGTTTCAATCAGGATAACACCGGGAACTACCGGGTACTGGGGGAAGTGTCCTTTAAAGAAAAAGTCTTCATCGGTAAATTTGCGGGTACAGACACAGCCTTTGTCGTCAAAGCTTTCAATTGCATCAACAAACAAAAACGGTTTTCTGTGCGGCAAAAGTGATTCAATATCAGTCGTAACGCTCATAGGGTCTCCTTAGTTAGCACTGCGGAATACGAGAATTCCGTTATGTCCGCCAAAGCCGAAGTTACCGCTCATTGCAACGGGAACAGGCATTTCAAGTCCCTTATTGGGAGTGTAATTCAGGTCACAGCCGCCTTCTACATCGGGTTCATCCAGGTTGATTGTCGGGGGAATAAATCCTTCCTGAACAGCCTTAACACAAACCAGAGCTTCAAGAGAACCTGCGTTACCCAGACAGTGTCCGGTCATACTCTTTGTTGAAGAAATGTGCAGATTCTTTGCAGCTTCGCCAAATGCAATGTGCAGCATTTTTGTTTCGCCGGAGTCATTCAGTTTTGTACTGGTTCCGTGTGCGTTGTAATAGGTTACCTGGTCGGGAGTAACACCTGCGTCTTTCATGGCAAGGGTCATTGCACGGGCACCGATAATTCCGTCGGGGTTAGGAGCAGTCAGATGGTATCCGTCACTTGAAGCACCATAGCCTGCAAGTTCAGCATAGATCTTTGCACCGCGGGCTTTTGCATGTTCGTACTCTTCAAGAACAAGAATTGTTCCGCCTTCACCCATAATAAAACCGTCACGCTGCTTGTCAAACGGGCGGCTTGCCTTTGTCGGATCGTCTGCCCACTTAGTGCTTAATGCATGCAGTACGTTAAAGCCCAAAAAGCCGAATCCGTTCTGTGTACTTTCTGCACCGCCTGCTAAAACAATGTCGCCTCTTCCTGCGCGGATAAAGTCCAGTGCGTCACCAATGGCGTCTGTACCAGAAGCACAGGCAGTTGCAATGGTATGAGTTGCACCATGCAGTCCGAAAGTAAGGCTGATGTTAGCAGCAGCTTCGTTGGGAATCATTTCAGGGATGGTCATAGGAGGAATACGGGTGTAATTTGACTGGAAGTAGCTTTTCATGCTTGATTCCATAACTTCAAATCCGCCGATTCCAACACCAAGGAATACACTTGCGGTATCCAGCATTTCTGCGTTACCCATAAGTGCTGAATCATCCAGTGCCATCTTTGCAGCAGCAACTGCATACTGAGTAAACAGTGCCATCTTACGGGCATTTGCACTGTCCATATAGTCTCCTGCATTGAAGTTCTTTACTTCTGCAGAATATTTGGTCTTGAACTGAGTTGTATCAAAGCGGGTAATAAGACCAATGCCAGATTTTCCGGCACGAAGTCCGTTCCATGTTTCTTCTACGGAATTTCCCAGGGGGGAAACACATCCTAATCCGGTAACAACTACTTTACGCATAAAAAGCTCCTGTTTCTTTTTGATATAACTCTCGAAAAAATGTTAACAAAACTCGCAGTCGGTTTGCTAAGACAACGACTTAGCAACCCATTCCGCCGTCAACGCCTAAGACTTGGCCGGTGATGTAGGTACTTAAGTCGCTTGCGAGGAACAGTGCAGCATTTGCAATGTCCTCTGGCTGACCTGCACGTTTAAGCGGAATCTGTTCTACCCATGCAGAACGGACAGCTTCTTTTACCGCGCGGGTCATATCGGTATCAATAAAGCCCGGTGCAATGCAGTTAACGCGAACACCACGACTTCCTGTTTCCTTTGCAAGAGATTTTGAGAATGCTACCAGACCGCCTTTACTTGCGGCATAGTTAACCTGACCTGCTCCGCCATGAAGACCGACAATACTGGTCATGTTGATAATGCTTCCGGCTCTCTTACGGATCATGTCATTTGAAACAAGCTGGCATACTAAGAAAGCAGCGGTAAGGTTTACGGCAAGCACTGAATCCCAGTCTTCTTTTTTCATGCGGAAACTGAGTGTGTCACGCGTAATGCCTGCGTTATTCACCAGAACATCAAATCCGCCTGAAGCAGTAAGGGCTTCTTTTACGGCTGCCGTAAGGGCATCTGCATTTCCTGCATCAGCATAGAATTCGTGGAAAGAAGTTCCGTGCTGCTGTGCAAGGGCTTCAAGTTCTGCTTTACCGGCAGACTCTTTGGTACACATACCCCACACTTCTGCGCCTTCGGTCAAAAATGCTTCCACAATTTTGCGTCCAATTCCGCGAGAAGAACCCGTAACCAGTGCTTTTTTATTTTTAAGCATATCCATTGTCGTTCTCCTTACAGCTGTGCAATGTCTTCGGCAGTGTTAACCGGCTTAGATGCAAGCGTTGCACCAAATTCTGTCTGTCCCCACAATCCGGTAAGAACTTTTCCGGGGCCCGGTTCCAGAACTGTCCAAGCATCAGCTCCATCAGCCTTAATAATTGAAGCAAGCACAGCTTCTTCGTCTGTCCACAGAACAGGATGTGTTAAATGCAAAACAGCAGCTTTCTTTGCATCTTCGCCTTTAGTAACTTCTTTTCCCGTTACATTGCTGAACAAGTGGATTTTCGGATCATTGAAGGTAACATCTGCAAGCACTTTTTCAAAGTTGTCTGCGGCTTTCTGCATAAGCGGTGAATGGAAGGGACCTGCAACCTTAAGTCTGATTGCGCGGCGTGCACCTGCTTCAGTTGCAGCTTTTTCTGCAGCAGTCAGTGCATCAAAGGTTCCGCTTATAACGGTCTGTTTTACCGAGTTCATATTTGCAGCATAGGCATCAGTAATGCCGGAAGCAATTTCTTTTACTTTTTCGGGGGGAAGTCCGATAATAGCACTCATTCCGGGAGCATGACCTTCGTTAGCAGCGGCAATTTCTTCACAAACTGCCTGCATAATCAGTCCGCGCTGGCGTACCACTTTTGCAACATCTTCAAAAGAAAGCACTCCAGCAGCATACAGTGCAGGGAATTCTCCCAGACTGAATCCCATAACTGCCGAAGGTTCAATTCCCTTCTGTTTAAGTTCTGCCATGATTGCAAGAGAAGCAACGGTAATGGCTATCTGACTGTTGTCGCTGCGGCTGAGCGTGTCGGCGTCGGTGTCCCATAAAAGCTTAGCCATATCAACATTGATTACTGAAGAAAAGTCGTCTATAACCTTACGTGCAGCAGAAGATGATTCTGCAACATCCTTTACCATACCCGGAGCTTGTGCACCCTGTCCAGGGAATAAAAATGCATACTTATTTGCCATATCGATACCTCTTTATGACAAATTATGACAAAATGTCAAGATTGTGTCAACAAGTACAACTTTTTGTCCGGCATCAAGATGCCTATTGCATTCCAGCTTCCGTCATTTCTGAATAGTCTACAAAACCGGGGATGTATTTGGCCAGTTCCTGCATACGGCGGTCGGTCTGGGTGATGGTTTCGGCAATAGAGCGCAGTTCTTCGTCCACGTTTTCGGGCATTTTAAAGTCTTTTTTGTAATGCAACTGATGTTCAAGGCTTGCCCAGAAGTCCATGGCTATAGTGCGGATTTGAATCTCTACCGGAATATCCCGCTTCTGATCGCTAAAGTAAACGCCTACCTTTACAACAGCGTGCAGGCTGCGGTACCCGGATTCTTTGGGCGACTTTATGTAATCCTTCATTTCTATCAGTTCAATGTCATCCTGCTGCAAAAGCATCTGCATTACATGATACACATCGCTTATAAACGGACAGGTAACACGGATTCCCGCAATGTCATACAGACGGTTAACCATATTGTCTATGGTAACGGCAAGGCCCTTTCGCTGCAGTTTTTCTGCAATGCTTACCGGCTCTTTTATGCGGCTGGTTATGTTTTCTATTGGATTACGCTGATGTTTACTTGCAAATTCGTCATCAAGGATTTCAAGCTTTGTCGTTATCTGTTTTATTCCGCTTTCGTACAGCATGAACAGCTGCTGAAACTGGAGTGCAGTTGCCATAATAGACTGCGGATCGCTTAACTGCATATTGTTGTCACTGGCAGCTTTTTTAAGAATCAGATTTGTATCCATACTGTAAATATACTAAACAACAGGTACAAACGGCAAATAAAAATTTGTTATGCTAAAACGGACAGGCACTGAAAAAATGCATGCGTTCCTGGGTAACAGGATGCGTAAACGACAGGGTTGTTGCATGCAGGTACAAACGCTCACCTTCGTGTACGGTTCCATACAGACTGTCTCCAATAATAGGAATGCCAAAGCCGTGACTGTCAGCACTCGCAAGCCTAAGCTGATGAGTTCGTCCTGTATGCGGAACAAACTGAATGCGGGTTACATGACGTGCAGTTCCGTCTTTAGAAGCAAAGCGTTCAACACCGCGCACATGCCATTCAGTTACTGCCTTTTTTCCGTACTGTTCATCCCAAATCTGATGCGGGCGGTTATCGACATCAAGACGAAAGTACAGTTCCATCGTTCCCTCTGGTGCAATTCCTTTTTTGGCAAGCACACCGTCTAACAATGCTTCATACGTTTTTTCTACTTCACCGTTTTCAAACTGACGGTTAAGCTCACGATGGGCATCTTTTGTAAACGCAAGAACCATCAGTCCGCTTGTTTCCATATCAAGCCGGTGAACTGCAGGCTGTTCAATGCAGTCAGGAAAAAGTCGCTTTACCCTTGTTACCACACAGTCCTGTTTGTCAGGACCGCGGCCGGGAACACTTAACAGTCCCCCTGCTTTATTAACTACAATGATGTCTTTATCGCGGTACAGAATTTCTATTCCCAGCATTGCAGGAAGTAAAAGCGCACACCGTTCGTCGCACGGGTCATACACTGCACCATGCACTCTTCCGTGACTGTCATTTGTTCCGCAAAAGACTTCGCACATGCTGACCGGATGCAGGTTATGCGTAAACGCATAGTGCAAAAGTTTGGGAGCACAGCATTCACCGGTTCCCGTGGGAGGAAGTTTTTTGCAGATTGACATAAGCGGTTTTTTAATTCCGTCAGCACAGCAAAACGAATACAGGTCAAACACTTTTAAAAGCGATTCTGTGGTAAGTGCTTCCCGTTCTTTTTGCAAGCGTAAGGCCGTTTGTGTATTTTGATTTTTCTTTTCGGATTCTATCTGATTTGTAAGCTCATGGATTTTTGCATCGTTTTTAGAAAGTGCTTCTTCAATTAAAGAAGGCTCTACTACCGGCGGAACATAAATCGAATCATCATTTACACCGTGCGATAAAACCAGTTTTTTTGAAATGCCGGAATTTGTTTTAAGAACAACCGTATTACCGTTTTTATCTTTGCACACAAGGACTCCCAGCATCACGCCCTGTTCAGAACGCCCACTGGGTTTTCCCGTAAGTTCAATGCGCACTTCTCCATTCTGTACCTGAGAAAGCAGAGTACGACAGACTTCATGCGCAGGCTCTACGGGAAACGGATTAAACATACAGTTACTTTATGCGGGATACCCACGTGTTAAAGTCAACGCCGGAAACAGACTGATTGGGAGCAAAGTGAACTCCGTCAACCAGTTCCATTATTTCGTTTTCAACACAGCCAAGTACCGCATCAAAGTCAGGTGAATCAACCGGAACATCGGGAATGGGAGAAGGTTCTGAAGAAGAACGGTACAGCTGAGAATAGCGCGTTGTCAGTTTACGGTTGTTGCGTTTTGAAACATACAGGTTCCACAAAAAGCGTGCACACACAATGCGGGTTGCCGTATCCGATGCAACAGGAATCATGTCTTCGGTAACAGCAGCAGACACAGGAGACAGTACACCGGCTTTAACTAATACCTGCACCAGTTCTGTCTGTGAAAGTGTCTTACCGCCTGTATACGCATTCAGCAACAGCGTATTTCCCTGAGTGATTGCAGCAATGTTTGAAACTGTTACTGATTTTGCAAGCAGCAGATTCTGTACAGATGAGCCGGAAGAAGAAACGGTCCTAAGACTCCAGGCGGTGTCACGCACTGATTTATAGGCAACTTTATAAAACGGATCAAGCGACAAAAAGGCTTCATCAAGTTTTGCAAGTGAATCAAGATAAGCACCCGAACTGAACAGCTGAAGTCCGCTTTCCAGAATAAGCAGCGGTTTCTGATTACTTGCAGCAAGCACATTTTTATCTTCAATATGGGAAACCAGTCCTAAGCGGCTTCCGAGCACCGTTGCCTGAGCATCACCCTTGGACGCTTTAAGTGATTCGTTATAACAGGTACGGGCATCTGTCTTTCTTCCCAACAGCAAAAACACACGACCCTGCAGTGCATACAGACGGGAACGCAGCGCTTTCTGCATACCTGCATCGTTCAGTGCCATATCAATCTGAGAAAGCAGTGCATTACACAGACGCGCACGATTGTCTGCATTGACACCCATAATGGCATCGGCATCAATTTTTGCAAGCGTCGTTTCAATTGCAAGCACATCTTCCTGGTGAATCAATTCTTCAGAAGAAATGACAACATCCTGCTGCAAAGAAGAACAGCCTGAAAGCGCACCAGAAAGTACACCAAGTAAAAACAGTGCACCTGCAACACGAACAGAACATTTTTTCATAGCGTTACCTCAAATTCCATGCGTTAAGATTTCCGTTTATAGTCAGTACAAAACAGTCTGCGTTATTGTCACCGTTTACATCAGCAAAGGCAGGTTTACCCCAGCCCACCAGCGGGAATCCGGACAAAAGTTCAAGCGAACCGGTAAATCCGTAAATGGTATTTCCGTCGGCACACACGTAGACATTTTCAATTCCGTTTTTGTTGGGAGCGGTAACCGTAATAAATCCTTCACGTGCAGTACTCTGCGGAATGTCAACCGAAAGCACAGAACCGTCTAAAGAAATTCTATACAGTCGTGCATCAGCAGAAATTGCATAGAATGCAGAAGAAGATGCAACCACATTCACATAGAACACACCCTCTAACTTTTTGGGGAATGATGCATCAGGCTCTCCGTTACGCCACACCGAAAGATTTCCTGACTGAGTAATAAAGGCAACATACTGAGCATCTTTTGTCTTAAGCACTGCCGGACTTCCGAATGCAATACCTGCAACCGCATAGGGATTATCCTGATTTACACACACACCGTTTTCTACGACAAATATTTTTCCGGTAAAGCTTTTGTCATACACGGCAACTGTTGTACCAGAGACAGCAGGCTCACTCTTTACTGAACCGGTAAGATCAAGCGGTACTGTTTTAATGTTTCCCGTCCGGTCAACATACACCAGTGCATCATCATCAGAAGCAAATACAATTCCTGTTCCGTATGCAGAAGCAGCTGAAGTCGGACGATATCCGGTAATAACAGGGAACGGAGAAAGACATTCCAGTTCGCGGGTTAAAAGATACACTGCACCCTGTTCCGTTACTGCCCACACTACTCCGTCGTTTTTCTTTTCTGAAGGACTTACGCAGATAGAACAGTTGTCTGAAAGCAAAGCGGTGTACTGTTTCATTGATGACACTTCAAGAGAATTAACTTCTTTACCGTCTTCAACCCAGAAGACCGCGCCAGGTTTCTTTGTATCTTCTGCAAGCAGCACCTGACCGCACTTACCGTCAAGTTCAACAGGGAATCCGGGGATTTCACGCAAGTCTCCTGAACGGCGTGCAGCTGCCTGTAACTGCATGGTAAGCACACCGTCTGAAACACGCATGTCACAGCGGCCAATCGAATACAGCTGCAAAATCTTAGAGAACGTTTCGTTACTGCGCAGGAAGAACGGAATGCTGCGTTCCAGATCGTAGAACAGACTGACGGTACTGAGTGCAGACTGCTGTGATGAAACTGCCTGCCAGTTTTCATTCTTTGCAATACGGCGGCCATCGGTTACGGTTGTGTAAATTGACGAAAGTGCTTCTGCAGATTCAGACAGATACAGATAGCCGTCAAGTTCAACATAATACGGCAGAGGAATGTTTATATTAAATGCACCAAGGATTCCCTGCAGGAAAGAAGGCAGCTGTAAGCGCGGAATACGCACACCGTCAATGATAAGGCTGTTGTCATTGGTAATGATAAGTGAAGAAATTAATTTGTTGAACACATACTGTCGCTGAACTTCATCTTTTACCTGAAGTACAAACACCGGATCATTCTGTCCTTCTACACCCATTGCAGCAAATTCAGAACCGGTCCATGAGAACACCAGGTCTTCAAGCGAAACAGAGAAGAATGTCTTGCACAAAGATTCAGCAGTAGACCACAGACTGTCTATATTTTTTTCTGCAGGAATGTACGGGAACAGTGCGTTCTTTAAATCTTCAAGTGAACCGGCATTCAAAAGCGTGTAGTACTGAACTACATCACTCAGGCGACTTAAAAGTGCAGGCATAGTTGAATCATGTCCCATCATAAGAGAAAGAGAATTTTCTGCAGGCACAGAGAACGGAACATTTGCAAGCAGAGAGACTTCACTGTCTGAAATTCCAAACGACACAACACTGAGCGTATCTTTATCAATCAGATTTGCAAACTGAGACAAAAGCGGATCTTCACCGACAACAGACTGTGCAAGTGAATATGCATCAACTACAACACGGATCGGTTCCTTGCTTTTTTGCGTTAACAGTTCGCGTTCTGCACGAGTGTAGGCAGTATCGTTGTTAGCACACAGCGCAGTGTCAAACAGGTCAGCGTTAGGACTGACGATAACCATATTGTGCCACGGCTTTATGTAATACAGCGTTCCGTTATTGTCATAGGTAAAGTACGAAGAAATGTCGGTGCGGACATGCGACAGGTGTTCGATTTTAAAATGAGGAAGAATCAGTTCTGCGGGACGGGTAAATGCAGAAAGAACGCCCATATCAACAACGGCAACAAAATTTTCTGCAGCGTTTCCTTCATACAGTGCAGCATCAACTTTTCGGGAAGCAGCAAAAGCAACCAGTTTACTTTTACGCAGATTAGATGCACGCAAATCCATAAACAGCGAACGGAACTGAGAAAGCGGTTCATCGGAAAGCAGCAGGTCTGCAGCCTGTAAATCCAAAAGCGGTTCAAGTGCGTTCCAGGCAGAATCAGTATGAACATACACCGAATAATTCTGCGGAAGCATTGCAAGTGAATTCTTTTTTTCGATTGCACTGTAGGCACACCAGAGCGCAAATAAAATCAGCAGGACAAGCAGGAATTTTAATATGAACAGGAGAAAGCGGACAAACCAGTTACGTTTTTTCTTTGTCTTTGCTTTTTTCTTTTTTTCAGTATCTATTGCGACGGTATTTTCTTCCATTTTTAACCTCTGGACATCAGTATAAATAAAATACCGTTATATAACAAGCCTGTTATTCCATTCTAAATCAAGCTGGAGTATATTAAACGCGGAGGTAAGCCATGAAACACACCAATTCATTTATATCACTTGCACTAGCCCTTATGCTGTGTGCTTTTCCCGCATGCAGCCAGAACTTACAACAGATGCAGGGCGGTCCCAACGGTCAGCCTGGAATGCCGGGCATGACATCATCAAAAACAAGCACCGAGCAGACTGCTGCCATCACAGGCGTAGACACTAGTCTTCTGGTAAGGGAAGAAGATGACATTGCAACGGTTACCTTTGGCACAAGCGTAAGCCTTAACGTTGCGACAGGAGCCTTTACCACAAGCAATGCAAACATTACTCTTGAAACAGAAACAAAAAGCGACGGAAGCACATACTACACCATTGACAGTTCTAAAACTGATTCAGCGGTAAAGGTAACGCTTACCGGAACCCTTGCAAAAGGCACTGTTGAAATTGTTCCCCAAAAAGGAAGCGACCTTCAGATTGAACTGGACAACGCAAACATCACCAGCGGAAACTATCCTGCCATAAACGTAAGCAAAGCTTCCCGCACTTTCTTAGTGTTAACCGGAAGTTCTTCGCTTACCGACGGCCGTTCTTACGGTACCGGCTACAGTAAAGCAGAAGGTGTTGAATACTACACTGCCTCTTTTACCGGAACTGTTTCTGACGATGCAGAACTGACTCAAAACTGGGCACAAGGAGATGACACAAAGGCAACGCTCTACACAAAAGGTTCCCTGTTAATCAGCGGAAGCGGAAGTCTTACCGTAACCGAAAGCTACAAGCATGGCATTTACTCCAAAGATTACATCAGAATCTTCAGCGGTAACGTAAATGTAGAAAACGGCGGACGGTCTGCAATCCGCAGTGCAAACGGCTTTGTCTTAAGCGATGGAACAGTGAGCATAAACGGTACTGCAACAAACGCACAGCATCCCAACGACAACAGCCGCGGCATTATTGTAGAAGGAACAGAAAGCGACGACGGAGCAAAGACTGGATTTATCTACATAAGCGGAGGAACAGTCAATATCAACTCAACCGGAAAAGCAATCAGCGCAAAGTGGGAACTTGATGAAGATGCAGAAACCGAAACAACTGACGACGATCCAAACCCGGTTGTTATGATTACCGGCGGAACCATTACGGTTACCACAACAGACGTGATAATTGATTCTGACATGAACCCGCAGACAGTTACCTATTACGATGTTGACGGAATTGAAGTAACCGAAACTTCTTCCTGTTCACCGGAAGGCATTGAAGGTAAGACGGGCGTCATCATTACCGGAGGAAACATAAGCGTTCACTCTGCAGATGATGCACTTAATGCAAGCCTTGACGAAAACGGTTTTGTAAACATCAGCGGCGGTCAGCTGTATCTGTATGCAACCAGTGCAGATGCAATTGATTCTAACGGTGACATAAACATCAGCGGCGGAACCATTGTTGCACTTGCTCCCATGGGAAGCGAAGACGGCTTTGACTGCGACGGAGGACTTTCCTTTACCGGAGGTCTTGCAGTCGGTGTAAGCGGATCATCTCACGCATACGCATCAAGTGCAAACAAAAGCTGCACGCAGACTACCTTTGTCATCACTTCAGAATATGCAGGAAGTGCGGGAAACACCATGCTTGTAAAAGATGCAGACGGTAACAATATACTTGCCTACACTATTCCTTCTGAATTACGTTCGTACGGCATAGTAACCATCAGTTCACCGGCATTACAGCAGGGCAAAACCTACAGCATCTACACGGCATCAGGCGTAAGCGGCGGAACAAACTTTAACGGACTGTACACCATCATGCCTTCTGTAAGCGATGCACGTTCAACCGGCAGCATACAGACAACGACTGATACAACTGTATACACCTTAGGTGAATTAAATTCGTTCCCCGGCGGAATGGGCGGTATGGGAAGAAATGCGTTTATGAACGGTCAGGACGGCAATCCTCCTGAACCACCGGAAGGCTTTGACGGTAAATTTGGCGGACAACCCCCTGAAGGTTTTAACGGCAATCCCCCTTCCGGCAAAGGTCCTAGACGCTGACAAAAAAAGTTTTTTCCTATATACTAGGCACTGCATGAATTTGCGGTGCCTTTTTTGTATTACGCAGCAATATCTGTCACCAGATGATACTGACAGAAGGTATACTGAAAAGCATCACTATAAAAAAAGGAGAAGCAGAACAAATGGCTGACTATCATGAATTTCCTCCTGCCCCTGAAGGAACTCCAGAAAGCAAATTCGTGCACCTGCATGTTCACTCAGATTATTCACTTCTGGACGGCGCAAGTAAAATAGACACACTGGTTGCCAAAGCAAAACAGCTTAACATGAAAGCCCTTGCCCTTACTGACCACGGTAACATGTTTGGAATCCTGAACTTTGAAAAACTGTGTCACGTAAACGGCATCAATCCGTTGTGCGGAGAAGAGTTTTATGTTGCAGAAGGAAGTCACCTTGAAAAAAATCCGCTGCCCTATCAAAAAAACGGAAAGCAGTCCTATTACTATCACCTTATTTTAATTGCACAAAATCAGACCGGCTACAAAAATCTGTGCTGGCTTTCTTCTATTGCATACACCGAAGGCATGTACTACAAGCCGCGCATTGACTTCGAACTTTTGCAGAAATATCACGAAGGACTTATTTGCCTTTCGGCTTGTATTCAGGGAGAAGTTCCCAAAGCGCTTGAAAACAATGACACAGAACGAGCTTACGAAACGGCAAAAAAATATAAAGAACTGTTTGGACCGGACCACTACTACATAGAGTTGCAGGATCACGGACTTGAAGAACAAAAAGAAGTTGCACCAAAACTGGTAAAACTTGCCCGTGATCTGGACATTCCGCTGGTAGTGACCAATGACATTCACTACTGTAACCGCGACGACGCTGAAGCCCAGGATGCACTCGTTTGCATTGGAACAAAAAAACTCATGAAAGACCGCAACCGCATGCACTTTGACGGTGACCAGTGGTACATGAAAACAGAAGATGAAATGGCTCTCTTATTTCCGCAGTGTCCAGAGGCAATGGAAAACACACTCAAAATTGCCAACATGTGCGACCTAACCATTCATCAGTATAAAACGCAGGAATTAAAATCTTGTCTTCCACGCTTTGAACTTCCAAAAGAATTTCAAAAACACGAAGACTACACAAAAAATCAGGACGATTACGTACGCTATCTGGTTGAAGAAGGTTTAAAGAAACGCTACAAGGAAATCACTCCCGAAATCCGTGAACGTGCAGAATACGAACTGGGCATTATCTTTGGCATGGGATTTTCCGGCTACTTCCTTATCGTGTGGGAATTCATCAACTGGTCAAAGCAAAACGGTATCCCCATAGGACCGGGACGTGGTTCCGGTGCAGGTAGTCTTGTTGCTTATGCAATGACCATAACCGACATTGACCCATTCCGCTATAAATTAATTTTTGAACGCTTTCTAAACCCCGAACGTGTTTCAATGCCTGACTTTGACGTTGACATGGACTTCGAATTCAGACAAAGAATTATTGAACACACCATTGACTTGTATGGAGATGAACAAGTAGGTCATATTGTTACCTTCGGAACACTCAAACCCAAAGCATGTATTGCAGATGTGGGACGCGTACTTGATATTCCTCTTTCCGAAGTAAATGTTTTAAAAAAATGTGTACCCGACAATCCTAAGGCTAAGTTTAAAGACGCATTCACTCCTCCGGACGAAGATCATCCAGATAACGGACAGCTTATTCCCTACAAAGATGACCCGAAATATCAGAAACTGTTTGAACTTTGTTTTAAACTTGAAGGCATAAACCGTCAGACGGGCTTACATGCATCAGGAATGGTAATTGGTCTTACGGCGTTACCCGACTGGGCACCTGTGTTCATGGATTCAAAGACAGGCACAAAAGGCGTTCAGTACACCATGGATATTATTGAACCGTGCGGACTGGTTAAGTTTGACTACCTTGGACTAAAGACGCTTTCTCTTATCCGTTACGCAGAAGACATTATCAACCGGCACTTAAAACCAGGCGAAGAAAAATTCAGCATTGAAAACATCAGTGACAGTGACGAAAAAACCTTTGACCTGTTCAGCAGAGGCGACACTGTTGCAGTCTTCCAGTTTGAATCTCCGGGCATGCAGAAAATTCTTCGTCAGGCAAAACCGCGCAGGCTTGAAGAACTGGTTGCTTTGAACGCACTGTATCGTCCCGGACCAATGGACTACATTCCCAACTACATTGACGGTAAATGGAAACCCGAAACAATACACTACCCCGACCCGTGTCTTGAAGACATTCTTAAAGAAACATACGGTGTTATGGTCTACCAGGAACAGGTTATGCAGGTTGCGCAGCGCATTGCAGGATTTTCTCTTGGTGGTGCAGACATGCTGCGTCGTGCAATGGGTAAGAAAAAACTCGAAGTCCTTATGGGTAAGAAAAAGGAATTCGAAGACGGCGCTATCAAAGAGGGATTTTCAAAAGAACATGCAGATGAAATCTTTGACATCATGGTTCCGTTTGCAGGCTATGGTTTTAACAAATCTCACGCTGCGGCATATTCAGTTGTTGCATACAGAACCGGCTGGCTTAAGGCAAACCGCCCTGCAGAGTTCATGGCAGCAAACCTTACCAACGAAATTACTTCTACAGATAAACTTCCCGCCTACATTGAAGAAGCACGCAAGATGGGTATTCCTGTAGACCCGCCGGATGTAAACCGTTCTGCTGTTGTATTTGATGTTGTTGACGGCCGCATTGTATTTGGTCTTATGGGCATTAAAGGGTTAGGTCAAAGTGCAGCAGAAGCAATTGTACAGGAACGAGATGCTAACGGTCCTTTCAAAAGCTTCATGGACTTTGCAGACAGAATTGACTTTCATGTTGTAAACAAACGAGCTATGGAAGTTTTAATTCAAACTGGTGGCTTTGACCATCTGGATAAAAACCGTGCAACTCTTGCTTTAAACTACGAACGCGTTATCGCCTACGAAAACAAAAAGAAGAGCGGTTCTGAAAGCGGACAGGCAAGTCTGTTTGAAGATGCAGGCATTCAGGAATTTGTTGACTACAAGTTTGACGAAATTGAAGAGTATCCCAAGATGGAAATGCTCAACATGGAAAAACAGCTTATAGGCTGTTATGTTTCCGGACACCCACTGGACGAATGGCGTGACGTAATAGAAAAATCAGTAACGCTCACAAGCCAGAACTTTGAACAGGCAGCAAAAGAAGACAAGGCACACAAAGATGCACTGGCTGCAAGCGGCGTAAGTCCATGGAAAGCAAAGGACACCGGAAGAACATACATTACCGTGGGCATGATTCAGGAACTGCGCACCATCAACACCAAAAAAGGCGATGCAATGGCATTTGCAAAGCTGACCGATTACAGCGGACAGTTTGACGTTACGTTCTTCCCCAAAGTGTGGGAACAGCTGAAAGACAAAATTATTACCGACGGAATCTATGCATTCAAGGGAAAAGTTGACGGCTCGCGGGAAAACGGCAGTTTCCTGGTTGACAGTCTGGAAAATCCTGAAGAACTAAAAGAAAAAACGTTTTCAAAAGTGCACATTCAGCTTGAAAACGGATTAGAAGATGAAAAAAAATTACGTCCGTTATGTGATTTTTTATTTGGCGAACAGGGCACTTGTTCAGTATATTTTCATATGGATGCAAAAGGAATTCCGTATGTAGTAAAGGCAAACGCTCAGCTTTCCGTTCCTGCGACAAAAGAATTCCTTCAGCAGCTAAAGGATATTCCGCTTGTTTCGGATGCGTGGATTGAATAACCGGTTTAACAGGAGTACGATATGGCAGTAACATTGCGCATTATTTCTTCACTGATTTCTTTGTACACATTCTTATGTTTTATACGAATCATCTTAACGTGGATTCCCGGAATGTCGTACAACAAGATTACCAATGCACTTGCTGCCATCTGCGACCCGTATTTAAACTTATTCCGCAACATAAAATGGCTTACCATCGGAAGCTTTAATTTTTCACCGGCACTGGGGCTGTGTCTGTTAAGCGCAACGTCCATGCTTCTGACGCACTTTTCTCATCAGGGAGTTATTTCGGTAGGAATTATACTTTCGCTTATTGTTCAGATTGTGTGGGTTATGATTCATTCCATCATTCTGTTTTTTATGCTGCTTCTGTTAGTGCGCGTCATTCTGCTTGCAGTTAACAAAAACGATTCAGGAAATGTAATTCTTTCACAGATTGACTACACCATAAAGCCCATCGTCTACCGCATGAGTTCACTGTTTACCCGCGGCAAAACCATATCTTACCAGTCAGCGCTTATAACGGCCCTTATCATGCTTTTGATTGTCCTTGTTGCAGGTAACGTTCTTGTCGCATGGCTTACAAAACTGATTGCAGCCATTCCGTTCTAAGCCATGATACTGAGCAACATTGAAACTCCGGTCGAAACGCTTTCTGGTGTTGGTCCGGCAAGTGCCAGACAGTTTGCTAAGCTCAACATATTTACCGTTGCTGACTTACTGACTGCGTATCCCAGAACCTACGAAGACAGAACGCACCGCATTCCGCTTAATCAGTTTGCAAGTGCAAAAGTTCATACCATCTGCAAAGTAATGTCGCATGAATGGTTTGGATACGGCCGCATGAAAACGCTTAAAATTGCCGTTACCGACGGTACTGCAGATGCATGGCTTATTGCCTTTAACCGAAGTTTTTTAAAAGAGTCGTTACCCGAAGGAAGCATTATTTCAGTTACCGGTAAATTTGAAGTTAAATACAACAGTCTGCAGAGCACGGCGTTTGAAGCAGTAAAGATTGCAGATGACGGAGACCTTTCTGAATACGAAGACAGTGTTATTCCCGGAAGCGGCATCATTCCCGTCTACCCGCTAACCGAAGGTCTTTCGCAAAAGACGTTCAGAAAAACAATTGCACAGGCACTTAAACAGTATGCAAAAACAATCGACGATGAAATTCCAGAGGACATCATTACCCAGAGAAACCTGCTGCACAAAAAAGATGCAGTCCGTTTAATTCACGAAGCACAGAATCTAAATGAAATAGAAAATGCACGGCACACACTCATTTACGAAGAACTGTTTCAGTTTGAAAAAAAACTTGCAGAGCGAACTCTGTCTCACCGCGGAACATTACCGACTGTTTCTGAAACCGCTGTCTTTGAACAGGGAACCGTAACAAGTCAGATTCCGCCAGAAGAAAACACACAGAACATACAGAAAACATTTGAACAAAATCTTTCTCCGCGTCAAAAACAGCTGTACCAGCGGCTTACGTTTACACTGACAGATGATCAGATGAAAGCCATTACCTGCATGAATGACGAAATTGACAAAAGCGAAGAAGAACGCAATGAGCTTATAAAAAATGCAGAAACACTTGAAAAAAATCCGTTCAGCATGCAGCGCTTACTGCAGGGCGATGTCGGTGCGGGTAAAACTCTGGTTGCCTTTTTTGTCTGCCTGCGCGTAATAGACTACGGCGGACAATGTGCGTTTATGGCTCCCACCGAACTGCTTGCACGACAGCACGCAGAAAATGCTTCACGCCTTCTGGAAGCACTGGATGTAAAAGTTGCATTTCTGACAGGTAATTTAAAATCTGCGGGAAGAGAACTGCTGCTTGCTTCACTTAAAAAAGGTGACATTCAGATTGTTATAGGAACACATGCACTTTTTTCTCAGGGAACTGTATACAAATCATTACGGCTTGCCGTCATAGACGAACAGCACCGCTTTGGCGTTACGCAGCGGGAATCAATAATTGCAAAGGGAAGACTTTCTGCCGGAACTGCAGAAAAACAGCGGGTATATACCCCTTCTCTTTTAATGATGAGTGCAACTCCCATTCCGCAGACGCTGGCACTGACAGTCTTTGGTGACTTAGATGTAAGTGTTATACACACCATGCCCACAGGACGAAAACCGGTACGCACATACTTAAGCGTCATGGGTCACGAACAGAATGTATACGAAGCAGTACGCAAAGAACTTTCACAGGGACATCAGGCATACTTTGTGTATCCACGCATAGCAGAAGACGACGGAACTTCAAACATCAGATTAAAATCTGCAGAAGATATGTACGAATACTTACGCACGCAGGTGTATCCCGGTGTAAACTGTGCACTGGTTCATTCAAAAATTGAAGAAGATGAACAGAATAAAATTCTTTCGCAGTTCAGGGACGGTTCGGTACAGATCCTTGTTGCAACCACTGTTGTAGAAGTTGGTGTTGATGTGGCAAATGCAACCTGCATGGTGATAGAACACGCCGACCGTTTTGGTCTTGCCGAACTGCATCAGCTTCGCGGACGAGTGGGACGGGGAACAGACCAGTCCTATTGTTTTTTGATTTACGATAAAAACATCTCGGAAGACGGCATTGCACGCATGAAAGCACTGCACGAAAGCACCGACGGTTTTGTCATTGCAGAAGAAGACCTCAAATTGCGCGGTCCCGGTCAGGTAAGCGGAACCATGCAGTCAGGATTTTTGACACTTTCTATTGCAGATTTTGAACGCGACAGAGATACACTGGTCCAGGCACGCTACGACGCATTCAGTTCACTTAGCAAACACTAATTCCTGCCACACAAAATTTTTCAAGGATGACAGTTTGTGTATTAAGCGCATGGACACGCGCTCTAATTCTTACGCATGATTCAACATTTTCCATGGAAGGAAAATGTTGAATCATGCGACATATGCTTCAAGGCGTGACATACGGGCAGGATGCTGCATGCGTACCAGAGCACGTTTTTCTATCTGACGGATTCTTTCTTTAGTAAGGCTACAGGCTTCTCCTACTTCTTTAAGAGACATTGGCTTACCGTCTGCAAGGCCGTAGCGCAGGCGAAGAACTTTTGCTTCGTTAGGCTTAAGCGTTTCAAGCACAGAATCAATATCATCTTTCATTGCCTCAGAAATAGTTGCTTCTTCAGGCTGTCTGTAGCTTTCGTCTTCAACAAAATCACCAAGACTAGATGTACCGTTATCTACACCGGCAACAGGAGCATCAAGGCTTACCATTTCGCGTGAGATTGCAAGCATTTCGCGTACATGCTGACTGGTCATGCCCAGCGTTTCTGCAATTTCTTCAATTTCCTGAGTTTCTGTTTTGCGAGAACCAAGTGTCTTGCGGGTCTTTTCAATCTGAACCAGTTCATTTGCTCGGTTAAGCGGCAGACGGATTGCACGGCTCTTTTCGCAGATTGCTTTCAGAATGCTCTGACGGATCCACCATACTGCATACGAAATAAAGTGATAGCCTTTGGTTACGTCAAAGTGATCGATGGCAGTAAGAAGTCCGATATTTCCTTCGCTGATAAGATCTGCGATTTCAATTCCGTGATTCTGATATTTTTTTGCAACATTTACCACAAAGCGCAGGTTTGCCTTAACAATTGCATCACGGGCAGCTTTGTCACCCTGTGCAGCTTTCTGAGCCAGTTCCGTTTCCTGTTCGCGGGTCAAAAGCGGAATTGAATTGATTTCTTTCAAGTAAGTCGTTACCAGCTGTTCATCTTCAATCATACAAAAGCCTCCTGTGACAGTGCATTGTGTTACATAACTATTAGCAGATTTTATGCCAAGTTCGACTAAAAAGAGAAAATTTCAAAAATTTTACGAGAATTTAAAAATATAACAGAAAAACAGGGAAAATTGCGGTCAGAATTTCCGCGGATAAAAAATCAGTGGGTCATTTAAACCCATAACACTTTATTAGTCAAAAAAGTGGGTCAAAATGACCCACTTATAAAGCTACTTCTCTACAACAGCGATGATATCTGCATTCTTAAGGATCAGATAGTCATCTCCGTCGATTTTGATGTTTGTTCCGGCATATTTGTCGTACAGAACTACGTCGCCGACTTTTACGGTGATTTTTTCTTTTTCAGTTCCGGGACCTACAGCCGTAACGGTTGCCTGCTGTGTTTTTTCCTGAGCTGTTTCAGGAATAATAATTCCGCCTGCTGATTTAGTCTCTGCTGCAGCCTGCTTTACCAGCACACGGTCTGCCAACGGTTTAACTTTCATGTATTTCCTCCAAAATGAATTTCAAGTGATACACTAAATATAGTAAAATAAAGTCAAATCGTCAATTTATTTTTCTAATTCTTTGAGTAACAGATGGGCTTTTCCAAGTCCGGGATTAAGCGCAAGAGAATACTGCAGGGAACGAAGTGCGTTGCGTTTGTCGCCCTGTCCGCGATATAGAACTGCAAGTCTATACAGAATTTCTGCCTTTGTGCGGATGTTAAGGGTTTTTGCAGATGCTTTGTTGAGTGTTTGCACCGCAAGCATATCTTCACTTAAGCTTGCCTGAATGAGCGCCAGGTTAACCAGTGCATTTACCACCGATTCGTTCTGTCCTGCAGAATGAAGGGTTGCCGTTCTGTTCTCAAAGGTATCTGCAATGTACGAATAGAGCGTGCGGCTCAGTTTTGCATTTCCGTCACAACCGGCAAAATATGCAGCATACTCTGCCTGCCACAGATTAAGCTGTTCGGGGTGTCCAGCAATGTCGAAATCGTTACCAAATGACGCATAGATGGTACGGTAGAATAAATCACGTGCATCATCGTAAGATCCGTTTTGAACAAGTCTGCTGAGTGCATATGACAGCACTTCGTCAGGGTAAGCATTTGTACCTGTTTCTTCGCGTTCCAGAAGCGTCCATGCATGAGCTGCTTTTACTTCTTTACGTTCTGACACATGTGCGGCATCATTTAATTCTTCACGCAGTACGACAAGCGGCACATCGCGATTGTGTGCAAGTGATTCGTCAACATACGCAAGGGCTTCTTCCAGTGCAATATCGGGAACTTTATCTGCTTCTTCCATTGCTTTAGTACGCAAACCGGCTTCACGCAACTGGGCAAGAAATTCATCTTCTTCGGGGCGGGCAGCAAGATCAAGTGCAAACTGACCAAAGGCTGCAAGTACGTCACGGTTAGAATCAAAATGTGTAAGCGCAAGTTCCAGAAGCTGATACTGCTGCAGGGCATTCTCCTGAGCACGCGCATGAGCAATACTGTTAAGATACACAAGCGGCATAACACGCTGTGCAAAGGCTTCGGGTAAAAGTGCAGGACTTACGTTTTTCAAATCTGCAATCAGTTTTGCACGCTCTATTTCAGAGGCATCGTCACTTCCTAAAATGTAGTAAACATCAGAAAGCAGAGCACACAGTTCAAAATAGGTCGCAACATTTTCACGCATGGTAACCGATTTTGCTACTGGAGATGCAAGGGTTTCCGGAGTAATGGTAAGTGCATCGCGGGCAGTAAGCAGAACGTTAAGACAGTCTGCATAGCGTTCAGTATCATACAGCACAAAAGACCACAGCAGTTTTTCCTGCAGGGCATTAAGCACACGTGGTTTAAGAAGCAGCACACGTTCTGTTTCACCCGACATCATGCAAATGGTAACTGCATTTCCCATCCAGCGCCAGTCACTGGCTGCCTTGTACGCATCGGCATACAGCGTAACAAACCGATCTTCATGGTACATTTGGGGCGTTATATTCACCTGCTGATTTTTTTTCTGTCTCTTTGGCGGATTAAATGCTTCATCTTCAGTTACGGTTCCCGTTGCCAAAAGCCGCAGCACTGCTTCTGAATAAAACGAACCGTATTCTGTTTCTGAAAGACAGGATGAAACACGGACTGCTTCACGAAGACGATTCTGTCTTAAAAGAAAATCTGCATAGACTGCACTTAATTCAGGATTATGAGGTAATTTTTTTAAGCCTTTGACAAGCACTTTTTCGGCACGTTCAGTTTCACCCAACAGCATGTAGCGCTTGTACACTCCCAGACGGGAATAGGCACTGTAGGCTTCTTTCGAAACATCATCCAGAAGTTTCACTGCACCGGATAAATCACCGGAAGAAATAAATGCATCTACTTCATCAAGACGGGTGGTAAAAGATGCTCCCTCGGAATGAGATGAACAACCCGTTACGGCAATCAGACTGACTGCCAGAAAAAGAGTTACACAAATCCGAAGGAAAATCGTTTTACACCGCAAGTTCTTTTCTGATGTTATCAAGGACGGCATTTATAAACTTGAACGAATCATCGCTTCCGTAATCTTTTGCAAGCGAAATGGCTTCGTCAATGACAACCGACGCAGGCATGTCAGACAAATAGCACAGGGAATACACGCTTATGCGAAGAATTGCAAGCGTTACGCGGCTTATGCGTTCCATGTCCCAGTTTGCAGACAGATGATTTTTTATGTGAGTATCAACTTCATCAAGATGATTGATTGTGCCCGACACCAGAATACGTGCAAAATCATACGCTTCACTGTCAGGAGCACCACTACTCTTTTCTGCTGCAACAGTTGCCGACGGTTCAGAGTCGCCGAAAGAAGAAGAATCCCAGTCAAATGTCAATAACTGGTCTAAAGACACTCCGCCCACATCGTATGAGTAGAGTGCCTGTAATGCCAGTATGCGAGCTTTTCTACGTGACACTTACCAACCCTCAAGCAGTTTGGTAAGATCTGCACCAGTCTTTTTGCGCTCTACATTAGCAGCAGTATCAAGTTCATTGGCAAGAGACTGAGCTGCAGTTCCCAGATATTCGCTGATCTTGTTCTGTGTCAAACCTGAACGGATATATTCATAAACGGTGTAGGTTGAGTTGGGCTGAACCAGATCGCTTAATGAAAGCATCTTTGCATCATATTTGTTGAGCACTGCATAGAACTGAAAGTTAGTTGCAGTTTCTGTAATTTCGCTTACGTAACCGACAGCACTTGCAAACAGTTTGCTGAAGTTTTCCTGAGACCAGCCCAGCTGCTGCTGAGCAGTTGTGTTTTTGGGAATGAGCTGATCTTCTGCATAGAACTTAGTTCCGTTGTCTGCAGAGTTTTCCCAGGTTGTACGAAGGTTAGCATTTGCAATGTACTTGTTGCGGTAGTCGACTGCAGCTGCACGGGCAGCAACAGGATCGCTTCCCTTAGGTACACCAAACAGGAACAGGTTGATCATATCGTCCTGAACAAACTTTGCTTTGTTGATGTCATAGAACTGACGGATTTCTGCATCGGTTGCAGCAACAGACTGAATTTCATTCTGTTTTTTTGCAACAACATAGTTCTGGATAATCAGCTGATTCTTGAGGTTTGCCTTAAAATCAGCAAGTGTCATTCCGGTGTTTGCAAGAATGTATTCCTGCAGTGTTTTTCCGGTCTGCTGTTTAATAAGATCGCTCAACTGAGCTTCGGTAAGCTGAACGCCAAGGCTCTGTGCAATCTGATTCAGGAAAGCCTGGTCAACCATTGTATCGGTTACCGAAGAAGCAATTCCGTCGCGGGTTGCAGCCTGAACAATCAGACGTTCTGAGATCATAGTTTCAAGAAGCTGCTGCTTCTGTTCCGTAGTAAAAGACGTAATACCGTATGCCTCATACTTTTTAAGTTCGTAGGCAACGCGTGATTTAAGCTGCTTTAACGTGATTGTTTCAGATTTATTAACCTTGATGATAGCAAGGGGCTGCAGATCATTCTGTGCAAAGGCAGAGAACGCAACCGTCAGCATAAGTGCAATTCCAATCGCAACACGTTTCATTTTATACACCTCTATACAAATATAGTAGTAACGGAAGAACCCATGTTCCTCCAGGCTTTACTGATATAACCACCTGCATAACCGTAAGTTACACAGGTTTTACTGTTATGCGTCCAGGGGTAAGCCGCCGCTTATAACTGCACGGATACGACGAACTCCCGCAGAACTTGACTGTTCTTTCTGAATCTTAAAGTCACCAATCTGTGCCGTATGCTGAACGTGGGGGCCACCGCATACTTCTTTTGAATACCAGTCAGTTTTGGGATCACGGCCAATCGTGTACACTTTTACGCTTTCACCGTACTTATTGGTAAAGAGCGCACGTGCACCTTCTTTCTGAGCCTGTTCCAAAGTCATAACTTCCATGGTAACCGGAAGATCTTCCTTAATCTTTTCGTTTACAATGTCTTCTGCCTTCTGGATTTCTTCTTTTGTCATAGGACGGCTGAAGGTAAAGTCAAAGCGCATGCGTTCATTGTTGATATTGCTGCCCTTCTGTGCAACTTCATCACCCAGAATATCAACCAGTGCCTGCTGCAGCAGGTGTGTTGCCGTATGATATTTTGTGGTAACATCGCTCTGTTCAGCAAGACCGCCTTTTGCAGCTCCTGCATCCAGAGATTTTGATGCTTCCTGATGCTTTTTCTCTGCTTCCTTAAAGCCTTCCTTGTCTACCGTAAAGCCGTATTCAGCACCCAGCTCTTCGGTAAGTTCAAGCGGGAAGCCGAACGTATCGTACAGACGGAATGCAACTTTTCCGCTGATTTCTTTCTTGGGATTTTTCATAAGGTTGGGAAGCAGTTTCTGGAATTCAGCCTCACCTTTTTTGAGTGTGTCACTGAACTTTGCTTCTTCTTTGGTCAGTTCTTCGCAGATTTTTGCGTGGTTTGCTTCAAGCTCAGGATATGCATTCTTGAAGTTAGCAACAACAACTTCTGCAATGCCTGCAAGGAATGCGTTTTCAATTCCCAGCTTGCGTCCGTGACGAACTGCACGGCGGATAATGCGGCGCAATACGTAACCGGCACCCAGGTTAGACGGAGTAACACCCCGCTGATCACCTAAGATAAATACTGCAGCACGGATATGGTCAGCAATAATGCGGACACTCTTGTCTTTTTCTTCGTCACTGCCGTATGTATATGAAGAAAGTTCACCGATTTTTGCAATGATGGGCTGGAATACTTCGGTAAGGTAAACGCTTGTCTTTCCCTGAAGAATACAGTTGGTGCGTTCAAGACCCATACCGGTATCAACATTCTGTTTGGGAAGCTTAGAAAGTGTACCGTCTTCTGCACGATTGTACTGCATGAAAACGTTATTCCAGATTTCCATCCAGTTAGCGCTGTCAGTACCCTTGTTTGAACCGACAGGAGGAAGTCCTTCGCCAACCCAGTAGAAGATTTCGGTATCAGGACCGCAGGGACCGGTAGGACCAGCAGCCCACCAGTTGTCGCTTGCAGGAAGGTATGCAATTTTATCTTCAGGGATTCCGTTTTCTTTCCAGTAACCGGCAGCTTCGTCGTCGCGCGGAGCACTTTCGTCACCGGCAAATACCGTTACGCTGATTTTACGCGGATCAAGTGCAAGCCATTTTTCACTGGTCAGAAATTCATAGCTGAATGCGATAGATTCTTTTTTAAAGTAATCACCTAAAGACCAGTTACCCAGCATTTCAAAACAGGTAAGGTGGCTGGGATCTCCTACTTCGTCAATGTCTCCGGTGCGGATACACTTCTGATAGTCGGTAAGGCGCGTTCCCGAAGGATGCTTTTCTCCCAAAAGATAGGGAACTAAGGGGTGCATTCCTGCCATAGTAAACAGTACGGAAGGATCATTTTCTGGAATAAGGCTCTGTCCACTGATTGCAGCATGGCCTTTTGACTTAAAAAATTCAATGTATTTGGAACGTAATTCGTTTGCGGTCATAGTGCAATATACTACCATATTGTATAAATTTAATCAATGTGACAGCGATTTGCGACTCTTATTCAGTCAGCATATTTTATGCTCTACAAAATCGTAAATTTTCTTTGCAAGAACAAGTGCAGATTCTGCTTCCGACTCTAAAATATCAATATTGTTTTACCAGTTCAAGCTGCATAAAGCAAAATTCCTTCTTTTTGTATCGTTTGTTCTATCGAAGAAGGCAGTTTCTTCCGCTCTTCAAAATCTTTCTCATAGGAAGCAAGAATATCCACAGGGACAGGCATGGGAAATGCTGCAAGTACGCAGTATATTTTCTGCATTGCTTCAAGAGGACGCATAGAACCATCTGGAATGACAACAAAAAAATCATAATCGCTTTGAGAAGTTTGAGTCCCCCGCGCATACGAACCAAAAAGATATATTTTGGATGCGTCAACAGTATTGAGAATTTGCTCTTTTATTCCAGTTATTGCATCAGGAAGCATATTAACCTCTAAAAAAAAATTATACTACAGTTTGCTCTAAAAATCTACTTTCCCTCTACCACTTTTATCTCATTATCGGTCAAGCCGTAGAGCTTATAGACAGCGGAATTAATCTGGCTGTCGATAAGCGAAATACGCTGCTCCAAAAGATTGCGGTCAAAATCGCTACCTTTGAACTTGGATAGCTGCTTTTTGGCGGCAAGCATCTGTTCGGCAAGTTTAACAAGAGGTGCTTGTTGTTCTGGAGAGACATTTTTGATTGGAAATATTTCAAGTTCATTTATTTTGAACTGTGGGAATAGGCCGCGTGATAGTTTTCCAAATTTATGTTCAAACCAAAATGAAATAAGCCTTGAATTTAAAATTGCAAGAATATACATAGGAGCTTGCTGAATCTGAACTATATTCATAGAATTACGATCGTTCAAAACTGTTTCTTCAATATAATTCGCATTTATACAATAAGGTGGTTTTGAAGGAATCTGTCGAACAAGAATTCTAGGACTTGAAAAAAGTTCAAACTTTCGGGGTGCAGCAAGGTTATTCCCATACTTTAGCCATTCTCCACTCCAGTTAATTGCATACCTACAAACATCGACACCTTGAAGATATTTGTAATATGTATCATCTATTTTTCTCTGAGAATGATATACTCTCTCATCTTTCATTTTTTTTGTACATATAGGAGTTCCTTTTCCAACCTCATAGGCTTGCAGGCCTGCTTTTACGGTTGCAATATCTTTTAAAAGTGAGGATCCGTTTTCTATTTTTTGTAAAAGAGGTATAAAGCTGTTGTTTGAAAAAGCATCAATATTTATTACAAAATCTTTTTCATTTAAGAAAACGTTTGTATCGCATTCGTGAACTACCCTAAAATTTCCTTCTTTTTCAGAAATAAAAAGATTCACAGTTGATGACCCATTGGCTTTTTTAAATGTCAGGATTGAAGTATCAACCTCGGCACCTTTGAAAACTTTATATTTGAAATTTACAATGCTAATATTTGATTTTTGTAAAACAAATTGTCTTAAGTCTTTGTTCGAATTAATTGTAAGCCAGTTATTCGGAATAATAAAAGAAAACAATCCTTCTTTTTGTAATATTTGGTTTGCACGTTCTATAAACAGGTGATAAAGATTTATCTGGTATTTAGCTACAGTATAATGAGTATAATAATAATCTTTATTATCAATATCCATACCTTTTTCATTGCTTTCGCGTGCAAATACATACGGAGGATTTCCGATAACACAGTCAAAGCCACCATTTGCAAACACTTGCTCAAACTGCTTTTCCCAGTCAAATGCGTTTACTTTGCGCTGGTCGGCAATTCCAAAATCAAGCAGATTTTTATCTGCATAATAGTCACTTGCAATAAGGCTGTTTCCGCATTTAATGTTGTTCATCATGCTCGGTAGAATTTTTGTCTGCATATCAGATGTTCTAAAAAGCTGTGCCTGTCCAGTTTTTCCAAGACTTCGGCCTTCGTTTTCAAGCAACTTCAAGAAAAGCGAAAGCTTTGTAACTTCAACAGCCTGTGCATCAATGTCCACACCGTAAATGTTGTTCAGCAAAATTTTACGCTTTTCTTCTATGCTTAGTTTATATTCTTTTGTTGCTGCGTCCTTGTAGATTTTATTCTGTTTTTCGTTTTTTGCAGCATCGTTCAGGTAAAAATCCAGATGATAATCTAAAAGATATTGGTATGCACCAATTAAGAAACTTCCGCTTCCACAGGCAGGATCAACAAACCTCATTTTTGAAATTTGGTCAGGAGTCTTTCCTTCAATTTTTTTGCCTATAGTCTGCTTTACAATATATTTAACGATATATGGCGGTGTATAATAAACGCCGCCTGCTTTCTGAACTTCAGGCTTTTCGATAATTTCTACGCTGTGACCGCTTTTGGTCTTTCTTGTAAAGCGGATAATCTTTCCTAAAAACTGTTCGTAGATTGAGCCTAAAATTTCTACCGGCAGAACAGAAAATTCGTACTGGCATACAGGATAATAAAGTTCGTTTATAATTGTGCAGAGTGTTTTATCCTGAATGTTGAGTGAATCAAGAAATTTATCAGTAGAAAAAAGTCCTGCGTTAAATTTGTCATTTGCAGCTTCAAAAAGATTGCGTAGCTTTGTATATATTTCAACTTTCTGTTCAGCAATCTTTTTTAGAGTTCCGCATTCTTCAATTTCTTTGTCTTCACAGATTCGCAAAAACAAAATGCGGTCAATGATTTTCTGCACGCAGCTTGTAAGATTAAACTCATCAATTTCTTCGTTATGAAGAGCGATATCTTCTGCAAGTATAGTTCGCCATTTTTCTATCATCGCAAGGATATCTTTATCTACAGAAGCTGTTCCTTTTTTGTCACGTGCACTTTCATAGTAGGTGTCAAACTTTCCTAAATCTACGGCATCCCAGCTGATT
>CACXCG010000033.1 GCA_902766125.1 uncultured Spirochaetaceae bacterium | reverse complement strand
TGCCCGGAACAAGACTTGAACTTGCACACCCGTGAAGGCTCTAGTACCTGAAACTAGCGTGTCTACCAATTCCACCATCCGGGCAAGTGTCTGTACTATATCAAAATGCTTTTTTTTTGTCAATATCCGCAGCGAATGATTAACACAACAATAATCAGTGCAAGAACCACAAGTGAAAGCAGATACAGCCATCGCGGCGCATCATCAGAAACAAATCCTGAATCACCGGATTTTTCACGCTGAATTTTAAAAGCATCTCTGATTTTTTTCTTTGAGTTTCGTGACAGTTTATGCTTGCTTTCATCAGGACTTGCCGTTCCGTACTGATCTGCAGAAGGCATAGCATAATGACATTTGGGACATCCGCTCTTAAACGTACGGGCATCACCGGTAAAACCACACTGAGGACAACGGACTGAAGAAAAGAATTTGCCGCACTTAGGACAGAAGCGTGCATTTGCAGCAACTTCTGACCCGCAGTGTTCACAATAATACTTTGCTTTTTCTTTAGAGGCAGCCATTACAGACTCTCCGTACCCAGATTGTCTACCGTGTAATTGTAAATCTGCCAGATTCCGTCACGCTGACGAACATAATAGGTGTAGCGCTTTTTCTCTGCAAAGTTTTTATAGTTAAACCATTCCGTAACGCGGACTGTTCCTTCTGTCTGTGAATATGTTGTTGTATCAATCTGGAAACGGGCTGGAACTGCAACAATATCATTATCAATGCGGTTCTGCATCAGTTCTGCCTTAAACGCAGCAAGCATTTCTGAACGGTCAGATGCACTTGCATTGTTGTAACGGCGGCTGCGGCCCGGATCACGTTTAAGCAATTCTTCAAGGTCAATGTACAGGAAATACTGATCCCACAAGCCTTTCTGGCGGGCAATGATTGTCTGTTCAACCACACGGTCAGGACTGATTGATTCAGGCTGCAAAAGCGATGCAGAACTTGCTTCAACAGGAAGTGACGAAGATGCTGCAGCTGATGGAGAAGGGCGGATTTCAAGGCTTAAACGGTTAGACTGTGCATAGTTCTGACTGTAGCGGTACAGTTCCGGATAAAACTTAAGTTCCAGATAATAAATTGAAGGATCTGCAATCTCAAGATAATCCTTTACATTTTCAACGAATGAATATTCTTCTCCCGGCTCCAGAGAAATCTCACGGAAGTAAACAGTCTGATTGGTTGTGCGTTTTCTGCGAAGAGTCTGCGTCTGCGGAAGCTGAGTGTTCTTTACGTTAAAGGCAACGAAGTCAATACTGAACATACGGTCATCAGCAAGCTTAAAACGCAGCGTGTCGGTTCCATTGTTTGCAATGGTAATGTGCACATACACAGGGTTTTCTTCTGTCTTTCCGGGATAATACAGCGTGCGGTCATAAAACCGTACCGTAACTTCTGCGGCGTCGGCAAAAGATGCAGAACTGCCTGCTGTCTGAGCACTCACAGACTGTGCAAACACACATAAAAACGCTATAATGCTTAAGAAGGTTCGTTTCACGGCAAAACTCCTGGCGCAGTTTAAATACTGCTACTTTATTATAACATCGGAATAAAATGAACGGTACATTACTTAATTTACTATTTACGGAACTTACTTCATGGGATGATATAAAAACACCAGCGTTAGCCCTTGCAGACGAAACCTGCACCTTTCCTGCTGAAATTCAGGGTCTTCAGGGCAGTCTATCTTCTTTTCTGATAACAAAATATCTTGACCGACTGTGCTTTACCAAAGCAGGACAGACGGTTGTTGCCATAGTTCCGGATATGCATGAAGCACTTTCTCTTTCTGCGGATTTACAGACGCTCAGCACAAAATCAAAAACACCGACAGAAATCCTGATATTTCCCCAGTTTTCAGATTTACCGTACCGTCAGGCAGCACAGGGAAACGTAACGTTCGGACGAAGGGCAGGGGTGCTTGCAAAACTGGCACTTACTAATCCCGCAAACGATGTACGGCGCATTGTCATTGCAACAGAACGCGCATTGCTGCATGCATTACCGCCGCCAAAACACATTCGTCAGCATGCATTTAAAATTCAGAAGGGCAGTTCAATTGACCCCCAGAAAACAGCGCAAACCCTTACTAAATGCGGATATCTGCGTGTACCCAAAGTATCTGTACGCGGAGAATTTGCATTAAGAGGCGAAGTGCTGGATATATTTCTTGCAGGAGAAGATGCACCGCACCGCATACGGTTTGATTTTGATACCGTAGAACAGATTAAATCATTTGACATTGAAACACAGCTTACCCGGGAACCGTTTGACCAGCTTACCGTCTATCCAAACAAAGAAGTTTTGTGGAACGATCAGCTTGTTGAAAAACTGGAACAAATCCTGGAGCAGGAAGACAGAACGGGTATACACAACGATTTTGCTTCGTATGACGCAGCACGAAAGAGCGGGGCTGAATATACAGCAGCGCAGAGCAGCACAGAACCAGAAGAAGGTTCTGAGTCAACACACCTTGCCTTTACCGACATGGCAAAAGAAGACATGCAGAATCTGGTCACACAGCTTTCCGTACATGGGGGTGTAGAAGGAGAGGAACTGTATTACGGCCTTCTGTGGGATAAAACGTATACGATTTTTGATTATCTTCCCAAAGGAACAGCGGTTTTTTGTCTTGACTGGGACAGAATGTGTAATGCACAAAGGCTTATCCAGAATGAATACGACTTTTCTTACCGGAAAGCCCGTCAGACTCGTGCAGTGTTACCTCCATCGCTTATGCTTATGGATTTCGAAACCGTATGCAAAAGCTGCAGCAAGTTAGTCTGCGTAAGAAGCATAGACAATGATTCTGTTCTCAAAGACGGAGGAACTTCCTTTACGGTACATGCACAGGGAGCAACTTCGTATTTCAGCAACATCAATTACTTCAAGGAACAGCTTCAGGCATTGCAGGAAGACGGCTGGCAGACGGTAATCTTTGCAGGAAATGAAACCCAGAAACTCCGCATAACAGAACTGGTAAAGCCCTTTATTCAGCCGGAAAAACAAAACCTCAAACCGATACAGGTTCTTCCGCAGACACTTACCGGCGGTTTTTCAATTCCTGACAGAAAACTGCTTGTTATCCAGAATGATGAAATTTTCAGACGTTCAGCCCTTAAGCAGAAACAAATGCGCAGAGGCACTCAGTCTAAAGCAATTGAATCGTTTATTGAACTTACGCCCGGAGACTTTGTTGTTCATAAAAATTACGGCATCGGCAAATTTCTGGGAATTGAACGCGTAAAATCTTCTGGAACCGAACGAGATTATATCAAACTAGAATATGCAGGTGCTGAATTTGCATTCGTTCCCATAGAGCAGGTTAATCTGGTTCAGCGCTATATTGGCAAAGAAGATGCAAAACCGCCTGCACTTGATACCATTGGCTCAAAGAGCTGGTCTGCCCGCAAAGCTAAAGTTCAGCAGCAGGTAGAAGAACTGGCTCAGCGCTTAGTAGATTTATATTCTAAACGTAAGGCTTCACGCGGCTATGCGTTTCCCAAAGATACTGAATGGCAGACTGCATTTGAAGCAGCCTTTCCCTACGAAGATACTGACGATCAGTTTACCGTTACCCAGGAAATCAAATCTGACATGGAAAAGCCTGTTCCCATGGACAGACTGGTATGCGGAGATGTCGGCTACGGTAAAACAGAACTTGCCATGAGAGCTGCATTTAAGGCTGTCATGGGCGGAAAACAGGTTGCATTTCTTGCTCCCACAACAATTCTTGCTGAACAGCATTTTGAAACTTGTACCGAACGATTTAAAAACTTTCCTGTACGAATTGCACAGATGTCACGATTTGTTTCTGCAGCAGAACAAAAAAAGACGCTTGCACTGCTTAAAGACGGCGGAGTTGATATTCTTATCGGAACCCACAGAATCATTCAAAAAGACGTTATATTCAAAGATCTGGGGCTTTTAATCATAGATGAAGAGCAGCGGTTCGGTGTAAAAGACAAGGAAAAACTTAAAGAATTAAAGACAAACATTGACTGTCTTGCCATGAGCGCAACACCTATTCCGCGTACCTTACACATGAGCATGCTTAAAATCCGGGACATGTCGCTTTTAACAACACCGCCGCAAAACCGTCGCCCGGTAGAAACTTATGTTGAAGAATACGACAGTGAAAAAGTTGCACAGGCAATACGAACAGAAGTAGAGCGGGGAGGGCAGGTATTCTATCTTCACAACAGAGTTGAATCCCTTGAAGAAACAAAACTTGCACTTCAAAAACTGGTTCCCGAAATGCTTATTGAATCAGCACACGGACAGATGACCAGTGATGAACTTGATGATATTTTCCGCAGGTTCAAGATGGGCGGATTTCATGTTCTTGTTTCAACAACAATCATCGAAAACGGCATAGATATACCCACCGTCAATACGATTATCATAGACCGTGCAGACCGTTACGGCGTAAGCCAGCTGTATCAGTTACGAGGCCGTGTTGGCAGAAGCGACAAAACTGCCTTTGCATACCTGTTTTATCCCAAAGATAAAGCGCTTAGTGAAGATGCAATGAAGCGTCTCCAGGTTATAAGTGATTTTACGGAATTAGGTTCAGGCTTTAAGATTGCCCTTAAGGATATGGAAATCCGTGGCGCAGGAAACCTTTTAGGCCGCGACCAGAGCGGAGATGTCTACAGTGTTGGCTTTGAAATGTATCTGCACCTGCTGAACCGTGCCATTGAACAGCTGACCCGAAGTGACTGGAAATCCCCGCAGGAAGTACTGCTGGAGCTTGAATACTCGGGCTTTATTCCGGATTCATACATTACCGCAGCACAAATCAAGATGGAAATTTACAAGCGCATTGCCGCAATCCAGACCGACGGAGAACTCAGTGCCCTTGAAAATGAACTTACAGACCGTTTTGGACCTGTTCCGGAAGAAGTTCAGAGCCTTTTATGTCTTGCAGGAATCCGAATCCTGTGCAACCGGCTTTCTATAAGCTCTATACGCGAAAAACGCGGCATTTTAACCGTAACCTTTGCCAAAGATGCAAAAGTCAACGTTGATAAAGTGCTCTCATTGCTTAAAGCTTCTGCCGGAACCGTACGCCTGGACGCACAGCACCCCGACACCATGCTTATGACCACAAAACCGCTGTCTTTAGCCGACAAAGGGCAGTTTATCACTGAAAAACTGATGCAATTACTGTAAAAAGCGCCCTTACGGCATTTTCTTAACATCATATAATGTATATTCTGTCTACTTAAACGCCCAAAACAAGTCTTTTTACCGGTTTTCCATCCATCACACACACACATCAGTCCGTCAGCATTTTATTCAGCAGATTTTTCTTTTTCAGCTTTCGAAGATTTTTTTGCCTTATTTTTCAGATGACGCTCCAAGACATCAGGATGATCCCTATAAAACTGCGCTTTCATTTTTTCAAATTCGTCTTTTTGGGAAATTGCCTCTGCATTCAATGCAGCAATATGTTCGTACAATTTCCAGAAAGTCACCGGCACATCCGATTCATCAGACCGAGCCAGCGTACAGAGTTTTTTTACAGCACAAAGTTCATACCATTTCTGACCGGACAGTTCTTCAAGCAAAACACGAAATGCTTTATCCTGTCCCACGGGTAAATTTCCCCGTACGACAAGATTATCAACACAAAGATCATTTTTAGCAATAAAATCACTTACCCGTGTATTAGACAGCAAATTACACACAAAACTGTCACCGTCTATTTTTTTAGACAGATAATACCCAAAATCAAATTCAAACTGACCACCCCACAAGCTCTGACTCAACGCCTCACGCTTAAGCATATTTGTACATGCAAATATAAATGCCTTACGGATTTTAAATTCAGGCGGCAAAACACAATTCATCTTTTCCATAAACTCATCCACAGGAACATCATCATACAAAAGACAGGAAACAATCTCTTCTTCAGAACACAAACCCAGTGTAAGCGCTGTTGCAAATTCAACTCTGGGAATAGGATTAAACCCAGCAGTAAAGACAACCGGAAGTCCGGAACGCAAAAATGCCTTATGAAACAGCTCAACCTGAGACAGATAGGCAACAAATTCTGCACCTACAGAACGCGAAAAACTAAAGATAACACGGTACAAAACCGGAATGTTACAATCAGGACGAACAGGCGGCGTTTTAAGCGTATTATTTTGTAGACTACTTGATATATTTTCTAATTCGCTTTTGTTATGACAGGAAACCGACCGGTCGTTTGTACAGACACCACATCTGTGGGTGCACTCTGGCTCACATCGCGGGGTTAAAACATGCTCAATAGAACGCTTCCATTCCCGCTTAAAAAAGTTCTTTGATGGACCCAGACTGACACTATCCCATGGTAATGGTTGCTCAACATCCCAGTCCTTGAACAATTCTTTGCGGACATCAAAATTATTTTCGGCAAACGCTTCATTCCACAACGGCATGTTCTCTTTCAGATGTTCATCCCAGGCATCAAACCGGGCACCTTTTTTATACGCACTTAGGACAACGTTAGAAACAGACTCTGCCCCTCGGCTCAAAAGTCCCTCTAAAATTGTTGTATCAAAATTATGACGTCCAAGCTTAAACTTACCGCGGGGAAGTCTTTGGAACAGATAATCCAATTTACGCTTTGCATCTTCCGGCGTAATCTGCCTTACCCATTGATATGCAGTGTGCGGTTTTGGAATAAAGACACCGACATTAACATTGCATTGTATCCGGGTTTTCTGCTGCAGCTCAATCAGGAAATCAGCAATAGCTTCTTCTTCTGACTTTTCCCCCTGTCCAAAAAAGTAGTCACCTACCGGAAGTCCAACCATAAAGTAAAATTTTGCACTGCTCCAGCCGCGTTTTTTTGCTTCTAAAATAACCTCTGCAAGATGCTGAGCGTATACTTCTTTATTCAGACTTAACTGCCACAATTCTTCGGGTGTTTCAACGGCAAACGTCAAGCCGCTTTTTCTGACCTGAGAAAGCTTTTCAAGCAACGGAAGTGAAAAACTGTTTACCTTGAGCGAAGGCAACTGAAAGGAAACATTATAGCCTTTATACCGTTCATTCAGAATATCAAGCAGACCTTCAATATCAGGATAATCTGCACTGCTTAGAGAATTAAGGCTCACTTCCCTATAACCGGCATCAAACACCAGATGATCTATTTCGTCTATAATAAGGGGGAGCGCTTTTGCCCTGTCGGGTCTGTAATACACCCCTGCATGACAAAACCGGCAGCCGTTAGGACAACCGCGCATAATTTCAATAACACCATGATCCTGCACAGGTTTAATTGTAGGCATGGGAAACCAGGAAGGCACAGACGGCACAAAGCCAAAATTTCCCTGCACTGCCCTTTTTGCAATTTTCCCTTCTGCTGCGGTTTTTGCGGTCCACATAAACGGCAATGATTCAATGTATGCAAGACATTCAGCACGCGTTGCACCGTTTCTTTTCATTTTGGAAAGCTGGGCTACCATTTCAAACATACCGTCTTCAGCTTCTCCAATAATCAGTGCATCAAAAAATGCAGCAATCGGAGCAGGATTTGTTACACCGCATCCGCCTGCAACTACAATGGGATTTTCTTCTGTGCGTTCAGACGCAAGTAAAGGAACATGACCTGTTTCAAGCATGGCCAGAACCTGAGTTATGCCCAGTTCATATCCGATAGAAAAACCGATCATGTCTACATCACACAGCGGCATCCCCGTTTCAAGCGTGTACAAAGGAACTTCTTTTTCACGTAACAGTTTTTCAAAATCTACATCAGGAGAAAAAACGCGTTCACAGCGGACAGAATCAAGTGCATTTAATCCGTTATAAATGATTTTAACGGCAAGATTTGACATTCCAATTTCATATAAATCAGGAAAGGCCATTGCAAAATTATACAATTCCTCTCCGTCGTGTTTTTTTACCGTTGCACCATAGTCAAGAGAAAGATACCGTGATGGAGCATTTATTTTGTTGAGTAAGGTACCAAATGTTTTTAAGGGATCTATGCACTGCATCATAAAACCTTAGTACACAGAGAAATCAAGACGGCGATAATGTATGCTTTCCAAAATGCCGATGCAAACCATCTGCGTGATCAAAGCCGAACCGCCAAATGACAGGAATGGCAGCGGAATACCAATAACCGGCATTATACCCATTACCATTCCGACATTGATTATAAAGTGAAAGAGGAACATACCGAATATACCAGTACTTACATACATTGCATAGACGTTTGTTGTTTTTTTCATTATCAGCATGATACGAATCAGCATAATAACATACAGTGCAAACAAAATAACTCCGCCTAAAAAGCCCCACTCTTCAGCCATAATGCTAAAGATAAAGTCAGTACTCTGCGTAGGCAAATACTGATAGTGACTCTGTGTTCCCTGTAAAAATCCACGTCCATTAAAGCCACCGGCACCGATTGCAATAAGCGACTGTATCAAATGGTAACCGAAACCTTCTTTATCCGCATACGGGTCCAGAAAGATTACCAGACGTTTTTTCTGATACTCATCAAGCACTTTTGCTTCTGCAGCCCAGGAGGCAATAAAACAGATGGTAAAAATTGATGCAACATAAGTAATCCAATAATAATACTTCTCTTTAAACAGAATCTGACCAATGACACCAATGATGCTTATGGCTGTTCCTGATGCAATAACGATAAGACGCAGTTTTGAGTTTGTCAGAATTGCAAGAATGGGCAGGGACTTCTTATAAATAAAACTCTGCCAGGTAGGAAGAACGGCAAGAATTACCGTAAACAAGCCCATAAACGTAATGAAAAGAATATAGCGAAGCGGTATATCCGCAACAAAACACATAAAAATAAAAATTGCAACAAAGACAAGTGCCGTACCCATATCAGGCTGAAGGACTAGAATGAGCATTGCGGGAATTGCCATAATAAGCGTTGCAATTAAAAACCGTTTGAGAGGCTGCTCCTGTTTTGACCGGTCAAGATACACTGCAAGACACATAATAAAAACAAGCTTAGCAGGTTCTGACGGCTGACCTAAACGGAAACGACGGCTTCCTATGCGGAACACAAGCCAGCTGTGTGCTGAGACAGAATCTATTTTACAAAAGTGAACGATTATCAGCAGAGCAACGGTTATCAGATAGAGAACAGGCAGGTAACGTATATAACGCCGGTAATCAATGAAAGAAGCCAGTACTAATAAAACAATACCTATGGAAGCATATTTTATCTGATTGATATATTCATTGGCATGTTTTGCAACAAGTGCTCCGTACATATCAATCGCAGCAGAATAAATAAACAGGATTCCAATAACAATAAGAATAAGGGAACAGCCGAGAAGAATATAATCAAATAAAGACAGTGTATTTAATAATTTTAATTTCATCTATTCGCGCCTTCCTGTCTGTTCTGTATTCTGATTCAACATATATCTGAATCCCAATGTATCAATTGCCTGATCAAAGGTCTGATCATTAAAGATACCCTGAATGACAATGTTTGTTGCATACGGTGCCCACCATTCCCATTTGTTTACGGCTTCGACAAGCGTAACGACAACAATCTGTTCTTCTACGGGAGCATCATACGGAGCGTATGCTACCATCCATGAGTGGTAATGATTTTCTCCGTAACCGTTTACTTCTGCTGTACCAGTTTTACCTGCAATCTGCACGGTACGGTTATTCATAGGATACGTTGCAGTTCCGTTAGTAATCATGTAACGCAAGTCTGTCTGAACTTCTTTCCAGACATCTGAAGAAATAGAAGACTGATGTAAGACTTCGGGCTGAACTTCTTCTATTACATCTCCCGTTGAGGGATCCCTTACTTCTTTAAGCAAATGAGGACGGTAAATTGTTCCGCTGTTACAAACCATTGCCATCATATCTGCAACGTGAAGCGGTGTTACCAGCGTATATCCCTGACCAATTGACATATTCATAGTGTCACCGCCAAGCCACTTCTGATGTTTGTTGCGTTCCTTCCACTGGGCAGTAGGTACACGGCCGACACTCTGAGACGGAAGATCAATACCTAACGGAGAATCAAAACCAAATTCCTTTGCATAAGAGGCAATTACGTCAACACCTAAATGATCACGGCCAACAATCCAGAAGTATACGTCACAGGACTGAGCAAGTGCATTCTTTAAATCAAGCCAGCCGTGTCCAGGATCTTTGTTGTGACAGTTAAACACGCGACCACCGTATTCAATTTTACCGGAACATTCAATTTTCTTTTCTGCAGGGAAAGCCTTTTCACTTAAGATTGCAGTTGTCATTACCGTCTTAAAGGTTGAAGCAGGAGGATACGTTGCATCAACAGCACGGTTTAACTGCGGACTGTTTTCATTACCCGCAAGAGAAACATCGTTTGAATCAAAGTATGGATATGACACCATTGCAAGGATTTCACCGTTTGACGGTTTAAGGACAATAAGGGCACCTACACGTTCACCCAGCGCTTCTTCTGCAAGGCGCTGAATGGTTGTGTCTATGGTAAGCACAAGATTCTTTCCTGATTCAGGAGGTGTAATGATAGGAGTGTCGCTTATAATGCGGCGGTTTACGTCAACGGTACGGCTTTCATACCCTGCACGCCCCTGTAACAGAGGGTCGTACTGTTTTTCTATACCGGACTTTCCTACAACAGCAGAACGCGAATAGCCCTGATTATACAATACGGTATAGTCCTCGCCTATTTCACCGACATGTCCCAGAACGTGACAGATAGAACCTGTTTCAACATAGTTACGGATCGGTTTGTTTTCCCATCTGACACCCGGTAAATCGGTAATGTTTTCTGCAATGTTAGAAATAGTGGTAAACGGAACATTTGATTTTATTTCTATAGATTCAAAACTATTCCGCTTACCTGAAGTTTTCCGGTCTACTTCAGCTTTTGTAATATCAAGATATTCGGCAAGTTTTGTTGCAACAGTGTCGTAGTAGCCGCTGGGAATTTCTCCGGGAATAAGCCGGACAGCAAATGCATCGGTATTGATAACCATGGGAAGCACTGCGTTACGGTCATAGATTTCACCGCGCTGAGCAGGAATAGTATTAGTTGCCGTTGAAATAATCTGAGCCTGACGCTTGTACAGCTGACCATTTACAACCTGCAATGTAAATAAGCGCAAAAAATAAATGCAAAGAACTACAAGTGTAAAAATCAATAAAACAGAAAGCCGGGCATTACCTTTTTCGAGTATATCTGTCTGAAGGAACGAAGACTTATTCTGCATCAGACAATGTTCTCCGGCTTTAACAAAAGTGAGTTCTTGAACAGACTGAGGAATTTAAATATAAAGGGCGTTAAAATGGTGTTCAATCCAATTTCAAACAGTACTGTCCACGAGAACGGAGTAAACACAAGTAAATCGGACGGATACAAAACCGACACAAACCACAGAAGAATCATTTTACTTACAGAAGCACAGAGTCCTAAAAGCATGGGAATAAAAAATCCTTCTGTATTGAGTGTTTTTGCAAACAATCCGCCGACATATCCCAGCAAGGTGCGGCACAACGCATTTAATCCTGGCGGAGAAGCACTTAAGAAATCAAGCATAAGTCCAGAAACAAAACCACTTGTTTCTCCGACAAGCTTACCGTTATGAAGCGAAATGAACAGAACACAGATTAACACTAAATCCGGAACTGCCGGTAAAAACATGATGTTTGAAAGAATGACAGATTCAATAAGAGCAGCACAGAGAATAAACAGCGTACCAATTGAAAACGATTTGATCATCTTGCATCCTCCGGCTGACGGTCATTCTGCTGAGTCTGATCTACAACGATTACCATCTCAAGGCGTGAAAAATCAATCATAGGTTTAAGGGTAATGTTCAGAGAAGAATCATAATCAATAACTTCAACACTATCTATGGTTCCAATGGGAATGTCAGGCATATAGTTGTCATTTTCACCACTGGTAACAACAATGTCTCCGTGCATAAAATCATCACGGTCACGCTTACTGATATACTTAAGGGAAAGCGTTGAACTGTTGGCACCATTACCACACACAAGTCCAATATCACGGGTATTCTGAATGCGTGCAGAAATATTACACTTAACATCGTAGACGGGCATAACCATACAGGTACCCACACCAACCGTTACGACTTTGCCAACAACACCAATAGTTCCGTTTTGAACTGCAATTACCGGCATACCTTTTTGAATTCCGTTGCGGGCACCTTTATCAATGGTTATACCGGAATACTGATTGTCAGGATCGCGTGCAATAATATGCGCAGGATAATTTTTGTAATCAATATTCGTTGCAAAACCAAGCAGTTCCTTAAGGCGTTCATTTTCTTTACGGATTTCGGTATTGTTACGCTGAAGATATTCATAATCTTCAAGTTTTTTTGTAAGCGCTTCGTATTCTTTTCTGAGCGTTGCCGTTTCCTTAATTGCATTAACGGTTCCGGTAACCTTACTGGTTACTGCATGAACACCCTTCTGCACTGTAGACAAAGCGACAAATCCAATTTTATTAAGATCAACAATGAATCGTCCTGAAGAGAAACCAAGCGTGATACCACTTATCAAAAGCAATCCCGCAAGTACAACTTCCGGGATTTTCAGCGTAAACTTAGCCTTAACTTTTTGCGCCATGACAATCTCGTTTAGCTGTTAAGGTTGTCGTAAATTGAACGGTCAGTTGACATATCCTTAAACAGTTCAAAAGCCTGTCCTGCACCGACGGCAACACATTCAAGCGGCTTTTCAACCAGAATAACAGGAACACCCGTTTCTTTAGAAATGAGTTTCTGCAGACCTTTGAGCATAGAACCGCCACCGGTCATAACAATACCGCGTTCAACAATATCTGCAGCAAGCTCTGGAGGAGTTACACCAAGCGTTTTCTTGATTTCTTCAACAATCTTAGTGATAGGTTCTTTCAGTGATTCACGAACTTCAACGGAATCAACTTCAAGTCTGCGGGGAAGACCGGTAATTGCATCGGTTCCTTTTATTTCCATTTTTTCGATTGTCTTATCAGGAGTTGCATTACCGATATCAATCTTAAGACGTTCTGCAGTCTGCTGACCGATCTTAAGGTTGTGAACTGAACGAACATGCTTAATGATTGCTTCGTCGAATGCATTTCCACCGGTACGGATAGAAGATGTTGTAACCATACCACCAAGAGATATAACAGAAACTTCGGTCGTACCGCCACCGATATCGCAAACCATGTGACCGGCAGGTTCGTAAATAGGAATCTGAGCACCAATTGCAGCAGCAAGACTTTCTTCTATAACGCCAACTTCCTTTGCACCTGCTTTAAGGGCTGCGGCAGTTACGGCATCACGTTCAACCTGAGTAATACATGAAGGAATACCGATTTTCATGCGTGTAGAACGGAACAGATGATGACGCGGGATAATTTTTGAAACGAAATACTTGATCATCTTTTCTGTAGAATCGCTGTCAGAAATAACACCGTCTGCAAGCGGACGAATAGCCGAGATTCCACCAGGAGTCTTCCACAACATACGCTTAGCTTCTGCACCGACAGCAACGACACGGTTTGTGCCCTTTTCTACTGCAACGACAGACGGCTCGTCAATGACAATGCCCTGACCGCGCACATAAATAAGCGTGTTACAGGTACCCAAATCAATACCAATATCCGTGGTAAAATTATCCCAAAATGCCATTCTTATATTCCTCCAGTTTTATATATACTATCACTCATTCAGCCATTTCAGCAAGAACACCAGGATGATTAGGCTGGATTCTGAGCGCTTCCCGCCACTCAGACCGTGCCTTAACCATATTACCCTGCTTTTTGTATAATACACTAAGTTCATAGTGTGCGTCAGCAGAATTTTCGTTTTTTTGCAAAATTGCTTCAAATTCCTTTTGTGCGCTTTCAAGATCCCCTTCGTCACGAAGAATCTTTCCTAAAAGCAGATGACATTTTTCAAGCACATCTGAATTTGCAGACATTTCATCTACCCGATACAGATACTGCTTTGCTGCTGACGGTTGCTGGTTTATGTAATACTGTTCTGCAATAGAAAGCAAAAGCGAGTCACTTTCGCGCTCAACAAACGGAAGCGCTTCGGTAAAGGCAGCAATACTTTCCTGTGTGCGGCCTAACGCTGCATAACTTAAACCTAACTGCTCTGCAATATCTGATGCACGGTAACCGTCATTGACCGCGGCAGTCAAATACTGAACGGCAAGATCGGCATAATAGTGGAAAGAAGAAATGTCATCTTTGTAGTAGTATGATTTACCCAGCATGTATTCAATCTGAGCCTTTGTGTCTTCCCTGCACGACTGCAAGGCTATGCGCAGACTGTTTATTGCTTCGTCGAGATAATTCTGTGCGAGTGTAGAATCGGTCTGGGAAACCGCAAGAAAGAATGCACTGTAACCGTGGAAAGTGCGGGCTGTATTCTGAAGAGGTGTTTTTTCAAGAATGACGGAAGAACTGTCGTACACACCCTGATAATCTTTTTCGCTCCAAAGCGTGTATAGTGAAGGGATGGAATTTTCGCGATGAATATAGCGACGGATTAAGCGGTAGCCGCCAACACAGAGACCGGTAATAACTGCAACGGCAAGAACAATCAGAACAAGCCATAAAACGAGTTTACTCTCGCTTCTGACCGTGTTCGGATCAGCGTTTCTTCCCCTCTTCATATTGTTGTCCCACCCATACAACACAAAATAAGGAACGAATAAGCCGGGTTCTGGAAAGAAACGTCTGCGTTACCGCTTACGTTTCCCGTGACCATCTATCCGCGACACTGATTACTCAATGTCTCCAGCGACCTACCCGCAGTATACGACCCGGAAAATCAACTGCTATGCGGTCTTGCTCCAGATGAGGTTTACTTATGCCGCCTTTGTTGCCAAAAGCGCGGTGGGCTCTTACCCCACCTTTTCACCCTTACCAATCCTTGTAATTGGCGGTAATTTTCTGTAGCACTGTCTGTCAGCTCAGGGGGTATGCGTAAAACTTGATTGTTCAAGTATACACACCTTCCCTTACTGCCCGGTTATTACCCGGCATCTTTTCCGGAGGAGCCCGGACTTTACCTCCCGCATCCTGACTATCATCAATCGGGACACGAGCGGTCACCGTTCCTTACTAATTACTCGTTTGCGTAATCATCTGAAGATGCTTTTTCTTCATCTGCATTTTCTGCATCGTAGTCATCTTCATCCTTAAGCAGGTCTTCGTCGTACAGATCGTCTGAACCATCGTAATCTTCCGGCAGGAAACTTGAATAAGAAACTGCACTCTCTTCGTAGAACAGAATGCGGCTGCAATACGGACAGAACATGATCTTGTCGCCCTGACGAACTTCATTTGCAAACTGTGCGGGCAAAATCATGTGGCATCCGTCACAAACCTTGCCTTTAACTGCAACAATACCTTTACGGTTGCGGCGAATAATACGCTGGAATTTAATGAGTGTTTCAGAATCTATACCGTCAGACATCTTCTCTTCTTTTTTAGTGAGAGAAGCTATGCTTGAACTACAGTCATCCAACTGCTTGTTAAGGTTCTGTTCTGAAGAATTGACTTCACTTTCTGTTGAAGCAATAAGATCTTCCAAATCTTTAAGAGAACTGGACATTTCAGAAAGTTTATGCTCTTCTGCCTGCAGTTCTTTGCGAAGTTCATCTTCTTTTGCGGCAGCTTCAGAAATCTGTTTTTCAAGCACTTCATATTCGCGGTGAGTCTGAGCGGCATCCATGCCCTTTTCACCCTCTTCGCGATTTTTTACGGTCTGATCCAGTTCTTCCTTAACAGAATCACGTTTTTCTTTTTCTGCTTCGTATGTATCATTCAGCTGAAGATATTCTTTTTTGAAACGCTCAAGACCTTCTTTGCTTCCATCAAGTGATTTGGGAAGGTCTTCAATCTTAACTTCAAGGTCATATTTTTCTGCAAGCACATCCTGCAGTTTTTTAAGACTCTCAAGCGTTTCTGTCATATTCTTTTGCATGAGTATAAACCTCTTTATTTCTTTCTATCGTAGCACTATACACTATTTTGGGACATAATGTCAACGCAATCACGGAAGGAAGTCACGCAATCCAGAAGAACGGCGCGGGTGGCGCAGTCTGCGGAGTGCTTTTGCTTCTATCTGGCGGATACGTTCACGGGTAACGTTAAAGTACAGTCCCACCTCTTCAAGCGTAAGGGAATAACCGTCATCAAGACCAAAGCGCATCTTTAGAACTTCCTGCTCACGGGGTGGCAGAGTACCCAGCACTTCATCCAAATGTTCTTTAAGCATAGAGTATGCAGTCTGGTTTGCGGGATTTTCAACTTCCTTATCTTCAATGAAGTCTCCCAGCTGACTGTCTTCTTCTTCACCGATTGGCGTTTCAAGCGAAATAGGCTCACGGGCAACGTTTTTAACCTGCTTAACGCGGGCAACGGGCCATGAAAGCTGCTGTGCAATTTCTTCGTCGGTCGGTTCACGTCCCAGTTTCTGCATAAGCTGACGGCTTTCGCGTACCACTTTGTTAATCTGTTCAATCATGTGAACCGGAACACGGATAGTACGTGCCTGATCAGAAATGCTTCGTGTAATTGCCTGTCTGATCCACCAGGTTGCATACGTAGAGAATTTATATCCCTTGCGGTATTCAAACTTTTCTACAGCCTTAATAAGACCAATGTTTCCTTCCTGAATCAGATCAAACAGCTGAAGGCCACGGTTGGTATATTTTTTTGCAATAGAAACAACAAGACGAAGGTTTGCATTGATAAGGCGGTTCTTTGCCTGATCAGCCATATTTTTACCGCGCTTAATCTCTTTGGTCATATCGATGATTTCTTCAACAGAGTTTTCAAAATCATACTCTATCTTGCGTAACTTGCGGTCAATCTTCTGAATCTGCGTATACACTTCGCGGATTTCATCGGCAGTAAGTCCCAGTTCTTTTTCAAGTTTTGCAGCTTCTGAACGGATTGCAAGACGGCGTCCAATGCTCCGTAACCCGGCAGGATCAGAGATGCGCAGTTCTTTCATGCGCTTTTCCTGCTTAAGGTGATATTCATCTATGCGTTCATTTGCATCGAGGAATTTTTCACTGAAGCAGTCGATTTCTTCAGTCTGAATATCCATCTTCTGAAGAGAAGGATAAATCTTTTTTCGAAGCGCAATAATCTGCGGGTCGTTAAAGATATTCATAGTCTGGTCGTTTTCGCTCAGCTGCTTTTTAAGTGCCATGTACTGTTTTATTTCAGGGAGTACCGGCTTAAGGTATTCACCATAGCAGCTCTTGAGGCGGCGTTTTTCGGCCATACGTTCATTTATTTCTTTGCGGGGAAGTCCCTGCTGTTCGTGCGGATCTATGCGGGTAAAGGCTTTCTGTGCAATTGCATAGAATTCAGGAATCATCATTCCGGAATGCTTAATGACATCCTTAATGATATTCTGACCGTCTTCCATTTTGCGCGAAAGAATTACTTCCTGATCAGCAGTAAGAAGGTTTTCCTTACCGATTTCACGCAGATACAGACGGATAGGATCGTCGGCTCCCGATTCCTTGTCGTTTGCAACAAGACGGTGTTTTCCAGCTTCTTCAAGAACAGCGGCGTCTGAAAGTTCACCTTCGGATGTACCCAGATCTTCATCTGCTTCATCGTCAGCTTCATCATCAAGCAGCGGTTCTGACTCTTCCATAACCTGAATGTTATTCTGCGCAAGAATCTGCAGAACTTCATCCATACGGCTGGAGTTAACAAAGTCCTGAGTAAGGATTTCGGTTATTTCATCCCAGGTTACAACCTGACGCGGACGGGCATAATCCAAAAGTTTCTGAACCTGAGGATCAAGCACATCATCATCATCGTCATCAAGAGATTCTGCTGAATCTTCCTGTGAAGTTGCCTTTGCAGACACCTGAGAAACAGCTGCTTTTTTTTCTGCAGTTTTTTTCTGCTCTGATTTTACTGCAGTTGATTTTTTTGCAGCAGGTTTAGCGGCTGTTTTTTTAGCAGTAGTTTTTGCTGCTGGTTTTGCACTTGCTTTTGCTATAGGTTTCTTTACAGGAGCTTTTGCAGCTGCTTTTTTTGCCGGAGTTTTTGCTGCCGGTTTTGCACTTGCCCTTACAGCAGGCTTCTTTGCAGGAGCTTTTGCAGCAGTCTTTTTGGGTGCAGGTTTTGCACTAGCCTTTTTAGCGGGTGCTTTTACTGCCGCTTTTTTAGCAGGAGCTTTTGCCTTTGTAACTGATTTTTTTGCAGGTGCTTTTGCTGTTGATTTTGTATTTGATTTTTTTTCTGCTTTTGCAGCCGGTTTTTTAGCAGCCTTTTGAGCCATGTTACATCCTTTTTAGAGAAACAATCTTATTGTCTAAGTCCATCTTCTGAGAAAGCAGTTCCGCAAGCTGCGACTGATCTTCCGGTAAGGCACTGCGTTCAAGCCGTTTCATGCGGTTAACCAGTTCCTGTCGCTTGCGTTCAAGTGCAGTCCGTTCTACGTACAATATACTGCTTTCCACTAATTGGGCTATATTTGAGGAGTACTCATCGACTGATTTAAAAATCATCGATTTTAGTTGTTCACTCTCACACCGGTTCAGTATATTGCTTACGGAAAAAGAACCACTCCGGGAACACTCTTCCATAATGATGAATAACTTTCTTGCCTGAGCGTCAGTCAAGTCATCAACCGAGATTCGGGTACGCATTTTCTGGAAGTAGACAGGGTCATCGGTAACTGCTGTAAGTACAGCGCGCAGTTCAGCGTTTGGTTTGAAAACCTGGTGCTTATCCTGCCCTTGTATAACCGATTTCTCTGGTTGTGCCGTTTGTGACACGGTACGTTCCTGCACACCACGATGCGCACGGTTGGTAAAATCTTTTCTGGCAGCCTCCAGGTCTATGTCAAATGCCTGGCACAATTGTTCCAGACACGCAACTTTTTCTGTCTCTGACTGAAGGACATCAAGATACTCAAAGAAACTGAGCGAAGCGGCTCGTTTGCCTTCCGGACCGTTTTTAGGGTACAGTTCTTGCAGTTTAGACAACAAAAAATCACTATCTAATATAGCAAGGTCTACATCTTTTGTCAAGGTCTCTTTGCCAAAATTCAGCATAATTTCTGCAGGATCTTTTGCACCCGTCAACTGAATGACACGAACCGTAATATCCAGCTTGCGGCACATAAGGATGGCTTTACGGGTTGCTTCCTGCCCTGCACGGTCACTGTCAAACGAAAGCAGGATTTCATTAACAAACGGTTTGACCAGACGAACCTGTTCTTCGGTAAGGGCTGTTCCCAGGGGAGCTACCGCATAGGTTATGCCGCACTGATGGTAGGCAATGCAGTCCATGTATCCTTCGCAGAAAATTACCCGTTTTGCCTCACGGATTGACTGGCGTGCAAAGTTAAATGCGTACAGCGTATTGCCCTTTTTGTACTGCGGTAAATCTCCAGAGTTAAGATACTTGGGCGAATTACCAGGATCCCCGCGTAAGAATCTTCCGCCCATTGCAACGACATTTCCTGTACGGTCAAAAATGGGAAACATAAGGCGGTCGGTAAAAAATGCAATGTCAGGATATTTCTTACTGAACAGACCTGAGCCTTCAAGAAATTCCTTGCTGTAGTTTTTTTCAAGCAGAAATTTTTTAAGCCAGTAGCGGTCACGGGGACTGTATCCCAGCTTAAACTTCTGTATGGTTTCCATACTGATTCCGCGTTTGGTGATATAGTCCAATGCAAAGGCACCTGCATCAGTTGAAGTAAGCATGTAGTGAAAAGTTCCTGCAACACGCGTGTATAAATCTGTATATTCCTGTTTTACCTTTGCTGCGGGATCTTCTTTCTGCTGATCAAGGCCGCCTTCTGCATATTGGATCTGGATTCCCTGCTTACGCGCCAGAAACGTAACTGCTTCGGGGTAAGACAGTTTTTCCATCTCCATGATAAAATTGATTGCAGTACCGCCTGCATGACAGCCAAAGCAATAATAAAATTTTTTTTCTGGAGATACACTGAATGATGCAGTTTTTTCATGATGAAACGGACAGCAGCCCCACCAGTCATTGCCTTTCTGTACCAGAGGAACATAATCACCGACAACACTGACAATGTCCGTTCTTTCAGTAACCGCATCTATTGTTGCCTGAGAGATAAATCCTGCCATGCCCCCACCCTACTGCTTACTTACATAAGAGGTTGAATTTTCTGCCGCAATATGAGCATCAAAGGTTGAAGTAAACGTGTGGCTTCCTGTCGCAGGATCGGTTAACACAAAATAGTAATACGAAGTGTCTGCCGGATGGGATGCCGCATTCAAAGCCGTCATGCCTGGATTAGAAATGGGTCCGGGAGGAAGTCCTGCCCACTTGTAAGTATTGTACGGACTGTCAATTGCAAGGTCTGCATATGTTATGCGGTCAGGATGCGGAAGTCCTTCTATTTCTGTGATGATGTATTCAATAGTCGCACAGGAATACAATCCGATGTTATTACGCAGTCTGTTGGTAAATACTGATGCAATAAGCGGAGCTTCTGAAGCAATCCTATATTCGCGTTCAACAATAGATGCAAGTGTTACAATCTGATGCAGCTGGTCAGCAGAAAGCTGACTGTCTGTTTCAAGCGCCTGCACTCGCTTAAAAAAGGTATCTGCAAGGCGGCGAACTACAGCACTGCCTTCCATCTGCGGTGTAAAAAAGTATGTATCGGGGAAAAGGTATCCTTCAAACGATTCTGCAGGAATGCTGTATTCTGCAATAAGCGAAGGATTGTGAGCAGCGTCAATAAAGGACTGTGCATTACAGACATTTGCTTCTTCAAGCAAAGCTGCAATCTTAGTGATGGTCAGTCCTTCCGGAATGCTTACCGTTAAATATTCCTGGTTACCTGACTGCAGCAAACTGTACACGGTTGAAAGCGGCATTGAAGAGTCAAGTGTATACACACCGCTTTTAAGGCTGAACTTACGCGACGGTTCAAACAGACTGAACCGTGCTGCAAGATACAGAACATCTGCAGAACGGATAATTCCCTGGTTTTCAAGTTCGCGTGAAACCTGACGCACAGAACTTCCGTCGGGAACACGAAGTTTATATTCTACTGCATTTTCTGCAGAACTTACGGGCGAAGTAAAATGAGTCCATAATGCAAACGCACACACTGCACCAATTGCACAGACTGCAATAAGCCACAGCAAAATGGTGACTGCCAGCGGAACCTTTTTTTTAGGGGATTGTGTTTTACTCACAGATTAAATCCTTGACCCTCAACCGCAATATCAACTTTAAGCGGAGAGCGTGCTTCATACTCTGCATACCAGCGTGCTGACTGCAGGATTGAATGAACTTTCTTGTCATCGTACATGGGTTCGTGGTGGAACATATACAGATGCTTGATGCCATAAGCATTTGCAAAGTCTACCGTGTTACAGAAAGAGCTGTGTCCCCAGTTTACTTTCTGCATGGCTTCTTCTGCCGTATACTGACTGTCAATGACCATTGCATCTGCGTCGCGGAAGAATGAATTGCGCGGAATTGAAGTATCAAAATCTGACTGTTCCAGTTCTACGTCGGTTGCATAAATAAAACGTTTTCCGTCTTCTTCAAAAGACATTGAGTACGAGTTACCCGGGTGACGCATTTTGTGCATGACAATTTTAAGTCCGTCAACTTCAAACGGCTGCCCTTCTTTTACCAGATGGAAAGTAAAACGAGCCTTCAGATTTTCCCAGCAGGCATTCTGAGGAAAGTACGGAAGCTGACTCTGAGCAGCAAGCAGCCGTTCTGCAGCAGGGAATGTAGAATAAATATCAAACGTTGCATTGGGGAAATAGGTCTGATCAAAGAACGGAAATCCCTGCAGGTGATCCCAGTGGAAATGAGATAAAAGCACATTGTAATGAAGGTCTGCAGGGGGTTTTGTAGCCTTGCACATTGCACGCACACCCGTACCTAAGTCAAGAATAAAGCGGGCATCATCTTTAGAGCGGACTTCTACACATGCAGTGTTTCCACCGACGGTTCCATACAGCCATTCAGGAAGTGAAGAAAGAAAACGCTGTTTTGATTCTGCATCCGCTGCATCGTTGGGCGTCATGCGGCTTACTGCTGCTGAAATCTTTGCCTGTACCTGCTGCGGAGTAAGCGGTGTCGGAATTGAACCTCGTACTCCCCAAAAATTGATGCGCACAGCAATCCCCCTTTATACAGACAATATATCAAAAAAACAAAAAAAAGTATAGGTAGAAAGAGAATAAAAAAGCCAGAACATTGCTGCTCTGGCTTCTGTGCTGGGGAGTGAAGGATTCGGACCTACGAAGGACGAGCCAACAGATTTACAGTCTGCCCCCTTTGACCACTCGGGAAACTCCCCAT
>CACXCG010000032.1 GCA_902766125.1 uncultured Spirochaetaceae bacterium | reverse complement strand
GTCGATTACATGGTGCCTGTAGTTCAGTGGTAGAATCCCAGATTGTGGATCTGGTTGTCGTGGGTTCGAAACCCACCAGGCACCCAGATTTGCAAAGCAGGAAGATGTGTAGCCGATCTGACGCGTTCGTAGCTCAACTGGATAGAGCAACGGACTTCGAATCCGTAGGTTGCACGTTCGAGCCGTGTCGGACGCAAACAAAAAAATAAATCGGGCGATTAGCTCAGCTGGTAGAGCAACAGACTCTTAATCTGTGGGTCGGGAGTTCGATCCTCCCATCGCTCAATACGGAACTAACCTTATGTGCCTGGCACCGTTCCGACGCTATCTGCGAGAGTGGTGAAATTGGCAGACACGCCAGACTTAGGATCTGGTGCCCATGGCGTGAGGGTTCAAGTCCCTTCTCTCGCAAAATATTGTTTGTCTTTTGACAACTCGTTTTTGCGGAAATAGCTCAGTGGTAGAGCGCCACCTTGCCAAGGTGGATGTCGCGGGTCCGACTCCCGTTTTCCGCTCTCTTAAAGCGATTTGGGGCACACTCAATCGCTTTTTTTTTAGATTTTTTTTTGATACAAGGGGAAAACCGTGAACATCACCAAAGAAATTACCAAACTTGAAAAATCAGCAGTAAAACTGAGCGTTAAAATTGCAAAAGACGATGTTGCAAACGCATATCAGACTGGCATTACCAAATATGCAAAGAACATTCAGATTCCCGGCTTCCGTAAGGGACACGTTCCGGTTGCAGTACTGGAGCAGAAATACGGTGAATCACTTAAGGCAGAAATTGCAGGCGGACTGATCGACGACGCACTCAACGAAATCCTTAATCAGGAAGAAAACCACGACATCCGTCCCCTTCCCTACTCACAGCCCCGTCTTGAAGGCAACCAGATGCCCGAATTTGACACCGCAAAAGACTTTGCATTCACCGTTATATACGATGTATTCCCCAAGGTTGAAGTAAAGACTTTCAGCGGAATTACCATTAAAGAACCTCAGGTTACCATTGGCGACAAAGAGCTCAACGAAGAACTGAAGGCAATTCAGGAACGAAATGCAGCAGTACTTGACCGCAAGGACAGCGACCCTGTAGAAAAAGACAATATCGTTACCATCAGCTACAAGGAACTTGACGACGACGGAAACACCGTAGCAGGTTCTGAACGCGAAGGATTTGTCTTTACTGTTGGTTCAGGCGAAGACATCTATAAAATCGATGACGACATTCTAGGAATGAAAAAGGGAGAAACCCGCACCATTACCAAGAAATATGCAAAAGACGACAGGAACGAAGACCTTGCAGGAAAAACAAAGAAAATCAGCGTAACCGTTACTGCTCTCAAACAGCGTGAGCTTCCCGCACTGGACGACGACCTTGCACAGGATGTAAGCGAAAAGTTCAAGACCTTAGACGACCTTAAGGCTGACATCACCAAAAATCTTGAAGCTGCAAAGAACCGCAGACTGGCAGAACTGAAGAGCCAGAGCCTGCTTGAACAGCTTGTTGCAAAGAACCCGGTTGAACTTCCCGCATCCATGATTGCTGCAGAACTGGACAGCCGCTGGCGCATGATGGCACAGCAGTTCCAGACCAGCCCTGAACAGCTGGAACGCATGGTAACTTCAAGCGGACAGACAAAAGAAGCAATGCTTACCCAGTGGACTGGAGACAGCGAAAAAATGCTCAAGAGCCGCCTGATCGTTGACACCCTGCTGCGCGAAAAGAACATTTCGGTTACTCCCGAAGAAGTTGAAGCGGAGTATGCAAAGATTGCAGAAGAAAACGGAGTTACCGTTGACGAAGTAAAAGATCACTACAAAGATGCCCGCGCTAAAGAATACCTGGTTGATGACGTAAAGGAAAAGAAACTGTACGAAGAACTGTACAAACAGGTAAAGGTAGAAAAAGGCGACAAGATGGCATTCGGCGACCTGTTCAAAAATAACTAACAGATGTTCCGAACAGAAAACGGAGTGCCGGTAACGATTTAACTTGCCGCATTCCGTTTTTTTTATGTATATTAGTAAGGGAGTTACTTATGAATGAATATATGAACAGCGTTATCCCCCACGTTTTTGAACGCAGCGGTAACGGAGAAAAATACTACGACCTGTATTCACGGCTTTTAAAAGACCGTATCATCTTTGTTGACGGAGAAATCCGCGACGAAAATGCAGATCTGGTGGTGGCTCAGCTTTTGTTCCTTGAAAGCGAAAATCCCGACAAAGACATAAACATGTACATCAACAGTCCCGGCGGTTCAGTTACTGCAGGACTTGCCATTTACGATACCATGCAGTACGTAAAGTGCGACATTCAGACTATCTGTATGGGTCAGGCAGCCAGCATGGGAGCAATTCTGCTTGCAGGCGGAACAAAGGGAAAGCGTCATGCACTTCCTTCAAGCCGTGTTATGATTCATCAGCCGTGGGGCGGAGCTCAGGGTCAGGAAAGCGACATTGCAATTCAGGCTAAGGAAATTATCCGTCTGAAGAAACTGAGCATCAAATACCTGGCAGAAGCAACCGGCAAAACAATTGAACAGCTTGCAGCAGACATGGAACGAGATTTTTACATGTCAGCAGAAGAAGCAAAAGAATACGGCATTGTAGATAACATCATGGTCAGTGCAAAAAAGAGGAGCTAGGACATGAGAGGATTTGGAAAAGGCGAACAGAAAATCTGCGCGTTCTGCGGAAGAGCTGCTGACGAAAACCGTCTGGTAGTCGAATCTCCCATTAGCCCTGTATTCATCTGTGAACAGTGTGTAAGTGCCTGTGATGCAGTACTCAGCGACCAGAAACATTCGCTCAAACCCATCAACATGAACGAAGTCCCTACTCCGAAAGAATTCAAGGAATACCTTGATCAGTATGTAATCGGACAGGATGCCGCAAAGAAAGTGCTTTCGGTTGCCGTGTACAACCACTACAAACAGCTGGCTTCTGGAAAGACAATCAAAGGCGACAGTGACGTTAAAATTGAAAAATCAAACATTCTGCTTTTAGGTCCGACCGGTAGCGGTAAGACGCTGCTTGCAAAGACACTGGCTCAAAAGCTTAATGTTCCGTTTGCAATTGCAGATGCAACAACCCTTACCGAAGCAGGCTATGTTGGCGAAGACGTAGAAAATGTTCTGCTTAAGCTGATTAACAACGCTAACGGAGATGTTGCTGCAGCAGAACGCGGCATTATCTTTATTGATGAAATTGATAAAATCAGCCGTAAGAGCGAAAATACTTCCATAACCCGTGACGTAAGCGGTGAAGGCGTACAGCAGGCACTGCTTAAGATTCTGGAAGGAACACACGCTTCTGTTCCGCCTCAGGGTGGACGCAAGCATCCTAACCAGGAAATGATAGACATTGACACTACAAACATTCTGTTCATCTGCGGAGGAGCTTTCGTAGACCTGGACAAGATTATAGAACAGCGTCTTTCATCAAGTTCCATCGGTTTCGGCGCAACAGGAACCAGACGTTCAGAAGAAGAACGCATGGCTCTGTTAAGTCAGGTAACCAGCGACGACCTGGTAAAGTTTGGCCTTATTCCCGAACTTATCGGACGTCTTCCCATTACCTGTGCACTCAAAGAACTGGACCGCGACGATCTGCGCAGAATTCTTCGTGAACCCAAGAATTCAATTACCCGCCAGTTCCAGGCAAGTTTTGCAATTGACGATGTTGACCTTTCCTTCTCTGATGAAGCAATCGATGAAATTGCTGACATTGCCATTAAAAACAAAACCGGTGCACGCGGACTGCGTGCTATTGTTGAAAGCGTACTGCTTGATATCATGTATGAAATTCCCAGTATCAAGGGCAAAAAGAAACTGGAAATTACAAAGGATATCGTGCTGAACAAAACGCTTCCGCCGCCAGAAACGCTCTTAATCGAAAAGATTACTGCGTAGGTTTACAAAGCTGTCCGTTTACGCGGACAGTTTTTTTTACTCATCACGGAAAGAATTTACAGTCAGTCAAAAAGCTGCCCGGGAAGTTTTTGTTTTTCTTTGGCGGGGAACAGCCTGTCAAATTCTTCGACCGCTTCGTCTTTTACATAATACACAGAAGGCGTCTGATACACACCGCTGACAGATTTCAAATACCCGGGAATCAGTTCCCTGCACAGGAAGAAAGAAGAGTCTGCATCTTCCGGAAGATCATGATAGCGGATACCAAAATTGCGCGCATAGTCAAACCCGCTCTTTCCATAAAATGCTATGTTTCCTTCAAACAGCACTGCGCCAAATCCCAACTGAGCTGCTTGTTCAAGAGAATAATCCAGTAAAGCTTTTCCGTAGCCTTTCCGCTGATATTCACGCGCAATACAGATGGGCCCCATGGTAAGCACCGGAACCGGCTTCCCCTCATCAGTTTGTATCACCGTTTTTGCAAACACATTCTGACCGATTATGTGTCCGTCTTTTTCCATGACAAAAGAAAGTTCTTTTACAAATGACGCATCATCTCTAAGCAGATGAATCACCAGATGTTCAGAACAGCCGGGGCGATACACATTCCAGAAGGATTCACGCACAAGATTTTCTACAGCACGGTAATCAGCTTCCGTTTCCCCACGAATGGTAAAATCAAAAAGCGTTTTTCCTTTTTGATATGCAATATTCAGGTTCTGATTCCAGTTACGATCTCTTGTACTGTTTCCCTTACTCATTCCGCCAAACACCACAAAATCACTTTGTGCGGCACGGTTAAACAGACGGTCATGCAGCATGACTTTTTTCATGGCATCTAAAAGTCCGAAGCGTTCCAGTTTTTCTGTTTCGTTTCCTGCAGTACAAAGCACCAGCGCCTTGTCTAAAACCTTCATGGTTTTATTTCCGTGTAATTTGAATCACGCACACAGCGGGTAAACGAATCTTCGGAGGGATGACAATAAACTATAAATGCTTTCATTTTTTTGCAACGGATTCCAGAATGGAAAGGGTTTCCTGTGCTGTCTTCTGCCATGAAAAACGGGAAGCCCACTCTATTCCACCGGCAACAAGCTTCTGTCTAAGAGAAGCATCACTTACCAGACGTTCCATACACTGCGCCATTTCTTCAATATTGTCGCTGTCAAAATACAGGGCATGTTCACCTGCTATTTCCGGTAAGGCGCCGGCTTTTGCACATGCAACCGGAAGTCCTGTTGCCATAGCCTCAAGCACAGGAAGTCCCACGCCTTCACTTACCGACGGGAACACACACGCTTCAGCCCCGCGATACAGCTGCGGAAAACTTTCATGCGGAAAGTAGCCGGTAATAAAAATATCACTTGCATACGGACTTTCCAAGGCTGCACGGTGAACTTCTTCTGCATATGGACCGTCACTTCCTGCAAGAACCAGACGGTGCGGTAAACCGGTGCGCTGCTTAAAAAGCGAAAATGCCTGTATCAGTTCGGCATGTTTTTTTTCGGGCCCCAGAAGACGGCTTGCATAAATAAAATAAGGACGTTTTATGGCAAACGGTTTTATATCCAACACTTCGTCAGCGCCCATTTCTTTTGGGAAAAACAGGCTGTGGTCTATACCGTTATGCACAACTTCTATGCGAGATGATTTTACGCCGCTGCGTTCCAGGTCTTTTTTTATGAACATACTGGCAGCAATAATGCACTGAGTCTTTGAAAGGGATTTAATCATACGCTTTCTCTGCCAGAAATCAGAATCCGCAGTTAATTTTGAACTGACCAGATCTATAACTACCGCAACCCCGGGCACTTTTTTGAATGAGCGGGGCAGCATACGACTGCCGGCTGCATACAGCACTACATCGTATCCCTCGCGCAAAGCAAATTTATTTGCACGCATAACATGCCACATACGTTCTGCAGGCAGACTGTCAGGAACATCTACGCGTTCAAACGCAAACTGATTTGATCCGGTATAGGTATAGCGGTCTACTTCTGCACCAAACAAACCGAAATGAATTTTATCGGTAACCGGAAGTTCCTTAACCAGAGAAAGCAGATAAGAACCTGCGCCACTTCTTCCGTGATCGCAGCCAAACGTATCAATTCCAATAAACATAAGGGTAAGTATATCTTAAATATGTAAAATATGCTATAGTAGCCGTATGGAAACCGTTACCTTTGAACAGCTGGGTGTAAACCCGTCACTGACAGCAAAACTTGCAGAACACAGCATCACGACTCCCAGTCCCGTTCAGAAAAAAGTCATTCCGCTTATAGCTGAAGGCGGTAACATGCTGTTTCAGAGTGAAACCGGAACAGGAAAAACCCTTTCTTACCTTTTGCCGCTTGTTCAGTACCTGGAAAACACTCCCAATCCCGACAAAGCAGTCCGGCTTTTAGTTGCCGCACCCACATACGAACTTGCCGCACAAATAAAACAGCAGGTTCAGATGATAACAGACCTGGGCTGCATTCTGTGCATAGGAGGTGCACCCCTTAACCGTCAGATTGAAATGCTTAAAACCAAGCCGGATATTGTCATTGGGGGAACAAGCCGCATTCTTGAGCTGATTCACTTAAAAAAACTGAAGGCAGATAAAGTTCATGCACTGGTACTGGACGAAACCGACCGTCTTCTAAGCAAAGAACTGAGGGATGCAACAGAAGGTCTTCTGGAACGATTACCGCAAACCGTTCAGATTTTGGGCTGTTCTGCAACAGTTAACGAATATACGGTACAAATCCTGCAGGACTCAAGAAAACGCATTGCAGAAGGACAGGAAGTCTCAGACCTTGCACTGGTAACCTTACCTCAGGAAGAAGTGCTTAAAAAACGCATTACACACTGGGCACTCTATGCTGAGCGAAGGGACAAAATAGACACCCTCAGAAGCTTTATAAATGCTGTAGACGGAAAAAAGATAATTGTCTTTACTTCACGGAGCGACCAGCTGCTTAACATTGTGCAGAAACTGCAGTACCGCAAAATTGACTGCGAAGGATTAAGTGCAAAAGCCGACAAAAAGGCACGAAAAACTGCCATAGACCGGTTTAAGAGCGGAAAAGTACGGGTTCTTGTTACCACAGACCTTGCCTCCCGCGGACTTGACATTGCAGACGTAAGCCATGTAGTTCAGATGGACCTTCCTGAAGGTGACGACTTTTTCATACACCGCGCCGGAAGAACTGCACGCATGGGAAAGACCGGCATAAACTGTGTCATTGGTGACGAGCGGGACTTGCGCCGTTATGCCGCACTGGAAAAACGACTTGGCATTACCGTATACCCCAAACAGCTGTTTAAGGGAAAAGTCATAAGTCCAGGGGAAGACGTCCAGTGATTATCTCTGTCATTTTTCTTCTAGTTTCCATTCCTGTCTGCATATACGACATACGGACGCAGAAAATACCCGATGCATTTACCCTGCTTTCTTTTTCGATGGTAACGCTGTACCGTGTGCTTTTTGACCGAAGCGGCATCTGGCTGTATGTACTGGCAGCAGTACTGGCACCGCTTTTCCTTACTGTAATCCGGTTTGCAAGTAAAAAAGGACTTGGCTGGGGAGACGTAAAATACGGAGCTGTCTGCGGAATGTATGCAGGACCGGTTCTTGTGTTTCTGGGCTTTTTTTTCTCTGCCGTGCTTGCAGTCATCGTAATCACTATACAAAGAAAGTGGAAATCGGGCAAATCCATAGCCTATGCACCCTACCTTACCGCCAGTACTTTAGCCGCAAGTATCTTGTTTAATATGCCTTTTTTTAGTATACTTTCCCAATACTAAGAGGGGACGTTCCTGTGTTTTTAAAAAGTCTCGAAATATACGGATTTAAATCTTTCGCCGACAGAACCCGCATCAATTTTGCGGACGGAATTACTGCGCTTCTGGGCCCGAACGGTTGTGGAAAGAGTAACGTAGTTGATGCAATCAAATGGGTACTTGCCGAAAACCGCTCAAAGAACTTACGTGCGGCCACAATGGAAGACGTTATCTTTAACGGAACCGAAACCCGTCCCCCGCTGGGTCTTGCAGAAGTTACCCTTACCATTGCAAACGAAAACAGCCTCATTCCCGGCGAAGACCTTGAAGTAGCCATAAAGCGCCGCCTGTACCGCTCAGGAGAAAACGAATACTTTATCAACGGAAGACAGGCAACTGCTACCGAAATCCGCAAAATGTTTATGGACACCGGTGTCGGTAAAGCTGCCTACTCTGTCATGGAACAGGGTAAAATCGATCAGATTCTTTCTTCTAAACCGGAAGACAGACGCTATCTGTTTGAAGAAGCAGCAGGAATCAGCCGCAGTAAGGCAGAAGTTGCAGAAGCAGAACGCGAACTGGAACGCACCCGTGCAAACCTTGCTCAGATAGATCTGGGACTTGCAGAAACAAAACGCAACTACGAAACGCTCAAAGTTCAGGCAGACAAAACTGCAAAATACCGTAAGCTTACCGAAGATAAATTCAACTATGAACTGGACATTCAGCTTTTAAAACTGAAAGATTTTACGCAGAGCAAAGCACAGCATGAATCAAAGCGTAAGGAAGCAGAAGAAAAACGTGATGCAGCCGCAAAAGAAATAGAAGAAATCTACAGCACGCTCAACGAAAATACAGACAAAATAAAAGCACTGCAGGATCAGGTTAACACAAAGCAGCAGGAAGTCATAAAAATTTCAGCCGAACAGACTGGAAAAAAAGCAATGGAAAAACAGCTGCGTGACCATCAGAGTGAACTGCGCGAAAAAGTCGGACAGCTTGAAAACCGCATTAAAAACATTCAGGAACGCATAGACGAATACAACGAAGACATAGACACACAGAATGCAGAACTGCACGAAAAAAACAAACAGCTTGCAGACTTAAACAAAAACATTCAGGGCTTTGTCTCAAACATTCAGGCATCTTCCGGCCAGATTGACGAAAACGAAAAGCAGATCGGCATTAACGGCGGAAAGATCCACAACCTTGATGCAGAACGTCAGGAACTGCAGAACCAGCTGGCATCCATTACCGAAGACATTGTTACCGAACTGGACGCAAAACTTAAGGATGCAGGATACTCTGCAGCAGCAAACCGCACCGCAAAAGAAGCGCTTACTACTCAGCTTGAAAAGATTAAGATTTTTGCTTCGGGAAGAGGAAACATTTTCCGCGATTTTGCTTCCCTTTCAAGCCATTCAGCACAGGAAACTTCACGTTTTTCTACCGATGCAGTACAGGCTTTTGATGATTTAGGAAAAATGCTTGTGCAGCTGTCAGAAGCAATTGATGAGTACACAAAAACAACTCCGCAGTTCATTGATGAATTTCTTTCACCGGAAGGTATCATCACAAAAAAACGCGGCATAGACCAGAACATTCAGCAGAACATTGCACAGGTCGAAGAAATCCGCAAGGCTTCAGAAGAACTGACCAAGACAAATGCAGTACTCAGCAAAAAAATCAACGAGTACCGCGAAACGCTTGAAAAACTGCGCGTAAACCAGGCAAGCATGAGTCAGCAGATTTTCTCTGCAGAACAGCAGATAAAGAGTTTACAGAAAACCCTTTCTTCAGAACAGCTGTCACTCAAAGAACGTCAGGATGAACTGTACGAAGAAACCCGACGCCGTGACGAAATGGACGAGCAGATTGAAGAACTGGATGAACAGATTGCAGAACTTCAGGCTCAGGGTGAAAAAATCACCAGAGAACTTGAAGAACTGGACAAACAGATTTCAGACTGCAACAGCCGTGTAAGCGGTAAACAGACAGCACTCCAGAAAAAACAGGAAGAAAAAAATAAGTATCAGGCTCAGCTTGAAAAACTGTCTGTCGACATTGTTCAGAACGAAACGGAAATCCGCAATGTTAAGCAGAACTTCCAGGACAACTATTCACGCGATCTTATGGAATTTGAAGAGCGCATGTACACCATTACAACGCCCGCTGCAACGCTCAAAGAAAAACTTGCGCAGACCCGTCAGAAAATCAGCGATCTGGGACAGGTTAACCTTATGGCCCTGGAACAGTTTGCAGAAGAAAAAGAACGCTACGAACGCCAGCAGGCAAACTACAATGATGCTCAGAAATCACTTGAAAACCTGGTACGCGTCAGTGAAGAAATCCGCAGTAAGTCTGCAGAGATGTTCCTTAACACATACCGCAAGATCCAGAAAAACTTCCACAATATGTTCCGCCGCCTGTTTGGAAATGCAGGACGTGCAGACCTTCGCTTAGTGGATCCTACAAACGTACTTACCTCTGGTATTGATATTTATGCTCAGCCGCCGGGAAAAAAGCTGGAAAACATTTCGCTGCTTTCCGGTGGAGAAAAGACCATGACTGCAGTTGCACTTCTGTTTGCAACATATCAGGTACGCCCCAGCCCCTTCTGTCTGCTTGACGAGATTGATGCGGCTCTTGACGATACCAACGTTGGCAGTTTTGTCCGCACACTGCGTGAATTTGCAAACGTCAGCCAGTACATTGTCATTACGCATAACCGCAAAACCGTTATGGGTGCTTCAAGCATGCTGGGTGTTACCATGGAAGACCGCGGTGTTACCAAAGTCGTTCAGATAAAACTTGACGAAGACATGCTGAACGGAAAGGCAGTATTTGATGACAGCACGGAAGAATTCGTAGAAGAAGAAGTTGAACCCGAAGAAGGAATCGTACTGCCACCCCGCCCGCCCAGACGCGAGCACAACCCTGACGGTTCGCTGAAAGTTACAGAGCCGGAACAAAAAGAAGAACCTGCGGTAACCGAAGAAGAAAAACCGGAAGAAACAGCAGAAACAGAACAGAAAGAAGCAGAAACCCAGGAGGAAAAAACTCAGGATGACGCTCAGTGATGTTAGTGCGGAAATAAAGGATTTTATTCAGCGTCAGACAAAACTTTCTCTTATCATCAGCGGCATACTGATTTTCTTTGTACTCAGTGCAGTTATTATTGCGCTTGCATACGCTTCACACGGAACAAAAAAACGCATACAGGCACCTTACGACAGTACGTTTGTTGCAGTAGATGAATTTCTTGCACCCAACGCGCCCAGTATTGTTCAGGACTATTACTACTCACGTCAGAAAGACGGCCAGTGGGACAGCGAAGACGAAGCACGCTGGTTTACAAGTGTTGACCAGTCGTTACTGAAAGACCTTGAAGCACAGAACCAGCATCTTGCCGAAACCATAACGGGAGCTGCGCCATGAAACACAAGAGAGTTCTCGCATTCATTGCATTCTGTACACTTCTCTGCTTCAGCGCATGCGAAAGTCTTGACCTTGAGCCTGATACAACTCAGCATCAGACACAGACAGGAAGAACAACTTCAAGCACTGTTTCAAACAGGCAGCAGACGCAGACAAGAACAGGCAGCACTACTACATCAGGAAGTTCTACCAGCCGCACTCCGCAGTCGCAGAGAACACAAACTTCTACGGCAGCAACAAATCCGGTAAACACAGGATTCCAGCCTGCTTATGTTGACGGACAGAACACAAGCATAAACGCAGATACACAGAACGCCGGCAACAACACAGCACAGAATACAGACAGTACCCCAGACAGCACTGACCAAAACGCAACGACAACACAAAACACAGACAGCTCTGAAGGCGACAAAACAGAAACTGCAGAAAGCAAAACCGTTACCACTACAACAACTACTACTACCACTGACACAGATAAAAGCGCCAGTACCACCGAAGAACGCGCAGATGATATTCTTAATCCGGAAAGCTCATCGGACATTGCAGAAAGCGACATCATAGACAGTGACGAAGCCTTCTTTATGACAGAGTTTGACAATGAATCATATACTGAAGGCGAACGCACTCCGGTTACAAATGCAACCCGCATTGCAGAAGGAGCAGTACCGCAAGCAGTAAATACAACCAGCGGCGACGGCACACAGAAAATCGGAACAACACCGACAGGAACAACTGCACCCGGAAACACCACAACCGTTACAGATGCAACTGCAAGTTCACCGGCAGTTACCACACAAACTTCTGTAACAGGAACCACCACTACAACTCCGGTTACAACGACAACAGCTACGAGTACGACTCCGGTTGCAGCAACTACGACATCTACTACAACAACGCCGGCAGCAACGGCAACAAGTTCGACAACAGCTACTTCTACTGCAAGACCTGCAACATCCGGTACTCAGGCTGCAACAGCGACAACAAGTTCTTCAACAACACCTGCTGCGGCAACAACTGCAAGAACCACCACAGCGACAACTACTTCTTCAAACAGTGCAACTGCAAGTACTCCTGCAGCACAGAGCGCAAGTCAGACAGACAGCACCGCTGCTTCCAGCATAGACACGCCAACGTATTCGACAACCATTACACCGGATATTCCGACAGTAAATACTACGACACCCATTCAGCCGTTTACTCCGTCACGCTCAGTAACACTGCGCGTAAACGAATATCTTGAAACATCGTATCCCGGAACAGGTTGGGTATACTTAGGCGAAACCGTACAGTCACCGCTTATGGACTACCGGGGAAGAAACATTTCTACAGGTGACACACTTTTTACCCTTCAGGCAAAACAGCAGGGAACAACATACCTGCACTTCTATAAATACGATGCACTTGCAGACACCTACATTGATGACTACCTTGAAGTAATTGTCAAAGGCACTGGTTCTGCAGATAACCGCGTACGCTCACCTGACTACGAACTGATTGTTCCCGAACGGCTTGGCTCTGACAGTCAGCACTCTTCCACCTCATCACAGGGAACACAAGGCAGCGCAGGCGACACAAGCAGCACCGGAACAGCACAGTCAGGAACAAATGCTCAGGGTTCAGCATCCAGAGCAAATTCCAATGCAAACACAAACTCGGCCGGCACAACCAGCGGAAATACATCTGACACCGCAGGCGAAAGCGGAGTTTCTACGGTAATCCAGACAACAGAATCTTCTTCTGCTTCAGATTCATCACGGACAACTCAGCGCACACAGAATACAGCAACAGGTTCTTCTTCAAACACAAATAACAATGCTGACACAACCAGTCTTTCTGCAGATGATCTTCTTGCACTGGCTCAGAAAGCATACGATGCAAAACAGTACGAAGATGCACTTATGTACCTGAACGACTTCTTTGAAAAGTCAGCAACACGGCTTGACGAAGGCCTGTATCTGAAAGGACAGACACTTGAAGCACCGTCAAACGTACGCAACATACGCAATGCACTTGAGACATACGAAACCCTTGTTGCAAATTATCCGGAGAGTAAACTGTGGGAAAAAGCAAATCAGAGAATCACTTACTTAAAGCGGTTCTATTTTAATATTCGGTAACAAAGCGAGGTAGAAAATGCTTGATTATAAATTCATTAAAGACAATCTTGAAGCGGTAAAACAGAACATCATCAACCGCAACATGAATGCAGACGCAGACATCGTCGTAAAACTGTATGACGAAAAAACTGCACTGACCACAAAACTGCAGAACCTTCAGCAGCAGCGCAATGCAAACGCAGCCGCAATGAAGCAGAAGCTGGATGCAGAAACACGCCAGAAGTACATTGACGAAGGAAAAGCACTTAAAGATCAGATTTCAGAAGTAGAAGCCGAACTGAATCAGAAAGATGCCGCACTCGAAGAAGCTGCACGTCAGATTCCCAACATGGCAAACCCTGCAGTTCCCATTGGAAAAGTAGATACCGAAAACCTGGAAGTAAAACGCGTCGGAACTCCCCGTACCTTTGCCTTCAAGCCAAAGGATCATGTCCAGTTAGGCGAATCGCTTGAGATTCTTGACTTTGACCGCGGAACAAAAGTTTCTGGTCCCAAATTCTATTATCTTAAAAACGAAGCAGTATTCCTTGAGCAGGCACTGATTATGTATGCACTCAACACACTGAGAAAGCATAACTTCACCACCTTCATTACTCCTGATATTGCAAAGGAAGAAATTCTGAAAGGCATTGGATTTAATCCCCGCGGAAACGAAAGCAATGTATATGCAATCGAAGAAGAAGGAACCTGTCTTGTTGCAACCGCAGAAATCACGTTAGGCGGATATCATTCAGGAGAAATCCTTAAGAAAGAACAGCTTCCCCTTTTCTACTGCGGACTTTCTCACTGTTTCAGACGCGAAGCAGGTGCTGCAGGTCACTTCAGCAAAGGTCTGTACCGCGTACATCAGTTTGATAAAGTTGAAATGTTTGTCTACTGTACTCCCGAAGAAAGCGACAAACTGCACGAACAGCTGCGTCTTATTGAAGAAGAAATCTTTACCGGACTGGGACTTCCGTTCCGCGTAGTAGATACCTGTACCGGAGACCTGGGTGCTCCCGCATACCGCAAGTGGGACCTTGAAGCATGGATGCCCGGACGCTCTGACGAAGCACATCCCGACGGAGACTGGGGAGAAGTTACTTCTACTTCTAACTGTACCGACTATCAGGCACGCCGTCTTAACGTTAAGTTCCGCGATGATGACGGAAAGAATAAATACGTACACATGCTTAACGGAACGGCAATCGCAGTAGGAAGAGCAATGCTTGCAATCCTTGAAAACTATCAGAACGAAGACGGTTCAGTAAGCATTCCGCCGGTACTGGTACCCTTCTGCGGCTTTGATAAGATTCTTCCTAAAAAACACTAGGAGTTTGCAATGGAACAGCGGACGTCATTTGGAAAGTCAATTTTCATACTGCTTTTCATTTTGACCTTCATTGCAGTTGCAACGGTATTAAAGCTGACCGTCAGTTTTATGGCACCCGTTACGATTGCAATGATGCTGTCCTTTGTATTTTATCCGCTTATTTTAAAGATGAACCGCACCGCGCACATTCCGTGGATTCTGAGCATCATCTTTCTGGTAATAATTTTTGTCATAGCCTTTTCCATTCTGGGAAACCTTCTGGTTGCAAGCACCCGCAGCATTCTTTCCAGCATGCCCCGGTACGAAGCACGGTTTACGGCACTGTACAAACTGTTCTGTGACACCTTCAGGATTCCCTTTGATGAAAATCTTTCACTCCTATCCAATTTGTGGAATTCGCTTAATGTCCGCACAGCCGCACAGAGCGCTGCAATTTCACTGAGTTCAGGGTTACTTTCGTTTGTAAAAGTCTTAGGCATGATTCTTCTGCTCACCGTTTTTCTGCTGATAGAAATGAAATCTGCAGGAACAAAAATGAATGAAGCCTTCAGCCAGACCGATGTTCAGAAAAAAGTACACACCATAGCGGCAAACATCATACAGCAGGTAACACATTACATTTCGATTAAATTTTTAATTTCGCTCATGACAGGTGCACTGGTAGGAATTTCAACTGCACTTATAGGCATGGACTTTCCGATTGTGTGGGCCTTTATTGCCTTTGTCTTAAACTTTATTCCCATGTTCGGTTCCATTATTTCCTGGCTGATTACAACAATTTTTGCTGTCCTGCAGTTCTACCCTTCCTGGGGAAAAATTCTGTTTGTTGCCATTATGATTCTTGCAGTAAACATGACTCTGGGAAACATTATAGAACCGCGCTGGGAAGGAAACGATTTAGGCATTTCTCCGTTCGTCATTCTGGTAAGTCTTTCTGTGTGGGGATGGATGTGGGGATTTGTCGGTATGGTACTTGCAGTTCCGCTTATGGTGATTATAAAAATCATCTGCGAAAACGTAGACCTTTTAAAACCGGTTGCAGTTCTTTTGGGAAACAGTAAGAAACACGCTTACCCTTCCATTAACTTTCCGCGTAAACGTTCATAAAGGAAACGCACATCTTCTTCTTTAACCGATTTATACGCAAGCACAAAGCACACCGTATCGGCATCTTCTGCAAAGCGGTATTCACTCTGAACCGTTGCATTTACTTTTATAACGCGCTTGAAGGCGGCATGAGTAGTCACACTGAAAGTCAGCTGAATTTCGCAGTCTAAATCTTTTTGCAAAACGGCATCGTGGTTACGGCTTCCCAAAACTAATTTTTCTTCGTCTACATACAGAACGGTAAACGGTTCCTGGCGGCCCTGAACCGCTTCTGTTTCCTGCGACTTAGGTTCAGTAAGATAGCGGCAGACAGGGAACAAATGCAAACCGTTACCAATTGGAGCTTCTGTTCCTGCACGCACGTTTTCAACAATCAGTTCAAGAATTGCCTTTGCATCTTTCTGGCGCGAAAGTTCAATGTCTCCCCAGGCAGGCAGCGTAAAAAGCGGATACGCATCGGTTGCACGGCAGGCAAGCGACACGCGGTTGTTTTCCGCAGCTTCATACGTAATGGTTGCAGAAAAATCATAGTCTTTCTGCGTGCTTACATCGGGAATGCGGTAAATGGCAGAAGGAACAACAAGTGCTAAGCCCTGTGAACATTCCTTCATCATGGTAATAAAATACAGACCTACACGGTTAAAGTAAAACTGAACGCGTACATTCTTTCCTAAAAACGGCTGAACGGTACGCATGGTTTCGCGCATGGAATTCTTAAGCAGAATAATACCCTGCTCCAAAACGGTCATCTGTTCGGCAGGAATGGCAACGGGGAAAATTGCACTGGCTGGAACACGGTCATCATCGGCAAGAGACGTTGTACCGCTGGAAAGGTCTGCTTCCTGCTGATTGGGTTTCTGTTCAAGCGTAACGGTAACCGGCACATTATCATCACGAAGGTACTGCAGCACTAACTCGCGTTCTATGCGTGAAAGTTCTTTCTGTTCTTCCTGAGCCATCAGTCTGATTCCTCCAACCATGTAATATGACTTATTCCCCAGTGACCGTCTGCCTGTGAAAGCCACACGCAGATATCGGCACACGTTTTTTCCGGATCTGAAAGTACAAGGCGAACCGGACACTGTGTCATCTGCTCAGAAACAAACGGTTTTCCCAGATACCAGGTTTTGACCCCGCCCTTACCGGAAGCAAACTGTTCAAAATCGTAAATAAACACAACCAGTGCATAGGCCTGCCCCGACTGCATGAGCGATGACGCAGAAACCCAGGTGTTTGACGGACGGCTGAACGTTTCACAGAAGCGCTGTAAAATCTGAAGCTGAGCACTTTCAAGAAGTGATGTATCAAGACTGGTAAATCCTGCTAAAGAAGGATATGCCGGTTCTACCTGAACACCGGAAGCAATAATGTTCTGCGGAGTAACTACAAGTGAGGAATCCATACCTGCATCAGTAGTCTTTACCTTTGCGGGTGGAGTTTCCAGTTCACCGGTCCACTGTAAAAGAGACTCGCGCTGCGCTGCAAGATTCTGAAGGGTTGCAAGATATTCGTAATCCTGCACCGAAACAGGCTGAGAGCACGAAGTCAGGCTAAAAAATGCCAGCAGAGAAATACTAATCAAAAAAACGGGTAAACGATTTTTACTCACCATATCAGTATACTATATCGGCACAAAAAGTAAAAGGTGGTACCATAACTAAATTCAAAAACAGTTGTAAAAACTGCGCATAATTGATAGAATACAGCCCATCTGTAAAAACCCAAAAGGAGGCTGCACATGGCACTGACATTGGCAGAAAAAATCATTCAGGCACATATTATTCCCGGATCACTTTCATTTACCAAGGGAGTTCCCATTGAACGCGGCATAGACATTGCAATCAAAATAGACCAGACCTTGACTCAGGACGCAACCGGAACCATGACCTACCTTCAGTTTGAAACCATCGGTGTTCCCCGCGTTAAAACTGAACTTTCAGTAAGCTATGTTGACCACAACACCCTGCAGACCGACTTTAAAAATCATGACGATCACCGCTATCTGCAGAGCGTTGCAGCAAAATACGGCCTGTATTTTTCACGTGCCGGTAACGGTGTGTGCCATCAGGTACATATTGAACATTTTGGAAAACCAGGAAAGACTCTTTTAGGAAGCGACAGTCACACTCCCACCGGCGGCGGAATCGGTATGATTTCCATTGGTGCAGGCGGAATTGATGTTGCCGTTGCAATGGGCGGTGGTGCATTCCATCTTGCCATGCCTAAAATCTTTGGCGTAAAACTTACCGGAACTTTGCAGAAAGGAGTCGGAGCAAAAGACATTATTCTTGAAGTGCTTCGCCGTGAAAGCGTAAAGGGCGGAGTTGGCGCAATATACGAATACTTTGGAGAAGGTGTTTCAAGCCTTACCGTTCCTCAGCGTGCAACCGTTACCAACATGGGTGCAGAACTGGGCGCAACCTGCTCTATCTTCCCCTCTGATGCAACAACACAGAAGTTCCTTGCCAGCATGGGCCGTGAAGCTGACTGGACGGAACAGAAGGCAGACGAAGGAGCTGCATACGACAAGCTGATAGAAATCAATCTTTCTGAACTCAAACCGCTTGCAGCCTGCCCGCACTCACCCGATGCAGTAAAACCGGTAAGCGAACTTGCAGGAACCGCAGTAACTCAGGTTGCCATCGGAAGCTGTACAAACTCTTCTCTTGATGACCTTGCTGCTGTTGCCGCAATCGTTAAGGGAAAACACATTGCTCCGGGAGTTGAAGCAGGAATTGCACCCGGCAGCCGTACCACCCTCATGATGGCAGACAAAGCCGGTATCTTAGGCGATTTAATCAAAGCTGGATTCCGTATTCTGGAAAGTGCCTGCGGTCCGTGTATCGGTATGGGATTTGCTCCTAACTCTCAGGGCGTTTCTTTACGCACCTTTAACCGCAACTTCAAAGGCAGAAGCGGTACTGCAGACGCCGGCATTTACCTGGTAAGCCCCGAAACTGCTGCTGCAAGTGCCATTACCGGAACCATTACCGATGCAACAACGCTCAGCTACGAAGATGCAACTTACACGCCTCAGGGACGCCGCTCTCTGCTTGACGGAAAAGACAGCCGCCTTGCAATCGGTGATGTAATTGAAGCCGCAACTGACGAAGGAATGCTGATTGCACCGCTTGATGCAGAAAAAGCATCTCAGGTAGAAATTGTCCGCGGTCCCAACATCAAGCCGTGTCCTCCGTGCAAACCGTGTGCAGACAGTCTTACCCTTCCCATTCTGCTTAAGGCAGGAAACAATGTGTCTACCGATGACATTATGCCTGCAGGAACAAAAGTCTTACCGTTCCGCTCAAATATTCCTGAAATAAGCAAATTTGCCTACGAACGCATAGATCCTGACTTCTACAAAAAAGCAGAAGAAATCAAGTTCAGCGGTTGTGTGGTCATTGGCGGAGAAAACTTCGGTCAGGGTTCAAGCCGCGAACATGCAGCATTAGGTCCCATGTACCTGGGTGTACGTGCCGTCATCGTAAAGAGTTTTGCCCGCATTCACAAGGCAAACCTTATCAACTACGGAATTCTTCCCATAACCTTTAAGAATCCCGCAGACTATGACCAGCTGAATGCAGGAGACACTATAAGCATCACAGGTATTTTCGAAAGCCTCAAACGGGGAACTCCCTTTACCCTCAGCGTAAACGGAAAAACCTACGAAGGAATCAACGATCTGTCAGAACGCAGCCGTAACATCCTTCTGGAAGGCGGACTTGCCTCTTACACCCGTAACGGCGGACAATAATTTACCTTGCTTTTTGAGTAAAGGTGGAGTATACTGTAAGGACTATAAGTGAGGAGTTTTTAAATGATTAACATCCACAATATAATGGAAGAACAGGTTATAACCCGTGTAAATGAGCTGTACGATACGGTAAAAGAAAGCAAGGCTGCCTGGCTTTCCTGTGACTGCGAAAGCTGCCGCTTAGACACTGTCTGTTTTGTACTTAACAGAATTTTTCCCCATTATGTCGTAAGCGGACGTGGTGTTACTCATAACGTAGTATTCCTGAATGACTCACAGATTGGTGCTGACATTGACAAGCTGACTGTAGAAGGAATGCGTCTGGTAAGTTCTGCAAAACGTCCTTACCACAAAAGCTCAACCAAAGTTTCTGACGCAGTTCCCGAGCAGAACACACCGGTATACAACTTCCCTACTTTTATGGGAAACGTATTCGACGGCTCTACCTTCGAACCGCTGGTAAACGCATCGGTTACCTTAAAGATTGAAGGTGAAATTGCACAAATGATGGACATTACCTGGTCAAATCCCTGCAAAACCTTCAAGGCAACCCAGGGAAGCTATTCTTTCTGGGCAAAACCCGTTGTCGAATCAAAAGAAGGCGAAAGCAAACTGTTCCACTTTACCATTCAGGTAGAAGCAGAAGGATACACACCCGTAACCTATGCGTTCTCTGTTCCGCTGGTAAGCGAATGTTTTGACCGCCGCGAAGTTAATTCTACCTACAGTCTTAAAGTTCAGGACCTGTTCTTGTTCCGCGAAGATGTAGATAACCCCATGGAGAACTAACCATGACTGCAGGACCCCAGTACATTGCCTATCAGGCAACCGAAGATGAAAAGCGTAAGTTTTTAAGCAGGACTTACGGCTGGATGGCACTTGCACTGGTCATTTCTGCAGCAACCGCTTATTTTGTTTCCCAGAGTCAAACCCTGCTCTCTCTTTTGTGGGGAGGAAAAGCAGTCGGATTCTGGATACTTGCCATTAGCGAAGTTGCACTGGTATTCATCCTTTCGATGAACGTGCACAAGTTCAAACCCCTAACCGTAAAATTCTTTTTTGTTCTGTATGCAGTCATAAACGGAGCAACCCTTGCTTCGGTGTTTGCACTGTTTGACATGCACGTTATTACACAGGCATTTTTGTGTGCTGCCCTTCTGTACGCTTCAATGAGCCTGTTTGGAATGAAGACAGGAAAGAATCTTGCTTCATGGGGACGCTATTTACTTATGGCACTTTTAGGACTGGTCATTGTCGGTGTAGTCAACATGGTCATTACTCTTATTACCAAACAGACACTCACCTGGATTGACTGGGTTATTGACATTGCAACCATAGTTATTTTTACAGGTCTTACCGCTTACGATTCACAGAAAATCCTTCGTGCTGCAGAACATGCAGACGGTAGCGAAGCATTCCAGGAACTTGCCGTATACGGAGCCCTTGATCTGTATCTTGATTTTATAAACATCTTCCTTGCAATTCTGCGCATCTTTGGAAGAGTACGCCGCAGCTAGAATTACCGCAACACACATTCCTTATACAAATTGCAAACACGCATAAAAAAACCGGTCTGCATCTGCAAACCGGTCTTTTTGTATTCCGTACGCTCTGATTATTTAGAGTAGAATTCAACAACGAGCTGGTCGTTAATCTGTACGGGGATTTCTTCACGCTGAGGCAGGCTTACCAGCTTAGCAGAGAAGTTAGCTTCGTCGCGTTCCAGGTAAGGAAGCGGAGCTTTGTTGTCAGACAGGAAACAAGCCTTGAACTGGTCGTTCTTGCGTGACTTTTCGCACAAAGAAATTTCTGAACCAACTTTTACAGTCATTGAAGGAATTGTTTCTTTCTTTCCGTTTACCATAACATGACCGTGGGTAACCATCTGGCGTGCCATGCGGATTGAGTTTGCAAAACCAATGCGATAAACCAGGTTGTCTAAGCGACATTCCAAGTTAACGATAAGTATTGCACCAGTCTTTCCTTCTGATTTAGCAGCAATAGCAAAACAGCGGCGCAACTGTTTTTCAAGCAGTCCGTAGTATGCCTTTACCTTCTGTTTTTCCATAAGCTGAAGACCGTATTCAGATACCTTCTTTGTCTTTTTGAAAGCGGGATCTCCGGCGCGTTTCATTGCCTTGGGGTTTCCACAAACATTTACACCCAGGCGTCTGCATTCCTTAAAACGAGGGCCTCTTCTTGTAGCCATAGTTTTTTTGCTCCTTAAGATACAATTAGATGGTGCCGTTCCGTCGCAATCTTCAGCCGTGAACCAGAGGGGGTTCGTAAGGATTCGCAAGGTAGCAACATCAGTGCACTATACTATCATTTTGTACATTTTATTTCAAGGGGTAAACTTGAAATCTTCTTTTTTTAATTGTATACTGAACTCATGGAGCATGACATGATTCTATCTGCTTCCGGATGGCGTAAAGTCTTTGCGGCCAGCGGAAACGGAGAAAGTAAGACAAAAGAAATCGGCAGAACTAACGAATGCCTGTGTGCACTTATTGCAAAAACCTTTGCACAGTACATTACGGTTAAGACAGAAAAAAAGTCCCCGCAGATTGTTGTTGCACGCGACACCCGCCCCACTGGAGCAAAAATCGCAGACATTATAATCCGCACGCTTTTAGGATGCGGCATAAAAATCCAGTATCTTGATATTGCCTCTGCCCCAGAAGTTATGGCATACGCACGTAAGCTTGACGGCTTTTTATACATTTCTGCAAGTCACAACCCGGTCGGACACAACGGAATTAAATTCGGTCTTAACGACGGCGGTGTCATTCCCGGAACTGAAGCAAAAAAACTTGCTGACTCTTTCCGTGAAAAATGTAGTGCCACCAACGCAAAAGATCATGCAAACATGCTCATGAACGCTGCCTCAGAAAAAGAGGTCAACCAGGTGTACAAAAACAGTCCCAAATTCAAAAAGACTGCACTTGAAGAATATCAGCGTTTTATCAGAACCGTCATTACCGGTGTTGAAAACACAAAAGCTCAGGATGCACTGTTTGCTCAGATTGAACAGGCGGTACAGGAAAAACCGCTTGCAGTCGTATGCGACATGAACGGCTCTTCACGCGCTGCCTGCATTGACAGAACCTTCATTGAAACAAACGGACTTCACTTTACTTCGTTTAACAATACCCCCGGCGACATAGCACATGCAATCATCCCTGAACCGGAAAACCTTGTATACTGCGCGCAGAAAATGCAGGAACTGCAGGGAATGGGAATGAAAGACGTACTTTTAGGATACATGCCCGACTGTGACGGAGACCGCGGAAACATTGTGTACTGGGACGAAGAAGACCGTATGGCAAAACCCATACCCGCTCAGGAAGTGTTTGCACTCTGTGTGCTTTCAGAACTTTCCTTTGAACTGTGGAAACGGAAACAGGAAAAACATCCGTCAGCACAGCCGCTTGCAGTTGCCGTTAACTGCCCCACTTCAATGCGCATAGACGAAATTGCACATGCCTTTAACGCATCGGTATTCCGTGCAGAAGTCGGAGAAGCAAATGTCGTAAACCTTGCACGACAGAAACGTGACGAAGGCTTTTGTGTACGCATTTTAGGAGAAGGTTCCAACGGAGGAAACATAACCCATCCGTCAAGTGTACGGGATCCGCTTGCCTCAATCTTTGCACTGGTAAAACTGCTTACCGTCCGCGACACCCTGCAGAAAGACAGTTCTATCCGTAAGGGTCTGTTCCATCTGTGGTGCGAAGAAAGCGGACAGGAAGACTTGTACCGTTCAGACTTTACACTGAGGGACATAATCAACTCGCTTCCTAAGTATACAACCACCGGCGTAAGCGAAGATCGTGCAGTTCTTACGGTTACCACAGAAGACAAGAGCAGACTTAAACTGCGGTTCCAGAGATTGTTCCAGAACGAATGGGAAAAACGCAAAGACGAACTTCAGGAAAAATACGGCATAGTTTCTTACGATGCAGTTACCACAAACGGTCTTACGCAAAAAGAAAATACTCAGGACTGGTGCAACGGAACCGGCGGTCTTAAAGTGCGCTTTTTTGACGCTGACAGTAAGCCGGTTGCCTTTATCTGGATGCGCCCCAGTGGCACTGAACCGGTATTCAGGATTATGTGCGACGTAAAAGGTGACAGCCCGAACCAGGAAGCATCCCTTCTGGAATGGGAAACAAGCCTCATAAAAAAAGCTGATAGTATATAGCATAAACCAGCAAAATATGTTAGACTTCTCTCTCGATTGAACCTATACAAGGAAGGATTATATGACCGAAGCAGAGATTCTTGAAAGAGCACGACAGTATATTGCAGAAGAAAAAGACGAAACATTCCGCAGCGAAGTAGAACAGCTTGTCGCAAAAAAAGACATGGCCGAACTGGAAGACCGTTTTTATCAAAGTCTTGAATTTGGAACCGGCGGACTTCGCGGTATCATGGGCGGCGGAACAAACCGCATGAACACCCTCAACATTTCAAAAGCAACTCAGGGACTTGCAACCTACATCATCAAGGCATTCCCTGAAGAAGCAAAAAAGGGAACCTTAAGAGCCTGTATCGCATACGACAGCCGCAACAATCACGACAAATTTTCTGACATCACTGCACGCGTATTTGCAGCAAACGGAATTAAAGCATACCTGTTTACCGGAATGCGCCCCACTCCCGAACTGAGTTTTGCAATCCGTGAACTGGGCTGTAAAACCGGTGTAGTCGTTACCGCAAGCCACAATCCTCCCAAATACAACGGATACAAGGCATACTGGGCAGACGGTGCACAGGTTGTTGAACCGCACGACAAGGGCATTATTGACGAAGTAAATGCAGTAAAAGAAGTAAAGCTTATCAGCCGCGAAGATGCAGTCAAGCAGGGAAAAATTGTTTTAATCGACAAAGAAATCGACGACAAATTCCAGGCAATGATTAAAGCAGAACTGTATCGTCCTGAACTGATCAAAGAAAAAGCTTCCAGTGTAAAAGTTGTATACACTCCGCTTCACGGAACCGGTGCAATGCACGTAGAAAAAGTTCTTGGTGATTTAGGACTGAATGTCATTACCGTTCCCGAACAGCGCGAAGGCGACGGAAACTTCCCCACAGTTGAAAAACCAAACCCAGAGGAAGCTCCCGCACTCAAGATGTCTGTTGACCTTGCAAAAAAAGAAAAGGCAGATGTCGTTATGGCAACCGACCCCGATGCAGACCGCTTTGGAACTGCATTCCCCGACAAAGACGGAAACTATGTACTGGTAAGCGGAAACCAGATGGGTGCACTGCTTGCAGACTATGTACTGCTTTCTAAAAAAGAATTCAACAAGATGCCTGCTAACCCGGTACTTATCCGTTCAATCGTTACCAGTCCGTTCGTAGATGCAATTGCAAAATCTTACGGTGTTACCCTGCGCGAAGTGCTTACCGGATTCAAGTGGATTGCATTTGAAGAAGGACAGATGGAAGCAAAAGGCGTAGAGCACTATGCATTCGGCTTAGAAGAAAGCTACGGTTACCTGGTTGAAACAGCCTGCCGCGACAAGGACGGTGTTTCTGCTGCAGCAATGTGTGCCGAAATGACCCTGTACTGGGCAAGCAAAGGAAAGAGCCTGCTTGAACACTTAAACGATCTGTACAAACAGCACGGCTACTATGAAGACCGCGCAATCAGCAGATACTTCGAAGGAATTTCTGGTCCCAAGATTATGGGCGGAATCATGACCCGTCTCCGTACAGAAGGACTTACCACACTGGGTGGCAAAAAAGTGCTGAATATCCGCGACGTACAGCAGCAGGTTTCTTTTGATCCTGCAAATCCGTCTAAGAAAGAAGCACTGCCCTTCCCCAAGAGTAACGTTCTGCAGTTCTTCCTTGAAGGCGGAACTATCGTAAGCGCACGTCCCAGCGGAACTGAGCCAAAGATTAAGTTCTACATCAACAGTGTTGTTCCGGTTAACGGAGCATCAGACGAAGCCTTTGAAAATGCAAAGAAAGATTCGGCAGCTTTGTGCGACCGCATCAGTGCAGAGATAACGGCTATTCTTGATGCCGCATGCTAACATAAACCTGTTCCGTGACTACAAAAAGCTTGCAAAACTGTTCTACGAAGGAACGGTGTTTGTTGCGGTAGACACGGAAACAACAGGCTTAAGCAGAAACGCAAACTTTCTCATGGAAATCGGGGCTGTCAAATTTACTGCTGACGGTCCCGTTTCTATATATGACAAACTTATAAAACCGCCGGAACCCATTCCGCTTCCACTGGTGCACCTTACCGGCATTACTCCGCTGATGGTTCAGGACTGTCCGGCAGAAGCAAAAATTCTTCCTGAGTTTCTAAACTACATAGGAAACGCCGTACTGCTTGCACATAATGCTCCCTTTGACATAGGATTTTTAAACGCTGCATTAGAGCGCATGTCTTTTCCGAATCTGAAAAATAAAGTCATAGATACACTGCCTCTTTCACGCTGGGCATACCCGCAGTTCGGGCAGCAGAAGTTAGAGCACCCCTACAGCCTGCAAAGCCTTGCACAGCGGCTGAACATAGAAGTTAAAGCTGCTCACCGGGCACATGACGATGCCAGAGTCTGCATGGAACTGTTTAAAAGAATTATAGAAGATACAAAAACAAGACAAAAAGATTATTCAGTACTAAAAACCGGCAGTTTATTCGATCAGGAATTATTTTAAGCGTTAAGGCATAAAAAAACCGGTACCCGAAAGTACCGGCCGTATGCGCAGAAAACAATTACATGTTAACAACGCGCAGAATGCTTCCCTTGAACAGCATAAGGATAAAGTCAATTACCCAGACGATGTTCCATCCAAACAGGAAACGCAGAATGGCAGCAACGATTTTACCGTCCATAATGCGCTGAACAATTCCCAGTACAGGACCAAAGAAGAAGCACAGAATAATGCTTACAATGCGGGGAAGACCAAAGTAGTCACCTTTTTTTGCCATAAAATACTCCTTGCTTACATTATACATCATAAAACACAGATGTCAAATTTAAAACAATCCTTCTGGATATTGTGTCAAATGAACTGAAGGGATATAGTTGTATTATGAAGAAGATTATCTGTTTAGCACTGATGACGGTTTGTTTTACAATCTGCAGTTTTGCCGCAGAACCGCTTTCTGAGCGTTTTCCTGCTGAATACGAACAGCTGGTAAATGCCGTGTACGAAACCACTCACAGTTACGAAGAATTACAGCCGCTGTTTGACAGGGCAATTTCTGTAAGTCAGGAAAAGTACGAAGGTCAGGAACAGATGACGCTCCTTGCCATGTGTTCTTTTATGCGCGGAATGGTGTATTTCTTTTTGAACGATGAAAAAACCTCCGGCTACTATTTTGACATAGCCCAGAACACAATAAATGCTGCGCGAAAAATTGAAAAGACTGCCGTCAACACAGCTCTGCTTGCTCAGATTATCATGCAGAATGCAGCCGTAAAAGGCTTTACCTATCAGCTTGCAAATGTTCCCGGAGTTCCCAGACTGATACGGGAAGCACTTGCACTTGACAAGGACTGTGTTCAGGCACTTTACATGCACAATTTCTTTAACTGTACCGTTCCCGTCCCTTACGGAGAAGGATATCTTAAAGGTGCAGAAGCAATGACAGAACTGGTAGAAAGCGAGAGGACAATGACAAAAAATCAGCGTTACAACATGCTTGCCATTATCGGATACGCATACAACAAAAAAAATCACCGCGATCTTGCAGTCCAGTTCTATGAGCGTGCATTAGAAATCTATCCCACAAACGCAGAAGCCCTTGCAGCCCTTGCCGCAATTAAAGCCTCAATGTAAGCAGATATTTGACAATATAGAAGTTTTTCTATAGAATAGGATATCACATTTGTTTAGAAGTCTGGAGATATAAAATGGCTGACAACGTTGATTCACTCGACACTGGTAAAAAGGTTGAGGGCTTTATTACCCGCCACCGCCCCCTGTTTTTAGGATTACTTATTACACTGGTTTTAGGTGTTCTTGCACTGATTGCAGTAATTGCGATACATGAACAGTCTACAAAGAAAGATCTTTCTGCTATTTCTGCCGCAGAATTTGCGCTTACCAAAGCGCTGCCCGACGGATACACAGAACTTGATGTTGCTGCCCGCCAGGAAACTGCACTTGCTGCTGTTGAAGGCTACCTTAAAAAGTCAGGTGCAGTCGGAGTTCGTGCAAACATGCTGTACGCTGACATTGCATTCCAGAAAGCAGACTATGCAACAGCACTCGAAAGCTATGCAACTGCTGCACGCTTAAGCAAAAAAAGCTACACTGCACCTATGTGCTGGTTTAACGCAGGTGTCTGTGCAGAAGAAACAGGAAATGTTGCAGACGCACTTACCTATTATCAGTCTGCAGCAGATTACACAGGAGAATTTCTTCTTGCTTCTCACGCACTGTTCTCTATCGGAAGAATCAAAGACGCTTCTGGTGACTGTGCCGGAGCCGCTGAAGTATATCAGAAACTGGTTGACGGTTATGAAGGAACAGCCTGGGCTAAACTTGCTCAGAGCCGCCTGATTGACCTTAAAGCAGCTGGTCTTTTAGACTAAGACAGACTGACGGTGGTGAATGAAAAAACTACATGTTGTCTGTGCAGTGGCTGTCATGCTCTTGTGTACAGGATGCGGTCTGGATACCTTTTACTATCTTGACGCACCTGCAGAAGATCATAACTGCTGGACAAACACAGAACAGTTTGACGAACTGTATGTTTCATTCATCACCTCTGAACAGACTGAAAATAACAGTCAGTATCTGACACCCGGTGCAGATTTCTCTTTCAAGGGAACCGCACTCTATTATAAAATCTACGACAGCACATCACAGATAAGTTCGTTTTCAACAACAATCAGTTCATTAAATTCTTCTACCTCATACGCTTCTGCAGCAGAACGCATTATTTCGGCAAACTATAAGCCGCTTTCTCTTTCAGACACACGGGAACCTATGCCGCTTATTCCCCAGAACGGAACAAACCGTTATGTCTATGTGCGTCTGTGTACGGGTGGCGCAACAGAAGACGATTTTGCACCGGCGGTACGCATTGGAAACGACAGAATAACCGTTTCAACAGAAGGAAGCGATTTAATAAGCGGACAGACACCCTGCCGCAGCAACGGTAATTCTTTTGAGTTTGGAAAAGAGGGAGTTGCAATGCCTGAAACAAACGATGAAGACTGTTCTGTAAGTTCATTCAGTGCAAGTGTTTACTATGTTGATTTATACACGTTTTCGGTAGGACAGGACACAGCCTTTGCCCGTTCATACAGTACAGCGGTACACATCGGAACAATTCCTATTACCGTACAAACGGAATAACAGCCTGTGTTTTTATGGCGCATGGCGGACTCGAACCGCCGACCCTCTGCTTAGAAGGCAGATGCTCTAATCCAGCTGAGCTAAAGCGTCGAAAGTTGCTTTACTATACAACAAAGCACAATTATGTGCAAGTGGTTGCAGGATACATACATGATAAATACATACAACGAAACAGCACTGCACCGTTCGCTCAAAACACTCTATCTGATTCAACAGGAAGGAAGCATTGCCGAATTTAACACGGGTCATTACATTGCAGACATACTGCGGCCCGACGGTTCTGTTGTTGAAATTCAGACAGGAAGCATTTCTCATCTAAAACCAAAGCTTACCGAATTTCTTGCACAAAAAAGAAATGTCACCATTGTGTATCCGGTGGTAACGGTAAAATACATCGAAACACTGCATACAGATTTAAAAGTTTCACGCAAAAAAAGTCCTAAAAAACTGAACATATACGACATATTCCGCGAGCTTACCGGCATTGCACCGCTGCTTAAAGACAGACACTTACGCCTTGAAGCCATAGAAGTTACCGCTACTGAAGAACGCAGACAGACAGATCTTCCCGTTCAGACACAGAATGGAAGAAGACGGTTCAGAAAAAACTGGGTTAAGACAGGAAAGCGCTTAGACAGTGCAGGCACAGTGCATGTCTTTAAAACTAAAAAAGACTGGATGAAGCTTTTGCCCCGCACAGACTGTTTTACGGTAAAGGAATGCACACAGCTTCTTTTGCAGGAAGGAATTAAAGTAAGACAGGATCAGGTTTCGGTCATGCTGTGGGTTTACACGCATGCAGGATTTTTAAGCAGAACAAAAACAGGCCGTGCCTATCTGTATCACAAGCAGTAAAAAAAAGCCATGGATGGCGTAACATTTCTTTGGAGAAAAAAAAAGCGAGTTTTCGAAAAGAAAACTCGCAGAAGAAAAATCGCACGGAGGCGATTTTTCTGACTATCACCATGCATCCATCATGTCGTCTTCGTCACGGTTCTCCATGTCGTACAGGTCAGTAACCGCGCGCAGATCATCAAGATACATATAGAATGAACCTTTAGCTTCCATGGGGTTGCAGTCAACACGGAATCCTACGATGCGGAGACCGGGTTTTTCACCATGATATACGCTTGACTGAACAATACCATGTTCTCCATCCCAAGAAGGAGGAATTGCAGTGGTAATCTTTTTCCAGCCACTGAACTCAAGAGAGCCCATCCACAGTTCAAAGTTGTTTCCGTTATAGTCCTGAACCAGAAGCCACAGGTTGTGACCCATATTGCGTCCGCAGACCCATACAGAAACAGTCTTTGTAATTCCTTCAATAGGAATAGGACGAGCAGCAGTGATAAAGAATGAGTTTACACCACGGCGGAAGAATTCAACTTTAACACCAAGAACCTTTTCATCGGTGGTATCTGCAGCAGCAGCGTCGTTAAGCGGTTCTTTAGCCAAAGGACCACCTTCAAACAGACGACCAGAAATGATACCGTTATCCGGAGAAATGTGTGTATTCCATGAACCTTCACGTTCAAAGCGGTCAACACTTACTTCACGCAGAGCCTGACGTGCGCTGTCGCTTCCGATTGTAGAAGCATCAGGTTCTGTAAGGCTGCTTGTCTGTGCAAATGCAGCACCGCCAGCAATAAGGGCTACCGCAATAACAGCAAAATGTAATTTCTTCATCTTTTACCTTCCTTATTTTCCCTGACCTTCATCATCGCCAAAGTCAGCCTGACGAAGTTCATAGCCGTCATATATGTTAGACAATGTGTTAGTAACATACTTGAAGTTGTCGAAGTAAATCATGTAATCATCAACAAATTCATTTGCATCTGTGCGTACGCGGAATCCGATGAATGACATATTTTCAGGACCAGAGCGCAGCTTTGAGTGCTGACGGATGTAAGTAGGAACTTTAACGATAAGTTCACGCCAGCCTTCAAACTGAAGGTTTCCTGCGGGAATGGTATGTACACGGCCATCTGCATCGCGAACAAGGAATTCGAGATAGTACAGATAGTTAGCACCCCATACCCAGATATCAAGCTGAGTTACGGTTCCCAGGAACGGAATCTCGTATTTGTTTCCGTCTTTGTCAACGGGGTAAATTTCAAACCAGTTGTCTCCCTTGCGGTCAAAAACTGACTTTACACCCAGAACCTGTGCGGTCGGATCAGAGCTTTTGCGATAGGGACGCAGAGAGTTAGGAATTCCTTCAAAACTCTTGATGATGGGATATCCATCGGTTGCAAAACGGCTTGCCTGCACCTCCCAAGTCCAGTCCATTTCATCCGGTGTATCGAAGTTGTCGATAACGATTGTCTCTACAGCGCGCGAATTGGGCTGAGCGACTGCCGGAACGCAGAGTGCAAGCGCTGCAACGCCTGCTAAAATAACTACGCCCTTTTTCATTCAAATCTCCTTGAACAGTTGGCTTTAATGTTTTAAGTACAGATACTTTTGTTTTGACAAGAAGCACCTTCTTTACATATCGGCACGAACTGATAATTTAATAAGCCTTTTTTTACATTATATGACGCACTGCCGTCTTTGTCAAAGGGTTAAACGGTAAAAAAGATGAATTTTACTTATTGCTTTTTCCCCGCAGACTGTGTATTATGGTTAGCGTAAACTATCTAACAACAGGAGTACGATATGTTCAGTTACAAAGACCTTGGTCTGGTAAACACCAGACACATGTTCGAAGCTGCTATGAAAGGCGGCTATGCAATTCCCGCATACAACTTCAACAATATGGAGCAGATGCAGGCTATCATCCAGGCATGCGTTGAAACAAAGTCACCGGTTATCCTCCAGGTTTCAAAAGGCGCACGCAACTATGCAGACAAATTCATTCTGCGCAACATGGCTCGCGGTGCTGTTGAGTATGCAAAAGAATTGGGAGCTGAAATCCCGATTGTACTGCACCTTGACCACGGTCCAAACTTTGAAGTTGCAAAAGACTGTATCGACAACGGTTTCTCTTCTGTCATGATTGACGGTTCTGCACTCCCCTACGACGAAAACGTAGCACTGACCAAACAGGTTGTTGACTATGCTCACAAATATGATGTTACCGTAGAAGCTGAACTTGGTGTTTTAGGCGGTGTAGAAGACGATGTTGCCGCTGAAGAATCAAAATACACAAAACCTGAAGAAGTAATCGACTTTACTTCAAAGACAGGCTGTGACTCTCTGGCTATTTCTATCGGAACAAGCCACGGTCGCTGCAAGTTCACTCCCGAACAGTGCAAGCTGGTTGACGGTGTTCTTATTCCTCCGCCACTGGCATTTAACGTTCTGGCAGAAATCGAAAAGAAACTGCCCGGATTCCCCATCGTTCTGCACGGAGCTTCAAGCGTTCCTGTTGAGTACGTACGCGAAATCGAAAAGTTCGGCGGAAAAATCCCCAACTCTGTCGGTATTCCCGAAGAACAGCTGCGCAAAGCTGCAAAGAGTGCCGTTTGCAAGATCAACGTAGACTCTGACGGTCGTCTTGCAATGACTGCTGCAGTTCGCCGCATCTTTACTGAACAGCCCGACGTATTCGACCCCCGTCTGTACCTGGGTCCTGCACGCGAAGAGCTCAAGAAGATGTATGCCCGCAAGAACACCGAAGTCATGGGAAGTGCCGGTCACGCATTTGACTAATAACAGGCTAAACTGATGCCTTGAAAAAGAAACGCGTACATGCTACACTTGCAGTATGTACGCGTTTTTGCTTTTATGCTTACCCTGTCTAACCATCTATCTGATGCTTACGAACAGACAATATCAGTTTAAATCACTTATTCCGCCCGCACTGACCGGTCTTATTGCTTCAATTGCAGTCTGTGTTATCCGCGGATTTTTCATTACCTACACCCACTGGTGGACAGATTCTTTTTTTGCAACCCTTATATTCATTGCACTCCGGGACACCATACTGCCTGCAATTATCATGTGTGCACTGTTCTTTCTGTTCAGCAAGGACACCTGGACCTACAAAGCGGCATCTGTTACACCGCTTATGGGCTTTTTCCTTTCTGTGTACATTCCCTACCTGATTCTTTCCGGTTCCAACATGGAGCGCCACACCGCATTCATGCTCTTTGTAAAGCCGGTTCTTATTGCCGCTTACCTGCTTGCACTGACAGTCCTTGTACGGCACGCAGTAAAAAGCTTTACCGCAGACAACAAGCGAAACGGCATACTGTATACCGCAGCCTGTATTGCAGTTATGTTCATACCTGCACTTACAGAAACACTCTGGTACCTGCATGTCATTGCCATACTGTGGATTTCACTTGCAGTTCTTTTTACCGCAGGAGCCATAGCACTGCATCTTTTCCATACGCCAAAGGTAACGGAAACTGAACGGATTCCTGTCTTTATGACAATGGATAACTAGAAATTTCCATATATTCCGCCGCACCCACTAGACAAACTGCTTGCATTTCTGATACACTGTTTGCCAAGTTGCTAGAGTGTTTTACACACCAAGGAGGATCGTTGGCAGACAATAAGGGAATGCGCGTGAATGAACAAATCCGCGTACGTGAGGTTCGTCTCATTGACGATGAAGGTAACCAGAAGGGCATTGTCCCGACTATAGAAGCCCTCAAGATGGCTCGTGAGCAGGATCTCGATCTTGTTGAAGTTTCACCAAACGCAAATCCGCCGGTTTGCAAAATACTTGACTTCGGAAAATACCGGTTTGAACAGGAGAAAAAACTCCGTGACTCCAAGAAAAACCAGAAAGTATTAAAGCTTAAGGAAATCCGCATGCAGCCCAAAATAGGCGCAGGCGACCTTGACACGAAGGCAAAGCACATTCAGGAATTCCTTGATGAGGGAGATAAAGTAAAGGTAACCATCCGTTTCCGCGGAAGGGAACTGGCACACACCGAACTCGGATTCGATGTCCTGAAAGAGGTTGAAAAACGGCTTACCGAAGGGTCTTATGTCATGGAAAAGAACCCCGCCATGGACGGACGGTTTATGTCAATGACACTGGCCTCAAAAGCCAAAAAGTAGAGGTAAAGACATGCCCAAGATGAAGACAAAGAAGTCAGCAGCAAAACGCTATTCGCTGACTGGCACAGGAAAAGTGAAGCACAAGAAGATGAATCTTCGCCATATCTTGACGAAGCGTTCCCCCAAAAGAAAGATGCACCTTCGCCACGAAGCAATGCTGTCTGAAGACCAGGCAAAGAGAGTGCGCAAGCAGATGCTGCCTTACGGTTAATCCGTACGGTTTATTCAATGGAGGAATAGAAAATGCCAAGAGCGATAGATGGAACAAAACGCAAGAATCGTCGTGCTAAGATTCTGAAGCTTGCAAAAGGTTTCTACGGAGACCGCAAGTCAAACTACAAAGCTGCTAAAGATGCAGTTGTAAAAGCACTTGACCATGCATACTCTGGACGCAAACTCAAGAAGCGCCAGTACCGCCAGCTGTGGATTGCACGTATTAACGCAGCAGTTCGCGACGAAGGTCTTAACTACAGCTCATTCATCAACGGTCTTACAAAGGCTAACGTTACCCTGAACCGCAAGGCTCTGAGCAACATGGCTATTGAAGATCCCGCAGCATTCAAAGCTGTTGTTGAAGTAGCTAAGAACGCACTTAAGAAGTAAGGAAGTATACCGTGATTAGCCTCGACCAAGTTCTGTTATTGCAGGAAAAAGTAGAAACCGCTGTTCAGCGTCTTGCGGAGCTTACCGCAGAAAAAGAACGGCTTACGTCAGAAAACGATGCTTTGCGTAGCAAATGCGCCGAGCTTTCAAAAGCGTTGGAAGACAAAACGGAGTTGGTTTCTAACCTGGAATCTGATCAGAACAAAATCGAGGCTGGTATTTTAAGTGCATTGAGCCGCCTTGATACAGTAGAAAATTCTGTATTAAGCGCTGGCTCAGCCAGTAACACAAACACCGGCACAACAGAAGCGCCGTCACAAACCGCAGAGATGCAGGATACAACTGCATCAAGCACGGATATTGATGAACCTATCCCGTCACCCTCACCTGCTTCTCAGACCGAACAGAAGTCTTCAATTGACGGACAGTTTGATATTTTCTAAAAAACGGGACAGGCAATGGGAAAACTTCAGATAGACATTCTGGGTGCATCATTTGCAGTACAGGCTCGAGAAGATGAAGCTTATCTTCAAAAGTTACTTTCCTATTACAAAGAAATAACCGACACCATTCAGAAAACCGGAATCAAAAATCCCGTACAGACAAGTATCATTGCAGGCATTACCCTGGTTGATGAACTGTATAAAGAAAAAGCAAAGAACGCATCTATTTCCAAAGAACTGGAACAGGCCGGAAACATAAGCGCCCAGGATGCAGACGAAGCAGAACGCCTTACGCTTGATATGATTTCTGCAATAGACAAGGCACTGGAGTAAACACCGAACACCATGCGCATCATCGTTGACGCAGACTCTTGTCCCAAACAGGCACGAACATTTCTTGAAAAAACAGCACTCAGACTGAACATACCGCTTGAATACGCAGCAAATCACGACATTCCTTTTTTTACGCAAAACAACCTGTTTTCCATGACTCTGTGTCCGCAAACAGAAGGTGCTGCAGACGACTACATTGTAAGCAAAGCAACAAAAGAAGATTTAGTTGTTACGCGCGACATTCCGCTTGCACAACGACTGGTACACGCAGGAGTCACGGTTATAAATGACCGGGGAACCGTTTTTACGGCACAAAACGTAAGTGAAATGCTGGAAGAGCGGGAACTGAAACTTCAGATGCAGGCGCTGGGAGTTACCCCAAAGAACACCTGGCATTCATACGGAAAGAAAGAAAGTTCTGCGTTTGCGGTTACGCTTGACCGCACGTTGACACAGCTTATGAAATAGCGCGGTTGATTGCTTCGATACGTTCGCTTACCTGAACAAAGGCATCTACTACATCAGGATCAAACTGCTTACCTTTTTCCTGCAGAACAATATCCATAGTGCGTTCAAACGTCCACTCCTGTTTATACGAGCGGGAATGACGCAGTGCATCGTACACATCAGCAAGAGAAACAATGCGCGCCGCAAGCGGTATTTCTTCACCTTTAAGAGAAGGACCTTTGGTAATGGGAAGCTCCGGTTCGACAGCCATAAAATCAATGGCACCAGGATAACCACGGTCTCCTCCGTCCCAGCGTTCGTGATGATGCAGCGTAACATCAAGTGCCATCTGTTCCAGATCTGTTGCCGGCGGAGAGAACAGCTGTGCTCCTAAACAGGTATGCCCCTGCATAATAGCCCGTTCTTCATCAGTAAGCGGACCGTCTTTTTTAAGGATTTTATCGCGGATACCAACTTTACCAAAGTCATGACAGCGGGCTGCAACCTTAAGCATATCGCGGAATTTTTCGCGTACTTCCAGAGGAATCTTTTTGTTACTTGCGTAACGGTCATAAATTTCAAGAGAGAATGCTGCAACACGTTCAACATGTGCACCCGTTTCTTTTGGATCCTTAAGGTTTGCCATCGTGGTCATCTTCATAACCATGCGGTTTGAATACTGCGCATTGCTGAGTGCCTGTGATGCATACGATGCAAACTGAGTAATATACAGTTCTGATTCACTGTCAAAGGGAATGACCTTACCGCGTTCATCCTGTGCATTGATAACCTGAAGTACACCAAGCACTTCTTCGCCGTTAACCACGAGCGGTATAGTCAGCATTGATTTTGTATGATAACCGGTTGCCTGGTCAGTAGCACTGTTAAAACTGTACGGACGCGGAATACGCTCTTCTGCATCTTCAAATTCCGTCATGTTGTATACATCAGGAATATTGAGTGATTTTTTTGAAAGGGCAACATAGCCGGAAATAGACTTTGGAGTTGCAGGGAAACTAAAGAATGTATATGGAAGTTTTTCGCCGGGTGCAAGCAGTTTCTGCTGAGTATCATTCTGACCGTGACGAATACTGATCATGTTAGTCTTAGCATTGTAGACATAAATTGAACCTGCATCAGCATTTGCAAGTGCACGGGCGGCAGTCAAAATACTTTCCAAAAGGATGTCAACATCACGAATATTACTAAGACGATGCTCAAGATCGAGAACCTGCTTTATTTTTTTATCATGCGTACTGGCACCGTTAAGATTGCGTCTTAACCATGCAACGAACTTTGATTCACCCATACGTTTCTAATGTTCCTGTTTTTTTCGGAAAGGAGTATATCATAAAAATCGAATAATTACAAGCATATTTAAGATTTAGCAATAACACAAAAATAAAGGGGACCGCACCCAAAAGCCGTATCTGGAAGCACATGAAGTCCATATTGGGTCTGTTCTGCACTGTCAAAAAGGCTAAGAAGATCAACTTTTTCGCAGGAAATAAAGCCTTCCTGAGCCTTTAACCGCTGACAGAATGTGTCACGTATCTGACTATGTTCAAGCAGCACTGCATCATCAAACTTTTTGAGCAACCGGTTTACCACACCGTCATTTTCCGTGGGATTAAGCGCACAGGTCGCATACAGCACATGCCCACCCCGTTTCAAAAGCCGCCATGCACACGACAAAAGTGCCCACTGTTCCATTGCAAGCGATTTTATGCGGGAAGGAGTCCACTGCCCCAGATACTTAGGGTCTGCAAGGACATGCCGTTCACTCGAACACGGAGCATCAAGCAGTATAGCATCGTAACATTCTGATTTAGTACGGCACCAGGGCGCAGCATCAGAACAGGTTACGGTTATGCGGTTACGAAGCTCTTCATTCAAGGTCTGATCCAATACCGTTACAAGCCGCGCTTTACGGGAAGTAGAGCGTTCGTTTGCATCAAGGTGCGCAGTCTGTTCCATACCCAAAGCAGTAACTAAAGACTTACCGCCGGGGGCAGCACACAGGTCTGCAATACATTCTTTTTCTTTTAGCGGAAGACAGAGTGCCGCACACAAACTTGCCGGATCAAGATAATACGCTTCTTTTCCACAGCAGAGCGTTGCATGGATTCCATCTTCAGAAAGAGAGTTTTTTAGTGACGGCCAGCGGTTTCCAAACAGAGTACTGTAATATTCTTCAAAGGTCTGTTTCATTCCTGTTCCCCTGAAAGAATTGCTGCATACAAATTCTGTCCGCGTTTTTTTTCTTCACGGAATTGTGTAAGACGAACCAGTCGGGAATCTTTTAAATCTTCATACGAAAAAGCATTTTGTACGCAATAAGAGCCGTCTTCATTCTGCACATACGTAAGTAAACCGCACTTAATCTTATAGCGCACGACATTCTGCTGAGCCTGTGCAATCCGGTCTGCAAGTGCAGGGTTTTGTTCAGCACGAGACGCAAGCTGTTTTGCAACCGCAGCAAAACGTTTTTCACTCAGCATGATTATATCCACACCGCTTAGCAAAGCCTGTTCTGCTGCTTCTAAAGGAGCAAAGCCGTTTTTTTCAAGCGCCGCCATAAAAATATCATCACTTAAAACAAGGCCTTCAAAGCCAAGCGTTTTACGCAGACAGTCGTTAACCCAGAAACTACTGAGGCAGGAAGGAGTCTGTGCATCGGGTAACGAAACGCGTGCATGCGACATAAGAACCGCAGAAACATCAGTCTGAGAAACAAGTGTTTCAAACGGCTTAATAAGATTCTGTATTTCCTGTTCTGACTCAACAATGATTTCCGGAAGTCCTGAGTGAGGATCAACATTTGTATTTCCGGGAAAATGTTTTAAAACAGAAAGCACCTGATTCTGTTCGTACGCATTTACACAGGAGCGGGCATACTGATTTACCTGTTCCAAAGAACCGTAACTTCGCGTATCCAGAAACTGAGCATTGTCGTCTGTTTCAACTTCTGCAACCGGTGCAAGATTCATGGTAATGCCTAAAAGCCGCATCTGTTTTGCCTGACTGTCATACAAATCAAATGCCTGTTGCACAGTAGCTTTTTGTGACACCCACTGAGCAGCGGGTAAGGTACTGGTCAGCGCACGCAGCCGGTTAACATATCCGCCTTCCTGATCAAGTGCAATATAGGGAAATGACTGTATGTCATGGGACTGGCAGTATTCATAGATTGAATCAATAAACGTCATAAACTGTTCATCAGTTTTTGCAATGTTAAACGAAAATAAAAGACAGCCGCCGGGAACCAGGTCAAGGCCATCATATTTTTCTACCGCAGAATAAGTCTTGTCGCCTTCTATATTCACCAGAAACAAAAGCCCTATCCGTTCCGCTTCAGTAAGAGATTCAAGGTATGCACTGACCGCTTCTTCTTTAACAAGGCGTTCCTGTTCCAGACGCTGCAATTCAAGTTCTTCTTCTGTGGGCCCCTGCGGAATTTTCGTCTCTGCTTTAGGAGTACAGGAAACAATTGTCAAAAGTAAAACGGAAATCACACCGGTAAAAAACAAATGCTTCATGTCCGAAAGTATAGCACAGGAAAGCACGGTATGCTATACTACACGCATGAAGAAAATCATAATCGTAACAGGTGCCTCAAGCGGAATGGGTGTCTGTTTTGCAAAACAGCTTGCATTGGAAAGTGCTCAGTTCAGAGAAAAAGCAATACTGTGTACAAACGACGCAAATGAAACTGAAGCAGCCAAGTGGGAGTCCCTTGCCGCAGATGAACTATGGCTTGTTGCCCGCAGAAGAGACAGACTGGAAGCCCTTGCAAAAGAAATAAATGCATGCGGTGATGACATGCAGTCGGAAAGCAAAGCAAAAGAATTTGCAAAGGGACAGAGACTGTATCCTGTTGCACGCGCTGTAGAAGCAGACTTGTGCGGTCAGAAAGGTGCCCTGGAATTAAAACGCTATCTTGATGCAGACGAATTTGCATCCCGTTCTGTAGGCGGACTGGGCATTACCGTTTTAGTAAACAATGCGGGATTCGGAACATACGGTCCGTTTGAAAATACCGACACAATCCGCGAAATGGAAATGATAGACACAGACTGTACTTCGCTTACCGGAATCACAGGATTTGCACTTCCCTACATGCACGAAGGCTCACGAATCATAAACACAGCTTCTCTTGCATCATACATGCCGCTGGGAAACTTTGCAGTCTACGGAGCCTGTAAAGCTTACGTGCTTAGTTTTTCTGTCGCACTTGCCGCAGAACTTAAAGACAGAGGCATTTCTGTTACCGCATTGTGTCCGGGACCAGTCAGTACAGAATTTGCTGCAGTTGCATCCCGCGGAGCGCGCAAGGCAGTAAAGCACGGACTTTCACCGGAAAAAACCGTTGCACACTGTCTTAACAAATCCCGCAAAGGAAAGCATTATTCACTTATGGCATTCAAGTGGAAGTTTAAGGCATTTGCAAGTACGTTTGTTCCCCGCTATGCGGGAGCATGGTTTACCTACCGCTTCTGCAAACGGCCCAGCAACTAAAAAGCACATTCTTGCATTTTATATGCTAAAGCAATACAATACAGACAGAGGAAATCTATGGCAGAAAAAGATATGATTACCAGTGCATTGTTCACTGACTTCTACGAACTTACCATGGCCCAGGGCTACTGGAAGCAGAATATGAATCAGGAAGTAGTGTTTGACATGTTCTTCAGACGACAGCCGTTCAACGGAGGTTTTTCTGTATTTGCAGGAATTGAAACACTGCTTGATGTATTAACAGAATTTTCATTCAGTGCAGATGACATTGCATACCTGAAAGAACAGGGAATTTTTGAACAGGGATTCCTTGATTACTTAAAAGACTTTCACTTTACCGGAGACCTGTATTCTTTTGAAGAAGGTTCTCTTATTTTCCCGCAGGAACCGATTATCCGCATTCATGCAAATCTGATTGAAGCACAGATTCTTGAAGGACTGGTATTAAACCACTGTAACTTCCAGAGTCTGATTGCAACAAAAACAGCACGCGTGTGGCTTGCAAGCAAAAAAGGTTCCATTATGGAATTTGGACTTCGCCGTGCACAGGGACCCGACGGGGCAATGAGTGCAACCCGTGCAGCCTTTATCGGAGGTGCAGCAGGAACCAGTAACACGCTGGCAGGAAAACGCTTTGGAATTCCAGTTATGGGAACAATGGCACACTCATGGATTATGTCTTTCCCCTCTGAACTGGAAGCATTTGAAGCATACGCAAAAATCTATCCTGAAAAAACCGTATTCTTAATTGACACCTACGATACCTTGGGAAGCGGAATTAAAAACGCAATCAAAGCAGGCGCAAAACTGGTAGAACAGGGATACAACTTTGGTGTACGCCTTGACTCCGGAGACATTGCTTACCTTTCTGCAGAAGTACGCAAAGAACTTGATAAAGCAGGATTCCCGCAGGCATTTATTTCTGTTTCAAACGAACTGACAGAAGAGATTATCGAAACGCTCATCCAGCAGAATGCACCCATTGCAAGCTGGGGAGTTGGAACACACATGGTAACCGGCGGAACAGAATCAAGCTTTACCGGTGTATACAAACTGGCAGCCCGCCACGATGCAAAAACCGACAGCATGATTCCCGCAATGAAGTTCAGCGACAATCCTGCAAAGAATACAAACCCCGGCATTAAAAACGTGTACCGTCTGTATGATGAAAACGGCATGGCAAAGGCAGATGTACTTGCACTCACCGATCAGACTGTAGAACCCGGCAAAGAATACCGCTACTATCATCCTATGGTAGACTACCGTCAGTTTACATTTAAGGCTGCTTCGGTAAAAGAAATGCTCAAACTGCGCTTAAAGAACGGCAAACGCACAGAACCGCGTCTTGACGACAAAACACAGCTTGCAAAGAGCAGAGAAACTCTTCGCGCTCAGCTTGAAACACTGGATGCTTCGTACAAGCGCATTATCAATCCGCACATTTACAAAGTATCCCTTACCGAAGAACTTAAAAACCTTAAGGTTGAATTCATCAAAAAGAATATAAAATAACGGAACTGGCCTACACGCACCGTGCATCTTCAAACAGGTGGCGGTTGCGTTCAAAGGCTTGTCTTGCCTGCTCATCGCGCACCGTAAGATTGTGCGGCAACGTAAATACCAGCTGATACTTTTTTTGTCCCACGCGTACAATATCCATTTCATAGTTTAATTCTGAGCGGCAGCATTGACGCAGGTCATGGATATATGCATACAGTGTATGCAGTCGCTTACGGGTGTACGAACCCCACACATGATGACACAACTGTTCTGCACTGACCGCATGCGACAGATGATCAAACAGCATCTGAAACAGACGCATCTTTACCGGTCCAATGGAATGCAGTATCTGAAACTGCCTGCAGTTAAAATTTTCATGAGGAATCAAAACAGCTTTGTTAACATCTCTGGGTTTACTTATAAGTGAAATGCACGGATTCAATTCTGGAGAAGAAACAATCTGATTCATCAGTTTACACAGGGAAAGAAAATCTGGACTTTTATTTTTATTCTGCTGAATCCAGAAATCAACCCGATCATCTTCCGCAGGATACGGATGATTATAAAAAATAACCGGCTGAAGAAATTTATTTTTTTTCAGACAGTCAAACAGATTAAATGTGTGGTGATCAAAAAAACTGTAATCAACCGCTAAGGCCTGCACTGATTTTTTACAGGAAGCAAGTGTAGTAAAAAAAGATTTTTGCGTCGTACAGATGTGGGCAATATGTCCTTCTTCTTTTAAACGGCATGAAATAAGCTCACACACCGCCTCCTGACGAGTTAAAAATAAAACAACCATATTCCCCTCCCCCTTTATTTGAATTACTGTCCCGAAAGCGATTTTTTCCACCGTGACACAAGCTGCAAGGCCGCAAGCGGCGTCATGTTGTCAGTGTCGCAGGAAAGTATTTCATCCAAAATCATTTCTTCATCGCTAAAAAGTGCTCCCGTTAAAGACTGCTCTGTTTTAACGGCTGCAGGCGGAATTGCTGCAATGGGCCGGTCATCTGCTTCCTGCTGAATATGCGCAAGAATATCGCGGGCACGGTTTACTACTGCTGCAGGAACTCCTGCAAGGCGAGCAACATGAATACCATATGAATTTTCGCTTGCCCCATCAATAACCTTACGCAGGAAGACAACGTCTGTTCCGTTTTCATCAACAGCCATACACAGCTGCTTAAGGCGTGAGTGCTCAAGGCGCGTCAGTTCGTGATAATGAGTTGCAAACAGCGTCTTACACTGAATGCGGTCTAACAGCCATTCGCTTACTGCCCATGCTATAGAAAGACCGTCTTCGGTACTGGTTCCCCGCCCCACTTCATCCATAATGACTAAAGAACGGTCTGTCGCAGAATGTAAGATGCGTGCCGTTTCGATCATTTCAACAAGGAACGTTGATTCTCCACGGGCAAGATTGTCGCTTGCACCGACACGACAGAAAATGCGGTCAACAACACCGATGTGTGCTTTAGAAGCAGGAACATAACAGCCTGTCTGCGCAAGAAGTGCAATAAGTGCATTTTGACGCAGGAAGGTACTTTTACCTGCCATGTTGGGACCGGTAATGAGTGCAAATGCAGGACTTTCATCAGACTGACACAAAAGCAGATCGTTTGGAACAAATTCTCCGCCGGGAAGATGCGCTTCAACTACCGGATGTCTGCCCTGTTCAATATCAAAGATTCGTGACTCATCAATAAGCGGACGGATCCAGTTGTTTTTTGCAGCACAGTGTGCAAAAGAAGAAGTAACGTCAATATATGCAATTTCGCGGGAAGTCTGCTGTAAATACGGAACATATTCCTTAAGCGTATTGCGAACCTGAATAAACAGATCTCTTTCTAACTCAAGGATTTTCGTACCGCTTTCGTTAAGAGACTGTTCCAGCTCCTGAAGTTTTTGCGTGGTATAGCGGTCAGCGTTTACCAGAGAGCGGCGCATGATAAAATGTTCGGGAACCTTAGAAAGTTTTCCTTTGGTAACTTCAATAAAGTATCCCATATTGCCGCTCTGTTTTACGCGCAAGTTTGCAATGCCGGTACGGTTTCGTTCTTCTTCAACATACTGTTCAAGGATTTCAGAAAAATTGTCATGTACCTGATGCCAGTGATCCAGTTCTTCTGACCAGTGAGGTTTAATGATATTTCCATCGGTAAGCGAGGTAGACGGATCATCAAGAATTGCCTTCTGTACCAGATCGATTATCTTCTGAGCTTTTTGCGTATCAAGCACCTGTACCGGAAGCAGAGCCTGAACATCGAGCCACTTCTGTAAACTTACACGCAGCGCCTGAACATCTTTTGCATGAGCTCTGTCCATGGCAATGCGGCAGGCAAGCCGTTCCACATCTAAGATTCCGTCCAGGCGTTCCCTTATTTTTTTTAAGAGGGAGCGGTCTTCAAAGAAAACCTGAACCTGATCCTGGCGGGCTTTTATTGCAGCAAGATCTGTAAGCGGAAACGACAGCCATTCACGAATCATGCGGCTTCCCATTGCAGTACAGGTACAGTCAACACATTCAAGCACTGTGTATTGCGTAGAACCGTCACGAAGATTGTATGTAATCTCAAGGTTACGGCGCGATGAATCATCCATCATCACATACTGACTGTCACTGTACACAGAGATTGAAGCAACATGTGCAGAAGAAGCATTCGTTGTTTTTTGAAGATAATCAAGCAGAAATGCTGCCGGAGGGACTTCGGGGGACTGCTGGGTAAGCGAAAACGAACTGAGATTTGCAGTCTTAAACTGAGCAAGCAGTTTTTTGTAGGCAAGATCTGCATTAAAATTCCAGTCAGGATAGAATGAAACAGAAAGTTCCGGCTGAGCAGCAATAACAGACTGAACGGCAGAATTCTGTTTAAGGGAATCCGGCAACAGCAGTTCACGGGGCATACAGCGTCCCAGTTCTTTTGAAAACTGTTCTGCGATATCCAGAGATGAAAAATGAGTTGCTTTGAATTCTCCGGTGGTAACGTCAATGTAGGCAAACCCGGCAACATTTCCGCTTATCCAGAGAGAAGCCAGAAAATTGTTACGGCCTCCGTCCAAATATTCACTTTCAACTGCAGTTCCCGGGGTAATGACTTCTATAACTTCGCGACGGGTAAGCCCTTTTCCGTGTGTTGGAATTTCACCGACCTGCTCACAGATGGCAATTTTTTTCCCAAGGCGCAACAAGCGTGCAATATACACCTTTGCAGCATGATACGGAATACCGCACATGGGTTTATCGGCCCTATGAGTAAGGGTCAGATTTAAAAGACGAGACACTTCAACGGCATCGTCTCCAAACATTTCATAAAAATCGCCAAGTCTGAAAAAAAGCACTTCATTTGCATGTTGTGCTTTTATACCCTGATACTGTGCAATCAGCGGAGTGTCGGTTTCTGCCATTCCCTTACCTGCACAATTTACAAGCCCAGTCGGGAAATAACTTCGTCTGTAATGTCAACAGAAGTGCTGTACCACAAAATCATATTTGACTGCTGCAAGCTCAACACCATACTGTATCCGCCGCCTTCTGCAATTTTTTCTATAACTTCATACAGTTTCTGATAGAATTCATCATTATCTTCGAGAGAAGATTTTAATGCTTCAAGTTCTGCATTCTTTGCGTTAACATATTCGCGTAAATATTCAGTGCGCTTTGTAATCTGAGTCTGCAGTTTAAGTGCATTGGTACTGTCGTCGTTGCGTTCGTATTCAAGCTGGCGGTCATGCATCTGCTGAATCTCTGCAGTAATGCGGGTAACTTCATCCTGAAATTCCTGGCGCTTGCGTTCAAAGTTTCTGACCTGAACAGAGTCGCGGTAATATGACTGATAGACACGGCTTGTATCCACAACCGCAAATTTTGTAATCTGCTGTGCAAAGGCACCACACACAGAACATGCCAAAAGTGCAGCAATAACAATCAGTTTACGTACAGTAGTTTTCATAGTCTAACTCCTATTTATTGACAAGGTTAAATGACAGGGTGAAGTTCCAGTTCTTCCACCATTCGGAAACAGGATCTCCCAGTCTGTTGACAGAAGTAATTCCGTCAGAGGTAAATTTAAAGTTATTTGTTAACAGCATTCTAAGCGGGAACTGCTGCATGGTAAGACGAAGGCTTGGACCCCAGCTGAAGTACCAGTCGTTGGGATTTGCAAAATCAGAGAAGACGGCACCTACATCAGGCTTAATCATAACAGCATCAAGGAACAGGTCAAGAGACAGGATTCCAGGAGCTACGGGGAAGCGGATTTCTGCATAGTTTGCAAGAAGACCGTTACCGCGTCCGTAAGTAGTGTTATAAATCTGATAGCCGCGTCCATAGAACATTCCGTCTATGTAAAGCTTACTGGTATCTTTAATTGTTGTTCCTGGTGCAGGAACCTGGAATGAAAGACCGGAGTATAGCGCAAGAACTAACTTAACGCCCCAGTTTTCGGTAACCGGTTTATCAAGAAGTGTAAAGTAAAGCTCACCTTTTGTTTCACTGCGAAGGAAGAACTCTGTTTCGCCAAAGTCGCCGATACGGGGAATCAAGCCGCGCCAGGTAAGCTGTTCGCTCAGGAACCAGCCCTTAGAAGGATCGTAGTTAATGTCACGTCCGTCTGCAGAGAATTTTCCGTAGATTGCAGTACTGGGAGACCAGTTGTTTCCATACGCACTGACAGAAAAATCAACCGGAGTATACAGTGCCGAATCATAAATGTTATACACCATGCTGCCGGAAATACCGCCGGTTGCAGTTAAAACAGCCCAGTCGTAAGTCCACCATCTGCTGAAAGAAGCGCCCACATTAAACGACAGCTGATGATATTCCATATAGTGAGAAGAAGCATCAAGTTCACCGGTAGACGGAGACAGATAGTTACGCAGCGTATACTGTTTTGTATGAGAGAAGCCGGCAGAAATATTCATGCTGATAGGAAGCCCAAACATCCAGCTTTGTCCGTAACCAAAACTAAGTGACTGTTCTTCGGTTGCAACTTTAAGGGAAGCAGAAAGAGAACGTCCTTCGCCAAACAGGTTTGTATCCTGAATGGACGCCATAAGCGCAATCGGAAATTCATTTGAGTTACCCATTCCGCTGAAGGTAAGTCCTGCGGTAAGCGAAACCGTATTCTGTTCTTCTACACTGAAAATAACGTCAACCAGGTTTTCTTCGGAACCCATCTGAACATCGGGAATAATATTTGAGAAGTACTGCAGGTTGTACAGACTGCGCATTGCAGAATACAGTTTTGTGTTTGAATAAATATCACCGGATTCTATAGGAATCTCGCGGGTAATGACATAATCTTTTGTACGTTCATTTCCCTTGATGATAATGTTTTCTACATGGCTTCTGTCACGCTCATCAATAACAACCTGATAGGTAACGGTTTTAGCATCGGGATCTTTGGTAACATACGGCTGAAACTGATTTGACGTGTAACCGCTGTTTACATACAGCTGCTGAACAGCAACCAGCGATTCATTCAGTTTTGTTTCGTTGTATACATCACCGCTCTTGATGGTAACAAGCGATTCTATCTGTTCTGTAGAAAAAACTTTATTGCCAAGGAATGTAATTCCGCCAAAGGTATACTGAGAACCTTCCTGAAGTACAAAGGTAATGGCAAGTTCTTCTCGTTTCTTTGATTCATTGAAGGTAGAGTCACGGACAACATCTACAATCTTTGCATCAATGTAACCGTGATCGTGATAGTATGCAATCAGAGCCTGCTTATCTACTTCAAGGACTGATTCCTGGAAATACCCCTTGTTAAGCACACCTTCTTTTTTGAGCGTCAGTTTGCGGGACAGCGTGCGGTCGGAAGCAATGGTATTTCCCTGAAAGTTAATGGCAGTAACTACGGTCGTAGTTCCTTCATCAATACGGAAGGTAACAACAATACCTTCTTCAGTTTCTTCAGTAGTAGAAGACACATGAACAGAAGTAAAACCTTTGCTGATGTACAGATTGCGAAGTGCACGTTCGTCAACAAGCACTTTTGCCTGATTAAAAATATCTTTTGCTTTAATGGAAACCGTATCTTTAAGTTCGTTATTCTTAATCTTGCTGTTACCAAGAAAAACAACTTTTGAAACAACCGGATTTTCCTCAACTACAAGTACAATTGAAACTGATTTGCGGGAAGCATCTCCGGGAACTGCTTCGGGAATGACATCACTGAAATAATCAAGTGCAAACACACGGTTAAGCAGATCTGCAAACAAATCATCAGAAAATTCTTTTCCGACGTATGCGCTGGTTACTCCGTCAAGATCAGATGCTTTTATATTTTTAAGTCCGCTGAAGGTAACGGAACGAATTGGTTTTCCGTAATACCATTCTGAACTCTGCGCCAGTGCAGGAAGACACAACCCTGCAAGCAAAAAAACTAACGCAATGGCACTCTTAACGGTGCGACTAAGACTACGCATACAGCCCCTCTTTTTTTTATTAGAACGTAAACCGCCACGAAAGCGTTACCGACGTTGACGAAACAACCGTATCAGCAAAATTTTCCAGATCAGGAGCAAAATTCCACCTGATGTTGGCAAAGGGAGCTTCCATTTCCAGACCGATTTCCGGCTGGAACACGATGCCTCCCGTTTCGCTGCCACTCATATCTTTATTTTCGTCGTACGTCCAGTGCAGCATTGCATCCGCATACAGCGACGTTCCGAAGTATTTACCTATGTAAACAGTCGAATTATCAAAATAGTTACCGATTGAAGACCGTTTTGCCGCAGAACTTGCAGAAATATCCAGTCCCGACCGTACCGCATTCTGTAAAAGCGATGTTCGTATAGAGAATATATCAAAATTCAGCAAATCACGCAATGCGTCCTCTATTTTTCTTACGACGGCAACCTGAACGCCATAGTCAACCGTAGAAAGCAAAAGAGACGAAACACTTGTAGAGTCTGCCAGAGCAACCTGACCCAAAAGCTGATACAGTTCACTTTCTGACTTAGCCGGATTAGCATACAGGCGTGGAGTAAACTGTGACAGATACTGACGGTTTGCTTCAAGCGTAATGGTTACCGACTCTCCGTTTGTATCCCGTTCACGGGTTTCTGCACGAACCGTAATAAGCGGATCCATTTTTGCCTGCGTTTCATTAAGCGAAACAGAACCTTCCTTGACATAGAAGTTGCGGTTCAGGTAAGAGATTTCTCCTCCGCGCAAAGAAACATCACCCTTGACAGCCCAGGTGTTGTTTGATGTATCAAGCACAATGTCAACTTCGTTACCGGGAGCAATAAGACTGCGCAAGAGCGGATTTAATTCAAGGCGAACTTTTTCTCCGACAGTAAAGTGAATGTTTGCGGCAATATCGATGGGGAGTTTCTGTTCTCCGGAATTTTTTGCAGCCTGTTTTGCTTCCCGTTCTGCTTTTTTCTTAAGCGGATTGGAATAGAAGTCGTCATCTTCATCATCAAGATCATCAGAAGAATCCATGAGACTGATAGTCGTATTTTTAACTTCAAGATTACCAAAGGCTTCAAGCATGTCATCTTCAAAATCAAGATTAAGGTCAACAAGTGCACGGCCTTTTACACGGGCAAGGTCAGTACGGATATCAACAGGAATACCCTTGTCCCCCACCGAAGCAAGGTACGCACGCATACTGGAAAGCGACCACCGGTCAAACTCAAGCGTTGCACGGGCGGTAAGCGCAGTATCTTTTATTCTGAATTCTGTCGGCGGAACATTGAGTGTGTTCTCAAACAGTGACAGCTGAATCTTCTGTGTTGTAAAATGATCAGAGATATACGACGGAACATTAAAATCAAATCCGGTCAGCACAAAAGAGCCTTCCATTGAGGGGTCGGTTGCAAGTCCCGAAATAAACAGTTCACCTTCAATCACACCCCTGTAGACAGAGAACAAATCAGAGTTGATAAGGAATGAAAGCTGAGACATATCAAGATAGAAATTAGAAAGATCAAATAAAACTGATTCAGTGGTAATGTTACCGTTTAAGATAAAATGCAGCGGCTTAGATTCTTCTACCGCAAGGGCAAGCTGTCCGTTGTCAAACAGATAACCGGATGCACCAAAGTAATCGTCTGTACGGAATTCCCACATTTCAGATGCATCATCTTTGTAACGGTTCAATTCAAGATGAAGTGGCGCAGAAGAAGAAAGCAGGTTTCCGCTTATCTTTGAAGAGTCAACTGCCAGTGAAAAATTATCCGGAAGTGCAAGCATTGCAAGAAGAGGTGTGTTTTCAGGATACGGTTCATCCTGATTCTGCAGCGTTACGGTAAGGGGTGCACGCAGCGTCTTACTCATAAACTCCATGTCGAGTGTTGCCTGTGCAAGTCCGCTGAACGATTCAAGCTCTATTCCGGCAGCAACGTTCAGAAGTCGTATATCGTTCCAGGAAGCAGAAAAATTTGAAATACCGAGCGTTCCGTCTTCCAGCAGTGCGTTTCCGGCAGCATGTAATGCCTTACCGTTAAAATCAACAGAAACATCTTTAAGCGTAAACGAAAGGAAAGGATTATCTAGAGTGCCGCTCAACTGAGCCTGTGCAGAAAGCGTATCATCATTGTGCTGTCCCGGTAAAAAGCGCGACATCAAAAGCGAAGTAATATCAAGCTGTGCATCCCAGAACCAGTCAGACTGAAGGCTTTGTGCAGACAGAGGCGAGCCGTACGGGTTAGTAAGCGATACATACAGATCAACTCCTTCACGGGAACTGTCACTATTAGCCCCCAGCTGCAGGGTGAAAGCATCTATGCTGTTTCCGTTTTTACTCCAGACAAAAAATCCGTCACCGGAAAGTGCAGAAGCATTATCCGCATACGAGAGATTTGAAATAATAAAACTTTGATCAGAAAGAGTTCCGCTTAATGCAAGAGACGGCATAAAGGAAAGTGTTCCGCTTAATTCTTCTGCTTCGAAGCGTGACACATTCATGGAAAAGCCAAAGTTACGCGAATAGGTAAATGATGAATCAAGGGAAAGCGAAATAAGATACGGATCTATGCTTATAGGAAGCGATGAAATAGATGCAGTTCCCGAAAGCGGAGCACTGAGCGAAGTTGAAACCGCAAGACCGTAATCTCCGTTAATTGAAAGCCACTTACCGTCAGATACTGAACCGGTCAGACTGTAGGGAATACGGTTAAACTGCAGGTCCGCAGTAAAAAATGCAGATTTCTGTTCAAGGGAAAGATCTATATCTGCAGAAGCTTCAAGATACTGTTTTGCAAACGCAACCTGAAGTGAAGAAATCGAAAGCGACTCATCGTTTCCGTCAAAAGACGCAATGGCAACCAGCGGATCTTCATCTTCGGTACTTGCAACAACCATGTACGGCGCATTAAATGTAACGGAAGTCAGGTCAGAGGACACATACAGTTCCGTTGCCATAATGTACTGTTCCAGCGCAGGAATCAAATCATTAACTGTCTTCTGCGTTTCTCCATCAAGCACCGCTTTTGCCGCCCGAGCAATAGAGTCAAGGTAGAATGAATCAACCGCAACCGAAACTTCAACCCACGGAAAATCACCGGGTACAAACGTTCCTGCTGCATTGAATGAACCGGGCACATCGGATTCCAGATGAGTATAATCGCTGAAAGAAAGTTCAAAGTCCCACGACTCTTCTACCGGAGCAAGATCAAGCTGCACTGCATTCAGACTCTGAATCTGAGAGAAGGAAGCATCGCTTAAAAGCAGTTCTGGAATGTAGCACGAAAAACCGTCACCGACAGGATCAACAAACAGCTGTGCAGAAACAATGTTTCCGTTAGGAAGCGTAAAGTAATCAAGTTCTGCCTTACCCGACGGCTGCATTAGACTTATGTTGTACGAACCGCTCAGGTTTCCCGACACAAGTGAACCGGTTGCAACAACAGAACCTATGGAAACCGTTTCATTTGTTCCGTTCACTTTAAACGAAACAGACTCTCCTTTGGGTGCAAGTTTTTTTGCAAAATCAACAGAACCGTCTGTATACCACAAAAGCGTTTTTTTTCTGACGTTATACAACAGAGAAAATGTTCCGCTGACCGTTGAGCCGACAAACTGCTGTGCCACATCAGGAAGCGGCGGAACTTTTATAAGCTGGAACGGATTAAAATCCTGCATGGACGCTTCAATGTTTACATCTGCATTTGCAAGATTTATGTCTGCGGTAACGACGTACGGTAACAGACGCTGCGTTGAAAGAATGTTTAAATGCTGATCATTATAGCGTGCAAGAAATTCACCTCTGTGCAGAGTGTAACTGGCAGCATTATTTTCGGTAACCGAAAGCATGAGTGAACTGTCATCAAGCTTCGGTAAAAAAGTTCCGCTGACGATAAAGGCAAAACCGACGGTATCATTTTTTAACAGGGGCACTGTTGCAATTGCAGTACCTCTTCCTGAAACAGAAAGCGACGAAGCATCATCTGTTTTTTTTGCGCGAAGATTTTTTACAAACACATGCAGATCTATGTTGGTGTTCTTTACGTTTACATTTGAGTTTTTTAATACAACTGCAAACGGGAATGCATACAGAACCTGAGTAAGCGTTTTCTGCTTGTCAGGAGTAAGCAGTTCATCGTGATATTCATCAACGGGATTTCCCAAGAGGCGGTAATTTATTGCATCAACAAAATGCCAGTTTGTATCTAAATCCAGAGAAACGTTTGCATTGGAAACCGTAAGTTTTGTAAAGGCTTCTCCTAAGTTTCCGCCCAGAAGTTTTTTCAGGTCATAGGAGAGCACAGCTTTTTTTGCAGTTAAAACAACATCTCCGGTCAGTGCGTCCTTAACCTCTATACCTTTTATGCGAATTCCTGCTAAAATAGAGGGTGAAAGCGATTTATACGAAATTGAAAGGTCAGTCTTTTCAGTCAAAAGAGACAGATACTTTACTTCCGCAGCAGAAATAGTACTGTTGACGCGACGATACACCGGCTGTAACGCCGCAAGAGCCGTAGCAAAAATCATGAGGAAGAGTATGAGTCCTATGGCTGTTTTGAGCACTTTTGATTTCATATCATCGTTTTCTGTCGGGACTACCCCGTGATATTGTATCAGTTTTTTGTGTTTTATGGAAGATTTTAACATGACATTACAAAATTTTATCGTTTTTGAAGGAATTGACGGAGCCGGAACCACCACGCAAATCAGGCTGCTCAGGGAAAGAACAGAAGGAAAACTCTTTTTATTTACGACGGAACCCACTTCTGCCCCCACCGGAACATTTCTGCGTTCCATGCTTTCCGGAAAAATTCCCTTGATTCCGCAGACTGCAGCATACCTGTTTGCCGCAGACAGGAGCGAACATGTTGACGGCCCGCTGGTTATTGACGGAAAAGACACCCTGGTAACCGGAGTAAAAACCGCATGCGATCAAGGCTATACAGTCGTATCAGACCGGTATCTGTTTTCAAGCCTTGCCTATCAGAGCATAGACTGCGGTATGGATTTACCTGCACGACTCAATGAACAGTTTGCACTTCCCCGCCTTTTGTTTTTCTTTGACATAGATCCTGCCGTATCGCTTGCACGGGTAAACCGCCGCGGACAGACAGAAATCTACGAAAAGCAGGAATTCCAGAACCGGACACGCGATGCATACGAAAAAGTGCTGGAACACTATCAGTCTCTTAACACCGGCATGAAAATCATCAGGCTGGATGCAACACAAAGCCCCGGGCAGATATCGGACTTTATCTGGAAACACATTCAGGCAAACGCTTAAGAGAGCTGTACAATCTGCCGATACAGTAAGCGTGAAGAAGTCTATTGTTTCATTTGCAAAACATTGTCTCCAGGTACTGATACTCCTGACCGTTTGTGCCGGCATTAACACGCAGACGGCTCATGCATACGTTGCAAAATACAAAGAAGACTATTACCGGCTGTATCACATTCACTATCAGCAGCTGCCCGATGACTGCATAGAAAACATCTACTGGCTGGAAAAGGCCGTTAACGCAGACTTCTGTAATCCTCAGTACGCAATGGCAACCATTCAGAACGAAAATCAGTGGGAAAAATACCGCGCATTGTTTATGATGCATGTAAACCTTAAACTGATTGAACAGTACTTACGGCTGGGGCGCATTTACGACAAAGATGTTGCCTATTTTTATGATGCTCCGTGGAAAGACGAATATGTGCGCGATTTACAGAAGGCACTTTCCTGTTACGAAGCAGGCTACTACTACTGGGAAGAAGCAAAACTGTGGGCAGAAAAAGCAAATGTCACTAAATTCTACTTTCTGTTCATAACCGACCAGCAGGCATGGGAAGACGAACGCGAACGGATTGTTACCGGAAAACTTGACTACGAACGTATTCTTGACCGCGAGACTACACGCGTTAAAAGTGTCATGGAAACCTTCCTTGCAATGGAAGACGAAACATACTAAAATATCCCCATGGAAGCAATTCAGACACATACACTCACCTTTCCTGAAAATTCAGGATTTGAAAAGACAGACATATTCTTTTATTCTGGTTCTCCGGATTTACGCTCACTCTATTTTAACGGAAACGAAACCGATGCCCCCATGCGTCTTTTCGTAACCGATGAAACAATTGCACAGTTAAGCGCTTTTGATTCCTTTACACAGGATTTTCGTGACGGAAAAGATTTTCTTACCGTCTTACCCGCAGGAGAACGTTTTAAAGACATAACACACGTGCTTGATATTGTACGCGTTGCACTGGAACACAACTTTGACAGAGGCTGTCTTTTTATTGCAATCGGCGGCGGTGTTATCTGTGACATGACAGGATTTGCTGCATCTATGTTTAAGCGCGGAGTTAGTGTTGAATTTGTTCCCACGACATTACTTGCCATGGTAGATGCAAGTGTCGGCGGAAAAACCGGCTGTGATTTTGACGGATACAAAAACATGATTGGTGCCTTCTACCCCGCAAAGGCACTGCATGTGTGGCCTTCGTTCGTACAGACACTTCCGGAACACGAATACAGATCAGGACTTGCGGAGGCAGTTAAGACTGCATTTTTATTTTTGCCGGAAACAGCACAGCTGTTTTTGCAGAACGAAAACCTTATAAACCAAAGAGACAGCAAAACGCTTCAGACCGTAATTACTTCCTGTGTACAGGCAAAGGCTTCGGTCGTTCACAAAGACTTACGCGAAAAAGGAGACCGTGCATTTCTTAACCTGGGACACACCTTCGGTCATGCTCTGGAAACCGTAGCCGGCTTGGGAAAAATAACTCACGGAGAAGCAGTTGCCTGGGGTATGGCGCGGGCAGCAGATCTTTCCTACGTGTTGGGATTGTGCAGCAAAGACTATGTTCAGAACGCAAAAGAAATCTTACGAATGTACGGTTACGACACAGAACCGAAACCGCTTCTGGCGCACGACATACTGAATGCAATGAAAAAAGACAAAAAAAACAAAGCAGAAGGCGCACTAAGGGTCATCATACAAAAAGATTTTGCAGAAAATGAAATTCGTGACGTAACGGAACAGGAAGTAATGCAGGTACTCAAATGAACGCAGAACATTATTTTGACTGGGCAGCAACCGCACCCGCAGACACAGAAATTCAAAAGCAGGCTTTCTCCCTTTCTCTGGAGCACTGGGCCAATCCCTCAAGTCAGCATCAGGCAGGCATAGAAGAAAAAAAATGTCTTGCTCAGGCACGTGAACGGTGTGCAAAAGCTATGGGGGTTAAACCGGAGCAGCTGTTTTTTACTTCAGGCGGAACTGAAAGCGATCACATTCCCCTGCTTTCTGTGCTTACCCGTCCGCAAAAAGGTTCCGTTCTCATAAGCGGAATAGAACATCCAGCCCTGCGCGAAATGGCAAAGAATCTTGAACTGTGCGGATGGCATGTCATTACCGTTGCACCAGACAAAAATGGTTTTGTTACGGCAAACGCAGTAGAAGAAAAACTGCAGGATGATACGGCCTTTGTAACCGTCATGGCAGTGAACAACGAAACCGGTGCAATTCAGCCCGTCTATGAAATTGCAGACATGCTTATGCAGCACGGAAAGACACGGCGTAAACCGTTTTTCCATGTCGACTGTGTTCAGGCAGCAGGAAAGATAGAACTTGACATAGGCTATAAAGGCATAGATTCTGCAGCCTTCAGTGCACACAAACTGGGTGGTCCCCGCGGAATTGGACTTTTGTATCTTGCCAAAGAAATTACTCCGTTTTTAAAAGGCGGCGGTCAGGAACGCAACATACGCAGCGGAACCGAAAATCTATTTGGAGCACAGGCTATGGCTCTCTGCATGGAAAAATACTTTGTCCGCAAAGGTTTTGAACAGGACAATCAGGTTATGGCAGAGCGCATGGAAGAACAGAGAACCGTTACCGCACAATTCATAGAAGCCCTCAGAACCATACCCGGCTGTACAATCATTCCGCACGAACGGGGACTAAGCATAAGCGAAGAAAATTTTTCTCCGTGGATTGTACAGGCAGCCTTTAAAGGAATTCCCGGTCAGGTACTGGTACGTGCCCTGAGCGCTGACGGCTATTACATTTCGACAGGAAGTGCCTGTTCTGCGTCTAAAGCATCGCGCCCCATACTGGATGCAATGCAGGTAAGCCCTGAAGAAAAAGAGGATGCCGTACGGTTCAGCTTTGGCTCATCTACCACGACACAGGCCATGAAAGACCTTTTTGAAGAAGTGGTATTCCAGTCCGCAAAATTCGTTCACTAAGGGCGTATTGCGTAAAATGCAAAAAGCATGGTACAATACAATACATTTTTTTAAGGAAGGACAGCATGGGAATCCGCGGTGAATTGTTTACGACACAGGTTACTCTTACAAACAGATCTTATTTTTTTAACGTTAAGGAAAACCGCGCAGGCGATGTCTTTCTGCAGATTGTAGAAAGCAAAAAAACTGACGGTGAAGGCGACCGCCGTGCAATCGTTGTATTTGAAGAAGACATGCGCAACTTTTTGAACGGAATGGACGAATCACTTTCGTTTATTGAAAAAGAACGCAAGGAACGCGCAAAACAGAACAAACAGAAGAAAACAGAACGTGCTGCAAAAGCATCAAAAGGTGAATCTTCTGGCGATGACACAAAGAAAGTATATCGCCGTAAGGGAGAAAGCCGTCTGGTAGCAGAAAAACGTGCAGAACGCGAAGATGACGGAATCAAACGCACCGGAAAAATCATCCACGTAAAATCAAAGAGAAGCGGTGCAAAACCCGAAGTTACTACAACAACTGAATACTGATTAGTACGTAAACGAATGTCTCTGTATGGGGGAAGGTCCCAGTTTACGGCATGCTTCTTTGTGCGCCTTAGTGGGATACCCCTTATGCTGTGCATATCCGTATCCGGGATAGAGGGCATCATATTCAACCATAAGCCGGTCACGCTTAACTTTTGCAATAATACTTGCAGCACTTACGCAGGGAACTGTTGCATCAGCCTTTACCACAGCAGTACAGTCTGGAATGTCAGGAACTTTATTTCCGTCAGCAATTGCCGTTAATTCAATATCCTCAAATAAAATTCCCTGAGCAACACACCACTGGGGAAGTTTTAAAAGCATGTCTTCATACGCACGCTTCATGGCAAGAAGACTTGCATTCAGAATGTTGACAGCATCAATTTCTGTGTGATCGACAAACGCATGTCCCCAACAGCAGGTTTCACAAATCAGCGAAAAAAGTTTTTCCCGTTTTTTTTCAGAAAGCACTTTGCTGTCTTTCAGGTCTGACGTATCCAAATCAGAAGGAAGAATTACACAGGCAGCACTTACCGGACCTGCTAACGGTCCCCTGCCCGCCTCGTCTAAACCGGCACACAGTTTCATCAGAATCCGTGCTCCTCGTTTGCATACGCAGAAAGGGTTGAATCAATATCTTTCCAGATTGCAACAGAACCTGAGTAGTTATCAGTTCGCTGAGCAGTAAGCACACAGTTATAAACCTTTGCAGTAGAATCAACCAGCTCTACACAGCGTCCCAGATGCATAATAATTGTTGCATCCGTCAGTGTACAGGCAAGTACACTTTTACTGAGCGTTATGTTTACGGCACTCTGTGCGGTTGCAGTAAGACGACAGCCAGAAACACTTACCTCGCAGGAAGAACCTGCAAGAACCGCTGCATACGAAGAGGCCTGAACAGTAAAGCCAGTTTCAACAAGGCCTATAAGCGCATCCGATGCATCTATGAGCACACCGTCAGAAGCAAAACTTCCCACAACTTCACATCGTTTAAGTGTAAGAGAACCGCCTTCAAGAACCAGAAGACTGTCCGTTGAACGGGAAGCATACCGTGGTACCGAGCGTTCAAAGATACAGCCTTCTGCAGAAAAATCACTGTTTTTCACTACAATGCGTGCATCATCAGGAATGATAATATGAGAGTCGGATCCAACCAGATACACTGGCGAAGAAATGACCGTATCTCCGTGAGGCAGCACTATATCTCCCAGTACGTGCAGACGCATAAACGAACTGTGAGCCATTGCATCAAGTGCCTGTTCAAAACTGGTAAAGGGATTTGTGTAACTTCCGTCGGCAACAGCACCCTCGTTAACAGAAGCTGCAGAAGGAGCAAGATAATAATTAAACTCATCTACAACGACATGATATTCAGTTATATCACTCTGATTACCGGCTGCATCCTTTGCATACGCACATACTTTATAGTAGGTCGCTTTTCGTGCACGGGATGAAAGCACAATCTCTGAACCGTCATACAGACCAAACTCGCCGGCTTCTACAGATGCAAAAAGCGCTTCACGGTCAGATGAAAAACCGGAATCAGAAAGCACCGGCTCACTGACTGCATAATAAATTTCAGAATCACTTTCACCGCTAATTAAAAGACGCACGCGGTTACGCGCATAGCCTGCTTTTTCTGAAGAAGCAATAACGGGAACCTGTGGAATTTTCCGGTCAACAAAGAACGGTGAACGCAAGTCTCCCTGGTACACACCGCGGTAGTATACACCAAGCATCATAACCGCATACAGGGAATCATCAGAGAATGTATCACACACAACCCGCTGCTGTGCGGCTGCAGAACTGGTAACACATCCTTCCCCTCCTGAGCGTGCAGGGCCAAGCGTAAAATTAGAATCTGACGCAACGCTGAACGCAACATAACCGTCTTTTTCACGGCTTACGGACAGCTCAGGCTTTGCAGGAAGAATAAAATCATGTACCGGATTACCGAATTCATAATTCATCGACTGCCAGCGGATAACATGCGGCACAGAACGGTCAAGAATAACCGGTTCTTTTGAAGCAGACCAGAACTCGTCGTCAATCTGATAAATCAGTTTTTCACCGGTAAACACAAACGTATTCCAGTCTTCAAGCGTAAACGGAACATCGGGAGCAATCAGCACAAGCTCTTTCTGTTCCTGTGGAACAACATGAAGCACAAAATGCCAGTACGCAGTTCCTTCTGTTACCGTACAGGCGACATAACGGTCAACACAATTGTATGCAGAAAGCGTAAGGCTGGTTCCCTTAGAAGAAGGAATAACAGGATTTCCCAGGCACCAGGTAAAGCGTGACGGAATATCAAAGTTATTTCCAGAAACATATCTGCGTATGGGATTAGAAGACACCGCCTGAACAAAAAGTGATTCATGCGGATCAGAAAAAGTTACCGAAGCAGGTTCAACCGTATAGTTTACCGTAAAGTCAGAACGAATACCGTTTGCATTAACAGACGTAATGTTAACCGTAACAGAACCCGTCTCGTCAATTAACACAGGACCATCGTATGCAAACCCTGACTCAAGCGGATCACTGCCGGTAAGCGAATAGTACAGTTCACTTCCGTCGGAACCATCAAGCACTAAGGCCTGACGGTTTGCCCATGTACCGTTAGACGGGCTTATAATGTCATCTGCATCAAACGCCTGCATAGAGAATGCACACAAAAGACAAGAAGCTGACAATATAATACGGCGGAATTTATTCATTATGACTCCTGTTTACCGGAACCAAACACGCTCTCCAGCACAGGACGCAGCTGAGGATACGGCTTGTAATAATGCTCTTCAAGTTCCTGAGCAGTAAGTCCTACCATTTCGTGACTCATGTAGTTAATCCAGCGGTTCTGCTCCGGAGAATCAACTACAATTTTACGGCAATAGTAGTCCGGCTCTATGGAAAGTTTTTCTTTATAGGTAAAACATTTGTAATCGTGCACAACAACCTTAATGTTACTGCGCGGAATACCGGTCTTTAAAAGTTCATTGGTAAGGAAATTAAGTGTTCTTCCTGAATCACAGATATCATCTACCAGCATGATTTTGTCGCCAAGACGCAGATACTGCGGAGAATACGTCCAGCCGTCAACGCGAACTTCATCCTGCTGATTTACATCCGTGTAACTTCTGGCAACAACAGCAGCATACAAAACAGGCTTATGATCTTTCAGCGCAACCTTGTAGTATTCACTGATGATGTTTGCCATATATGCACCGCCACGCAAGGATGCATAAATGACATCGGGAACAAATCCGTCTTCCTTATACATTTTATGTGCCAGCATAAGTGCGTTGTTACGAACCTGATCATACTGAAGAAATTCTTTCATTCAAAAGCCTCCGCTTACTATTCATTATAAAGTAGAACTGTCAGTTACGCAATCAGTCTGTTTCTTTTTCGAAGCAGAAGCTGCACGGGCTCTTCCCTTCTTAAAACTGACATCAATGTGGTTATCGGTAAAATCAACAACAACCGTATTACTGTTTCCCCGCTTACCGCTTAAGATAAGGGTTGCAAGTTTGTCTTCCACTTCACGCTGAATTAAACGTCTCATAGGACGGGCTCCCATTGCAGGTTCATATCCGTGGTCTATCAGATAATCGCGGGCCTTGGTTTTAACCGTAAGGGTAAGATTCTGTTCAGAAAGACGAGTTTCCAGTTCTGCAAGCTGAATGTCAAGAATCGCCTTAACCTGCTCACGATTAAGTGCATTGAACACAACCACATCATCGATGCGGTTTAAAAGTTCCGGAGACATAATGCGTTTCAGTTCTTCCATTGCACTCGCCTTGATTTCATCATAAGGAAGCACTCCGTCGCGAACTGTTGAAAAGCCCATGCGTCCGTCTGCCATAATGTTTCGTGCACCTGCATTGCTGGTCATAATGAGCAGTGTATTTCTAAAGCTTACGGTATGTCCCAGATTGTCAGAAAGTTCACCTTCTTCAAGCGTCTGAAGCAGAAGATTAAACACATCAAGGTGAGCTTTTTCTATTTCGTCCAAAAGCACTACTGAATACGGATGCTGTCTGACTGCTTCGGTAAGTACACCGCCTTCTTCATAACCGACATATCCGGGAGGCGCACCCACTAAGCGTGAAGCATTGTATTTTTCCATATAGTCGCTCATGTCTATGCGGATAAGCGCTTCTTCTGTTCCAAAAAGGAATTTTGCAAGCGCTTTTGCAAGCTGCGTTTTACCCACACCGGTTGGTCCCAGAAAAATAAATGAACCAAGAGGACGTTTGAGTGAAGAAACTCCGGCTCTGCTTCTGCGGACCGCACCGCTTATAAGACGAATTGCTTCATCCTGTCCAATGACATCTTTATGCAGTTCGTCTTCCATGTTGACAAGACGCGTTGTTTCTCCGTCGTCAAGCTGTTCAACAGGAATGCTGGTTGCAGAACTGATAATTGAACACACATCTTCTTTTGTAACATGAGGACGCATTGACGTTTCGTTGTTTTTCCAGAACAGACTGAATTCTTCAAGACGATTTCTAAGCTCTACAACTTTATCGCGCACAAAGGCAGCTTTTTCATAATCCTGTTCTGCAACAAGACGGGCTTTTTCTGCGGTAAGTTCTTCTATGGAGTGTTCCAGTTCTTCCAGTTCTGAAGGGCGTGCTTCTTCCTGAATTTTTTTTGCAGCACCTACTTCATCAAGAATATCAATTGCCTTGTCAGGAAGACAGCGTTCAGAAATATAACGCTCAGAATACATGACTATGGATTCAATGACACCATCATCATACACAACATGATGATAATCTTCATAGCGTGATTTAAGTCCTTTTAAAATTTCTTCAGTATCTTTCTGAGTAGGTTCATCAACATTGACTTTCTGGAAACGTCTGGTAAGTGCACTGTCGCGCTCCAGGTACTTGCGGTATTCTTTAGTTGTAGTTGCACCGATTACCTGAATTTCACCACGGCTTAACGCAGGCTTCATGATATTGCTTGCATCCATTGAACCTTCTGGACCGCCGGCACCAATTACCGTATGAAGTTCATCAATAAAAAGGATGACGTCTTTAGATTCTTTAACCTCTTTCATCATCTTTTTCATGCGCTCTTCAAATTCACCACGGTATTTTGTTCCTGCAATCATGGCAGCAAGGTCAAGCGTAAGGACTCGTTTCTTTAAAAGATCACGGGGAACAGTTCCCTTTACAATATGCTGCGCAAGGCCTTCAACAATTGCTGTTTTACCCACACCAGGCTCACCCACCAGCACAGGATTATTTTTAGTACGGCGGCTTAAGATTTGAATGACACGTGAAATTTCTGTATCCCGGCCAACAACAGGATCGGACAGACCTTTTCGTGCAATATCTGTTAAGTCACGCGTATACTGATCCAGAATTCCCTGTTTTACGCGGGAACGGGACTGCGAAGAACCGTCAGCCATAAGCGGCTCTGCATTATGGAACAGTGCATCTGCGGCAGCTTTCATTCCGTCGGCACGGGCAGATGACGGTATTTTACGTGCTATTTCTGCAACCGTCTGGCGTACTTCATCAATTTTAATATTTGCTTTTTCAAAGTAGCGTGACAAAAGAGAATTTTCTTCGCGAACTGCAGCAAGCAGAATATGTTCTGTGCCGACATACATTACATGCATAGCCCTGGCTTCAACTGCAGCAACATCGAGCAGATTCTGCAGACGCTGAGAATGCGGTATTTCTACAGACGATGGAAGCGGAACCTGTGCAGGAAGACTCTGCTCTATGGCAAGCTGCATGGTAAGTACATTGATGCGCAGTGCCTTAAGCGTAACGTATCCAAGACCGTCAGCACTCCGAAGAAGTGCAAGCATGACATGTTCCGGCAAAAGGTGGTCACTTCCAAATTTATATGCTTCATCCGGTGCAAGTGCAATAAGAAGTCTTTGTGCACGCGGCGAAAGATTTTTCATCATATTATTCTCCTGTCACAGAAATTGCTTCAAACGCTTCCTGAACTATCAAAGCTCTCAGACGCTCTTTTTTTCTAAGCATATTCTGTGCAATATCTTCTTCAAACTGGAAATCTCCGTTTTTAAGTACAAACTCAAGATGCCCGTCCTGCATACGGTACAAAAGCGCATGAACAACACTGTCATCAACGCCGGAAAGCAGTTTTGTATCAAGCCCCAGCTGGATTCCGCTGATTAAAGAAATTGCTTCCCGCAGTTCAAGCAGTTTGCTGTATTTGCAGAGTGCAAGAGCACGGTATACCTGATTGCGAACCGCAGTCTGTTCAGATTCCATGCACTGTTTACGGGCAAGCCGTTCCTGTTCGGTAAGCTGCTGTACTGCTGCCGTAAGGGAAGCAACCTGATCAAATTCACTGCCCGACAAACTGTCAAGCGAAGATACCTGATAGAACGACCCCAGCGAAGAACCTTTAGCACCTAGTCCATACGTTGCAGAAAAAGTAAACCCTTTTTTTGAAAGCATGTCTCCAGTGGAGCCGATTTTACCCAATAGAGAAAGCGCAGGAAGATGAACCCTGACCGAAAGTTTCATTCCGCTTCCGGCATCAAACAAAGAAGATGTCAGATAGCCAAAATCATAGCTTGCGGCAAACTGCACGCTCTTTTGCAGAGACGCATCAACGTATCTTCCGGCTGACAGTGCCGCATCAAAATCCAATCCCGTTGAAAAAGAGGAAATGCGTACATGATCAACATTGTTTACCGTGCAGGATACTTTCCCGTCAGAGCGCATTACCACGCCGCAGTATTTTCCTTCAGTGGAAGCATCTAAAACACCGCGTTCAACTAAAATTTCACGGCCGACATTATCCAGCTGCTGAACAGAGATTGCCTGATACGATTCGCTGTCATCAAAATGATTAAAGGCATCAAACACGATTGCCTGAATGCGTTCTCCGTCGGAACCGCGAAGTTTTGCAGGAAAGGGAAAGTTTGCAAGGTTACGGGCAAAGCGGACGCGTGATGAAAGCACGACATCGTTATCTTTTCCGGGAACAGCATACCATGCGTCAGAATTCATTATTCATGTTCTCCTTCTGACACAGGAGTTTTTTCCAGTGCACGAAGATAGTCACGGTACAGAGCTGCTTTTTCATAATCTTCGTTTTTAATTGCGTCGTTCAGTTTATTCTGCAGTGCAATCCGGTCATTCAAAACAGAACGGAAGGCAGCAAGCCGTGCAGGCATGGTACCGGTATATGTTCCGCGAACACCCTTTACATCAAGATAACGCTGTATGTTGTCTTTGAAGATTGCATAACATTCAGGACAGCCTGCTTTTGCTGTTTTTTTAATTTCGAGTAATGTCGTTCCGCAGACAGGACACATGCGCGCATTTTCCTGCTCTATAAATTTTGCCTTGTCAGACAGTTCCTTAAACAGCTGACCGATTGAGGATTCTATTCTCTTGGGATCCGAACTGATTCCATGCTCAATGGCACATTCCATGCACAGGTTAATTTTCCGTTTCTGACCGTTTGGGGCAACCTGCTCAAGATAAATCACCGGCTCTCTTTCATGACAAAAATCACAAACCATACTTCTATTGTACCTTATTTTTACATTTTACGCAAAGTGTCTATAGGCTTTTCTTTACCGGCCCTGACAGCAGGTATTGTTGCCGCCAGAAGTGACAGCGCAAGGGTTCCTGTTGCAATTACCAGTAATTCTGTAAAGGGTATAGTTACCGGAATATTCTGAAGATAATACGCCGGATCCAAAAGATGAATCTGAGCCAGGTCTGAACCACCGCCGGTTATCAGTGTACTGAACATAATCTGGGCAGCATTGACTGCATGTTCCATCCACGAAATGATGCGGTTTATGTTTACCGCTGCCAGTAACCCAAGCGGAATACCGGTAAGCACACCGCCTGCTCCGGCAGCAAAACCTGCAGCCAGGAATGAAAGCGAAACTTCTGCATTTGACGAGCCTAAACTCTTAAGGATTGCAATCTCACGTTTACGTTCCATAACCAGCATAATGAGAGCAGAGCTGATGTTGATGCTTGCAACAAGAACAATCAAAAGCATGATCAGAAGCAGAAGAACTTTTGTAGAAGCAAAGTTTTCATACTGAGCAGTATTCAATTCATTCCACAAATAAACGGCAGCACTTTCTACAGGCTCCCCTCCGGTCAGGCCGTACAGGTTCTGCTGCACGCGGTAAGCAATGTTAGTTATCTCTGGAGAAAAAGAATCTTCGGTTACCAGCGCAACAGAATACTGTGATGAAGACGAAGGTAAAATGGAAAACCCGAGGGAAAGCGGTACAAATACCCACAGCGCATCCAGTTCCTGATAGCCGCACGAGACAATGCCGTTTACCGTAAGCACCGTAATTTTAGGAAGCACTCTGGCTGTTTCTCCTTCGCCGACAGTGTTTATGGTTATAAGGCGTATACTGTCACCTGCATGCACTCCAAGATCATGTGCAAGTTTAGAACCGATTACCGCACTCCGCGCAGAATCAAGGGCTGCACTACCTTCTTCAACTTCAAACAGCGTCTTAAAGCGGACATTTGTTTCAAATACATTCTGAGGAACCGCACGTACCGTCGCCCCTGAACGAGAAGCAGAACCGACAGCAAGTGCCGTTCCCTGCAGTTCCGGAACCGCTGCAACAATTCCGTCAACACGCAGCAGCTGGTCTGACAGTTTTTGCAGATTCTCTGCAGAAGCACAAACTTCTTCATCCGAAGAAAGTGCGACAGAAATATCCTGAGACGAAAGTCCTATAATGCGTCCGGTAATACCAGAAATCATTCCGTCACTGATAACTAAAACCGCAACCAGAGGAACAAGACTTATTGCAATGCACACTACTGCACCGATGAGCGTACGCTTACCGTGACTTGCATTTTTTTCAAACAAAAGTTTTTTTGCATACAGGAGACTTGACTTTATGTTCATCAGTTACAGTTCCTCCAGCGCACCTTTTGTTATGGTATAGCGGACATCTCCTTTGGCGGCAAGATTCATGTCATGTGTTACCAGAATAAGCGTTTTCTTATAGCGGTCAGCCATAGAAAACAGAAGGTCTCCAATAAGAGAAGCATTTGCCGGATCAAGGTTACCGGTAGGTTCATCAGCTAAAATGATTGTAGGGTCATTGATAAGACTTCTTGCAACGGCAACCCGCTGCCGTTCTCCGCCCGAAAGCTGAGACGGAAGATGTGTTTCACGGTCAGACAAACCAACATCGCTTAAAAGCTGACGTGCTTTTGAAGCTGCATCTTTTTTTGAAAGTCCTGCCATATACGCAGGAAAGAAAACATTTTCAAGGGCGGTAAAATCTTTAAGCAGATAATGAAACTGAAAAATGAGTCCCAAATGTTTTTTACGGAACACGGCAAGTTCATCTTCTGAAAGTGAAGATATGCACTGTCCTGCAACCGTTACGGTTCCGGAAGTTGCAACATCAAGTCCGCCGATTATATTAAGCAGTGTAGATTTTCCGCTTCCACTCGAACCGACAATAACACACTTTTCTCCAGAATCAACTTTCATCGAAAGATTTTTCAAAATGGTAAGTGATTCACTCTGAGTCTTATATGTTTTTTCAAGTCCCTTAACGATAACAGAACCATCATTCATCATGCAGAACCTCCACAACAGTAAGTTTTAAAACATCACGGCCAGCAAGTGCTGCAGCAGCAAGCGCAGACAGTAAGCCGAATAAAAACACAACAAGCACTTCGCCGGGAATAATTCTTGCGGGAATGCTTGCATAAATTGCATACATAGGATTTTCAGAAAGGAATGCCGTATTCTGAGGAGAAATAAGATTCATGACAACGACAGTAAAAAAATACTGAAGTTTAGAAACCAGCGCAAAAACAGACTTCATGTTAATGCAGACAAAAAGCCCCAGCACTACGCCAAAGAAGGCACCGGTAAATCCCATCAAAAAACCTTTCATCATGAACACGGAAAGGATTTCTTTTTTCAATGCACCAAGCGCAGACATAACGGCAATTTCTTCGCGGCGTTCAAACACCATGCGTTTCATTCCGTTATAGATATTGATTGCAACAACGACAAAAATCAAAAACACCAGCAGCATGAGCATATTCTTTTCAACACGGAGCGCACCAAAGAATGTACGGTTGTAACTTCTCCAGCTTTCTGCGTTCACACCAGGAAACTGACTGTTCAGACGCTGAATAAAAATTCCATCTGCATTTGAATCCGAAAGTTTTACGCCAACGGTAACCGGAGCATTCTGTCCCATACTGGAAGCACCCGATTCCATGCTGATAAAGGCATAGGTAGAATTAATGTCGCCGTACTCACAGCGGAATGTTCCCGTTACCGTAAACACACGGTCCTGAGAAAAAAGACTTGAATCTGTCGAACCGCTCATTGCAAGAATGGTAACTTCATCTCCTACACGGAGTGAAAGCTGACGGGCAAGCGTTGATCCCAGAACAATTCCGTTGCCGCTTACATCAAACAGTCCGGACTGTATGTCTATTTCACGGCAGAGGCCAGCATCCTGACTAAGCACATCCAGGGGGACTGCACGTACAAGCGCTGCACGCTGCCTTGAAAAACGGCCGACAAACAGTCCCTGTGCTTCCATAAACGGATACGAGGATGCAACCGCTTTATTCTGTTCACACCAGTCTAAAAGCGGAACCATATCATCTTCTGAAACATCATGAATGCGCACATGATATGAAGAGATTTCCATGATGGCATCTTTAAATCCCATTTGAAATCCATTCATGACACCCAGCACTACAATCAAAACCATAACACCAAGACAGATTCCCAGAGAGGCTAAAAAGGTCGTAACAAAAGAACGGCCCTCTTTTTCGACAGAAGAAAATTTCCGGGATGTAAATAAAATCCATCTGAGCGATGTACGTATATCAGTCTTCAAGCAGATGTTCCTCCACTTTTATATTGTCTTCGTAAACAGCAACAATTTTATGCACGTCATCAAAGTATATAGTCTGCACAACGCGCGTATTCGACTCATGCACTTCGGTAATACGCAGCTGACCGTCTTCGTAAAATGCCATGTCTGGAGCAGAAGAACGAGAAGTATGCGTATATTCATAACGCAGCATCTGTGTCTGCTTTCCGTCACTTACGGTTTCTTCCTGTGCAGTAAGCCGGTTCTGACCGTCATACGAAAACCGGACACGGTAAGTCACCACAATACCGACTGTCTTCTGCAAAAAGACCGTATTACCGTTACGGTCAAATGTGGTAACCGTTCGGGATGCAACAGAACCGTCAGAGGCATACGTAAGCGATTCAAGCTGACTGGTACTTTCAAAATACTGCCACTTGTTTTTTCTAAGCAGGTGCATGTCGGAAGCATTTGAAGCATTATTCCACACGACTTCTTCTGAAAGCCGTTTTGCGGTATCAAAAGCACGCCGTACCACTTCATCAGTGTTAACCGTCACCGATTCAAACGTACCGTCAGGAAGCGGTGTTAAAGCAAGCTGTTCATCTCCGTGCTGCAAAAGGGACAGCCTCGAAAGAGAATCAACATACAGTCGCTCAGAAACAGGTTCATCAAGTATGTCAGCAAATCCGTCTTCATTAGTGTCAAAAAAATCTGAAAGTCCGGAAATGAGCGAAAGCAGTTTTTGTTTTTCTACAAATTTCTGCGCATCAGTCAATGCTGGTTTTATCAGAGCCTGTTCAAAACGCACCTGGGCTTCATCAATCTGAGGAAACAGAAGATACAGACTTAACGAAACCAGAGCGAAAATCATCTACAGCCCCAGGAACTCTGTAAGATATGCATCCGGATCAAACGGTGCAATATCTGCATACTGTTCTCCGGTACACACAAAGGCAACGGGAATCCCCAGCTGTTTTCCTATGGTGATTAACTCTCCGCCCTTAGCAGTTGAATCATATTTGGTAAGCACAACCGCATCCACACCAACGGCTTCATGAAAGACTTCTGCCTGACGGACTGCATTCTGTCCGGTAGTTGCATCAACTACAAGAATTTTTTTATAGCAGCCTTCACTTGCTTTACTCTGAGCAATACGGTCTATTTTTTTTAGTTCATTCACCAGGTTTTCTTTGTTATGCAGACGGCCTGCGGTATCAGCAAGCACAAGTCCTCCGCCGTGAGACTCACAGGCTGCACAGGCATCAAACACAACCGCAGCAGGATCACTTCCCATCTGATGTTTTACCACGCGGATTCCCAGACGTTCTCCATGCATACTTATCTGATCTACTGCAGCAGCACGGAAGGTATCGCTTGCAGCCATAATGACTGATTTTCCTTCATCAGAAAAACGTTTTGCCATTTTTGCAACACTGGTAGTCTTTCCTACTCCGTTTACTCCAAGCACAAGGAACACATTCGTTTTTCCTTCCTGAACAGGAAGTTCTGCTTTCTGCACACAGCCGGAAAGCATAGCCTTAAGTTCCTGACTGATTGCTTCCTGTCCGTGCAGTTTCTTTTCCTTACAGGCTTTCTGGAGCTGTTCTACAATTTCAAAAGAAAGCTTTGCACCTACATCGCCTTCAACAAGCGCATCGGCAAGATCATCAAAAAAATCATCATCTTCTGCACTGTGCATTCCAAACAGCGACTTTAATTTCTGAGCAAAAGACATTCACGAACCTCCCTGAGCAGATGACGACATCTGTACTTCTGCAGGAATAACAGAATCAGCAGCATGCAGATAGCGCACCAGCTCAATTATAAAAAACACCGTACACGCCGCACTTACGCCAAGCGACACATACGTTGCAACATTCCACGCATACACCGGATCAGGCGACGAAAGGGAACCCGCCAGATATGCATTCTTTGCAGAGTCATAATTTCCCCAGCACACAAAGGTAAACGGAAGGGACACAATGAGCGCAGTATACGCACGGTATGTCCAGATACGCCGTTTATCTATCAGGGATGCAGCATCTGAAGTTTTTGTGTTAAGCAAAAGAGAACTTCCCGCAACCTGAACCTTTTCCGGTATGATAAAAAAAGCAGTCTGGTCTGAAACAGATCCGTCTTCATTCAACAATGCAATCTGTCCCAGAGAGTTCTGTCCGCCAAGCGTAAGGTGAACCGTTCCGTCTTCTGACTTGCGCTGCAATAGATCTGATGTATAAAACGCAACAGGCTGTCCCGGTGACAGAAGTACATTTTTTAGCGAAAGATCTACTTCTATTTCCCGCTGCGGTAAAAGCTGAACGCTTATGTCATACGACTGAGCATCTGAAAACGAATACGTAAAGCGCTTGGTAAGATATCCGTCACAGGACACTTCAACCACATGAGTTCCCGCATTAACCAGCTGTTCTTTATCGCCCGGGTCAAGCATGATTCCGTCAATAGTGATGCGCGTATCAGGTATGCATTCTGCAGGTGCAATTTGAAAATGAAGTTCAACCGGAAGACTGTTTGTTACATAGGGCACAAGAGATTCTGCTAGACGTTCTGCAAGCGTTACAATATCTGAAAGCGAACCGACTTCTGTTACAGTTCCTGCAACCGTTGCTCCGGGAAACACCGTAAGCATTGCGGTAACAGAAGCATAGTTGCCGTACACACGGATATCTGCACTAATCAGGCCGTTTATGCCGGCTTTACTGACTGCATTCTGATATGACTGACTTTGAGGAGCTAAACCCTGCACGTTCTGAGGAACCGCAAAGAGCGTTTCCCTTAACCGTACCGTTTCTTTTTTTGTTCCCGCTGATGAAGATGATACAGAACTAAGTTCCTGCGTTTTACTAAGATTCTGTTCGAGTTTTTTTTCTATACCGTCGATTTTTTTCTGGGCTGCATTCAGTTTATACTCTAAGGTAAATCCTGTTGCACCGCTTAAGACAACAGCATCCCGTTCCTGAATTGCTGCAGACAGCTGAAGAAATAAAGAAATGCGTTCTGAATGGAGAGACGCAAGCGTTCTGTCTTCCAGTTCTCTTTGTGAAGGAGTACGGACTAAATTTTCAGAAATCTGTTCCAAAATCAAAAGCGGAAGTTCCGATGCAGCCTTTTGTTCCGAGGCTGAGATTTCGCGCACCTGTACAAAGTTAAATTGTTCTGCGGCAAGCGTCCAGTCAGAAGCGGACACTGCAAACTGGCACACAAGGAATGTCACGCAGCTCAGGACACAAAACCTCAGACGCATGGCTAGACCTCGTCGCTTCCCATATCGTCATCAGAAGAATCAAGCGGAAGCCCCTTCCACTTAGCGGCAAGGAATGAGTCAAGAAAATCATCTATGTCGCCGTCCATAACACCCTGAATATTTCCGACAGAAAACTTAGTGCGATGGTCTTTTACCATGGTGTACGGCTGAAACACATAGCTGCGTATCTGACTTCCAAAAGAAATGTCTTTCTTTTCAGAAGCAAACTTCATGTTTTCTTTTTCTTTTTCTGCTTTGTAGTACTCGTACAGGCGGGAGCGCAATTCACTCATTGCCGTAGCACGGTTCATCAGCTGGCTGCGTTCACTTTCACACTGAACGACAATACCGGTCGGAATATGCGTAAAGCGTACTGCAGAGTCTGTTTTGTTAACATGCTGACCGCCCTTACCGCCTGCACGGAAGGTATCTACGCGTAAGTCCTTGGGATCTATCTTAACTTCGATGCTGTCATCAAGTACGGGAAAGACATACACACTTGCAAAAGAAGTGTGACGGCGTGCATTTGCGTCAAACGGACTGATTCTTACCAGACGGTGAACACCTGCTTCGCCTTTGGTATAGCCATACACGTAGTCGCCCGAAATACGCATGTTAATTGATTTAAGACCGCCTTCTGCTTCTTCTTCGGCAAGTACATCGACTTTGTAGCCGTGCCGTTCTGCCCACCGCTGATACATACGGCTCAGCATAAAGGCCCAGTCACAGGCTTCTGTTCCACCGGCACCTGCATGCACCGAAAGGAAACAGTCGTTTTTATCAACTTCATCTGAAAGCAGGTTCAGAATACTCTGATGTTCATATTCTGCATTTGCTTTTTCGTACAGTTCGCGAAGTTCTTTTTCTACACTCTGATCGTTTTCTTCAATGCCTAACTCATACAGCGTTTCCATGTCGGCAACCTGAGTCTGCAGGTCACGCCACGGTTCAATACGGCCTTTTAAGAGTTTGATGTCGTTCATGACTTTACTGGCTTTGGCATTATCATCCCAAAAACCAGGAGCTGTAGTTAACGCTTCTTTTTCGGCTATTTTTTTTGCAATATCGTCCGGGTCAAAGACGCCCCCAGACATCCATGATATTTTCTTTCAACTCAGAAATGGGTTCTTTTAAATCCTCAAGCATCATTACCCCCTTTGAGCATTACCTTTCATACGGCAACGCTTCCACCGCTTCTGCTTCAATTCAGTTATGACAAACATTCCCTCGACAGGAAACTGGTACAGACGTACTGTATCATAATAATCAGTAACGCGATCAATGTTCTTTTTCAGCTCCGACAGCCTGGCTTCTGTAACATCCACACTTTCCCAACAGGCACGCTGAACTTTCTTGAAACCAGATTCAGCAAGCACTGTTACCAAAGCATTGGCGCTCTCCACTCCGCCCGGATCCAATACTACGGAAACAAACATATTTTATAGAATAAACTAAACAAAAAGGATTGTCAAATGACAAAAGTTTTTTTCGCATAATTCCGATAAAAAAAGCATGAAACGCCTGTTTTTATGTCTTTTTCTGTGTTTCTGCATAAGCAATGTCCACGCCCTCATGATTTACCGTCCGACAAACTCAGGCGGCATAAACGACATTCGCTGCTACCTGAAAATTGAAGACATGGAAGGAAACGACGTTACGCAAACTGCAGCAAATGTGTGGTATTCCTGGTACGACACCTTTAAAACCATACACACATACGAAAAACAGCCCTACCTTTCCGGCGGAATGATTATGCACATTTTCTTTAACCCCGGAACCTACAGACTGACGTTTTACACTCCGCTTGACCGGCAGAATGCATACGACACTTCTTTACCGCACACCGGACAGGAATGGACGTCAAACACTTACATTTACAACACGGAAGACAAACAGCTTAAAGCAATCTTTGTAAGTCCCGTTGCAAACGAAAACGGATTTTATACCGGCGGATGGCACATAGACTATCGTGCACCCAAATACTACATTTATACAAAGCCCTACCGCATTTACGAATAAATTGCACAAAGCAGCGTTTTTCAGTATAGTAAGCGCATGAATACTCGTGCAGTGCTTTTTGATTTAGACGGAACACTCCTTAACACACTCGAAGACATTACCGACGGCTGCAACCGTGCCCTTGCGCAGTTTGGTCTTGAACAGAAAACCCTTGAACAGATCAGGCTTGCAGTAGGGAACGGTTTTAAGAAACTGGTTGAACGCATTGTTCCCGGAGGTAGTGCACATCCTCAGTTTGAAGACATTTATAAAACCGCAGAAGAAATGTACGCACAGCATTCACTTGACAAAACCGGTCCGTATGAAGGAATTATTCCGCTTATGGACAAATTAAAAAAACAGAATATTCTGATGGGCATTGTTTCAAACAAACCTGATACAGAAGTAAAAAAACTGGCAAAACATTTTTTTGCAGAATATGTGCCTGAAGACGCAGCTGTCGGAGAGAAAGAAAGCGAAGGAATCCGCAGAAAACCTGCACCAGACGCAGTCTTCAGCATCATGAAAGCACTTGGAGTTACCAGCGCACAAAGCTGTTACGTGGGCGACTCTGATGTGGATATACAGACTGCCGCAAATGCAGGCCTTCCCTGCATCAGCGTAACCTGGGGATTCAGACCGCGGGAGTTTCTGCTTGCACACAACGCTCAGATACTGATTGATACGCCGCAGCAGTTGATTCAGGTGTTACCGTAATCATGAACGAATTTCTTTCAGGACGCATTGCAGAAGAACTTGCCTTTTACCGCATCAGAAACAGCGTAAGTGAATGCGCAGAAACAGAAGAAGGCCGTTTACGCATACAGTCACGGGAACCAGACAGCGATTTAGACGAGATTGCACGAAAAAAAACCGTTTCACGCGAATGGGTTGTGTATCTTTCTTCGCTCAGAAAAGATGCACTTATTTTCTTCCCGACCGTAAAGCCGTTATTCATGACACTCGGAAAACAGGGAGCAGCATTTTCGCTTGAGCAGCTGTATGCACTGGGACAGTTCTGTACTGCCTGTACCGTTGCAAAAAAAACTGTCTCAGAAGCAAAAGATTCGCTCGACATTCCGACAATTGCACAGCTTTGCACTGACATTCCCGATTTACAGAATGCACAGGACCGTATATTCAGCATTGTTGATAAAGACGGACAATTACGCGATCTTCCCCAGCTGCAGGAAATCCGGTCACAGATAGCACAGGCTCAGCACGAAATAGATGCGGCAATCAGAAAATACACATCAGATCCTCAGCTTAACTCTTCACTCCAGTCAAAAGTTCCGGCGTTAAAGTCAGGACGACAGCTGATTGCATTGCGTTCGGACAGGCGCGGCGACATAAAGGGCATTGTGCATGAAGTAAGCACCAGCGGACAGACAGTCTTTATAGAACCAGAAGAAGCGGTCAGGGCAAACAACGAACTGGTTCAGGCACAGTACCGGCTTCAGGCAGAGATTCACAAAATTCTTATTGAAATAACAGGTCAGCTTTCAGAATACAAAACTGATTTTGAAAACGCACATGAACTAATGCTCTTTCTGGATGAAACCTATGCGGCAGCAAAATGGAGTTCAACCGTAAACGGAATTTTTGCACAGGACTGTGACGACAATACACCGCTTGCACTTATTCAGGCACGGCACCCGCTTTTAGGAAAAAGTGCAGTTCCCATAGACGTTCAGTTTATGAGCGGGAAACGGGTACTGATTATTACCGGACCCAACACAGGCGGAAAAACAGTAACACTAAAAACAGCTGCTCTTTTTGCACTGATGAATCAGGCGGGATTTCCAGTCCCGGCAGCAGAAGGAACACGGCTTCCCCTCTTTACTTCTGTGTTTGCAGACATTGGAGATGAACAGTCGATTGACCAGTCGCTCAGTACGTTTGCAGGCCACATGAAAAATCTTGCACAGATGCTTTCTCATGCAGACAGTCATTCACTTATTCTGCTGGATGAACTGGGAAGCGGTACCGACCCACAGGAAGGCGGTGCAATTGCAATGGCAGCACTTGATGCGCTTATAGAAAAAGGCGCTTTGATTTTAGTAACGACGCACCACGGCATACTCAAGCACTACGGATTTACGCGGGAACAGTGCATTAACGCAAGTGTTGAATTTGACAGTGAAAGCATGAAACCCACTTACCGTCTTGTCATGGGTACTCCCGGAGAAAGTCACGCATTAGACATAGCAAAACAGTCAGGACTGCCACCAAACGTTGTTGAAAATGCACAGAAATATATCGAAGGCGACCAGGCAGATATCAGCACGCTCATAAAAAATCTTTCGCAAAAACACGCAGAACTGGATGCACTTACCGCACAGCAGCAGGAAGCACTTGCTGCACTGGAACAGAAACAGCTTTCGGTACTTGAACGGGAAGCAGACTTAAAGCAGATGCAGCTTGAACTGAGCAAAGAAGAAAACCGCCAGAGTTTTGCTTTCTTACGCGAAACAAGAAGCAAACTGGAAAACTTAGTACGGGAATTACGAGAAGGTGAAATCACCCGGGAAAAGACACTTGCAGTCAGAAGTTTCATAAACGAGGTTACAGAAGACGTCAATAAGCAGGAAACGGTCATTGCTCAGCTGGAACAGGAACAGCAGGTACTTGCAAACGGAATAAAACTTTCGCAGGCAAGAACACACAAATCAGTTTCCAGCAAAAAGACAAAGAAAAAACTTTCGAATGCAGAAGCGCTGGCACAGGCATCGGTTCCTCCGCAAAAAGAAAAAACAAAGAAAAAAGAAACAGCGGCACTCACCTTCAGACCGGGAGCGGCAGTTCAGTCTCTGACATCGCGGGCAAAAGGTACGCTTGTTGAAGAAACAAAAAAAGGAATGTGGTCAGTTCAGTTTGGTTCAGTAAAGATGACCGTAAAGCAGTCTGACTTACAGCTTTTGGAACAGGCGGTCTCTCACCAGACAAACGCAGCAAACATCATCATAGAAGCAGCAGATCATTCAGGACTTTCGGATGAAAAACCTGCATTTGAATTACGGCTCATGGGCATGCGGTGTGAACAGGCACTTAAAGCGCTGGAACATCAGATTGATTTATGCATGATTCATTCGTTTAAAAAATTTTCTGTCATTCACGGAAAAGGAAACGGCATTTTGCAGCAGGCAGTGCACGACTATCTTTCGCACGCAGCAGAAATCCGTGACTTTATGTTTGCTCCTCCCGAGGACGGCGGAACAGGAAAAACATATGTGGAGTTATACTGATGGAATCGCAGTTTGAACGAACACAAATGCTGTTAGGGAAAAAAGCACTTGAAACACTTGCTCACTGTCACATTGCAATCTTTGGTGTTGGCGGAGTCGGAGGATATGTTGCGGAAGCACTTGCCCGAAGCGGTGTCGGAAAATTTGACCTGATTGACAGTGATACTGTTTCGCTTACCAACTTAAACCGTCAGATTATTGCCCTTCACAGCACGATTGGAAAATATAAAGTTGACGTCATGAAAAAACGGATTTGTGACATAAATCCTGATGCACAGGTAAACACCTTCCGCTGTTTTTATCTTCCCGAAACAAAAGATCAGTTTGATTTTTCCAAGTACGATTATGTGGTTGATGCAGTAGATACGGTTGCCGCAAAACTTCAGCTGATTGAACAGGCAAAAGAAAGCGGTGTACCAATAATCTGCTGTATGGGTGCAGGAAACAAACTTGACCCCATGTCCTTCCGCGTTGCAGATATTTCTCAGACAAGCGTCTGTCCGTTAGCACGTGTCATGCGAAGGGAATGCAAGGCCCGAAACCTTACGGATGTGAAAGTTGTCTTTTCTACAGAACCCCCTGTTCCCGAAGCAAAAGGACAACAGGTTCCCGGAAGCACAGCCTTTGTTCCGTCGGCAGCAGGTCTTCTGCTTGCATCTGAAGTAATACGGGATTTAACCCGCTGAAAATTTTTTCACGTTTTTTCTGCAAAGTACTTGACCAAAGCAATCGTTTGCGATATAGTCTACTTACTTTTGGACGATTAGCTCAGCTGGTACGAGCGTCTGGTTTACACCCAGAATGTCGGCGGTTCGATCCCGTCATCGTCCAATCCTTCGGGACGTAGCGCAGCTGGTAGCGCATCTGGTTTGGGACCAGAGGGTCGCTGGTTCGAATCCAGTCATCCCGACGTGCTAAGTCCTTATAAAATAACAATTTACAAGTACCAAAGCCCTGTCGTGTTAGCAAAATGTCAGCAAATCATGCAAAGGCGTGATATAAGAATAATATGTATCCCCTTTACAAATATGCAGTGTCCGTACACACATACAATCGCTGTCTTTCCCGAACACCATTCTTTTAATGTCTTTCTCTCTATAAAATCAAGCAGTTTAACTCTAGACAGCACACAAAGGCTGTGGTACACTTATTGTATGAAGGCAATTATCACTGTCGTGGGTGGAGATCGTGTCGGTATTATTGCTAAGGTTTCAGCATACCTTGCACAGCATTCCATCAACATAGACGACATTACTCAGACAATTTTAAGCGGAAATTTTGTCATGATGATGATGACAGATTTTTCTAACGCTGATACGGACATTGATTCTATACGTAAAGAACTTGCAGAAGTCTGTAAAGACATGGGTGTAGAAGTAAATGTCATGAACGAGAAGGTATTCTCAACAATGCATAGAATATGAAATCACATCCATGTGATTTCATATTCGTCAAGATTTTACTTTGTAAAATCTTGCAGGTTGCAATGGTAAGCTTATGACGCGGCTTCCATGCCGCTCCGTGGTTTACCGCCGTGTGATTTTATATTCGTCAGGCTTTTTTTGCGATGGAACAAACTGAATTTCAGTCGGTCAGCATAGATACATTCTTTGATAAAGAAGAACTTGAACAGAATGCAATTCAGACCGGCATTATCATCCTTACGCCTCACCAGAAGTTTTTGGTCAAACAGCTGCTTGATGCACTGCACAAAAACGCACCGGAACGTGTTGACGGACTGGAAGACAGACTTCGCGACGTAGAACAACTGGCAAAGGCAATCGCAAACTTCCCTTCCCTTTTGGAGCGCTCACAGCTTACTTCTTCGGTACGCACACAGGAAGCGTTGGTAGACAGCCTTATTTCCTACCCTGAAGACGGAGACACCCTGTTACACATGCCGTCAAAAGCAATTCTGGGTAAGGGATTCCTTGTTGCAAAAACGCATACATTCTATTCAATGTCAAAGCTTGCGCGCCTGTACACCAAACTGGACGAAAAAGCAATCCGCGAATATGACGACGAAACCGTTTCCATGATGTTTACCCTCATGGCAGAAGACGTATACCTTACACTCATCCGCGAAAAAACCTTACCGCTGGAACTGCGCAAACAGTTTGCCTTTTCTCTTCTGATTCTGTGGGAACACCGCTCTGACCAGACAATAAATGATGTTGCACCGACACTCCGTTCAATTTGGGAAGCACGCCGCACTCTGGCTCCTGCATTCGGCACCATGATGGGCACCAGCGAACTTCTGCTCATCAGCATTCAGCTTGATGACACCTGGGCTGCCTTTATCAAAGCTCGGCTTGGTGACGAAGATGTTACTCAGGCAATGGAAGAGTTTCTGTTTGGTCTTTCGCATGAACAGATTGTAAAACTACGCTCTATCCTGACCGGACAGGGCATTAAATCAATTGGTCGTGATGAAGTAAGCAAGTATCTGGGAGAACGCGTCAAAACCGACATCAGCCTTGACTACCGCGATTTCTACCTGCTGTATACCGTCCGGAGGGATAACGCCCGCGCTCGGCAGAGACTGCATCTTCCCGGTCCCAAACGCACTATAGAAGACCATTTCTTCCTGTTTGTCACCGAGCTTGAGCAGGAAAAGCAGAAAAAAGACCATTTTGCCCAATAAACACCACCCTTGAATTCCCCTGTCAAATTCGCTACAATGAGGCATCGATTTTTACAAGGGGAATCAAATGCCGTATTCTGAACCGACTGACCTGGCAGTGGTCGCTTGTCCCGGTGGAGAGTCTTTTGCAAACGAAGTAATCACTCATTTGCGCCACATGTACAAACATCGCTTTACGCTTAAGAACGATGTTATCGCAAAACGCTACGGAATGGACAAGGATAAGCTTGTTCAGCAGATCAATCTTGACAACGACCTGCGTACCAGTGATCTTTGTGTCAAAGGTGCAATCGACAAATACCGTCCTCCGGTTTTCAAAGTCAACGCACGGTTCACTTACTTTGCCAACGGCGAATTCAAGGCAGAAATCAATGAATGTATCCGCGACAAAGATGTCTTTATCTTTCAGGATGTAGAAAACCATGAAATGCTGACACTGAACGACGGCAAAAACCAGATGCGTCTTTCTGTCAACGATCACGTCATGAGTCTTCTGTGTACCATTGATACCGTAAGACAGGCAGGAGCACGCCAGATTACTCTGGTACTTCCGGTTTACCCCTACAGCCGCCAGCACAAAAAGAAGGGACGCGAAGGTCTTACCGCAGCTCTCTTAGGTCACATCTATGAAAGCATGGAAGTTGACCGCATCATTACGCTGGACATTCACTCACGCGAAATCATCAATGCCTTTGCACATACACATCTTGAAAACCTGCACGCAAGCTATCAGATTATCCGCGAACTGTCACGCATCGTAGACTTTGCAGAAGAAGATCTGGTTGTAGTAAGCCCTGACACAGGTGCTATTGACCGCAACAAGTTCTATGCAACCGGTCTTAAAAAACCGCTTGCCATGATCTACAAAGAGAGAGACTACTCTGTTGTAACTCAGGATGCAAAAAGCACTAACATCAAGAGCATAAAACTTCTGGGTGATGTACGCGGCAAAGTTGCATTCCTTGCAGACGACATGCTGGGAACCGGTGGAACCCTGCTTAAGGCTATGGAATACCTGCACGAACAGGGAGCAACAAAAGTTATTGCTGCAATCAGTCTTCCCTTCTTTACCGGAAACGCAGTTGAACTGTTTGACGAAGCATACAAGAAAGGTTTGTTCTACCGCATCATCGGAACAAACGCCGTTTACCACGAAGACCTGCTCAAACGCGAATGGTACATCAGCACCAACGTAAGCGGACTGTTTGCAAACGTAATCACCAGATTGCATCACGGACAGTCACTGAGTGATCTTCTGGACAACCGCTCAATCATCGACAAAATGATTAAAGCAAGCAAGAACGAAAAGGGCAATGACGGTACTGAGCGCTGATATAGGCACTTCATCCCTTAAAGCCGCCCTCATCAACGAAGACGGCTTACCTCTTGCACAAAGCAGAATACCCTTTATTCTGTACGGAACAAGCCACGCCTCAACGGAGTGGCTTTCTGCATTTTTCAAGGCAGTAGAAAAGATGCGCAGTTCGTGTTCCGCAAGAAGCATTTCATTTGCACCAGATGCAGTCTGCATAAGCGGTAACGGTCCAACTGTTGTAAGCGAAGACGGCACCACGCTGTTATGGAAAACACCATTTCAATTAGAAAGTTCAGTTTCAACCAAATCACTTTTTTTACCGCGGCTCGCATTTTTTAAGGAACAGTTTTTTCTGTCCTATCGCATAAGCAGGTGGATGTTCAGCGGACCGGAATTTTTGCTGTGGCAGCTGACAGGACGTGCAGTTACCATACTTCCCGAAGAACGATACATTTCCGCCTACTGGACAGAAGGTGATGCCTTTGCTGCAGAACAGAAATTTGACATGAGTAAACTTCCGCCGTTTGTTGCTCCGGGAACTTTTTTAGGGGGGCTTCACTGCTCATGCAGGTCATGTCCCTCTGACCTTGTTGATCTTCCTGTTTTTGCAGGCGCTCCAGACTTTGTAGCGGCTCTTGTTGGCACAAATACGTTACAGGAAGGAAAACTCTGCGACAGAGCAGGTTCAAGCGAAGGAATAAATCTGTGCACAAACAAACCGCTTACTCACCCGAAAATCCGAACGCTGCCTTCTGTCATTCCGGGACTATGGAACGCAAGTGTCCTGCTTCCCGACACAGGCTCACGTTTTGCAGCATACCGTGATCTGGTAGAACGCACCGAAGGACATGCAGTTACCCATGCAGACATTGTACACCAGCTGTTAACCGAAGACGAAAATGCACACACCATAACCGACAGTGCTGTTCTTGCGCAGGGAAAAGATTTTATCCGCGACATAAGCAATCAGATTAAAGACGCAGTACAGACACTTACCGAAGCGGCACAACAGTCCGGCATAGAAGTTCCCCACGCACTTACCGTAACCGGCGGTCAGGCTTCTAACGCAGAATGGAATGCATACAAAAGCAGCATAACAGGACTTGAAGTTCACACACCGCTTTGCACTGACGCAGAACTGATTGGAGATGCCATGTTTGCATTGTGCGGCATAGGAATCTTCAAAAGCATACCTGAAGCAGCCGACCGACTGTGCAAAAGGAAAGACGCATGACCATCTACCGTTTGCCAGAAGACATTCATGCCATACTCTTTGACATTGACGGAACGCTGTACACCAGTGACGCATATGTTGCAGAACAGGTAGACGTACAGGTACGGCACTACGCTCATCTTCACGACATGACAGAACAGCAGGCACGCGACATGATTCAGGCATACCGCAAAAAATGGTCAGAAGAACACGGCGGAAAAAAAATCAGCTTGGGAAATGCCTTTACTGCATTCGGCGTTGACATTCAGACAAGCATAAACTGGCGCAACAACCTGCTTACCCCGGAGAACTATCTTACTCCTGACACAGATCTTATACAGACACTTTCAGAGCTCAGGAAAAAAATCACTCTCGTATGCGTAACAAACAATCCCGTACCGGCAGCGCGACGGACACTTAAAGCAGTTGGCTTAGATACAATTCTTCCTGACATAGTGGGACTGGATACCTGTTACAAATCAAAACCTGACAAAGGTATCATAGACGCAGCGCTTAATCTTGCAGGCACAGACTACGAACACAGCATTGCAGTCGGTGACCGTTACGACATAGACCTTGCACTTCCGCTTTCACTGGGCATGGGAGCAGTCCTTGTATCCGGTTCGCGGGAAGTAACGGAACTAGCACAAAAACTGCTTACCGGCACCACAGAAAATTTTTGACAAATCAGGTGTTTGGCTTTACACTGAGTGTATGGCAAAAAAATCCTCATATAAGATTGATTACAACGCTCCTGTTTCACTTTCAATAGTCATTGCTATGCTCTTTATTTTTTTACTGGACAGCATTGCATTCAAAGGAAGCCTTATTGCAGCAGCTTTTACCTGCCACGGAAACGCTTCAAGCGACATTCCGTTTGTCTTTTCTTCTGCCGCTGAATATATACGTCTGGTTACCCATCTGTTTGGAAGCAGTTCCTGGGATTCAGTGTTGATCAGTTCTGTATTCATTTTGCTTTTAGGTCCACAGATGGAAGAACGCTACGGCTCTGCAATGCTTGCACTCATGGCAGTACTTTGTACATTTATTTCCGGAGTTCTCAACGCATGTCTTATTCCGCAGAGTCTTACCGGACAGTCAGCTTTTGTTTTTATGCTGATTCTGCTTGCAATTCTTCACGGACTTGAACAGAAACAGATTCAGATTACCTGGATTCTTCTGTTTGTCATGTTCCTTGCACAGCAGATGTACAGCGCATCGTTACACTTTACAACTTCAACCCGCACTTCAAGCATTGCCTTTATTTCCTTCATGCAGCGGAACGTAAGCACCTTTACCAGTCTTGCAGCAGGCATAAGCGGAAGTCTTTTCGGTTTACTGGTTGCACCAAAGGCAGGCACAAAACGAAAGGCAGCATCAGATGCAGAAGAAGAAAAACCTGTTCAGACCAGAACCTATCAGTCAAGCGGAACCACACCGCGTCCCATGGCAACTCCCTACGACAGGCCTAATCCCTACGACGGAACAACTGCCGGTTCACAGATAACGCAGGAACAGCTGGATGCACTCGATGCACAAAGCCCCCGCTTCAAAAACAAAAAATCATTTTCTTCCCAAACCGAAGAAATCGGAACACTGAAACTGTAAAACTTTTTTTCGTGCATTTTTTAAATTTGTCTGTTATACTGTATGTATGGACATGGAAACAAAACCTCAGTTTAAATGCCGTAACTGTAAAGTATGCAACGGCTACGGTTGTATAGACCAAATGCCCGGTATGGGTGGTCCGAATCACAACAGAAATTTTATACTCAACTGTGCAGCGTGGAAAGACGCATACAAAACTCTGAGAGAAGACACAATTGCAAAACTGAACGGACAGCCTGCAGCAATACGGCTTGCTCCCATGACTGGCGCTGTTGAAAATGTCGGTTACGAAGATGAAAAAAACTTCTACTCAGATTTAGTGCATGCGTGTTTAGAAGCAGGTGCACTGCTTTCTATTGGAGACGGATGTCCCGATACAAAACTTCAGTTTGGAATAGAAGCAGTAAAAAAAGAAAACGCAAAAGCATCGGTATTCATAAAGCCATATACAAATGAAAAAATTTTTGAACGCCTTGAATGGGCAGACGGAATTATGGATGCGTGCGGAGTTGACATTGACAGCTACAACATCATCACCATGCGGAACAAAGTAAATCTTGAAAAAAAGACAGCCTCTCAGCTGAAAGAATTACAGACACACCTGAACACAAAGGGCATTCCGTTTGCAGTTAAAGGAGTCTTTACACAGGAAGATCTGGATCTGGTGTGTGAATTAAAGCCTGATATCATCTATGTTTCAAATCACGGAGGCAGAGTCGAAACAGAAGAAGGCAGTGTTTTTGATTTTCTTTCTGTACACAAAACGCTTCTTGAAAAAAACTGCGGTCAAATTTGGGTAGACGGCGGAATCAGAACCAGAAACGACATTCTGACTGCACAGGCGTACGGCGCACAGTGCATTCTTCTGGGTCGTCCCTTTGCAACCGCCTTATGCTACGACAAAGCTAACGGAATACAATCTCTTATGCAGAACCTTACAGGAGGAGCAGCATGAAAAAACAAAAATATATTCTTGCACTTGATCAGGGAACCACCTCTTCACGCGCAATCATTTTTAACGCTCAGGCAAAAGCAGTTTCAAGCGGTCAGCGTGAGTTTACGCAATACTTTCCGCAGCCGGGCTGGGTTGAACATGATGCAGAAGAACTGTTTTTATGTCAGCTGCTTGTCATGCAGGAAACCATCCGTTCAGCACACATAAAACCGGAAGACATCAGTGCAATCGGCATTACCAATCAGCGTGAAACCGTCGTACTGTGGGATAAAAAAACAGGAAAACCTGTCTATCACGCAATCGTATGGCAGTGCCGCAGAACCGCAGATATTGCACAGTCTTTAATCGACAGTGGCAAGGCAAAAATGATTCAGAAAAAAACAGGACTCATTCCCGATGCCTATTTCAGTGCAACAAAAATCAAATGGATTTTAGACAAAGTTCCCGGTATACGGAAAAAGGCAGAACGCGGAGACATTCTTGCAGGAACCATTGACACCTGGCTGGTATGGAAACTGACCGGCGGAAAAGTACATGTAACCGACTACACCAATGCAAGCCGTACCATGCTGTTTAACATTCACACTTTGGAATGGGATGATGACTTACTTAAACTCCTAAACATTCCTCGCTGTATTCTTCCTGAAGTAAAAGATTCTTCCTGTGTATACGGAACAACAGATAAATCAGTCTGCGGCTTTGAAATTCCCATTGCATCCTGTATCGGAGACCAGCAGGCAGCCCTTTTTGGACAGGGCTGTTTTAAGCGCGGAGAAGTAAAGACCACCTACGGAACGGGCTGCTTTATGCTCATGAACACCGGAAGCAAGGCAATCAGTTCAAAGAACAAACTGCTTACCACCATTGCAATCGGCATGAACGGAAAAATTCAGTATGCACTGGAAGGTTCTGTCTTTATGGGTGGCGCTACCATCAAATGGCTGCGTGACGAACTGGGACTTATAAAAACTGCTCACGAATGTGACACGCTTGCAGAAAGCGTTCCCGATTCAAACGGTGCAATTTTAGTTCCTGCCTTTACCGGATTGGGCACCCCGTACTGGGATCCGTACGCACGCGGAATTCTTGTGGGATTAACACGAGGAGTTACCAAAGCACATATCTGCCGTGCAACCGTAGAAGCAATTTCTTATCAGGTAAAAGATCTGCTTGAATGCATGGCTGATGACGCAGGGGTCAGCATAAAAAACATAAAAGTAGACGGCGGCGCAAGCGTAAGTAATGTCATGATGCAGTTTCAGTCAGACATTCTGAACAAACCCATATTCCGTCCCAAAAATGTTGAAACAACCGCTTTAGGTGCAGCCTATTGCGCAGGACTTGCAACCGGTTTCTGGAAAGACAAGGAAGAACTTCTTGCTAACTGGAAAATAGACAGAGTATTCACTCCAGAAATAAAGGCCAGTAAACGTAACGCGCTGTACGCACAGTGGAAAAAGGCAGTAGAACGCTGCAAAGGATGGGCAAAACCAGAATGACACAAAACACAACAACCTATGACGTTGCAATCATTGGTGCAGGTATCTGCGGATCAAGCATTGCACGCGAACTGTCACGGACAGATGCAGCAGTCTGTCTTATTGAAAAAGAAAGTGATGTAAGCGCTGGAACCAGTAAGGCTAACTCAGGCATTGTACATGCGGGATACGATCCGGTGCCGGGTACGCTTATGGCAAAATACAATATCGAAGGGTCACGTCTGTTTGGTCAGTGGGCAAAGGAACTTCATTTTGATTACAAACAGATCGGCTCTTTAGTGCTTGGCTTTAACGAAGAAGACAAAGCACACTTACAAAAGCTGTACGACCGCGGAATCAAAAACGGCGTAAAGGACATGCGCATTCTTGATCAGGCAGAACTGCGTGCTCTGGAAGGAAACATAAACGAAGATGCAGTCTGTGCACTGTATGCTCCCAGTGCTGCAATCATTGCTCCGTATCAGACGACATGGGCTATTGCAGAAGGTGCTGTTCAAAACGGAGTAACACTCTTACGGAACACAACCGTACATGCAATCAAAAAAGAAGCAGACAAAATCTTTTCGCTTACCACCAGTGCAGGAACTATACGCGCACGGTTTGTCGTAAATGCTGCAGGGTTACATGCAGACAGTATAAGCCGTATGGCAGGTGCACGGGATTTTACCATTGTTCAGAAACGCGGAGAATACTGCCTGCTTGATTCAAACTGCCGGTCGCTGGTAAACCACGTACTGTTTCAGTGTCCCGACCAGAACGGAAAAGGCGTACTGGTAACACAGACCGTAGACGGTAACATTCTGATTGGTCCCAGTGCAGATGCAGTAAGCGAAGCTGCAAAAGACTACACGGGAACAAGTTCTGTATCTCAGGAAACCGTTTTAAAAGCTGCATCTAAAACCATTCCGCTTATTCCCCGAAGAAACATCATAAACTCCTTTGCGGGATTACGAGCCATTGCATACGAAAAAGACAGCGAAGGAAAGCTTGTGCCGCTCAACGACTTTATTGTTGAAGAAGACAAAAAGGTAAGCGCCTTCTTTAACGTTGCGGGAATCTGTTCTCCGGGACTTACTTCTGCACCTGCAATTGCACAGGATATTGTCCGCATGCTGCAGAAAGCGGGACTTAACGCAAAGGAAAACAAAAACTTTGTTGCAGAACGCAAAGGCATTCCCTGTTTTTCTCGTGCATCCAACGAAGAAAAGAAAGCACTCATCGCTCAGGATTCACGGTTCGGACAGATTATCTGCCGCTGCGAAATGATAACTGAAGGCGAAATAGTTGCAGCCATTCACTCAACCGTAGGAGCAACAGACTTAGACGGAGTCAAACGGCGCACCCGTGCAGGCATGGGACGCTGTCAGGCAGGCTTCTGCTCTCCCCGCGTAACAGAAATTCTAAGCCGTGAACTGGGCATTCCCATGACCGGTGTTACTAAAAACGGAGGAGTCTCTTACATACTGGACTCAAAAACCCGCGATACCGTACCCGACATTTTTGATCAGGACAAGGAGGTTCGCTCATGAAAACAAATCAGGACATTGTATACGACCTTATTGTCATTGGCGGAGGACCTGCTGGTCTTGCTGCTGCGATTGCGGCAAAACAGAACGGACTGGAACAGGTGCTTGTGCTTGAACGCGACAGCCGTGCAGGCGGTATTTTACTGCAGTGCATTCATAACGGATTCGGACTTCACCACTTTGGAGAAGAACTGACCGGACCGGAATACGCAATGCGTTTTGTTCATCAGGCAGATGAACTGGGCGTCATAACGCGTACCGACACCATGGTCCTGGAAATTCACAACGGCTGTAAAACCAAAGAAGGCATTCACGAAGTTGTTGCAATAAATGCACAGGACGGGCTTATGTGTCTTCGCACAAAAACAGTTGCCCTTGCCATGGGCTGCCGTGAACGCACCAGAGGAGCACTTGTCATTCCGGGAACCAGACCCGCAGGCATTTTTACCGCAGGAAGTGCACAGCGTTTTGTTAACATTGACGGTTACCTTCCGGGAAAGAAAGTTGTCATTTTGGGAAGCGGTGACATTGGTCTGATTATGGCACGCCGTCTTACATTAGAAGGAGCAGACGTCAAACTGGTATGCGAAATCATGAACTATTCAGCAGGTCTTGCACGCAACATGACGCAGTGTCTGGAAAACTTTGACATACCGCTTAAACTTTCTACTACCATCATTCAGATTCACGGCAAAGAACGGGTTACCGGAGTTACCATTGCAAAAGTTGATGAACACCGTGCAGTTATTCCGGGAACAGAAGAATACATTCCGTGCGATACTGTCCTTTTGAGCGTAGGCCTTATTCCCGAAAACGAAGTCAGCATTGCAGCAGGCGTCCTCATGGATTCCATTACCTCTGGACCTTCTGTAAACCAGTACATGGAAACTTCCATACCGGGAATCTTTGCATGCGGAAACTCAGTTCACGTACATGACCTTGTTGACTTTGTTACCGAAGAAAGCCTTCTTGCCGGAAAATGTGCCGCAGATTATGTAAAAGAAAAACGCAGCGGTCAGACAGACAGCAGAGCTTCTCTGATTCCGGTCACACCGGGTAACCGTGTACGCTATACTGTTCCTCAGCACATTGACATTGAAAGCGGAAGGGATGCAACGCCGCAGAGTGACAACAAACTGCGCATTATGTTCCGCTCTACAGATGTATACCGCTCAGTAACCGTTGCCGTGTATTCAGGCTCCCGCCTTATTGCTCAGCAGAAAAAACGCATTGTCCGCCCGGGAGAAATGCAGACAATCGAACTGAAAGAAAAAGAGCTGGACTCTATCCGTTCAACTCCTCAGCCGCTTACCGTTTCCATAGAATTACCGGAGGATTCAATTGACTAAAACACAGCATATAACCTGCATCATCTGCCCTATGGGATGCCAGCTTGAAGTAACGCTTCCCGAAGGCTATTCGGCAGAAAGCGCACGTACCACAGATCCGTCTCTGTTTACCGTAACCGGAAACGCCTGCCCCCGCGGAGACAGTTATGCACGCAAGGAATTTACCACTCCCGCAAGAACCCTTACCTGTACCGTTGCCGTAAGCGGAGGGAAAAGACCGCTTGTTTCAGCAAAGACAAAAGGCGATGTTCCCAAAGAAAAGCTTTTGGACTGCATGCAGTTAGTACGCAGAACCACCGCCCCTGCTCCCGTACACGAAGGCGATATCCTGATACATGATATTTTAAGTACTGGAGTAGATGTCATTGCCTGCGAGGACGTACCCGTTGCCTAAGGTGCAGTAATCTTGAATAAACCCGCAAGGTCTGATAGAATTACCATGAAGAGAAGGTTTAACTAATTTATTGAGGTTTTTTTATGGAAAGTTCAAAACAGGGTCTTGCATTTAAGCTTGCAATGACGGGAGCATTCGGTGCACTCATCGTTATCTTGGGAATTACACGCTTAGGATTCATTACCTTAAGTCCCGTTATCTCGTTTACCATCATGCACATCCCCGTTATTTTAGTAACACTGATTGCAGGTCTGTTCCCCGGACTGGGCACAGCATTTATCTTCGGTCTGTTCAGCCTGATTCAGGCAGCACTTAACCCGACGGGCATTCTGGATCCGTTCTTTGTAAATCCGTTTATCTCCATTGTTCCCCGTCTGTTTATTCCGATCGTTGTCTGGGGATTACAGGAATTACTTGATTCAATAAGACTTCCAAAAATCCTGAGCGGCGGAATTGCAGCCTTTATGGGTTCCTGCGCAAACTCTTTCTTTGTAGCCGTTGCACTGTTTTTCATCACTGCAAAACAGTTCCAGGTTTCATTCCCCGGCTGGGGCTTTGGTCTTTTACTGGGAACCTTCTTTATTCCCGGCGGATTCATTGAAGCAGGCGTTGCAGCATTAATCAGCATTGCAGTGTTAAGCGGTGCCGTAATCGGCTCAGCAAACAGAAAGTCCCGCCTTAACACAGAAGTTGAAGAAGCAGAAGCTGTAGAAGAACTGGCAGGCGAAGAAAACGACGCTCAGTAACAATGAAAATAGTAATCATAGGCGCCGGTTTTACCGGTGTGCAGTTAGCAAAGCGTCTCATCAGTGAAAAGAATGACGTTGTAATACTAGATAATGATGAAGATGTTGTCCGCCATGCAAGCAACCGTCTTGACTGTACGGTCATGCAGGCTAACGGCAATAACCTTGAAAACCTGGAAGAAGCAGGCATTGCAAAAGCAGATGCACTTGTCTGTGTAACCGACAGTGACGAACTGAACATGATAACCTGTTCGCTCGTTGATGCGGTATATCCCAAGCTTTTAAAAATTGCACGCGTACGCAACTACGATTACTATGTAAACCAGACTGCTGCAAAAAAACATCACGCAGATACCTTTGCAAAAGATCACCGTCCGCTGTACGGCATTGACTTTATGATCCACCCGGATATTGAGGCGGCAGAAGCAATCGTTCGTGCAGTAGAACACGGTGCCATTACCGATGTTGTTACCTTTGGAAATTCAAAATACGAACTGTCACGCATTCAGATAGAACAGGGTTCTAAGCTTGACGGCATTATTGTAAAAAACATACGCAATCTTACGCAAAAAAAGTTTATTCTGGTTTATGTCGAACAGGATGATGCTACCAGTTTACCGAGCGGAGATACCATTCTTCATGCAGGAGACTCAATCGGCGTACTGGCAGACAGAGATGATGTTCAGGAATTGCTTTCTCTCTGCGGAACTCATATTGAAGAACTGAAAAAAGTAGCCCTTGTAGGTGCCGGTAAAATCGGTACTATTGTTGCCGACCGCATCATGCAAAAATCAAAGACTTCTATTTTCAAAAAAATGTTCCACAGCACAAAACAAATTACGCAGGATTTTGTCATTGTTGACAGCGACAAAAAACTGTGTGACCAGGCAAGCGAGCGCTTTCCTTCTGCAACGGTGTTCTGTGCAGACGTAACGGACGAAGGCTTTATTACCGAGGAAGGACTTGATAAATTCAACCTGGTAATCTGTGCAACTCACAATCACGAAATGAACATGGTTGTTTCGGCTTACCTGGAATCTCTGGGAGTAAGAAAAACCGTTGCACTGGTAGCCCACTCTGCCTTCAGCGACATTGCCCGCAAACTGGGAGTTGATGTTGTTGTTCCGCTTAGAGACACCGTTGTAGACTCAATTATGAGCCACCTGCGCGGAAAGTCAGTAACCGGCATTCATACCATCTCCAGCGGCGATTTTGAAATCATAGAATGCGACTTACCTGCTTCAAGCAAAATGGTAGGCAAAACGCTTAAAAACATTTCAAGACCGGGAGAATATCTGTTGCTTCTGGTACGCAAACCCGGTAATGCTCAGTACGAAATTCCTGCGGGAGATACAGTCCTTACCAGCGGAGACCATCTGGTTCTTATCACAAAGACAGGAGACAGAAAAATCCTTGATTTGTTCAGCGGAGCAGAATAATGTTTCTTTCGTTTGCTAAGATAATTTCGGCAATCATTGCCATTGTAGGAACGACCTACCTGTTACCAATAGGAGTGGCGCTTTATCACGGAGAACAGGACGTTATTCCCTGTTTTGCAATCCCCATGCTTGTAAGCTGGCTCGTATTCGTCTTTTTCTTTTTAATCGGACGAAAACAGAAGGTACAGTTAAGCATACGCAGTTCTTTTGTAGTTGTTGCTGTTGCATGGCTTACCGCAACTGCCTTCGGTGTCATTCCGCTATACGCAAGCGGTGCCATTCCTAACCTGACTGATGCTTTTTTTGAAAGTTGTAGCGGTTTTTCAACTACTGGTGCAACTATTGTAAATGACATAGAAGTTTTGCCCCGCAGTATAAATTTGTGGAGATGCCAAATGCACTGGATTGGTGGCATGGGAATAGTTATGCTTACCGTTGCACTGCTTCCTATTTTGGGAGTAGGCGGTTTCCAGCTTATCAAGGCAGAAACAACAGGACCAGAAAAAGGCAAGTTCACTCCAAAAATTACCACAACAGCAAAACTATTATGGTTCATTTATGCAGGAATGACCGTAGTTGAAACAATTTTACTTATGATTGCAGGTATGGATTTTATAGACGCTTTAAGCCACGCATTTGCAACCTTAGGTACCGGCGGATTTTCGACACGAAACGCAAGCATTGGTTCTTACAATTCACTGGCAGTTGACATTATTTGTTCTTCCTTCATGTTCCTTGCAGGTATAAACTTTACGCTCTACTATTATTTGTTTACAAAACGCTTTTCGCTTGTTAAACGTAATTCAGAATTGAAAGTATACCTGTGTATTGTCTTTGGTTCAATTTTATTTATTGCCCTGTGCGAAATACAGCATTACGGTTCATTTTTGCAATCATTACGCTACACTTCCTTTCAAACGCTTTCTGTTATGAGCACGACAGGATTTGCAACAGATGACTACACAACATGGTCTTATGCAAGTCAAGCAGTTATATTTATGCTCTTCTTTATAGGTGGTTGTTCTGGTTCAACCTCTGGTGGAGTTAAAGTTATACGATGGGTTATTCTTTCAAAGCAATTTCATAATGAAATTCGACACATCATTCATCCACACGGAGTATTTACAATCCGCCTCGATCAAGAACCAGGCAGAAAAGATGTTGTATTTTCTGTTGCGGCCTTCTTCTTTATTTATGTAATTCTGTTAGTTATAACAACACTCTTTGCTTGCATGTTTGGTCTTGACATATTTAGTTCTTTTACAGGAGCGGTAAGTATGTTAGGTAATGTTGGACCAGCATTCAACGCATTGGGGCCTGCAAACAATTATGCGGCACTAGCAGCACCTATTAAATGGTGGTACTGCTTTATGATGGTGGCTGGTCGTCTTGAATTCTACACAATAATAATTTTCTTCTCTCCATCATTCTGGAAAAAATACTAAGACAGATGGCTTAAAGACAAAAAAAACCGGACTGCATGCTGGATACAGTCCGGAACCAGTTCCCCTCGCCTTTCGTTTATGCCTGGGACTATCATTGCACCAGGAAAGCCGCTGAATTGCCTGTAGTACTGCGTCCTTCAACCAGCTGTCTGCTGATGATTACCGCAATTCTATCTATGGCATTATCCAGATACGACTCGTCCTGTATCTTTTTCTGCAAGTCCTTTATGCGCACCGATACGACCGAGCGATTGATAGAGTTTTTTGGAACAGACATAGTTTACTCCGAAAAAGCGTTCACAATATGATGTACCGGTTCCAGTCCCGGAACATCAAGTGCAAGTACATCGAATCGAATGTACCCGTTACTATATTGTCGATATTTTTGGAGGTAACATTTAGCAGTTTTAATAATGTTTTGCTGTTTCTGCTTACCTAAAAGCGCAGAAAGCGTATCTATATCCCCATGGGGAAGATGTTTTACTTCAACAAATACCAGGGTGTCATTTTGTAAGGCAATAATGTCGATTTCTCCAAGACGGGTACGGAAGTTGCGCTCTATTATTGTATAGCCGTGCTGACTTAAGTACAGGGCTGCTTTATCCTCTCCCTCACGGCCTGTCTCAGAGGTCTTCAAAATCTTCCAGTTCCTCGACTTCTTCTACGGCTTCAAGACGTTCTTTTTCTTTGTTCAGTTCAAGCAGTTCTTCAGAGGTAATGATTCTTCCGGCAGTCAAAAGATACGGTATATTCCAGCGCTTAAGGACGGCGACATGATATGCTTTTGCAGTGCGGCACGGAGCAAGAAACATGTTCTCTCCATCATCAAAATAAACGGGTTCTGAAAAAATAATCCCTTCAGAAATTGACTCACAGGGAATCCGCTCATACTGCTGTTTCATACTTTACCTCTATCCTTTTCCATACGCGCTATAGACGCAAAAATTGCAGCTACCGCATACCAGGTGTGCTCTGGAATACACTGGCCTATTTCCTGTACCGAAAGCACACTTTCCAGCATTTGATCCTGTACAACGGGAATGTTGTTCTCCTGTGCAATCTGTACCATACGGCGCGCAAGATACCCGGTTTCTTTTGCCGCAATTACCGGAGCTTCTTTATCTTTCGGGTACCGTAAGGCAACTGCACTGTCCATCTGCTACCGCTCCTGAGCAAACGACACAGGCTCCTGGCGTGTTGTAAACGCACCGTCAAGCACTGCATGCTCATCGTATACAACCGGAACTGACATAAACTGCTCCGACTGCATAAACGAACGTTTTACCGCATTCACCGCCGTATCAGCGTCTGAAAGCGGAGGTTCCGTACAAAACGTTACCTTACTCAAAGTTCCTGCCTCATAATATAGCACAAAAAAATACTTACAGGCAAGGGTTTTAATGTCACTTACCATACGAAGGACCGTCTGCTCCTGTGTATCTAAAAGAAGCCGTAAGGTACCCGTACAGGGACAATCCAGACCGTTCCATTCGACCGGTAAAAAAAGCCAGTGGTGGTCAGAAACTGCAAGATGATTCATAAAGGCAAGAAGACCTTCATTTCCGTTACCTGCTGCCCCCTCTGCATACAGTTTGTGCAAAAAATCATCTTTTTCTGCGGAATCTATTCTGTCAGATTTCTGTGAATCGGTATTGTTTTCTTTATTTGAAGGATTTTGCTGATTTTCGGTATTTGTCTGAGCCGTAAGTGACGCCAAAAGGGAACGAATGGCATCTTCTGTGGGCTCTATGCCGTTTGACTTAAGCATAACTGCTGCTTCTGCGGCCTCTTTTTCTTTTCCGGGAAACCGCTGTGCAAGCTGCAGGGCTTTGTTCATGAGCGTTGTATCTATGCGAAGGCCTGTCTGCTGAAAAAACTGCACTAAAAAAACCGTTACTTCTGATGCAGGAAGTCCCATGGCCATAAGCTGAGAGTACACGGTATTCTGCACCACTCCTGAACTTTCTGTCTGCTGCGGTATTACCAAAAGGTGCTGTCCTTCTACTTTTAAGAGCGCAGGAAAAGACTGTCCTGCTTCCAGCGTGCGCTCACTGTGAACTTCAAACCGGTTACCTGCAAAAGAGACCAGGTATGAACCGTTACCGTTATTCTGCAGTACCCGCACAAACACATTGACTCCGCTTTTTAAGCTTGACTGCTGCAAGAGCGACGGAATGTTCTGTGTCTGAATAAACTGAACGGGGATTTGCTGCATAAACGCTACATCTTGATTTAAAACAAAAAAGGCTGCCCAAGAAACCTCAGGCAACCTTTGCGCTACAAAAGCTTATTTTGCAGCTTCTGCAGTCTTCTGTGTGTCAGCTGCGTGAGCTGCAGATGATTTTTCTGCTGCTTCGTTTGCTGCTGCAATATGTGCACGAGCCTTAGAACCGATAAGTTCTTTGATTTTTGCATCCTTACCGATCTTTTCGCGTACATAGTAAATCTTTGCACGGCGAACTTTACCGGGGCGAACAACCTCTACCTTTACAATGCGGGGGCTGTTAACCGGGAATACACGTTCAACACCAACACCGTAGCTGATCTTGCGTACTGTGAATGTGCGGCGTACACCTGCATTCTTAAAGCACAACACCAGTCCTTCAAAAACCTGAACGCGCTTTGTCTTTCCTTCTACGATTTCGAAGTGAACGCGGACAGTATCTCCGACTGAAAACGCACCTGTTCCGGGACGTTTCTGCTGTTCTTCAATAGTCTTAATCAGATCCATAGTTTTTCTCCATTTATTGGCGCTTGAGCTTTTCCTGAATGGAACGAAGCTTTTTGCGCTGCTTGCGGTCATTTTTGTAGTCTGCATGTTCCGCAAGTTCTTCGATCATCTTTTGTGCTTCTTCAGAAAGAGTACCCGTCAAACGTGCCTGTTGAATCAGCTCGGGCCGGTTCAGCAGAGTCTTCTGCAGGCTCTTTTTAAGACGCCACTTTCGGATTTGTTCATGGTTGCCACCGGTAAGAACTTCCGGTACTTCCAGACCCTTGTACACATTTGGCCTTGTATACTGGGGATATTCCAAAAGTCCGCCTGAAAAACTTTCCTCGTCAAGTGATTCCGATGTGATTACATCCTCTACAAGCCGATACACACTGTCTATGATGACAGTAGCAGCAACTTCGCCGGATGACATGACGTAATCTCCAATAGAGATTTCTTCATCCACATACAGATCAATAATCCGCTGGTCAATACCTTCGTATCTTCCGCAGATAAATACAAGTTCGTCCTTCTGGCTTAACGACTGCGCTTTTTTCTGAGTAAAGGGTACACCGCTCGGAGTGACATAAATCACATGCTTTTTGTACGCCTCTACACTGTCAAGTGCACGTCCAAGAGGTTCCGGTAACAGTAACTGTCCGGCTCCCCCGCCATAGGTTGCGTCGTCACAAGTCTTGTGCTTGTCATAGGCAAAATCCCTGACATTCACCAAATCGTAGGCAATAATTCCCCGCTCTACCGCCTTTGCCATGATCGAAGTTTCAAAAAAGGCACGCGGAATTTCGGGAAACAAGGTCAGCACAGTAAATTTCATGGACTTACTCCAGAATCCAGAGGTGCATCAGCTGCATCCGTTTGTTTTCTACATCAACCTGACCAATAAACTGCTCCTTGAAGGGAACATAAACTGAACGGATTTTTCCGCTCTTGGTAAACTTGATGTTATCAGCAAGCAGACTGCAACCCTCGGACAGCAAAATCTCAACGAGATAACCTGATCCGCCTTCCGTTACGTCTGTGACTGTTCCAATCACGCACTCATCAGAATCCGTGACCGGTGCGGTACTACCCGCCGTTTCCTTATACCATACCAAGCAACCCTTCAGGTCCTCGATATACCACTCGCCCTTCTGCAAGGGACGTGCGTTTTTGCGTGGAACTACGATCTGCCACCTGTTGAATCTTGCAGCTTCTTCAGGGGTATTTATTCCCGCTAATTTCATGTACAGCGTTGCGGAAGTTTCTTTAGTGTATTCCACTTTGAAAAGCTTTGATACCGTTCCGTCTGACAAAGTCACTTCTTGCATACGCGAAAAATGATCGTACTCGCCGGAAGTGCTTTCAACTTTGAACTCACCCGTTACACCATGAGTGCCACGGATAATCCCTACAACAAAATTCTGCGTCATTGGTCACCGTCAGTCTAAAATATCAAGACTGTACCGCTTTCCGTCTTTGTTGGCAGAAGCGCTCAGTACCGTGCGCAAGGCTTTTGCGATGCGACCGTATTTGCCAATAACTTTGCCAATATCGCCCGGAGAAACGCGCAGCTGCAATACAGGGCCACGTTCACCTTCGGTTTCGGTTACAGAGACTGCATTGGGGTCATCGACCAGTGATTTTGCGATGTATTCAATCAGGTCTTTTTCCATACCCTTGCTCCTTGCCGAACTTACTTGTTAAGCGATTCGCCTTTTACTGACAGTCCTTTCGTATTGAAAATCTTCTTTACGATCGGTGTAGGCTGTGCGCCAACGCTGAGCCAGTACTTTGCGCGGTCTTCTTTGAAGGAAATCTGTTTATCCTCCGTGTCAATCGGATGATAGAAGCCGATTTCTTCCACAGTAGCTCCATCACGGGGCTTGCGGACATCCTGAACTACGATTCTGTAGTAGGGACGCTTCTTAGTACCAAACTTCTTAAGTCTGATCTTTACCACTTGTTTGTCCTCCATATAGCTCTCTTGCGAACGGGTTCAAGAGCTAAGATACATATTTTTACTGTACGCAGGCTATACTAAAATGCGACGCACCCAGTACGACCCAAGTATACAGTATGGACAACCATACTATCACTTTCAATACTTTTGGTCAATATCGTTACAAAACAGTTGGCACAGCTTTTTTATGGGGATTACAATTATTATGCAGCAGGGTAACGCTCAGTATTGCCCGCTGACTGCAAAAATTAAACAATCAGGAGAAGACCTATGAAACACGCACTTAAGCTTATTTCTGTATGTGCACTGCTTTTTACAGCCTTAGCCTTTACTTCATGTGATAACGGAAATCAGAGAACAACAACCGCAGTTTATTCTGGAACATTCATAACAGATTCCTCAACCGGTCGTTTAAATGAAGAAGGAAACATTGAATACACGCTTACCTACACCTTCTATTCAGACGGAACCGGCACAGTATATCAGGAGACCGTCATTATCGGTTCAACTTCTGATCCGTCTTCTAGCGGCGATTCCTTTACCTATACCGGAAATGCTGCGCAGAACGGTACCATCGTTATAACATGGGAACCCGACGCTGAAGAGGAGATGACTATTTCTAACGGCATGCTGTCTCCCCATATCAACCAATACGGAGAAACAGTACAGCTGGCCCGTCAATAAACGCCGTCTGTATTACCGCTATCTGTTTTTCTTACAGAAAGACAAAAGCTGTTTTAGCTGAGTTTTTGTAGACTTTGCAGACGGAGCACCGGTCGTTCTGCGTGAGTCCACACATTTTTCCGGTGTAATAAGGTCATAAATATCTTCTTCTATCAGAGAAGAACAGTCCTCAAGTTCATTAAGCGAAAGATCTTCTATGCGGGTAAGACCTGCATCTATTGCCTTACGCACAGCACTTGCTGCAACCGAATGAGCAGTACGGAACGGCATGCCCTTACGCACCAGATATTCTGCAACATCGGTAGCATTTGCAAAGCCACCCTCGCAGCTTTTTGCCATACGGTCTGCATTCCAGTTTGCACTTGAAACCATTGCCGTAAACACCGTAAGGTTTGCATCAACCGTATCCAGTGCGTCAAACAGCGGTGCCTTGTCTTCCTGCAGGTCACGGTCATAGGCAAGCGGAAGTCCCTTTACCATAGTCAGAAGGTTAATAACATCGCCATACACTTTTCCGGTGCGACCGCGAATCAGTTCTGCAAAGTCAGGATTTTTTTTCTGCGGCATGATGGAAGAACCGGTAGACCATTTTTCACTCAGTTCAACAAAACCAAATTCTGTTGTAGACCACAGCACAATTTCTTCGCACATGCGGCTCAGGTGCTGCTGCAGCATGGCACAGTCAAAGGTAAACTCAATGCAGTAGTCACGGTCAGAAACTGAATCAAGCGAGTTTTCCGTTACCCCTTTAAATCCCAGCTGAGAGGCAACCGACTCACGGCTTAACGGAAGCGTACTTCCCTGCAGGGCACCACTTCCCAACGGAGAAAGCGCTATACGGTCAAGACTTGAGTTAAACCGGTCCCAGTCACGCTTAAGCATAAAGGCCCACGCCAGAAGATGCTGTGCAAGGGTTCCCGGCTGAGCATGCTGCATGTGTGTGTATCCGGTAAGCAGCGTGTCCGTATGTTTCTGAGCAATGGCACACAACGCTTCAATTGTAGTTATAATTTTCTGCTGAAGGACAGGAATCATGCGGCGAAGGTACAGACGCTCATCAAGTGCAATCTGATCATTGCGGCTGCGTCCTGTGTGCAGTTTTTTTCCTGCTTCCCCAATACGGTCAGTAAGGGTTGCTTCAATAAACGAATGAATGTCTTCTGCACTGTAGTCTACAGTCAGCTTTCCGCTCTGTAAGTCTTTCTGAATCTGCTTAAGTCCAGTAACAATTTTTACAGCGTCTGCTTTAGGAATAATTTTCTGTTCGCCAAGCATCGTAGCATGAGCAATAGAGCCGGCAATATCATCAAGAGCCATGCGCTCATCTACAAAGATGGAAGTTTCAAATTCTACTGCAGCAGCATCAGGGCCGTCTGCAAACCGACCGCTCCACAAAGCCTTGTGGTTGTCATCTGTCATTGTTCCGTGCATTATGCGTTTTCCCGCATCCATTTCTGAATGCCTTTTGTAATTTCTTCGTCTATATCATGCTCAATACGGCATGCGGTTTCTTCTGCCTTTGTTTCAGAAACACCGGTTATCTTTATAAGAAACTGAGTCAGCAAAAGGTGGCGTTCGTACACTTCCTGTGCATGTTTTTTGCCTTTAGCCGTAAGTTCAAGTGCTCCCGTCTCACTCATGATAATATATCCTGAGTCAGAAAGAATGCTCATGGCGCGGCTGACACTTGGTTTTGAAACACCCAGTTTTTTTGCAACGTCAACAGAGCGGGCTTCTCCGTTTTCACGCTGCAGCATCAGGACTGCTTCAATGTAATCTTCGCCTGACTCATGAATTACTTTTGCATCTTTCATACAAAAGCCTCCGACACGCTCATAATCTGATTGTAAATCGGTTTTCCACCTGGCACCCACAACCGTAGCAAGGGCGTGCGGTTGTGCTGACATTCTCTACTCATACAAACTGCTCCGAAACGCTCATGATTTGATTGTAAATAGGTTTTCCTCCAGGAACCATCGGTAACACAAGTTCGTCTATATCAACCTTTGCATCAATGACCGCAGGTTTTCCGGAAGCAAATGCCTTTTTGAATACCTTTTCAAACTCTGCTTCATTTTCTGCACGGTATCCCTGAATTCCGTATGCATCAGCAAGCTTTACCCAGTCAGGGCCAAAATCCAGTGTTGTTGCACTGTAGCGTTTTGAATAGAACAGTTTCTGCCACAGGCGCACATTACCCAGCGTTCCGTTATTAATCACAACAATTACGATGGGAAGATTGTAATGCTGGATCGTTGCAAGCTCATTACAGTTCATGCGGAATGAACCGTCTCCAGCAATGTGAACCACACGTGCATCAGGTCGGGCAAACTGTATTCCCATTGCTGCCCCTGTACCGAATCCCATTGTTCCAAGACCGCCGGAAGTAACGAAGGTACGCGGTTTTTCAAACGGATAGAACTGAGCTGTCCACATCTGATGCTCACCAACTTCAGTAGTAATGAATGCATCGTCTCCGGCAACAGAGTGAATGCACTCACAGATAAACTTAGGATTGATGCTGTCTTTACGCGGTGTATTGTAACTGGGCGGAACCTGAGCTTTCCATTCAGCAATAGTGTTCAGCCATTCGGTGTGCTTTTTTTCCTGAATGAGCGGCAGTAAGCGTGAAAGAATACTCTTAACGTCGCCAACCAGTGCACCCGCTGACGGAATGTTCTTGTTGATTTCTGCAGGGTCAATGTCTATATGCAGCACTTTGCTGTTCTGAGCAAACTTTGACGCATCTGAAATAACGCGGTCAGAAAAACGTGCACCAAGGGCAAGCACCACATCGCTTTCGGTAATGGCCATATTACTTGCTTTTGTTCCGTGCATACCAACCATACCCAGACACAACAGTGAACTTGACGGGAATGCAGCACGAGCCATAAGACTTTCAGTAACAGGGATATCTGCTTTTTTTGCAAAGGCAAGCAGTTCTTCACTTGCGTTACTGATACAGATTCCACCGCCTGCATAGATAACCGGACGTTCGGCTTCGTTAATCATTTTTGCAGCAGCCGCAATTTCTTCATCAGAAGGAACGGCAGCTTCAAGAACGCGGTTCAGGCTTGTCTGCACAGAGGTAACTGCCTGTTTTGCATCGGCACCAGAAGCAAGCGGTTCAAAATCAATCTGAGCAGCGGTAACTTCTTTAGGAATGTCTATAAGCACAGGACCTGGACGGCCGCTTTTTGCAATTGCAAAGGCTTCGCGAATGACAGTTGCAAGTTCATCAATAGAATGAACCATAAAGTTATGCTTGGTAATGGGCATGGTAACGCCGGTAATGTCTATTTCCTGAAAGCTGTCCTTACCCAGAAGCGGAGTGGGAACATTGCATGTAATGGCAACAACTGGACTTGAATCCATATAGGCAGTTGCAATGCCGGTAACCAGATTGGTTGCTCCCGGACCTGAAGTAGCAAATACAACACCTACTTTGCCGGTAGCACGTGCATAGCCGTCTGCAGCATGAGATGCACCCTGTTCGTGTGCAGTAAGGATATGCTTTATGCGGTCAGAGTTTTTATACAGCTCATCATAAATGTTAAGAATGGCTCCTCCCGGATATCCGAAAACTGTATCAACTCCCTGCTCGACAAGACATTCAATCACTACGCGTGAACCGTTCATCACCATGGCACAAATCCTCTTAAAATTGATATCGCATATAGTAACTTTTTTAAGCGTTATTTTCAATACATACAGAAAAAATACAATTTTTTTTACAAAAACAGTAGCACCAATCGGTAATTTATGATAGTATCGCTTTCACTAATTTATTTTTACGGGAGGAACGCACATGTTCAACCGCAAGGATTTTATTTCGGATTACGAATGGAAGGCTTTCCGCGATGCATCAGAAAACTTTTCTACCCCCAACATTTTTGTGAATCTTCGCACCATCAAAAATCACTTTATTCAGCTTAAGGATTCATTTCCGTATGCGCTCATTTATTATGCAGTAAAGGCTAACCCCGGTGTCCCCGTACTGCGCATGCTGGATCAGCTGGGATCTAATTTTGACATTGCATCCCGTTACGAACTGGACAAAGTGCTTTCTCTGGGAATCAGTGCAGACCGTGTTTCTTACGGAAATACAATTAAAAAAGCACAGGACGTCAAATACTTTTACGAAAAAGGCGTACGCATGTTTGCAACAGATTCAAAAGAAGATCTGAAAAACATTGCAAAATATGCTCCTGGTTCTAAGGTCTATGTACGCATTCTGGTTGAAAATTCTTCTACTGCAGACTGGCCGCTTTCACGCAAATTCGGCTGTCACCCCGACATGGCATACGATCTTCTGGTTCAGGCACGAAACTCCGGTCTTACCCCGTACGGCATCAGTTTCCATGTAGGAAGTCAGCAGCGCGACATTGGTTCGTGGAACGACGCAATTGCAAAGACTAAGTATCTGTTCCAGTCGCTTGAAGATGAAGAAGATATCCGTCTTTCCATGATAAACATGGGAGGAGGATTCCCCGCACAGTACATTCAGCCCACAAACGATTTAAGCGATTATGCTTCCGAAATTACCCGCTATCTGCAGGATGACTTTGGCGAAAGCATTCCCACCATCATTCTGGAACCGGGACGTTCTTTAGTTGGCGACAGCGGTATTCTTACTTCAGAAGTTGTACTTATTTCCCGCAAAAACAACACTGCCCTGCAGCGCTGGGTATTCCTTGATGCAGGAAAGTTTAACGGATTTATTGAAACACTGGATGAATCAATCAAGTATCCGGTCATTACCGACAAAGACGGTCAGGGACGCGAAGGTGAAGTTATTATTGCAGGGCCTACCTGCGACAGTGCAGACATTCTGTATGAAGATGAAAAATACAAACTGCCGGTTGATCTAAAAAGCGGCGACAAACTGTACTGGCTTACCACAGGCGCATATACTTCAACATACGCAAGTGTTGCCTTTAACGGATTCCCGCCCATAAAGACATACTTCATTACCGATGAAGGTGTAATGGATCAGGACGGAAACCCCGCGGTACCGAATGCATAATCTGTTTACAGAATTTTTTCCGTAACCCAGGATAAGACATCGTTCATAACCTGAGCTTTGCAGTAATCCTGGAAGACTTCATGACGGCAGCCTTCATAGACTTTTTCTTCTATGCGGGTCATGCCGTTTTTTTTGTACAGTTCTTCAAGTTTTCTGATTGTCTTACCGTAACCGCCGACAGGGTCATCTTCTCCGTATACAAACAGGACAGGAAATTCGGCAGGAATTTTTTTCATGTTCCTGCGCTTATGTATCTGCAGACAGCCGCCCATCATATCAACAAAGAATGAACGCACAAAACCGTTACTGCACAGCGGGTCAGCAATGTACGCTTCTACTACAGACTGATCTGCTGCCATCCAGGCAAGACAGTTTTTCTTTGCAATTTCTTTAGGAATCCGTTTTGCATACATTCTGTCAGGAACGTGATGCAGCACTGACGCTTTTTTGTCCCGTCCAAACAGACAGTCAATGCGGCCAACAAGCGTGCTTATCCAGTTAACAAACTGAGTGGGACCTTTTGTTCCGCACAAAACACAGGCAGCAATTTCTGCACCATACTTTTCTATAAAGCCCTGACTTACAAAAGACCCGAATGAATAACCGATAAGAATAACTTTTTTACCAGGAAATGCGTTTTCGCAGTCCTGAATGACACAATGCAAATCTTCAATGGCTCTGTTAAATCCTTCTTTGTCGGCAATTTTACCCATGAGTCCCTTGTGTTTTTTCTCTGCATTTAAGGCAGTTTTTCCATGTCCGCGGAAATCATAGGTATTGAACACAAAGCCTGCATTGGAAAAGAAGGTGCCCAGTTCGTCATAGCGGCCGGTCCACTCTTCCATTCCGATGTGAAACTGAATTATGCCTTTTATTTCAGAACCTTCATCAGGAACCCAGCGGTCAATCCACAGTTCTGCTCCATCAGCAATATTCAGAAAATAATTCTCTTTTCTCATTACGCCTACTGAAGGATTGCACCTTTGTCTGCAGAAGAAACCAGTTTTGCATAGCGTGCAAGGTAACCATGTGTTACTTTAGGCTCGGGAGCTTTCCATGCTGCCTTACGCTTTGCAAGTTCTTCATCGCTTACTTCAAGGGTAATTTTATAGTTGTTGATATCAAGCGTAATTTTGTCGCCTTCCTGCACCAGCGCAATAGGTCCGCCGTCAGCAGCTTCCGGAGAACAGTGACCTAACGATGCACCGCGTGTAGCCCCGCTGAAACGGCCGTCGGTAATAAGGGCAACCTGTTTGTCCAGTCCCTGACCCGCAAGAGCAGCAGTTACGGCAAGCATTTCACGCATACCCGGTCCGCCTTTCGGTCCTTCGTAACGGATTACGACAACATCACCGGGATTAATCTTACGTTTCTGAACTGCTTCCATAGCTTCGCTTTCGTCATTAAAGACACGGGCAGGTCCGGTATGTTTCATAAGCTCAGGAGCACAGGCACTGCGTTTTACGACGGTTCCGTTGGGAGCAAGGTTACCAAACAGAACTGCAATACCGCCAGTTGCACTGAACGGATTTTCAATAGGACGAAGGATTTCAGGATTACGGTTTTTTACACCGGCAATATTCTGAGCAATGGTTTTTCCGGTTGCAGTAATCAGATCTGTTTTAATCAGCTTCTTTTTTGCAAGCTCAGCAAGAACAGCCTGAACTCCACCGGCATCATTTAATTCACAGATAAAGGTATGTCCTGCAGGTGCAAGATGACACAGGTTTGGAGTGCGTTCAGAAATTTCGTTTACTTCATGCAAGTCAAGTTCAAGTCCCGCTTCGTGCATGATTGCAGGAACGTGCAGCATAGTGTTGCTTGAACAGCCCAGTGCCATATCTGCAGCAAGTGCATTTCTGAAACTGTCAGCCGTCATCATTTTGCGTGCAGTAATACCTTTGTTGTATAGGTTCATAACTGCCATACCCGCATGCTTTGCAAGTGCAAGACGTGCACCAGTTGTTGCAGGAATGGTTCCGTTACCGGGAAGACCAAGTCCCAGCACTTCGGTAAGACAGTTCATACTGTTAGCGGTAAACATACCGGAGCAAGAACCGCAGCCGGGACAGGCAACATGTTCCATTTCGCACAGCTGAGCTTCAGTGATTTTTCCAGAGGCAACAGCACCAACGCCTTCAAACATATCGGTAAGCGAAAGATTTTTATCTGAATACGGATTTCCTTCTTCGTGGCTGGGTAAGTGACCGGGCATCATTGCACCACCGGAAACAAAAACGGTCGGCAAGTCAAGACGGGCTGCAGCCATAAGCATACCGGGAACAATTTTATCGCAGTTTGGAATCATGACCAGCGCATCAAACTGATGAGCAGTGGCAACACATTCAACGCTGTCGGCAATCAGTTCACGGGTAACCAGAGAATACTTCATACCCTCATGGCCCATTGCAATTCCGTCACACACACCGATTGCAGGAAATTCTATAGGAGTTCCGCCAGCCATACGGATTCCGGCTTTAACGGCATCTGCAATTTTATCAAGATCAAAATGACCGGGAATTATTTCATTCTTAGCACAGCAGACACCCACAAGCGGGCGTTCTAACTCTTCATCTGTATACCCCATTGCATAAAAAAGTGAACGGTGGGGAGCTCGTGCAATCCCTTTTGTTGCATTATCTGAACGTTTAGCCATAAAAGTCCTCCATGATTTTTCTGATAGTATCATAAAATGATAATACATTCAACTAAACTAAACTGGACAAGACCAAAGTTCATACTCTATAATTAAAGAAGAGGATTACTGTGGAACACTCTATTATTGAACAGACTATTTGCAGCAACATACAGGACAACAATACCATTTTTGTTTTTCCGACACAGACCGCCGCTGATTTATGGGCAGACCGGACAACACTTGTTTCAGATGCAAAGGCAGTTGCCATGGAACGCTTTACTGCCTGGGATGATTTTAAAAGCACCTCTATCAGGAGTATCCATCAGACAAGAACGGCCATACCTCAGGCCCTACGGACAGTTTTTGCATCCCGGATTACTTCAGAAAACGCAGAGAAACCGATTTTTAAATCAATCATTGCACAACCGTTTGCAAAGCAGAGTGCAGGCTTTACCTCATGGATTTCTTCTCTGCTTCCTTCCCTTAACATATGGAAAAAACGTTTTGAAAAAAGCGGAATGAGTGCAGACGAAGAAGACTCAGACTTTCTAACATTGCATCAGCGGTATACCGAATTTCTTGACAGATACAATCTGTTTGATCCCGCATGGGAAACACCACCCTTCAAGGAAGATGAGAACAAATACATTATTTTCTTTCCTGAAATTCTTATGGATTATCTGGAATACAAACCCATACTCGAATCTTCAAAAACCATTACGCTCATTCATGTCCCTCCGCGTACACAGGAGACCGTTGTAAACAAATACGCAAACGCACGCATAGAAATCCATCAGCTGGCAGGAACCATCCGAAACCTGCATGAAAAAGAAGGCATTGCCTGGACTGATATAGCAGTTGATGTTCCGGATCTGGAAACGTACGCCCCTTACCTGGAGCGCGATTTTGTACTTCAAGAAATTCCCTTCGTGCGCAGAAACGGTAAAGAACTTACAAAAACCCTTGCAGGCTCTTTTTTTACTTCACTCAGTGACTGTGTTCAGAATAATTTTTCTTTTGAAAGCATGCGTCGACTTTTGACAAACAATGCACTTCCGTGGAAAGAACAGAAACTGAATCAGGAATTAATTCAGTTTGGAAAAGAAAACAACTGCATCTGTGCCTTTGAAAAAGACGGTAAACTGCAGGACCCGTGGGAAAATGCATTCAAGCACCCGGTCAACCGGCTCAACGAACTTATCAAAAGCTATTATTTATCACTCAAAAAACTGTCAACTGCAATGGTACAGGCTAAGACTTTTGATGAATTGAGGTCAAAGTATTTTGCCTTCCGAGATGCATTCTTTGACACAGAACAATGGGATCCTGCAAGTAACAGAATCATAAGCCGCTGTATTTCCGAATTACGGCTTCTGATTGATTTAGAGAACAGCTATCCTGACTGCACCGTTCCGTCTCCGTACAGTTTCTTTACCGAATATCTTTCCGGTAAGATGTATGTTGCTCAGGAGGAAAACACCGGCGTTCAGATTCTGCCCTATCGCGTTGCCTGCTGTGCACCGTTTGCCTGCCACTGTGTTATTGATGCAAGTCAGAAATCTCTTTCCCTGGTATACCGTCAGCTGGGCTTTTTAAACGACACAAAGCGTGAAGCCTTAGGAATTACGCAGGACCCTGACGTTTCAGATTTATACATTCAGCTGTATGAAATGAACTCCCTCAACCGAGCGATTTTTTCTGTTTCTGAAAAAACGTTCGATTCGTATGCACTTGAACACAGTTACTTTACCGGCACCACAGGAATCATTCAGGAGGATCTCCTTTCGCAGGAAAAACAGACTGTTCAAAACCCTCTGAATGCCAAACCGCTTACAGCCGTAACACAGCATTCACACGACAGCTTTACCGCATGGAAGAACACACTGTCTGACAGCCCAGTAAAAGAAACAAATCCAGCACCCGAAGAAATTACACAAAGCATAGAAACGCACTCGTACAAAAACGGAAAACTCCGAATTTCTCAGGCTGCGTTAAAAAATTATTTCACCTGTAAACGGCTGTGGCTTTTAAAAAGCAATCTCAAAGTTGAAGAAGATGTAGATGAAGCTCAGTTAACAGACGCGTATGCAGACGGAAATATCCGTCACGCAATACTGCACAACTTTCTGGTTTTACTCAAACAAAAAAATCTTCCGTTTAGAACAGAAAACGAAACAATACCCGCCCTGTATGACCAGCTCTTACAGGACTGTACTCACAGCACGCTGGAACTGTACGAGGCAAGCGCTTTAGCAAAAGAAACGCTTTCTAACAAAAAGGAAGCCTTTTACAACGAATTAAAACAGGCGGTTACCGTTTTGTGCACCAGACTTGAAGGCTGTTCTGTTGCAGAAACCGAAAAAGAACTGATCTATGAACCGGAAGGAAAAAATTATTTCTTTCACGGAATAATTGACTGTCTTGCACGCGACGACACAGACGGAGAATACATACTGATCGATTTTAAATCATCAGACTACGCTATTCCCAAAAACAAATATGCAGAAACCGATGACGACATTCCTGATTTTCAGATGCCCATGTACCGGTATTTACTTTCGAACCAGAGCACACCCATACAGGCAGACGAATGTGTTTTCTTTAACCTTAAGAAAGCAGAGGTAAAAGGAATTGTAGGAACAAGGCTCTTATCAAGCAATGCAAAGAGTTATATCAAAGACTTTGAAAGCACACAAAAGCGCTTTCTTGAACTTTCAGAACAGTTTGCAAAGGAAGTAACAGAACGGCCGCTTGACCTTGCAATCACAAATCCTGAATGGAACACCTGTGCTTCCTGTACCTTCAAGGCTGTATGCAGACGCACTTTTGTCATTGCAAAAAAAGAGGACTAATATGGCACAAGAGAAACGTGAATTTGACGAAGATCAGAAAAAAACAATACAGATGACCGACAATGCAGTAGTCAGTGCAGGTGCAGGTTCCGGAAAAACAACTGTACTTGCATCCCGCTTTGCATATCTGGTATTTGAAAAACATATTCCCGTAGATCAGATTCTGACGCTTACATTTACAAACAAGGCGACCGTTGAAATGTACGGCCGAATCTACAAGACACTTAAAGAAAAAGATCCTGAAAGCGTAAGTGATTTTTACAAGGCAAACATAAAAACCTTTGACAGCTACTGTTCTTCCATTGCAAAAAAATTCAGTCATTTATACGGACTCAGTCCTGACTTTGCCGTTGATAACGACACCCTTACCGAAGAAGTAAATAAAAAAGCACTTGCATTCTTACTTTCGCACAACAGCGACAGTGCAATTCAGGGAATTATTCAGACAAAAGATCCCGCGCAGATTGCACAGGAACTGTTTGCAGAACCGGTTCTTACACACGGAACCATCAGTGAGCCTGTTGATTTTAAGGGTGACTTAGAAAGACAAAAGCAGGAAGTTATCCGTCAATGGAACAAAATGACAGAAAACACCTCCAGTCTGTATAATACGCTTTTTCAGTTGATAGAAAGCTACTCCGGTAACCGCACTTCTCCAACGTACAATACAATCCGGGACTCAGTACTGGAAGGATTACCCGAATCCCCGAATCTTGACGAAGGCATCTTTACTCAAGAAACCTGTGCCCCCATGCTTACATATATAGACGGAGTCTCACGCATAAGTGCAAAACTTCCTGGAAACCTGAAAAACTCAGAAGACATAAAAGACACCATAAATCAGTTACGTGACTGTATTTCTCCCCTCAGGCAGCTTACCAACTTTGTATACGGCTATTCCGCAATGCAGAAGATTGCAAGTCTGCTTACCGAATTTCAGGATATTGTAAACGATACCAAACGGACGCTCAAAATCATAACGTATGCAGATGCTTCATCGCTTGCAACCTGTGTTCTTCGCGACTGGCCCGAATACCGTAAACTTGAAAAACAGCGGTTCCAGGCTATCATGATTGATGAATTTCAGGACAACAACATGGCCCAGCGTGACCTGCTTTTTATGCTTGCAGAAAAACCTGAACGCATGGAAAAAGGAATTCCTTGTGTAGAAGATCTGTGTCCGGACAAGCTGTTCTTTGTTGGCGATGAAAAACAGAGTATATACCGTTTCAGAGGTGCAGATGTAAGCGTATTCCGCGGACTTTCAAAAGATTTTGCAGAAGGAAACTTAAACTTAAAAACAAACTACCGTTCGCATCCGGCGCTGATTGCAGCGTTTAATACAATCTTCGGAGGAACTCCCTATCCAACAGATACGGATCAAGCCAGAAACATTTCCTCTGCATTTTTTAACGAACAGTATGAAAAAGACCACCCCAAAGACATACCGGCATACGAAGCAGTCTATCACACGGTTTCGCTTCCCAAAGCGTTTGAAGAAAAAAAACAGGACATAGACTTTAGTCCACGCATTCATATAGCACAGCACCTGCAGCAAGACGACGCAGAAAGCGAAGATAATGACGACGAAATCCTTTCCAAAGATGAATCGGAAGCTTCGTGGGTTGCAGAAAAAATCAAGGCGTTAGTAGATGAAAAAAAATACGAACCGAATGACATTGCCATCCTGTTCCGCTCGTACACATTACAACCGCTTTACGAACGGACACTGCTTTCTTACGGCATACCCTACAGCGCAGAAGTTGCAACAGGATTCTTTAACGACGGTCCCACTAATGATTTATTTGCATTCCTCAGACTCTGTGCATATCCCGAAGATAAACTTGCCTATGCAAAAGTGCTTCGGTCTCCGTTTGTAAACTTACGCATTGACGAAACGGAAAAACTGCTTTCACTTTTGCCAAAGAAAGACATACAGCCGTTTGCTCCGCTTGCAGAAGATATACTCTGTGCAGAAAGCCTGAACCGTTACAACACCGCCGCAGAACGATATGTACAGATGTGCAAAAAAGCAGGAACCGTAGAACTTACCAAACTGATAAGCGAATTATGGTATGACACAGGCTACCGTTTTGAAACAGAGTGGAATCAGACGGTTAACATGTATGCAACCATGTACGACAGAATCTTTGAACTTGCACGTCTGGCAGACTTGCAGAACATAAGCCTTGCAGAATTTGTTGACAGCGTAAGAACCTATAATGATGAAACAAAAAAACTGGAAAACATGGATATTCCGCTTGAACAGAAAAAAGGTGTTAATCTGCTTTCCATTCACAAAAGCAAAGGCCTGGAATACCCGGTCGTATTTATCTGCGGCGCAGGAAAAAAAGGCTCAGATGATTCAAACAAAAAAATTGTCTACATAAGCAAAGAATACGGCATAACGGTTAACACCCCGGTTCATCCGCTTACAGTACATAAAAAGAATACGAAATATGATAATTATTTTTATTCGCTTGCACAGGAAGAAAACAAAAGAATGGCTGGCGCTGAATTACGGCGGCTTATGTATGTTGCAATCACCCGTGCAAAACAGGAAGTATATGTAACCGGCATTACCTATGCAAAAAACGACAACCCTTCAGAAAAACTTCCAGGAAGAGAAAATGCACCTGTTAAGCTGCAGGACATTATAAAACCCTGCATCTCATTCTATACAAACGATGCGGATGCTCTCCCTTTTGCTCCTTTTACACTGGAAGTCATAGAACCGGCAAAAAGAAATTACAACATACAGCATGCAATAACGCGGACACAGTTTGTAAAAAATCTTGAACCGTTATTCAAGGACGCCCGAATTGTACAGACGGAACAGGTACGTTCACCGTATCTTTCGCCTAGTCATCTGGGTGACAGTACTGCAGAAACAGAAACCGAACCTTCTAAGCTGCCGTCAGATATTCCCTACAAAGAAATAAATGAAATTGTTGAAAGTACAAATGCCCGCTTTGGATACAATGATTTCGGCACCATTGCCCACGCATACATGGAATCGGCAGTAAGTGGAAACGAGCTGCAGATTTCGCAGACATGCTATGCAGGTATTGATGACAGTGAAAGCAAAAAAAACAAAGTAAATGCCATCTGTGAACAGATGAAAGAACAGTTCATCAAAAGCGAACTTGGGAAAAAAGCAAAAGAATCAGACTGGCATAAATGCGAATATTCTTTCCGCTGCCGCATAGATTCTAAGATTCTTAAAGGACAGATTGATCTTGTGTTTAAAAATAAAGACGGAACCTATACGCTGGTTGACTACAAAACAAATCAGACAATCAATCCCGACGAATACAAGGAACAGCTTGCCTGTTACCGCTATGCACTCTGCAGTCTTCTTAACTGTAAGGAATCAGACATTTCCTGTATTCTGTACTATCTGAGGTTTGCAAAAGCAGAAGATATAAGCGAATTATGCAGCACGGTCGATATAAAAGAGGCAGTTCAAAAAGCAGCATCAGATTGATGAGTTATCGTCAACAACCATCTGGATTTCTTCTACTTGAGATCTGATTGCTTCAAACGCATCAACTATGCGCGGATCAAAATGCGAACCGCTTCCTTTTCTGATAATGTCATAGGCTTCGCTGACGGAAAACGCTTTTTTGTAAGGCCGTTCGGTAACCAGGGCATCAAACACATCGGCAACAGCCATAATGCGTGCACACAAAGGAATTGCGTTTCCGCATAAGTGACCGGGGTACCCTGTTCCATCCCACCACTCATGATGAGCGCAGGCAACATCTTTTGCCATCTGCACATACTGCTGGTCAACGTTTTCTTTCATGGTTTTGTCTATAAACTGAGCACCCAGCGTTGTGTGCGTTTCCATAATACGGCGTTCTTCGTCGGTAAGTTTTCCTGTTTTGTTCAGTATGGAACGGTCAATGTAGATTTTTCCAATATCGTGTAACGGAGCAATCTGTGCCATACGTTCAACATAAGAAAAATCAATCTGCTCGGGAAATTTCTTTTCAAGCATCAGTTCAAAGGCAATGGCTTCGGTATAGTTTGCCGTTCTGCGCAAGTGTCCCTTTGAAGAAAGATCATGGCGTTCAGCAATTGCAGAGAAACCAATAACCATCTGATCGCGCATAGCACGCATTTTGTCGGCAGTAAACTGCAGTTCTTCGGTTTTCTTTGCAACTTCAAATTCAAGATTCTGTTTATAATCGTGCAGGAGCGTTACGTCTTCAAGCCAGATAACATAGCCCTGCGGTTTTCGTCTTGAACCCAGCACCAGCATACGCGGATGGAAAGCATTATCGCCAACCATGATGTATTCGTTTTCTGCATCCACCTGAGTTCCGACTTTAAGCATTGCATCTATAATGGGAACATTCATCTGATTAACGGCTTCAAACAGATGCTTCCCCATGTCCTGTTCGGTAACTTCGGTAAAAATTTCAAATGCTTTTTTGTTGATATTAATAACGCGGTACTTTTTGTCAAGTATAAATGCCGGCGTACTGATGGCATCAAATACAGCAGGATTTGCAAGTGCATCTACATTACAGAATTTTCTTCCGTATATCAGATACAGGAAAAAGACATTCGAAAGATCAAATCCAATGGGAACCAGAGGAATTGCTTCATATCCGATTGCTTTTATAAAAATCTTTTCTGCAATATAACAGAGTGCAGGCAGCATGATGATGACATACAAAAACGAAAGGTTTACCACATCAACAGAAAGATTATGACGTATGGTGCGGAAGTGAACAAAGGAATACACAGCCATGTAACTTACAAGGAATACGACATACAGCGTATGCCCCCAGTTATTCACCTTATGAAGATACGGAATTCCATGAAGCAGTTCTGCATAATAGTCTTTAAACAGCCAGGTACGCATAAATGCAAGCCATGAGCGTGGATCGGCAAACTGAAACGCAGCAGGAGAATCAAAACTCATGATCTGCAGCATAAGGAACACTATGACGGTACAGAACAAACCAAGCACCCACTTGGGAACGGATACATGCAGATAGCGTAAAAGCAGCATAAAGGTAATGGAAACAGAAAGAGAACCTATGTACTTACACTTTGTTGCATAAATCAGAAGGCGAAGAGATGCTTCTGAATACACAATACCCAGATACCCTATACAGGTTATAAGAGAAAAAACTGCATAAGACATGACAATCTTCTGCTGCTGCGATGCGGGCTGCATTACCGCAATAACAACACAGAGAACAGAAAGGAAAACGGAGAAATTTGTAATGAGCTGTTCGACTGCCAAAACATCCATATATACTTTTTACTCTTATATAAAGAATAGCACAGTATGGGTGTTTTGACAAGTTTAAACTATTCGGAACTTATTTCAGGTGTTCAACGACCAGAGCGCCCATTTTCTTTGTACCAGCAAGCTTTCCGTTAGCCTTTACTGCATCGCGGGAACTTCCGGCAATGTCTCCGGTACGCCAGCCTTCATCCAGAACAGCATCCACTGCATCTTCAATAGCCTTAGCTTCTGTTTCAAGGCCAAAGCTGTAGCGCAGCAGCATGGCAGCACTCAGGATGGTTGCAAGCGGGTTAGCAAGGTCTTTTCCTGCAATATCAGGAGCAGAACCATGAATCGGCTCGTACAGACCGGGACCTGAAGCACCCAGAGAAGCACTTGCCAGCATACCGATACTGCCGGTAATCTGACTTGCTTCGTCAGACAGAATGTCACCGAACATATTGCTGGTTGCAATAACGTCAAACTGGCGGGGATTACGCACCAGCTGCATTGCGGCATTGTCTATGTACAAAAAGTCAAGTTCTACATCTTTGTATTCTTCGTGAACAGTTTCTGCAACCTTACGCCACAGACGGCTTGAATTAAGGATGTTAGCCTTGTCAATAACGGTCAGATGCTTCTTGCGTTTCTGAGCAAACTCAAAGCCCATACGGACAATGCGTTCAATTTCTTCCCAGGTGTATTTTTCGGTATCCCAGGCACTCTTTCCGTCAGCAGCAGTTCCACGTTCACCAAAGTAAATACCGCTGATAAGTTCGCGTACAATCAGAATGTTAAGGCCTTCGCCGACAATTTCGTCTTTAAGCGGACAGGCATCCTTAAGCTGGCGGAACATAACCGCAGGACGAAGGTTTGCATACACTTTCATGCCGCCGCGCAAACCAAGAAGTGCTTTTTCCGGACGAATCTCGGGAGCAACATTATCCCACTTAGGACCACCGACAGCACCTAACAGTACAGCATCGCTTGCAAGACAAATATCAAGCTGATCCTGAGGAAGCGGTTTACCCCATTTATCAATAGCAGCACCACCTGCAGTAACGGTTGTATAATTCCATTTGTGTCCGTATTTTTTTGCAACAGCATCAAGTACATTTACTGCTTCTGCAACTACATCTGGACCAATTCCGTCTCCGGGAATCAAGGCTATGTTCTTTTCCATATCAAGCCACCTCTTCAAGTTTAGTTGTGCAAGTATAGCATATAGCCTACTCACCCGCAAGGGCTTTGACAGGATCGAGTTTTGCAGCACGGGACGCAGGACTTAATCCAAAGAAAATACCTACAAACACAGAAAATGCAAAGGCAACAAAGCAGGCATTAACACTGATTACATACGAAAGCGACATAACGTATTCTGCAGCAAACGTAATTGCAATGCCTAGAAGAATACCCGCAATGCCTCCCATAATGGTGATGCTTGCCGATTCCACAAGAAACAGCTGCCGTATGACCGCAGGACTTGCACCTAAAGCCTTACGAATGCCGATTTCCTGTTTGCGTTCCGTTACGGTTACAATCATGATGTTCATAATGCCTATACCGCCGACTAACAGCGAAATTGCCGCGATTGCTGCAAGCATTGCAGAAAGCGTTCCGGTTATGCTTGACATCTGAGAAATCATTGTCTGCATGCTTGAAACAGAAACTGAATTAGAAGAACCGCTTACTTTATCACAATAAGACTGTATTACATCCACAAGTGAAGTTGCAGCATCTTCAGAAACTGCCTGAACCATAACCGTTGAAGCAGTCGGGTTAGGTGTAATTTTCTTTGAATAAAATCCGCGCGGAATATAACATCCGGTAGAAGTTGATTCCATTCCTGCTGACTGTTCTTTTAAAACGCCTATGACTTCAAAACTGAACGTAACGTTACTGGTAACCAGAAGAATATTCTTACCCAGTGCATCGCCATTGGGAAACAGAGAAGACGCAATTTCGTTTCCCAGGATGATTTTCTGAGTACCCTTTGCGTTATCCGTTACGGAAAAGAATTCTCCGTCATCAAGCTGTATGCCGTACATTTCAAGATATCCGGTTTCAACCGCCGTACACTGAGCACTTGCACTGTAAGTACCATAGGTAAGCGTTGCATTCAACGAGTTTTTATACCACACCTGTTTAATGCCGGGAACACTGTCATACAAATCTTCGCGGAACGATTCATTAAAGGTAATGGAAGAAGAGCTTCCCCTTCGTGACATAAATCCCGAACTGATGCTTACCACATCAAGTCCCGCAGAACCAAGCGTATCCTGAATCTGTTTAGTACTGCTGCTGCCTAAACTCATGATGACAATAACAGAAGCGACGCCAATAATTACGCCCAAAATTGAAAGCATAGTACGCATTTTGTTGCGTCTGAAATTCTGCAGTGAATTAAGAAAATCTTCAAACATCAGCATGCTCCTGCAAAGTATCAGATTGAATGGTTCCGTCAAGAATGCGTATGCAGCGGTTTGAACTTTCACCAATACGCGGATCATGGGTAACAATTACAACCGTGGTTCCTGAGGCATTTATTTTTCTGAACAGATCCATAACTGCTTTTCCGGTTGCAGAGTCCAGAGCACCAGTCGGTTCGTCAGCAAGAATAATCTGAGGTTCGGTGACGGTAGCACGCGCAATGGCAGCACGCTGTTTCTGTCCGCCTGACAATTCGTAAGGCCGGTGATTCATGCGTTCAGTAAGTCCAACCTGTGCAAGTGCTTTTTTTGCACGCTCAACCCGTTCCTTTTTGTCTACGCCTGCATACCGGAGCGGAAGCATTACGTTTTCAAGCAACGTCATTGAAGGAAGCAGAAAATACTGCTGAAACACAAAGCCAACCGTTTTATTCCGCAGCTGAGCCAGTTCTTTTTCGGACATTGATGCAGTTGCCTTTCCCCCTACTTCTACAATTCCTGAAGACGGACGGTCAAGACAGCCTATCATGTTCATGCAGGTAGATTTTCCAGAACCAGACGGTCCCATTATGGTAACAAATTCTCCCTGCTGAATGGAAAACGAAATTCCCCGAAGCGCATGCACTACATCGTCGCCGACCGCATATTCGCGCTTCACATCCTTCATTCTGATAACTTCCATTAGAAACCTCCCGGAGGACCACCTGCAGGCATACCACCTCCACTGGGCATACCGCCAGAACCGCCTGAACGCCTCATGCCGGAAGCACGGGCAACACTCTGTGCTTTAAGCACTTCTCCGCCGGAAAGTCCGGTCAAAATCTCTACATACGTTGCATCGTAGTTACGGACGGTGACAGGAATCTTTTCTCCCGTACGCGCAAGTTCTACATACGCACCGTCTTTATCGCTTGCAACCGCATAGCGTTCAACCAGAAGATAGTGTTCATCGGGGCTTACTTTTATTTCTCCGCTGAACGAAAAGTTTGGAAGAATAACATCCGGGTATTCATCAATCCTAAGCTGAACTTTTACGACCGTTGCACCGCGGTTAGTAACTTCACCGATTGCAGGCCAGCCGACAACATAGCCTTCAACAGTACCGCCTTCGTATGCAGGGAAGGTAAATTCTACCGGCAGTCCCTGTGACAGTTTTACGACATCAGTTTCAGCAACTTCTACTTCTGCAGTAAGATATGATGTATCTACCAGCGTACCAATCGTATCTTTTGCATCAAGGGAATCTCCGACAGAAACCTTAAGATTTGCAATAATACCGTCAAAAGTCGCAATTACTTTTCGTTCCGTAATTTTCTGCACCAGTGCCTTGCGTTCTGCTTCCATCAGTTCCAGTTCACGGGCAGAACCGTTTATGCGTTTGGTTGCCATATTGTAATCGTGCTGAGCAAGATTAAACTGCTGTGTCGTGTCATCAAGCTGAACAAGAACGTCACCTTTTTTTACACGGTCTCCTTTCTGAACATACACCGCAACAACCGTTCCCGAAGAAAGCGCCTGCAGGGACTGCGACTGAGCAGCAGCAACCGTTCCTGAAATATCTATGACATTTTCGTACGTTTCAGAGCGTACCGTATACGTTACGTTTGAAAGCGAATTCTTTGATGCAAGCTTATTGCGTGCAAACACAAGCACAACTGCAACCACCGCAAGAAAGACCACTGTGGCAATCAAAAGTTTTGCTTTTTTTGAAAGTTTCTTTTTCATTCTATTCTCCATCCCTGCAGAACATAAGCTGCGTTTCGTTATTATAGATAATCAGTTCAATCTGACTGATAAGACATTTAAGCCGGTAAGTTTCGCAATTGGTCAGTGCACTTTTCAGTTCACTTTCACTGATGATTCCCTGTGAAAACCATTTTTCGTTATCCTGTGCAAGAGACTTGTACAGCTGATACGATTCTTCATTTGTCTGCATTGACCACAGAATGTCAGAAAGCTGCGTCTGACTGCTTACCACCGCAGTTTCATAGTTCCGCTCTGCAGATTCTATATCATACAGTTCCTGCTGAACATTCAGCTGTGTTATCTGATTTTCGATTGATGCCTTTTTAATTCCGAACGGATTAACCGTAAGCGAAAGTGACACGACAGGACCTTCATTTTCTGTACCGACAGGAATGGTAACGCCGCCGTTAACCGAAAGTATTTTATCCCAGGCAAAGCGTGCACTTGCATCTATGGAATCAGATCTTGTCTGCGCATTGTTAAACGTAAAGCCTGCACCGGCTGTCAGCGTAACAGAACTGTCTCCGTCACGGCTCAGCTGATTGATATACTGAGTCCACAACGCACTTTCCAGCTCAGTGTATTTTTCTTTGTCAAAAGAAAGCACATCGACCGGCTCTACTTCGGGAATAAGCGAAGGTAAAAACTGCATTGCATCAGTTTCGGTGTATTCAATGCCGCACTTAGAGGCAAACACCACAACCTTACGCAACAGTTCACGTTCAGCAGTCTCTGCAGAATGCCGGGAAGTAATGTATTTCATGTAAGCGGTACGATATTTTGATGAACTTTCTGCATAGCCCTGTACGACAATCTGGTCAAAAGAAATTTTATCTTCGTACAGAGATTTTTGAGCAGACACATAAGAACTTGCCGCATTATACAGCGCCTTCAGTTCTGAATAAAACTGTTTTTCTGCACTCAGAAAGCCGTTTGCAAGTTTGCGTTCAGCTTCTTTTTCCTGTCGTTCTGCTTTAAGCAGAGAAACGGTGCGTTCTGCAGAAGAAGATGAAATAATGTCTACCTGAAACGCAATGGACGTATTTGAAACAGAAGAAGAAGTATCATCAAACGAAAAAGAACTTCCCGCGCTAACCGTAAGATTTGATGCCTGCGGTACCGTAAGTTCTGCACTGGGCTTAAACGAAACAGAGGTGCCTCCGTTAACCGTTTTAACGGTAACCGTTCCTGTAGAAAGAGAAACATCAATTCCTTTGTCCAGCCGGGTAAGGTCAGCATTCAGCTGCTGCTTTTGTGCAGACGCCGTAAGCTGCTTTATGGACAGATCGTTAGCCAGATACCCTTCCAGTAATTCCTGAACAGAGTAAGTCTCTGCTGCATGAACCGATGCCGAAACAAAGAGGAAACAGAAGGTAAAAATCAGTTTGCTGTATTTCATACCTCTACTATAAAGCAACCGGTGCCCAAAGGCTATAGTTTTTTTATAAAGAATTTGTTATATACAGCACTTACAACAAAAATTTTATGCTTACAGGTAGTGTTTCAGTTCGCTCAGGATTGGTTTTGCATGTTCATCGCACAGACCAAAATCCATTTCGCGGTAACTCCAGGCACAGCGTCCAATGTTATACTTAACGAATGCAGCATTGATTGCCTTATACCACTCAAGCGTATCCTGAAGATCTGCCAGATTGATAACACCGTATTCGCCGCAGTACAAAAGTGCATTGCGTTCTTCTGCAACTTTAACTGCCTGACCAAACAGTTTGTCAAACAGACTTGCATCAACCATTCCTTCTTTCATTTCGTCAATAAAGGGGGATGAATGAAGTTCAAGCGCCTTGGCATTTCTCTGATATGATTCAGCGGTATCGGGGAACTTCATGCGGAAGTGTTTAGGCATTTCGCGTACCCAGTATGCACCCTGGTGCGTAAACAGAAGCGGCTCGTAGCAGTGGAAGTTATATACGATGTGATCATCACACGGAGGATTCAAATCAGCAAGCGCATCAATGCTGTTGTTCCAGTAACCGCCAACCAGAATATATACATCCGGACAAATTGCACGGATTCGTTTAATACAGGTTGCAGCGATATTGTTCCACAGAGAAGAAAAACATTTGTCGGTAACTTCGTTTAAAAGTTCAAAGGCAACAGTGTCGGTATATTTTGCAAAACGGCGTGCCAGTTCTTCCCACAGGCGATAAAAGCGTTCCTGCAAAGAAGTATCGGAAAAGAAACCGGTTTCTGCTTCACCCTGATCAAAAGAAAAGCCTGCGGTCTTATGAAGGTCAAGCACCATGTTCAGTTTGTGACGGCGGCAGGTAACGATTACTTTTTCAATGCGTGCAAAACCTTCTTCAATGTAAGCACCGTCTTTATCTTCTAACAGATTGTAGTCAATGGGAAGACGAAGATGATCGATTCCCCATGTAGAAAGCTCTGCAATATCCTGTTCATTGATAAATGTGTCATAGCGCTGTTTAGAATGATCACACTGTGAAAACCATCCGCCTAAGTTAACGCCTTTTTCGTAACCTTCAAATCTTCTCATACCGTACCTCACATCAGTTTCTGATATTTCTTTTCGATGTCTTTAATCAGTTTATATTCAAAGGAATCTACCAGTGCAAGCCAAGATGCTTCAACAACGTCACAGCTGACTCCAATTGTTGTCCAGTTGTCCACCCCGTCAGAGCTTTCAATCAGTACGCGGACTTTTGCAGCAGTTGCACTCGTACTGTCAAGAACACG
>CACXCG010000031.1 GCA_902766125.1 uncultured Spirochaetaceae bacterium | reverse complement strand
TGAGAAAGACAGCGAAGCTGGCTTTCTCCTAGCTCAAGGTTTAGTCTAATCCTTAACAGTAAGTCCGCACCAACTCGTAAGAGTTGCCGTCGAGAAAGACAGCCATCCTCTTCGGAGGGTGGTTTTTTTTTTAGACTCATGCTATACTGTTTACCTGATATGAGTAACAAAACAAAAACTTTAATTCCTGTACTTCTGGCTCTTCTTATGCTGAGCGGTTGTGCCGGAAACACAGTCAAAGACGGACGCACCCGTCCTTCTAACAGCGGAGAGCTTCAGGTACTTAACGGAAAATTGTGCAGCGAAGACGGACAGCCGGTTATGCTGCGCGGAATAAGCACACAGAGCATTCTTATTTCAGAAACACTCTTAAACGAACAGATGTTTAAAGAAATGTCTCATGACGACGGAATGAATGTTATCCGCCTTGCCATGTACACATACGGTGTGGGAATTACCGGCTACTGTACAAACGGCGACAAAGAACGTCACAAAAAAGACATTTTCGATGCTGTTGAACAGGCAAAGAAAAATGACATGTATACCATCATAGACTGGCACATCTTAGGAGACGGCGACCCCAACATTTACATTGATGAATCAAAACTGTTCTTTGATGAAATGTCACAGAAGTACAAAGACTACAACAACGTACTGTACGAAATCTGTAACGAACCGAACGGAGTTGAATGGCCGGCTGTAAAAAGCTATGCAGAACAGATTATCCCCATCATCAGAAAAAACGATCCGGATTCTGTCATCATTGTAGGAAACCCTGACTGGTCAAAAGATCTGGAAAGCGTTGCAGAAGATCCGCTTGATTTTGAAAACATCATGTACACCTTCCACTTCTATGCTTCAACGCACAAAGAAGAATTCCGTGATGTTGTAAAAACGGTAAGTCAGGCAGGACTTCCGGTGTTTGTAACTGAATACTCTGTTACGGCTGCAAGCGGAGGTCTTCCACGCGACATTGAAAGTGCAGATGAATGGATTAACCTGCTTGAAGAAGAAAACATTTCTTACTGTCTGTGGGCACTTGCAAAAGTTCCCGAAGCATGTTCCATCATCAAAAACAATGTAACAAAACTGAATGGATTTGAAAGAGACGATTACACTCCGACCGGAGTATGGCTTATGGATACACTCCAGAAGCACACCGGCCGTTAAAAAACAAATCTAAAATGATTCCAGGCGTGACAGCAGTGCGTCAAGTTTTGCTCCGTACTGTCTGTCGCTTGCCCAGGTTCCCGCAAGTTCAAACACAGTCGGTGCCTTTCCCCGCGGATTAACCCACTTGTAACGGTTATCAATCAGTTCATGATTCAACGCAACATCCGAAGTAGTTGCATAGGCATGCAGGTGCTGAATGTGTGCACGCACTCCCAGCTGTTCTGTTGCAAACCGTTCTCCGGGATGTTCTGCATCCATTGAACCTAAACCGCAGTAGTTGTGCATGTCAGGTGTTACCAGTCCGCCAAAGCGAAGAAAGCCGGTTTCAAGACACATCTGAACAAATGCACAGTCACTGTTAATTCCTTCATCGTATGCTTCTGAAACATAGTATGCGGCAAGGCGACGCACCTGTGCTTTATCTGCATCAGGATTGTTTGCCATAAAAAATGCATACAGCTGGTTTGCAGACTTTACCGGCTGACCCGTAAGCGAACGCGACACTGCCTTACCGCGCACACCAAAACTCACACAGCCGGTTAAGAGAAGACACACACAGACGGTTGCAGCAAAACGAAACGGATTACGCATTATTTTATTGTTGAACCAATATAGTCTGAACCGTCAAGAATTGCACGGATGTTTTCAATGTTTTTTCCTGCAGCACAGATAACCGTCAGTCCCAGTTCAGATGCTTTTTTGCTTGCAATGGGATCGAACGGACAGTTTTTGCCGGGAACCCATTCATCACCAACCATTTTGCGGAACTCTGCCCAGCTGATAGTATCGATTGGTTTTGCATCGGGATTTTTACGCGGATCATCGGTGTATACTTTTTCTATGTTAGAAAGATTTACAACTGTGTCTGCGTTAAAGCGTTCTGCTAAAAGAACTGCATCGTTATCAGTAGAAAAACCGGGCTTCCATCCTGCAGCAACAAGAATACGTCCGGTAAAATCATTTACTGCAGTCGGATCAATGACAACATCCTGCTTACACAGAGGACCGAATACTGTTTTTAAAATCTGAGCATTAAGGCGGGTTGCGGTAATGCCAATCCAGTCGCAGGCGTAGTTAGTTGCATCTTCATCTGCAAACGCACATGCTTTTTTCTGTGCATCGGTAAAAGACGAAGCAACAGAACGGTATGCATTCTGATATACACGTGCAGGAGCTCCACCGCCGGCAACAAGAATAAGACGTGCATCAGGATTTTTTTCAAGCCACTGACAGATCATGTTAGAAAAATCAGCAAGAAATTTTACATCGGGTTCTGACGGAGCAATGATTGAACCTCCGACGCTCAGCACTTTTGTAATCATATATTCCTCCTAGTAGATTCCTTTTACAATGGGATTAACCCACAGTGAACTGTAACTGATAGTTCCGCTGCCTGCTTCTTCCCAGATTGACTGCAGGGCATACGTGCGCGGACGGTACACTGTTTTTCCGTTTGGTTCAGACTGACGGATCTGTGTCCATCCTCTGCTGAAGGCAACATGCTGACTGTCCAGGTTACCCCAGTAATAGGCAGGAACACTTTCAACCGGCGCAAACGGTTTGTACTGAAGACCAGCACCAATTGCAACATCTGCGGGGAACCAGCCGTATCCTTCAAAGTACAGCTCTGTCCACCAGTGCGGTCTGCAGGTAGAATCACTTTCAATCAGGATTCCTCCCACCGGAACTGCAGGAACTCCGGCAGCACGGCACAGTGCAGTAAACACAATTGCAAAGTCGTAGGCATCACCGCGATAGGTTTCAAGCATATCAAGCGGAGACACATTTCCGACACGCAGTTCTTCCTGAATGCGGTAATGTGACAGCATGTAGTTGTAAATGGTAACGGCTCTCCGGTAACGCGATGTTTCTTCGCCGACAATCCGCTGTAACAGTTCTGTTATGCGTTCATCATTTGCGGGAACCAGTGCATCTGCAGCAGTATACTTCTGGAATAAAAGCCGAGTGGTATCCGAGAATCGTGCAGGAATTGCATCGCGCCTGATGTTATTGGTAACCGTATAGGTGGTAACTACAAAGGTATGCGTAAAGCGCTGTTTAGAACCTCCGGAAGAAGGAAGGGCTGTTTTCTGAATGATGTTAAACTGATCGTCAGCAATAAGCGGTTCCGGATTGCAGTCTGTCATTTCTACTGACGGCTGAGAAGAAGACACCGGCGGCCGGGGAACATACAGCGTAATGTTTGAACTCTGAGAGGTAATTGCATTTGAAATTTCTGCATCAACCTGAAGCACATACGTTCGTTTTCCGGTAAGACCTTTTTGTCCTGCAGTTGTTTCAACCGTAAGTTTTTGTGTCTGACTTATTCCCTTTTCAGTCTGAACATATACCGAACCTGTCATTGCTCCGTCGGGAACATGCACACGGATTTCAGTATCGGTCCAGGATTCATAGTCAAAGTCAAAGTTACTTGCGGCAATATACTGAGTATCAGAATTAGTTGCATCTTCTTCACGGCTTGCAGTAAACAGAACCTGAGAGTTACCGCGGGATTCACCAAAGTTTTGTCCGGTAATGGTAATGGTCTGTCCTATGCTTGCACGCTGAGGTGTAATGGAACGCAGAGACGGAAGTGATGTACGCGGAACAACATGAGAGGCTACAGGAATGCCTGAAGCGTTTGCAAAGAAACCGGGCTCTGAACGCCCCGCAGAAGTTCCGACAATAACAAGTCCGTCCTGAACGTTTGCAGGAAGCAGTACTTTAATTTCTGTATCGCTCCAGTCAAGATAGCCTGATGATGTAAGACGTGAACCTGCAATCTCTACGTATGAAGAATTTCGTGATGAACCAAAGTTCTGTCCGGTAATGAGCATGACATCACCCGGAGAACCGACAGATGGATTTACCAGATCAATGACCGGTTTTTTGTTAACCGACATGTTGGCAAGAATGATGATTAAAAATCCCAGTGCAATAACACCGGCAAATGTCAGAAATCTGACCCACGCAAATCGTCTGAAAATCTCTTTATAAAATTTAAGCGGATTCAATTTTCACTGCCTATCTTTACACGCACATTGCTCAGCGGCACTGTTACGGTAAAGGTAAATTCCGAAAGGTTTTCCTGCGTTACCGGCTGTTCAACCGTTACCACAGGAGCAAAGACATCGTAACCGGCAAGAGATTCGCGTACTGCCTGAGTGCGTCCCAAGCCGTCGGTCTGGTCTACAAAAATAACCTGTGTATTACCCAGACTTGCAGCGGGAACTGCAGTAGAACTTACCTGCGTTGCAACAGATGCGTCACTGGTTAAAAGCGGTGACATGCTGGTTGACATTTCTGAAGGCAACTGAATCTGAGTGCGTGCAACAGGGGCAAAGCCTGAAGTTTGAACCGGCTGCTGTTTTGCTGAACGTACCGGGAATATAAGCATAACTGCTGCAGCGGCGGCGGCACCTGCAATGGCACCGGTAAAGCGCGATGAATTACGCAGTTTTACTACATTATCTGAGAAAGAAGATTTTTTTGTAACGGAAAGCGTCTTACTGTACGAAAGCCGTGCCTGTAAGCGTTCAAAGCTCTGTTCCATCTGAGCCTGATCGGGAGTGTGTGCCTGTGCATCTTTTGCAAACAGCTGGTGCATTGCCTTAAGGCGGTCAAGCTGTGCTTTGCAGGAAGCGCAGGATGCAATATGCGACTCGTATTCTGCCATGTATGCAGGGGGAAGTTCGCCGTCGAGGTAGAGTGAGTGAATATCTTTTTCAGGGCAGGTAGACATCTTCTTCTCCTATCAGTTTAGATAACTGTTCCCTAGCACGGAATACACGGACTTTTACGTTTCCTTCCGTGATACCGAGCACCTTACCGATTTCTCTGTAATTCATTTCACCATACTCGCGCAGTACAAGTACTTCCTTTAGTTTGGCGGGCAGCTGGTCTAATGCTTCACGGGCTTTTTCAATGGCTTCGTCCTTGAGCAGGTCGGTTTCGCCGCTGTCCATGTGCTGTCTGCCTTCGTACAACGCCTTGTGGTACGCCTTTGCCTCGCGCAACTTACGCTTAGCATAGTTAAGGGATGCATTTTTTACTACGCGAATAAGCCAGTATTTAGCGTCATCCAGCGACGGAAACACCAGTGCCTTTTCATTTGCTTTAATAAGCGAATCGTGCACTAAGTCTTCCGCAGCTTCTTCGTCGTTTACAACTCTGTAAGCAACCTTAAAAAGCAGCTGATACGTGGCGTTATATACTGTCCTAAAGTCCTGCTCTCTGTCGCAGTGTATCTGCGTGTCTTTTGCAGAACCTTCTCTATTATCTAACACGGTAATCCCCTTCTGGTTACATCACATCAATAAAATTCTACACTCTTTTCCATGTCGGACCAGTCGGAGTGTCGATTATAGTTATGCCCCGTTTCGTCAGTTCATCACGGATTTCATCTGCACGGGCAAAATTCTTGGCTTTTTTGGCTTCGGTACGCTCTTTAACCAGAGCATCTATTTCTGCCGCCTCAGGGTCACCGGAATGGTCGTTAGCTGCAAGGGCTGCCTGCTGTTCTTCTTCCTGCTGTTTCTGAGCCTTCTGTGCAGTTTCCATAAGCCGTAAGCCGATAACGCTGTCCATACGGTCTATAAGTTCAAGTGCTTCTGCGGGAGCAAGACCTGCATCTTTTATGACTTTAGAGATGGTACTGAGTGCAACCGGAGTCATAAGGTCGTTTTCCAGAGCAGCACTAAAGGCATCCAGGTACTTGTTTGCAGCTTCACTTAAGCCGGTACGGTTATTTGCCTTACCCTTAGCGTAAGTCTTACCTGCCGTAAGCGTAATTCCGCCTTTCTGTGCCAGTTTTACGATTTTTTGGATAAGGGCTGCCCGTCCGCTCTTTGCACCTTCAAGCGCTTCAAGAGAGAACACCAGCTGCTTACGGTAATGTCCGTTCAGCAGGAAAAAGCGGTAGTCCAGCGGGTCAAAACCCTTACTCTTCAAAGAAAAGCCTTTTTCAGGGGGAAGGTCTGTCTGCAGGGTAATAAAGTGCCCCGTAGACTTACTCATTTTGCCGCCTTCAAGGATAAGGAATTCGTTATGCAGCCAGTAGTTGACCCATTTTTTACCCGTAGCACCTTCGCTCTGTGCAATTTCGTTAGTGTGGTGAATGGGAACGTGGTCGATTCCGCCGGTGTGAATGTCAAAGTGTTCACCCAGATACTTCATGCTCATTGCAGAACATTCTATGTGCCAGCCGGGATATCCTCTTCCCCAGGGTGAATCCCAGGTAAGGGCCTGATTTTCAAACTTACTCTTGGTAAACCACAGCACAAAGTCATGCGGATTGCGTTTATTTTCATCAACTACAACAACGGCGCGTTTTCCCGCACCCGCCTTTAATTCATCAAGATTAAGCTGGGCAAGGTCGCCGTAGTGTTCGTATGTGGTAACGTCATAGTACAGGTTTCCGCCAGCCATATAGGTATGACCGTTTGCCTCTATGCGTTTAATCAGTTCTATCATTTCCTGAACATGATCGGTTGCCTTACAGACCACATCCGGACGAATGATATTAAGTGCATCCATATCAGCAAAGAATGCATCGGTATAAAACTGAGCTACTTCCAGCACCGACTGATGCCGTTCCTGCGCAGTCTTAAGCATTTTATCATCACCGTCATCTGCATCGCCGGTAAGGTGACCGATGTCGGTTATATTCATGACATGCTTTTTGTCGTATCCCAAAAAGGTAAGCGTACGGTCAAGCGTATCCAGAAAAACATACGCACGAAGGTTTCCAATATGCGCATAATTGTAAACGGTAGGTCCGCATCCGTAGAATCCCACATATCCGGGAGTAATAGGAACAAATTCCTGCATGGTTCGGCCCATCGTGTTATATAATCGTAATGCCATTTTACTGTCCTGCACTCGCTTTTTATCGTTATTTGTTCTATAATAGAACTACGATGACATCTAGTATACGAAAAACAGGCGAAACTATCAAGAACTCACCCTTTTTTAAAGGAAGTCTTTACTTTGACCATCCGCTTGCACCCCTTACCACTATGCATGTTGGCGGCAATGCAGCAGTTTTTGTAGAACCTCAAGATGTTGAATCGGCAGCTTTTGCGCTTAAAACATTCAGTCAAGAAGGCTTTTGTCCTTTTATTTTAGGCGGAGGAAGTAATCTTATTGTAAGTGACAGCGGTTTTTCACAAGCAGTTCTTTCGACAAAAAGACTCTGCGATATTTCCATAAGCACAAAAGACAATTCCTATACTGTGGTAAGTGCAGGCTCTGGTGCCAAAACCGATGACATTGTAAGTCTTTGTGCACAAAAAGGCATTGCGGGAATGCAAAAATTTGCAGGTTTACCCGGAAGCATTGGCGGAGCTTGTTTTATGAACGCTCGCTGTTACGAAAAAAGCATAAGTGACATAATTGAAAGCGTAAGTTACCTTGATGCAAAAGATAACTACACGCTAAAAGAATACAGCTTTGACAGCAAAGATTGGGCATATAAACATTCTCCTTTTGTAGAGGGAACAAAAATAATTGTGCAAGTAAAACTAAAGCTTGCTCTTGCCAACTTAGATGCAGTTCAAAGGCTGAACAACGAAGGCAAAGGCTACATTGCAGACAGAGAACAAAAGGGACATTTTTCTTACCCCAGTGCAGGAAGTGTTTTTAAAAACAATCGAAGCTTTGGAAAACCAAGTGGTGCTCTCATTGATGAGTGCGGACTAAAAGGTCTTTCGGTAGGAGATGCACAAATTGCGCCCTGGCACGGTAACTTTATTATCAACAAGGGAAAGGCAAGCGCCAGCGACATTCGACAGCTTATTGAACAAGTACAAAAAGTTGTAGGCGAAAAAACAGGTTTTACTCTTGAACCAGAAGTTATCTTCTGTGGCAGGTGAACGGCATGCGCATCCGTCAGATCCCCCACGGAGAATTTTCGTTGGTAATGTCGCTTACTGACAGCTTAGGTGCAGGTTCACTTTTTTCTGCGGATATAATTCCTTCTTCATTCTTTTTTTCTGATTCAACCAGCTTCCCTTTATAAATCCAGAACACGATTGCCGCAACGGGAACACCGAACCCAACAGACCACGGCGAATTCCATCCTGCACAGTGTATATACAACTGCGGTATGGTAATAAGCATCACCTTTGAAAGCATTTCTCCGCCGTTCAGTATGCGTAGCTCGTCATTGGTAAGCTCGCGGCACTTTGCAAGGCACGCCTCCTGCTCAGGGGTAAAGCGGAACTCTTCTGTCTTACGTTTCTTGGACAGCATGACTTCCTTCGAAAATACGTTTCTGACTTACATTGTACAACGCATCACCGTAATTGCAAGCAAGTTTGCTTCAAAAATGACCAAGGTCATTTTGGGGTAAGTACGGTTATGCGTTATGTGCGGAATTAAATTTTGCCAAATTACTTTCTATTTCTTTTGACAGCCCTGCACAATCATTAGTTTGTTTCAAAATTTGGGAAAGCAACCGAAGGTTCTTTTCTGTATACGCAATGGTAACAATTCTTGACGTATTTGTCATGATTCTGATGTTATTCCTGTTGTCGTAAATTCCAGAAATCGGATTCACATGTATTTCACCGTTTAATATCACGAATGAATGCATATCCAGTTTTTCCTTGTGGAACGGCCGTACCAGATAAAATGATTCGTCATGAATTTCAATGTCGTATTCCGCAAACATAGTGCATAAGAGTACTGCATACACCACAAAGATTGCACTCAGCCCAAGTCCGGCATAATATCCACGTCCTATGGAAATGATGGCAGAAACAAGTGCCGCAATCACTGAAAACACGACAGATAACGAATTGTTCATTCAACTTGCCCCAAAAAGTTCCACAGTTCCCGTTGCACCCCAACGATGATGTGCTTCTAGCTTAATCTGAGGAATGCCAATTCCACAACAGAGAGAAGTCGTCTGTCCAATAGAATCCCCGTTGAGATTGTAAACCTCATCGAATCCTCCAGAAATAGGTCCGCAAGTATAAGAAGCGCCCGTTGATGTTGAGAATCCTTGCATATTCTCAATACTGCTATATCTTCCTTGTTCACAGCCGAATGAAAGCGATTCTCCTGCTGCGATGCCACATTCCGCACTACCATACATTCCCAATTCTTCAATATTGCATGCTATAAGAATTCCCCCGATTAGCGTTCGTAGAGGGGTTTTCTTTCGAGATAATTTTTGGGATAGTTCGTACAGATTATCATTTCGAGGATTAATATACCATCCTACCCCAATGGAAATTCCTACGGGCAAACAATTTTCCCCCACTGTTGCACCAATAGTTTCATTTGCATGACCATTTTTTTAATAGCATATATATATTATATAGCATATTTAACCATTTGCAACATTTTTATTTAAACAAACAGACTTTAAGAAACATAGCTGTATCAAGCACTTGCACTTTGTATAAATTAACGGTAGCGTTTCTTGTATGAAGTACCATACGAAATGTTTTTATTGTATTCTCTTAATTCTAATAGGATCTTTCAGTTATGCACAAACATACAATGCCGCAATTGATTTTCTGTTTGAAACTGCGCGCATTAATAATCTCGATATTTTAAATTCTAAACGAGAACTGTTGATTGCTCAAGAATCTCTATCACGTGTGTGGTCAAATTATAGCACGGGATTATCCTTTTCTTCTGCAGCAACATTTTCAAATACCCCTCTTACCACTATGGGTGCTCCTTATGAAGCAAGCACCAGTTTTACCATTTCACAACAACTTCCAAGTGATGTTTCACTTGCACTTACAGGAAACATTTCCTTGGCAAAGCAATCTCTTGATATAATGCAAGAACACAGTTTTCAGAATATGGGGTATTCTGATGAATTATCATTGTATCTTTCATTACAAACAGCACTTTATTCAGGTAAAAAAGAAGATATGTTGAAAGCGCAACTAAGGCTACAGGTAATACAAACAGCACTTCGTCAATCCGCAACGGAAGATTCTATTTTGCAACAATTACTATCGTTGTATATCCAGCTAAGACAAAATCAACGCAATATAAACTGCTTAATACGAAACAAAGAATTAGCGCAACAGAAGCTTGACGCTGCAACTGAACTTTACAAGTTAGGAAGCGGAACATTAAATACTGTTTTTACATCAGAAGATGAATTATATTCTTACAACTCACAATTTCAAAGTCTTGAAAATACACAAAAGGAGATTCTTATGCAGATGGAACAGTTGACGGGATGTCCATTTAATCAGCAACAGATCGATTTGTTATGCGATATATCTCTTCCTCTTCCATCAAAATCAAACGCATTTCGTTCATCAGACCTTCAACTTGAATTACTTGATGTTCAATTGAATTTATCTAACACGGAATCTATACGAATAAAGCAGCAATATGCACCTGTACTTTCAATAAACGCTGGTATAGTCGGCTTAGCACAACCATACAGTATTGAAAATCCATTTTCATTTTTTAGATTACGCGAAGGAATTATGTGGTCTGCTGAAGTTGGAATAAATCTTTCCCCTTTACTTGATGCAACCAAGAAGACAAGGCTTTTACAAAACAGGTATTCAATCGTATCTCTGAAAGAACAAATAGATGCACGAGAACGTTCTCTTGAAGAAACATGTATCTACTATCAGCAGTTAGTTTCGAAAACAAATACTCAGAGAGAAGAATTTCTCTATTCTCTGGAACGAAGACATAAACTGCTTGAAGATATCGAGTATTTGTATCAACAGGGAAAATGCACACAACTCGAGTTGCTTCAGGCAACAACATCGTATCTTAATATGCAGGATACGCTTGCAAATGCTGACGATAACCTTTGGTTTATGAACTGGGTATTAGTCAATATGCATGTTAATTAATTTCGAGCAATAAAAATAAATGTACTTGCAATTATTGCGTTATAAGGTACAATATAAACTAGCAATAAATTTTCGGAGATGATTATGCTATTCAAAAAACGCAAGACAGAGCAATTATATTTTACACCTGAGCAGGAAGCATGTTTAGCAAACTGCAGGCAGCTTACAAACGATGAACTTCGT
>CACXCG010000030.1 GCA_902766125.1 uncultured Spirochaetaceae bacterium | reverse complement strand
TGCATGTATTACGACACGGCGAGTGGTACGGTTGGCGAGGTTCAATCATTCACATTTGATGAAATTGTTGTACAATAAAAAGGGTTGAATACGGTAGTTTTTTCAAAAAAACTGAAAATTTGCGTAACTTTCTGAAAGGAGAGGCGTTATATTAGTGCAAGAGCAAGCTTTTTTAGCCGCAAAGCTAGTTATCTGCATCCTCCTCTCCTTTTTTTCCCTCTGTACTCGTCGAGTCACGGAGGGTTTTTCTTTTAAACCTATTGTATAAAAGTGCAATAAAATGTATAATTATTGAAAATCTGCGCGTAAAGACTGCATATTTTTGCATCCAAAGGGGGATACAATGAAGGACGATTTGTTTAAGAGTATGGAATTCATCAATGCACTTTCTGAATTTGCCAAAAACAATGACCCTATTGATCCTTCCCTGTACCAGAAGTATGACGTAAAGCGCGGTCTCCGCTATGCTGACGGTCGTGGTGTTTTAGTTGGCCTTACCCGCATTGGTGATGTAGTCGGTTACGAAATTGACAAGGACGGAAACAAAATTGCCGTTCCCGGTAAGCTTATCTACCGCGGCTACAACGTTGAAGACATTGTGCACGATGCAGAAAAGCATCATCAGTTTGGATACGAACAGTGTGTGTACCTGCTGCTGTTTGGTCAGCTTCCTACACAGAAACAGCTTGATACCTTTACCGAATTCCTGGGTTCTCAGCGCATACTGCCGCCTAACTTTACCGAAGACATGATCATGAAGGCTCCGTCAAGCGACATCATGAATAAAATTGCACGCGGAGTTCTTGCCTCTTATTCATACGATGAAGCTCCTGAAAACCGTGACCTTCCTTCTGTGCTGCGTCAGTGTATAGAACTTATTGCACGCTTTCCCACACTGGCAGCCTACGGCTATCAGGCAAAGCGGCGCTACTATGACGGTAAGAGTATGTACATTCATAACCCGGACCCCACACTCAGTACCGCAGAAAACTTTTTGCGCCTTATCCGCAGTAACAAAAGCTATACCCGCCTTGAAGCAGAAATTCTTGACCTTGCTCTTATTCTGCATGCAGAACACGGTGGCGGTAACAACTCGTCTTTAACCATACACGTTGTTTCTTCTGCTGATACAGACACCTTCTCTGCAGTGGCAGCGGCAGTCGGTTCTCTTAAGGGACGCCGTCATGGTGGTGCTAACATTCGTGTTATGGATATGATGGATGACATCAAAAAGCACGTAAAAGACTGGTCTAACCGTGCAGAAATTGCAGATTACCTTAGAAAAATTGCAAACAAGGAAGCCTTTGATCACACCGGTCTTATCTACGGACAGGGACATGCAGTTTATACTATCAGCGACCCCCGTACTACACTTTTGCGCAACAAGGCAGAAGCACTGGCAAAGGAAAAGGGCTTTGAAGAAGAGTTTAACCTGTACCGCTCAATAGAAGAACTTGCTCCCCAGATTCTGTACGAACGCATTGGCGACAAAAAGAAAATCTGTACCAACGTGGACTTTTATTCAGGATTTGTATATTCCATGCTGAACATACCCCGCGAGCTGTACACACCGCTGTTTGCCATTGCACGTATTGCAGGCTGGAGTGCTCACCGCATAGAGGAACTGGTTGCAGGAGGCCGCATTTACCGCCCCGCATACAAAAACGTCAGCGAGGAGCGCGACTATATTCCCATTGACGAACGCACCGAAGTTATTCCTCAGCCCGCACCGCAGAAGGACGAAGGCGTGGTAACTTCCGGACCGAGTGACTAAATTTTCCTTGCGCTATTCCTGGACTCATGGTACAATTTATGTAATTCTATCAAAAGTTCAGGAGAGTGCTTATGAGAGGTTTTTCACACATTGAAGTTGTTGTTTCTGCAGATTCCATTGACGGAAACGGACTGGACACCGTTCTGGTAAGAAACGGATGCTTGTCTATGGAAATGACGGGTTTAGACGTTGTGCTTGACCTGATGCCAAAGGGAAGCAATGTTCTGGTTTCGGCTACTGGTGTGGTCGGAAACGATACAATTCATCACTTAAGCCATTTAATTGCAGCATCTCATCCGCAGGTAGCAGTTGACCTTTCGCAGGTTAAAGAGTTATCCCGGGTTTCTGACAGTCCGTTCAGGGCTAATCCCAATTTATACGGCATACGGTTTCCTCATAATCTGGCTGCCATAAATCCCGAAGCGTTTGCATTCTGTCCGTCTTTAGTTTCTGTAGAACTTCCCGGCACGGTTAAGACTGTTGGTGCAGGGGCTTTTAAGGGTTGTACGGCACTTACCCGTCTGTCTTTTGCAGATCCTGTGGGCTGGAAGTTTATGAACGAACATGGAGTTGCTTCTCCTGCAGAAGATCTGTCTCGTCCTATCGTAAATCCTTCGTATTTTACAGAAAATGACAGTCCCTATGTTAACGTAGAGATCTTTAAATAAATTTCGATTTTTGTTGACGATTTGCCTTTTGTTTTAGTATCTTTTCTATAGTAATATAGTAAAGACAGGACTAGAACAATGAGCGAAGAAGTACAGGAAGAACAGACGACTCAAGATCAGCAGGAATCTCAAGACTCTGATACAGATGTACAGTCTGAATCCGCCGACACACAGAATTCCGCAGAAACACAAGATGAATCTGCCGCCGAAGCAGAACAGCCTGCTGAACCCACCGTAGAAAGTCTTAGCCAGAAAATTGCAGACCTTGAAAAAGAACGCGATGAGTATAAGGACAAATGGATGCGCTCTGTTGCAGACTTTCAGAATCTGCGTAAGCGTGCTGCACAGGAAAAACAGGATGCCTTTGACTACGGTAATGCAAGTCTCTTAAAAGATCTTCTGGACAGCTTAGACAACTTTGACCGCACGGTAGAAGCTGCTGCAAATGCAACTGATGCAAAGACAATTGCCGACGGCGTTACCATGATAAACAAATCGCTGGTAAGCATGCTGGAAAACAAATACAATCTGGTTGCCTACGGTGCAGAAGGTGATGCGTTTGATCCGGACATCCATGAAGCTATTGGAAAAACAGACGAAGATGTTGCCGAACCGGTTCTCAAGGCAGTATATTTGAAAGGCTATAAGCTTAAAGACAGAGTAATCCGTCACGCAAAAGTGATGGTTGCAATGCCAAAAGATAATTAATCAGTTTTTTATTTTAGGAGTAAGGATATGGGAAAGATTATTGGAATTGACCTGGGTACAACAAACTCTTGTGTTGCCGTTATGGAAAACGGTGAACCGGTTGTTATTCAGAATGCAGAAGGCGGACGCACAACTCCGTCTATCGTAGGCTTTACGGCAAAAGGTGACCGCATTGTTGGCCTTCCTGCAAAGAACCAGATGGTTACTAACCCCAAGAACACTGTTTATTCAGTTAAGCGTCTGATTGGTCATCGCTTTGGTGAACTGAAAGGCGAAGCAACAAAACTTCCGTATACAATTCTTGATCACGGCGATGATGTCCGCGTTCAGGTTCAGGAAAACGGAGCAAATAAAGAATTCAGTCCTCAGGAAATTTCTGCTTTCATCCTTCAGAAAATGAAGAAGACTGCAGAGGATTATCTGGGCGAAACTGTTACCGAAGCAGTTATTACTGTTCCTGCATACTTTAACGATGCACAGCGCCAGGCAACAAAAGACGCAGGTAAAATTGCGGGGCTTGACGTAAAGCGCATTATCAACGAACCGACTGCTGCATCTTTAGCATTTGGTTTCAAGAGCGATCAGAAAAACGAAAAGACAATCGCTGTCTATGACCTTGGTGGCGGTACTTTCGATATTTCTATTCTTGAACTGGGCGACGGTGTCTTTGAAGTTAAGTCTACCAACGGTGATACTCACTTAGGTGGCGATGACTGGGACCGTGTAATTGTTAACTGGCTTATCGATCAGTTTAAGGCTGACACAGGCATTGATCTTTCCGGAGATCCTATGGCAATGCAGCGTCTGCGTGAAGCAGCAGAAAATGCAAAGATTTCTCTGTCAAACCAGACAACTGCAGAAATCAACCTGCCGTTCATTACTGCTGATGCAACCGGACCTAAGCACTTGCAGAAGAGCCTTACCCGTGCACAGTTTGAACAGATGACCGACAGCCTGTTTGAACGCACCCGCGAGCCTTGTCTTAAGGCAATGAAAGATGCAGAAATTACTGCAGACAAAATTGATGAAGTTCTTCTGGTAGGTGGTTCAAGCCGCATGCCGAAAGTTCAGGAAGTGGTAAAGTCTATCTTCGGAAAAGAGGGTAGCCGTGCCGTTAACCCCGATGAAGCAGTTGCAATTGGTGCTGCAATTCAGGGCGGTGTTCTGGGTGGAGACGTTAAAGACGTTCTGCTTCTGGATGTTACTCCGCTTTCTTTGGGAATTGAAACAATGGGCGGCGTTATGACAAAGCTCATCAACCGCAATACAACTATTCCTACAAAGAAGAGCCAGATCTTCTCTACCGCTGCTGACGGGCAGACTGCAGTAAGCATTCACGTTCTTCAGGGTGAACGCGAAATGGCAGATCAGAACCGCACACTGGGACGCTTTGATTTGGTTGGTATTCCTCCCGCACCTCGTGGTGTTCCGCAGATTGAAGTTACCTTCGATATTGATGCTAACGGTATTGTTCACGTTTCTGCAAAGGATATGGGAACTGGAAAAGAACAGCACATTCAGATTCAGTCTTCAAGCGGACTTTCTGACGAAGAAATTAACCGCATGGTTAAGGATGCAGAAGCTAACGCAGAAGCAGACAAGAAAAAGCGCGAATCTGTAGATGCACGCAACGAAGCTGACAGTCTTGTATACCAGACCGAAAAGACACTCAAAGACCTGGGCGACAAAGTTACTCCGGCCGACAAAGAGTCAATCGAAAAGGCAAGCAACGAACTTAAGGAAGCACTCAAAGGCGACAACGTAGAAGACATTAAGGCAAAGACTGAAGCGTTGAAGCAGGCTTCTTACAAGATTGCTGAACAGATGTATAAACAGCAGGCTGCACAGGGTGCTGCAGGTCCTAACCCCGGCGACGGAGCTAATGCAGGCTCTGACGCAGGCAACAGCGGTTTTGACAAAGGTTCAGCCGACGACGTGCAGTATGAGGTCCATGACGATAAATAGTGCATCCATGCACTATTTATCGTGTCGAGAATTTTGCGAAAGCAAAATTCTCGCGAAACCCTCTGTTAAGAGAATGACGCGACCTCGTGTCGCGTTTTTTTGTTTTTAGCCATGGATGGCGTTTATTTTCTTAGCATAGTAACCGTTAGATTTTGCTTATTTTTCAGACGCCTTTCTTATCATCTCTGCCATGAAAAGAAATTTTTCTTCCTTGATGATGGCAAGGCCTTCTCCTTCGTCTCCCAAAACAAAGAGTCTGTCGCCGGTTTTTATGTCAAAAATCTTTCGGGCTTTTGCAGGAATGACAATCTGTCCCTTGTCGCCCACGGTTACCACTCCGAACATGTGCTTTCCTTTTGGCGGAAGACCTAAATCCTCAGTGCCGGAAGGTTCGTAATTCACAAGAGAATCAAGACTCACATCAAAGAGTTCTGCAAGCAGACGGCACTTTTCTATATCGGGAACGGTTTCTCCGCATTCCCACTTTGCCACCGCCTGCCGGGAAACACCAGCCTTTTCGGCAACTTCTTCCTGAGTAAGGTTCTGTATTTTCCGAAGATGAATCAAATTATCCTTGAACATGTTCATCCTTTTTCTTACTGATTCCAAGCACCGCCCATCTGAAGAATGGTATGCGGCTTATAATCTCGTTCAAAAGGTAGCCCAGCGTAAAACTTGCCGTAATGCTCAGAAGGTAAATTGCCCACGCAGGAATGCTTTTTGATTTTCCAATTAGAAGAGCCACAAGGGAAAGTCCAAGGTAATGGAAAATATAAAGACCCCAGCTTCGTTTGTTGAACCAACCGGTAACTTTGTTTTCAAAATTGAAGAAGCGGGCAAAGCCTCCGATTATAGCAAGACTCATAAACCAGGCAAACAATGTAAAGAGCGGACTTCTGTTTATAGGAACATCTGCGTAGTTCTTTCCAAAATACACAAGGCAGAATGCAACGCACAAACCTAAGGCAACCGGTGCAAAGAGCGGGAACCATTTTTTCACCCTTTCAATTACTTCATCGTGCGAGAAAATAAAATACCCAAGGAAGAAGACGCAGGTGTAAAGTCCAAAGCGGTATACAACAATAAGAGGCGTGTTCAGAATCTGAGCGGAACCCCATACAAGAGCGCCTAAAAGAATCAGGACAATTACATTAGTTTTTCCGCACAGCTTCCAGAGCCGGTCTTTTTCAATTTTTCTTACCACCACAAGCAAAAGCGAAATCAGATACAAAACCTGAATGTACCAGAGGACCCCTATTCCGGAAAGAGCCATAATCAGGTAACGGAAGAAAAGCGGTGCACTGTCGAACTCTCCGCCATATCCGCCCAGCTTCATGTTTACATAACCCTGAATAAACTGAAAAACCAGAAGGCCGATTGTAGAAGGAACCAGAAGCTTTGTAGTGCGGCTTTTTACAAATTCCTTATCCGTATGATTTTCAAGATACAGGCGCGAACTGATTCCCGACACAATAAAAAGCAGCACCATCATCCAGGGATACACTATGTACATAAAAAGGTCGAACCACTGAACCTCCATGGAAGTAATTTTTCCAACAACGCCAGCGATTCCTTCTGCATTGTACATATAAAAAAGATGATAAATAACGACAATCAGAACGGTAACCCATCTGATGTTATCAAGCCAGTGTTTTCTCATTTTCTCCTCCAAAACTTCTCCTGCGATTGTTATACAAATCCCACATTTGCAATCAATCTTAACATAAGTGTAAGGCATCTGGTCGAACTTGTCTATCAATTAAAATATGCTTTTTTAAGAAAATATGTTAACTTTGGTTGCAATTTTTTTTAGCCATGGATGGCGTGTTAATTCCTGGTCCTTGTCTTCTCTCCTTAAAAAATGCTATACTTATGGTACAGAAAACAGGAGAAGTGTTATGAAAAAAGTGTTTGCATGGAAAGCGGTAGCATTGTGTTTTTGTGCGCTTTTGCTAACTGCATGCGGTAATCCCCTTGGTTCAAATCCTTCTTTTCCCGAAAAAAGAACCGTTACCTTTAGGGGTACGATTTCTCTTTCAGGAGCAGTACCTGCTGAATTTTCTTCTCCCGCACAAAACCTGACACGCTCTGCACTTCCTTCTGTAAATACCACAGACTATTACTATTTTGTTGAAGCTTCCTCAGATACCGGCGAAACCTTTACGCTCGGAAAAAATAACGCTGATGAGTTTTCTGTTTCTGACGGTCTCCTTTGCTTTGATCTTTCGCTTTCGGTGGGAAACTGGGAAATTACCGTCGGCATAAAGAGCATGTTAGGTGACGGAATCTGCATGAGCGACTATTTCCCAAAAACAATTTCTGAAGATGATGTCGTTATAACTCATGCTTTTGTTTTAAAGCCTGTTCAGGAAGGAGACGGTAAGATTATTCTTGACATGACCGTTCCTGTCACTGGTGATTATGCAGTCGGTAAAATAACCGCAGTTTGTGACAATGATGACTGGGAAGAGGCTGTTCCTGAAACAAACATTCCCGTACTCGATACAACAGTAACGCTTACGGTCGAATCAATTCCCAGCGGCGTATACGAAGTAACCTTTTGTTTTTACCGCATAGTCGGCACTAAAGAAATTCTTTTGTACACCACAACGCAGTCTGTAAATGTCATTGATAACATGACCACAAAAACCTGGAAAGCAGGAAATACAAACGGTCCCATTACTTCTTCCGGAACTTTTGTGCTTAACAGTACACACATACAGAATCAGCAGCGGACAATTTTTTATGTCGGAAACACAAGCGTAGGGAATGCAAGTGATACAACCGGAACGGGAAGTGCATACTCTCCGTTTGCTTCAATCTCAAAAGCCTGCAGCTATATTGTTCAGAATAATAAAGCTGATGAAGAGTACACCATTTTTGTATGCGGAACTGTAACGGGACCTCAGAATATTCTTTCAAGTCTTAACAGCAAGGCTTCTTCAATTACCCTTCAGGGTTACAATGGTCTTGATGAACATGGCGTTCCTAAAGATAGCTTAAACGGAAACAATTCGGGAACAACGCTTGCAATTGCAACATCGGTATCGGTAACGGTAAAGAATCTTCTGATTACCGGCGGCGGAAATACCACTAAAGGCGGAGGAATTAACGTTGCAAGCGGAGCTACGGTTACCCTGGAAAGCGGTGCTGTGGTTTCCGGAAATTCATCAAGCGAAGATGGCGGCGGAATTTACAGTCAGGGAATTTTAACCTTAAAAAGCGGAAGCTGCGTCGGTGACAAAACAAAAAGCACTCATGCAACAAACTCAAATCGTTCAAATTCTTCTGCAAGAGGCGGCGGCATTGCGTTTACCAGCGGAACCTTAACTATAGAAAGCGGTGCTAAGGTTGTGTACAATTTTGCGTATCAGGGCGGCGGTATCCATTTTAATGGCAGCACGTATGATACAAATAATGTCTTAACACTCTGTGGCGGTGAAGTTGCATATAACGGCTGTGATCCCCGACAGATTGGACACGGTGAATACAGCTGGTCTTCTTACGGTGGAGGACTTTTCCTCTGCGGATGTAGATTTGTTTTCAGCTCCGGTACAATTCATGACAATTATGGAAGCGATGGCGCCGGCGGTCTTTTCCTTCAGCTTTGTGACAGTGCGGTCATGTCCGGTGGAAGCATTTACAATAACTCCATGCATGCAAACGGTTATCAGGATGCAACAGAAATTCTTCTGTTTGGTGCGTGTACGCTTTCAATGACAAACGGTTCTGTATATAACAGTTCTACTGTAGAAAGAGGTGTAAGGCTAAGAGAGACTACCTCAATACTTGAAATGAGCGGTCCTGCTGCAATTTCTTCATCAGCTCCGGTTATTCTTGCTTCGGGAACAAAAATAAAAGTAACCGATCGTCTTACCGGCACTGCTCCTGTTGCAACAATTACATCAGAAGATCCGTCCCGCGGATTTGTTATAGTAGAAGCAGACGGAACAAAGGTTTCTGACCTTACTTCATATAAAACCTATTTTACGCTTACCAACTCCGACTGGAATGTAAAGCTTTCTGCAGACAAGAAAAAGTTTGTCCTGGATGCTCCCATTTATGTTAAGGCAAACGGTACTGCTACTGCAACGGGAACAAGTACTGATCCTTTTGATACCATAAAAAATGCCTGTTTTCTTCTGACAAGCAACAGTGGAGAATATACAATCTATATCGACGGAACCCTGTCTGCTGTTCAGGAAATTCCTGAAACAATTACTGCAGCTTCGCTTACGGTGCAGGGAACAAGTGCTGCTGCAAAAATAGATGCAGGTGAAGCTGGTCCTGCACTTACCATCAATGCAAAAAATATTCCCATTACCATTCTTAACCTTACCGTTACCAAAGGAAAAACCAGTTACCACGGAGGCGGAATCCATATTCAGTATTCACAGACAAAAGTTACGCTTGGTGACGGAACTTCGGCAAACGGTGTATTTATTTCGACAAACAAAGGAAATCAGGGCGGTGGAATCTACAATGCCGGAGAGCTTACCATTACCGAAGGTGTTATGATTTCAGGTAATACCGCAACGCTTACCGGTGATATTGCAGACGGTGGCGGTATTTATAACACAGGAACCGTTACCATGAACGGCGGACAGATCTGTTCAAATACTGCAGGAAGTTCAAGTAATACCGGAAAAGGCATTGGCGGCGGTGTGGTGAATACCGGAATCTTCTACTTCAGAGGCGGAAAGATTTACGGTAATACAGCCTTTAATAACGGCGGCGGTGTTTACAACGATGGCGGAACCTTCTGTATGTGTTCTTCTGCTGTAGTCGGAGATGCAACAAAGAGAGAAACAGCAAAATCGACAACAGGAAACTATTCAAATTTTGCGTATAATAACGGCGGCGGTATTTACAGCACGGGAACAAGTAAAGTGTATGTTGGCTATTACACTGAATTGTCAATGACTGGATGTGCCGGCGGGGTTTGCTATAATTTTGCAAATTATGATGGCGGCGGAATCTGCGGAACAGCGGATTCAGAAATATCACTTTACCAAGCTTCCGTTTTGTATAATAAATGTGCAAACGGTAATGGCGGTGGTATTAACAGCCAGAAAACACTGTATATATTGGAATGTACGATTGAAGGAAATGCTGCCGCGTATGGCGGTGGAATTTATAATACAGGAAGCTGTACTACCTACAGAAATACCAGCTACACTGACGAAAGTTATATCAGTATTAAAAACAATACTGCAACTTCCGGTAAGGGTGGCGGTATTTATAATACTGCAGGAGTAACGTTTAATGCAGGACTTATAAGCGGGAACACTGCAACTGGTAGCGGTGCATCAGGTGCAGGCGTATTTACCGGAGGGTCAGATTCTGTATTTAGTATGGCTCACGGTGAAATTACCGGAAATGCACTGGTAAACAATAATACATCTCAAGCTACGTATTCGTCAGGCGGAGGTGGTGTTGCAGTCGGTACATTTAGTGTTGGCGCCGGATCTCCTGCTGCAGGTACCTTCCAGATGACAGGCGGAAAGATTCACGGAAATACTGTTGAAAAAACAGAGAATGCAAATGCTGAACAGGACGTTGCCGGAAGCGGTGTGTATGTCATGAATAATGATAGTGCATTGTTCAAAATAGGAGCTGATGCATATATCTACGATAATGATGTGTTCCTCTGTGATGGAAGAAAGATAAAGATTGTGTCTAACCTTTCAAAACATACATCCAGCGATCAGCTGACAGTTACCCCTGAACGCTATGCTGATACGGTAACGGTACTTGAAGCAGACAGTGGTGTTACCCTTGGAGATCAGGTTGGAAAATTTACTTTGACGCCAAGTACAGACGGAAAATTATGGTATATCGCTTCTAGCGGAAATCTCAAAAAATATTATGGAACAAAACTTGCTCCTGATGCTGTAGGTGACATTGTATTTAATGACGGTTCTGCAATTCCTTACAGTTCAGACTTGACTTTGACCGACGACCAGAAAAATGCCGCAATCGCAGTAATTTTCTACATTGGAACAGAATGCTCAAATAATGGTGAAAGCCGTATGCTGGGAGTGGGTCTCTTGCATAGTACATCGAAACTTGCATGGTGCCTGGAAAGTGCAACAGCATATAGAAGAAAAGTTAATACCGTGTGTAAGATAGATGGATCGGATGGGGCATATACTTTTTCTGAAGACAAAGACGGAAGTGACAACTTTGAACAGCTTTCAACATCTAACTATGTAACTGACTCTGGAACCCAAGCAAAGTATCCTGCCTGGTATTTTGCAAAGAATTATGCAAGCCAAAGTGGAAGTAACATAAATGGTACAGACTATGAAAACGAATGGTACTTTCCATCTATAGCAGAGTTGTTTTATATATGGAAAGTTAAGTCAACGGTAGATAATGCAAGCACTTTGTGTAATGGTAGCACATTTGGTGATAAGTATTACTGGTCGTCGTCCCAAAGTAATAGCACCAATTCTTTTATGGCATACTACTTTAGCTTCGGAAATGGAGTACGGTTTGAACAGGGCAAGCAAGTCGAATATTATATATGTGCAATCCGTGCTTTCTAGACAACTGCAATACTTGCAGTAACAATGTTGTGTTTCTGCTAACAGGGCTGGTTGTTACTCAACAAGACCTTTTATTTCTTCAACCGATAGCCCTACAGCCTGTGAAATCTGTTCGTGTGTTAGAAGATTCATTTTGAGAAGATTTTTTGCATTTTCAATAGCATTCTCTCGTGCACCTTTGAGTTTACCCTCGGCTAGTCCTTCGGCTCTTCCTTCAGCTCTTCCTTCAGCTCTTCCTTCAGCTCTTCCTTCGGCTCTTCCTTCAGCTCGTCCCTCTTTTAAGCCTTTTGCCCGGCCTTCTTTAAGTCCGCGCCGTTCTGCTTCATTTTTCATTGTTTTCATATCGGAGACATGCATCCAGTAACGTGTTTCGTGATACCAGTTCAGTTCGTCCTGGCTGATATTCTTTAAAACGGTAACGGCCATAGCTATCCCCCTGTTTGCTTTTGCAAGTTGTTCTATAAAATCCTTTTTTTCTGGAACTGCTGCGTACAAGAAAAATTTACCCCATATCTGCTCTGGTGTCAATAATGAAATATCATCCGGCAAAAGGTCAATTTTGGGAAGTTCCATAAATATGATGTTGAGCGTTTTTGATACGGGTCGCCCGTTTTCGTTCCTCATAAAATAGTGATTCACGCTGTTTTGCTCATTTTTGTCAAAGATGAAGTTTAATACAGAAATCTGGTACGTTTTGAGAGATTCATTCCAGTCCATGCCTTTTTTGATGTAATGATTCAGAAGGTGTGCGACATGGTATTCGGCTCGCTTACCAAAGTGATTGTCTCTGTTAAGTCCTTGCATCTCGATATTTACGATTTTGCCTTCGATGCGGCAGTTGATATCGAATTCTGACTGTTTGTCAGTGATAGACTCTCCCGAAAGTTCGTTTGGCTGCAAAACGACGTTGGTGACTTTTTTTCCGATGATGTCGGTGAGAAAGCCGGTGAGTGCCTGATTGGATTCTTTTGATTCGTTCGTGAAAAGAATTTTGAAAATGGGGTCTGCACATGGATTTAAGAGTGCATCCGGGGATGGTCTGATTGACGGAATGTTCATAAAAGCCTTCCTTATGGAGTTAAGATAAAGACACAACTGTATCTTAGTCCAACTGCCAGTTTCCAGAAGACTTGTGGTAAATTTCGTGCAGAGAGCGAAAGGAAAAAAGTTCAATAAACTGGTGGTAAATAGGTTTGATCTGCAACCTTTACAATTTGAAAGATAATGAAGAAACTTGTGAAAGTCAAGAAAAAAACTGCAAACATCCCGTGAGGACCAGTGCGAGGTACAATCACCACTTTTTCCTTTACTATTTCCCTTTTTTTTAGTATATTCATGGAAGAATAATTAAGTTCAGGACATAAAAGATGGCTGGCAAACGTGACTATTACGAAGTGCTTGGAATCGACAAGAGCGCTGACAAAGAAACTATAAAAAAAGCATACCGTAAGCTTGCGGTAAAATATCATCCCGACCGTAACCCCGGCGACAAAGAAGCAGAAGAAAAATTCAAAGAGGCTACCGAAGCCTACGAAATCTTAAGCGATGACCAGAAACGTCCCATTTACGACCAGTACGGATTTGCTGGCCTTGACGGAATGGGTGGCGGCGGTGCAGGCGGTTACAGCCATGCCTTCCACGACTTCAGCGACCTGTTTGGCGGTGCAGGCGGCGGATTCAGCGACATTTTTGAAAACATTTTTGGCGGTGGAATGGGTGGATTTTCATCTGGTTCACGCAGCCGTAACAATAACAACGGTGCAAGCCTCCGCTACGACCTTGAAATTTCCTTTAAAGAAGCAGTGTACGGCTGTAAAAAAGACATTCGCTTCAGTCATCACGAAACCTGTTCATCTTGTGGCGGTACCGGCGGTGCTTCCGGTTCAAGCCGTAAGACCTGTCCTTCCTGTCAGGGAGCCGGTCAGATCAGACGCAGTGCAGGCTTTTTCCAGGTGCAGCAGACCTGTCCTACCTGTAACGGAAAGGGTACGGTTATTGACCATCCCTGTACTGCCTGTCAGGGTAGCGGTGTTCAGGAAAAGAGCAAGGTTATGACCATAAGCATTCCTGCTGGCGTTGATGACGGACGGCGCATTACCATTCCTCACCAGGGCGATGCGGGTACAAATGGCGGTTCTGCAGGCGACCTTATTATTGTCATTCACACAGAACCGGACCGCTACTTTGAACGCGATGCAAATGACCTGTATTGTGCAGTCCCTATAAGCATGTCTCAGGCGGTTTTAGGTGCCGATGTTACCATTACATCTCTTGACGGCCGTAAAATTACCCTCAAAGTTCCTGCGGGAACAACGCACGGTAAGCTTTTGCGCATCAAGGAAGAGGGTGTTCCCTATGCATCTTCATCCCGCAAGGGAGACCTGTACGTAAAAATTATTGTACAGCTGCCTTCAAAACTGAGCCGTCAGCAGCAGAAAATCATGGAAGAGTACGCTGCGCTGGAAAATGCAACTAAATCTCCCGGACTTATTGAACTTTCTTCTCTGGGAAGATCATAACCTCCGTAAAAAGAGGTAAAAATTAAAATTTTTTCACATATATGCCGAAAATATGATATAATAGTGTTTATTGAGGTGTATATGTATAAAACTCGAAAACGTCTTGTTCTGTATTTGAGCCAGGCAATTCTTGCGGTAGTACTTGTCGTTCTTATGGTAAGTGTTGCAAGTTTGGTTTCTGCGGAACAGCTGTCTTCCTTCCGTTTATTCTTAAGCATTTTTTCATGTGTTGCATTTGTGATTTTTTCCATGCTTGTATTCCATCTGCGGAAGAATTTATATGAGCACATTGAAACTTCCTCTCTGTACATGGGAGAAACCTCAATTATCACAGATTTCATACACCGTCTGCGTTTCTGCTATTCTTTGGATGATTTGTATGAAGCAATTTCTGATGTCCTGGAACAGAAAGGTGACTGTTCTGTCCTGCTCATAGACACAAACCGTAATTATGTTCTTTATAATAGCCCCAGCCGTCTTACCTCACGTCCAGAGGTAGTAGAACATCTGGGAATGAACTATCCCGATAACTGGGCAGAAGGCGTTCACTTTATGGATGATGAAATGGGTATTATGCTTGACCCGTCAGAAGCCCGCGGATTTTTCCTGTGCTTTAATCATCATCACCTGTATGTGTTCTGCCGCTACACAAAACTGTTTGACCGTGTTATCTATGATTCTCTGTTTGAAGAGTTCAGGCGCTTCCTTACCCGTGCAATCACCATTTCAAACCTGTCAGAAATTTCTTCTCTGTCTCAGGAATGGCAGCAGCTTGCAGATACACAGCGCTCGTTCCTTCCGTTAGAGATGCCTAAAATCAATAAGCTTACAGTTGCTGCATACTTCCGTCCGCTGGTTAACGTTTCGGGTGACTATTATTCAGTGCTTCCGATTGACGACCACAAAACCCTGTTAATGCTGGGAGACGTATCCGGTAAAGGTCTTGCCGCCGCTTTGGTTATGGGTTTGGTTATGAATACGGTTAAGATTCTTCAGGATAAAGAAGATCTCCCCACAATGATCCGCGCGGTAGATAAAGCCATTAAGGGAATGAAACTGCAGGATAAGTATACGGTTCTGTTCCTTGGTATTGTAGATACGCAGAAAATGACAATCCGTTATGTAAACGCATCTATGTCTGACCCGCTTATCATTACCCGTGCTCCTGACGGATACCGTATTAAACCGCTTACTTCAAACTGTTCTCTGGTTGGTATTATTGATATTGATGATGTTACGGTTGACGAAATGCGTCTGTTCCGTGGAGACGTTATCTTAATGTCTTCGGACGGTGTTTCAGAAGTTATGGATGAAAACGGAATTGAACTTGGTACAACAGATTTGTATCAGGACACAATCCGCCGCAGTGCAGAAAAAATGCCGCAGGAATTTATCAACGATGTAGTTGATCTGGTATTCGACTACAATGGCGGTAAAAAACTGCGTGATGACGTTACTATGATGGTTGCAAAGGTGGTAGGCTGATATGGTATTTCTGTTCATTAACATAATTGCATGTGCCGCTCTTATCTGGGCTTCGTTTAATATTGATACCCGTTACGGTATTCACAAAAGTACGCATCCGCTTATCAATCTGGTGCTGCTGTGTGCAACCCTTATTGGTCTTATGGCACTTGTCATGGTCATGTGCTTCTGGGCTCCTCCAAAACTTGCACTCATTATTGCAAAGGCAGTCTTTACGCTGCTATTGTGGTTTTCTGTGTACAGCTGTATGTATCTGTACATGTTCCCGGAATTTAAACCAAACAAATCCATTACCGCAGTCAACTGGGTTCTGAACGCAGTTGTCTTTGTTGTGTTCTTCTTTGTACCGGGTGCATTTTCAAATGTTTCCATTACACCTGCAGGAGAATTTGAAGTAGTTTCTAACAAAGTCTTCTCTGGCGCACTTGCATCGTTCTATCCGCTGACCTGGTTTGAAACAGCGAACCTGCTGTACCTTGTGATTATTCCGTTTGTATCGGTTATTGTAACGCTGGTACGCTCAGAAAATATGAACGGTATGCTTGACCGTCAGCGCATGCGTCTGTGTGCACTGGGTGTCTTTACTGAATGGCTTTCTCTTGTTTTGATTAACATCGGTGCCCGCCGCATTCCGCTCATGTGGTCTTTAATCATGCTGTGTTTTATTCCGCAGGTGCTGCTGTTTGTACGCGCAGCCTGTACACACGAAATCATTGACTATAAGACTTCTACGCGCCTTGAAATGCGTATCCTGTTCCGCTTTGTGATTCCTGCTGTAGTTGCCGGTGTTTCCTTCTACTTTATCTGGCCGCTTATGCAGGACAGCAAGGTGCTCTTCTTTGTTGCCTGGACCGCTGCAAACATTGCATTTAACATTGTCTGGTATTTCATTACTGAATTCTTAATCAGTAAAGATTTTATGCGTGACAGAAAGTACGAACCCTTCTTTGAAAAAGCCCTTGCTGCAATTAAGTATGAAGGTAACGGTAAAGAAATTCCGCAGGAACTGTTCCATGCCTTCCATAAGTACGTTACCGTCTCGCACATGAACATTATGCTGGATTCCGGAGAAGGTTCTCTTGAAACGGTTTGGGCTGATGACGAAAAGAAATTTTCTATTCCCTTCGAAGATTCAGGTTTTGACGTACTGTTAAACTTAAAGCACCCGATCGTATTCAGAGAATGGCTTGCCCGTGACTACAACGTTGCTCCTGCACGCGAACAGCTTCAGAAGATTCTTGCTGATACTGGCGCAGAAGCCTTTATTCTGCTTAACGAAGGCCGTCGTATTGTTGGTCTTTTGCTTCTGTACAAGAAGATGGATAAGAATATTTACATGGATTATGACTACAAGGCCTTTACCAAGTTATATTCTCACTTCTTCCTTGCAGGCTACTACATGAAGAACATGATGAATGAATCTGTTGTCGGAACGGTTAACCGCGAAATCCGCATGTCAGGTCAGATCATTACTTCTATTCAGGAAAATATGGATCTTATTAAGAATACCAAAGTTGATGCGGGCTACAAGATGATTCCTGCACATAACATTGGTGGTGAGTTCATTGATATGATCCGTCTTACTGATACCCGTCACATTATTGTTGTCGGTTCAATGAGCGGTAAGGGTATTGCTGCTTCAATGAACATGGTTATTCTTAAGTCTGTTATCCGAACCTTCCTTTCTGAAATAAAAGACTTTAAGAAACTGGTTGAAAAAGTAAACCTCTTTATCCGTGATGAACTTCCTAAAGGTTCGTACTTTGCAGGTCTATTTGCACTGATTGATTTTTCTACCGACACATTGTACTACATCAACTGCGGTACTCCTGCACTGTTTGTTTATACCAAAGCGTATAACAACGTCATTGAAGTTCAGGGTGAAGGTAAAATCTTAGGCTTTGCAAAAGACATTGGTCCGCTTATTAAAGTAAAGAAAGTTAAACTGTTACCGGGCGATGTTGTTGTTTCCTGTACCGACGGTCTTATTGAAACACAGTCAATCCGTAATGAACCGTTTGGAAAAGAGCGTGTTCAGCGTTCTCTTATAGAAAATCTTATGTATCCTGCCGGAAAGATTGCTCAGTTTACCTACGATGCTCTGGTCAAGTTTACTTCTAAAGAACTGGATGATGACATAACGCTCTTCGTAATGAAGTATTTGGGAGGTAGCAAATAATGGATCAGCTGTCTTTGCGCGAAAAAAAAGGTGCTAACTATGTTCTTATGGAAATGAACGGTGCCTGTAACGCCTATACCATTTCGGAATTCCGTGAAAAAGTATACAACAATATAACACAGACAAATGTCGTACTGGATATGTCTGCCGTTACACAGGTGGATTCTTCCGGTATAGGAATTATTCTTGCAGGATTCAACGACGGTCTTAAGAATAAGACAAAACTGTTTATAATGAATCCTTCAGATAAGGCCCGGTATGCATTGGAAAAAACAGGATTTTATGATACATTCTATATCATTCATTCTGTTACAGAGGTTTCTGATGCGTAATTATTTTGCCGCCTTTGTGTGTGGCGCTTTAGTTTTACTGAGTGTGTCCTGCACACAAAAACAGGTTGTTGCAACGGGAAATGCAGCTCATGCAGCAACGCCTTCTACAGCTCCTGTTGCCCTTGAACAGCAGCCGGTAACTGCACCGCAGCAGATGACGGCAATTGATCCTGAAGTTGAAAAATTAGGAGCAGTGCTTTCTTCGCTTTCTGAGCGTGCTAAAGAAGCAATTCCTAACGGCGATCCTAAAGAATTTCTTGTAGATTTACATGCTGTCCTTGAGGTAGAAAAAACATTCCGTAGTGATGACCTTTCGCTGTATTATCTTATAGACAAAAAACATTCTGTTTCTTCTGAGTATGAACCCAAAGACCTTATGCCGGTAAAGAACAACGACTTGTGGAACGTAAGCCGTAATGATCTTTCACTGCGTCCCGAAGCATACCATGCACTTGAAGAACTTTCGCGTGCAGCCCTTGCTGACGGAATAAAACTTATGGTCAGTTCTACATACCGTTCGTATTCATATCAGGAGCGTCTGTTTGCCCGTTATGTTGCACAGGATGGCGAAGAACTTGCCGAACGTTACAGTGCACGTCCCGGTACCAGTCAGCATCAGCTGGGAGTTGCAGTTGACTTTGGTTCAATTACTGATGACTGGGGCGACACAAAGATGGGTAAGTGGGTGTACAACAATGCTGCTCAGTACGGCTGGTCACTCAGCTTTCCTCAGGGATACGAAGATGTTACCGGTTACATGTGGGAATGCTGGCACTTCAGATACATTGGTGTTGAAGCCTGCAGGTTCCAGAAAAAATGGTTTGGTGACATTCAGCAGTTTATGCTTGAATTCCTGTACGCCTGGGAAAACTACAAAGAATAACTATTCTTCTAAATGATGGGGAGCCAGTCCAAAGCGTTCTTCCGGCTGATGACTGTCGCTTCCTGTCGGTTCTACATGAATCATTACATCGTACACATCAGGAATTGCATCTCTGATTGCGTTTTCTACTAACTCTGCGCGTTCATGTGCATCAAATACGGTCATTTGCGGTGACACTTCTATATCCATGCTGATATCCCACTTGGAGGCAATTTTTCGGATTCGTGCACGGTGGGGATTAGAAACGCCCGGAACGGATGCTGCTGCAGAAAATACTTTTTTGTACAGAGACTTGTCCGTGTTTCCGTCCATAAGTTCCATGTTTAAATCTTTGAACAGTACGACAGCATTTTTTATAACCCACAGGCCTACAATCAGTGCAATGACCGGGTCCAGTACCGGACAGTTAAAAATACGTGATGCTGCTAAACCTGCAAGCACTGCTGCAGAAAGAACAATGTCGTTCCGCATGTTCTGAGCATTGGCGCGTACAATATCAGAGTTTGCTTTTTTACCCAGTGCATATTGTGAAAGTGCAAGCAAGGATTTTCCGCAGATGGAAATAACCGATGCCCACACGGCAACAAGAGAGACTTCTTCAACCTTCTGGTGATTGATGAGCCGCTTTGCTGCCGACATAAACACTTCGCTTCCCGCAAGAAAAATGATGAAGGCAAGAATCATGGTTGCAACGGTTTCTGCGCGTTCGTGTCCCCACGGGTGCTCTTTGTCTCCCGGCTTAGAGATAATTCCGCTTATAATAAGAGTAACAATTGCAATCAGCACATCCGTCGAAGAATCAATGCCGTCACCCAAAACTGCAAGCGACCGTGACATAACTGCCATGGTCAGCTTTGTTGCAGCAAGGGCAAGGTTTCCTGCAAGTGCAATAATTCCTGCAAGACGTATGATGCGTGTTCTTTCACTGTCTGTCATTTTACAACAACATTTACCAGTTTACCCGGGACTACGATAATCTTAGCGATTGTTTTACCGTCGGTGAATTTCTTAAAGCCTTCGGTTTCTTTTGCCATTGCTTCAAGAGTTGCACTGTCGGTGTCTGCAGCTGCTTCAAATTTTGCACGCAGTTTTCCGTTAATCATAACCGGGAATTCTTTTGTGTCTTCCTTGCAGTATTCTTCACTGAAGGTTGGCCAGCTTTCGTAAGTAACAGTGTTGTCATGTCCTGCTTTCTGCCACAGTTCTTCGCCTAAGTGAGGAGCGTAACAGGCAAGCATTTTTACAAAGCCTTCCCACATTGCGCGCGGAATAGATTCAGCTTTACTTGCTTCATTGATGAAAATCATCATCTGGCTTATTGCAGTGTTAAAGCTTAAGCTTTCTGTGTCATCGCTGACTTTTTTGACTGTCTTTGCATAGGTTTTGCGCAGGTCAGAAAGTTTTTTGTCTTCAATCTTTCCGGTAATGTCAACGTCGGTAAGCGGTTTTTCTCCCACTGCCCACACTTTTTCAAGGAAGCGGTTTACGCCAATCAGTCCCTGTGTGTTCCACGGTTTTGAAACGGTAAGCGGTCCCATAAACATTTCGTACATGCGGACACTGTCGGCTCCGTATTCTGCAATCATTTCATCAGGGTTGACTACGTTTTTGAGAGACTTAGACATCTTTGCAATGATGCGTTCAAGTTTTTCGTGGGTGTCTTTATCTTCAAAAACTCCGGGTGCAGTTTCAACTGCCTGGTCTACCGGAATAAGAGACTTTGCTTTGTTCTGGAATGCAAAAGAAGTAATCATTCCCTGGTTGATAAGACGCTGGAACGGTTCTTTTGTGCTTACTGCTCCAATGTCGTACAACACTTTGTGCCAGAAGCGGCTGTACAGAAGGTGAAGGACTGCATGTTCAGCACCACCAACATACAGGTCAACCGGCATCCAGTACTGTTCTGCTTCTTTAGAAACAAAGGCATTCTGATTTTTCGGATCAAGATAGCGCAGGTAATACCAGCAGCTTCCTGCCCACTGAGGCATGGTGTTGGTTTCGCGCTTTGCCTTACCGCCGCACTTTGGACATGAACAGTTAACCCATTCATCAATTCCTGCAAGCGGAGATTCGCCGGTACCGGTCGGCTGATACGTCTTTACGTTGGGAAGTTCAAGTGGCAGCTGGTCTTCGGGAACAGGTACGGTTCCGCAGGTGGGGCAGTGTACTAACGGAATAGGTTCTCCCCAGTAACGCTGACGGCTGAAGACCCAGTCGCGCAGTTTGTAATTGACTGCTTTTTTACCGATTCCTTTTTCTGCAAGGAATTCAAGCATCTTTGCAATTGCGTCTTTTTTGTTCAGTCCGTCAAGGAAGTCTGAGTTTACATGAATGCCGTCTTCGGTCCATGCCTGAGTCTGAACGTCTACTTCGCTCTTTAATACTTCAATGATGGGCAGATTGAATTTCTTTGCAAAGTCCCAGTCGCGGGTGTCGTGTGCAGGAACAGCCATGATTGCACCGGTTCCGTAAGAAATCAGAACGTAATCAGCAATCCAGATAGGAATGAGTTTTCCGTTTACCGGGTTGATTGCATAGCTTCCGCTGAATACACCGGTCTTGTCTTTTGCAAGGTCAGTACGCTCAAGGTCAGATTTTTTTGCTGCAGCCTGAACGTATGCTTCAACTGCATCTTTCTGTTCTGCTGTGGTAAGGGTTTTTACCAGCTTGTGTTCCGGAGAAATAACCATATAGGTTGCACCAAACAGTGTGTCGCATCTGGTGGTGTACACGGTAAGTTTCTGATCGGTCGGCTTTCCGTCTTTGTCTGCAACGGTAAAGTTTACTTCTGCACCTTCGCTTTTTCCAATCCAGTTTTTCTGCATCAGCTTTACGCTTTCGGGCCAGTCCAGTCCGTCCAGGTCTTCAAGCAGACGTTCTGCATACGCGGTAATCTTTAAAATCCACTGACGGATTGTCTTGTGCGTAACTTCTGCACCGCAGCGGTCACAGTGACCTTCTTTGACTTCTTCGTTTGCAAGACCTGTTTTACATGAAGGACACCAGTTGATGGGAGTTTCTGCTTCGTAGGCAAGACCTCTTTTGTACAGCTGCAGGAAAATCCACTGTGTCCATTTGTAGTATTCGCTGGTACAGGTAATAACTTCGCGGTCCCAGTCGTAAGAGAAGCCCAGTGCCTTTATCTGCTGAGTAAAGTGTTCAATATTCTGGAAAGTAGTTGTTGCAGGATGAGTTCCTGTTTTGATTGCATAGTTTTCTGCAGGAAGACCGAATGCATCGTATCCCATGGGGTGCAGTACGTTGTATCCTTTCATACGAAGATAGCGGCACCAGATGTCGGTTGCAGTGTATCCTTCAGGGTGACCAACATGCAGTCCCGCTCCTGACGGATAGGGGAACATGTCCAGCACATAGCGCCTCTTATCTTTAGGAAACTGAGCATCCTCGCTTACCTTAAATGTTTTGTGACTTTCCCAATACTTTTGCCACTTTGGCTCAATGTTTTTAAAATCGTAAGTTGACATAATGTTACTCCATATTTAGCTTACTGTACCATTTTTATGAAATTTATTGAAGACTTTTGCATAATTTATTTATTTTTGTGTTGACCTCTGCGTTCGGGCAGGTTACAGTACCTTTTACAAAACAACTTTTAAAGGCTACATGGAGTATAGTTCTGATATCTGGTGGCTGCATGCCGTTACTGATTTAGTCATGTATGGAGAAGTAGTTATTCCTGCAGATGATTACTGCATAGTGGAAAACAAAAGCGAGTTTGCAGAGTTTGAACTGGAATACAACTGGCCCGACAAAGTGCAGAGTGTTTTTTCTGACGGTCTGATGAAAAACTACTACTTTGTCAATCTGTCGGAACCAGATTCAATACTCCTCTGGGGGCTTGATACAGACTAGAATCAGTTTAGTTCAGGCGCTGTACCAGATAGGGCAGTGCCTTTTCAAATTTTGCACCATACCAGTGGTCTTTGTCGCCCAGTGTCTGCTTTATTGACTCTACGACAAAGTCTGCTGCAATACTTGCTGCATCTATGACTGACTTTCCGCGCATAAGGCTTCCTGCAAATGCTGACGAATAGATGTCGCCGGTTCCATGTAAAGATGCATCAAGGTGTTCGGTAAAGTAATAGTCAAAGGTTGCACCGTTGTAAACTGCAACTCCCAGTTTGCCTTTTTCAAAAGACACACCGGTAATGATTACATTTTTTGCGCCCAGTTTAGCAAGGTCTTTGCACACGGTTTCAATGTATGCCTTGTCGTAACCGCTGCCTTTGTATTCAATTCCCAGAAGGAAAGAAGCTTCTGTCAGGTTTGGTAAGATAAAGTCTGCACCCTTGCACAGTTTTGCCATTTCTTTGGGAAAGTCTGCGTCAAAGCCTGCATACAGTTTTCCGTTGTCAGCCATTGCGGGGTCTACAATGCGTAAGGCTCCGTCGCGTGCAACGCTGTTCATGATGTCCATGGTCGGAGCAATCTGTGTTCTGCTTAAGTAACCGGTATAAAATGCGTCAAAGGTAATGTTGTCTTTTTTCCACTGAGCAAGAATTTTGGGCATTTCGTCAGTCAGGTCGTGGAATGTCCATGCAGAAAAACCGGGTGCGGTATGATTTGAAAGAACTGATCCGGGAAGAATTGCGGTTTCAATTCCGCATGCAGAAATAATGGGCAGTGCTACGGTAAGAGAACATTGTCCCACGCATGAAATATCCTGAATTGTAAGAAGTCTTTTATCCATAATGACACCTCTTTTTTTAAGTTTGACTCATCATAGTTTCTTTATCCTATTTAGTCAATAGGTTTTTTCTTTGAGCTGAACGGAACGGTTTATCCACTTGCCGCTCAGATAGTAAATCCAGAATGCAAGAGAAGTAATGATCCAGGTGATGGGATAACTTGCCATAACCATATGCAACGTCTTATTCTGCTGTACTGCAGTGAACAGCCACAGTATGCGCAGGGCACAGACTCCGAATACCGTTATCATCATGGGAATAAAACTGTTGCCGGTGCCGCGTATGGTTCCGCTTAAAACTTCTATTGAAATGTAGGTAATCCACCACGGAATCATAAAGCGCAGGATATCCATTCCTATTTCAAGTACTTCCCAGTCGTCTTTGGTAAACAGCCTGTAAAACCATTCGCCGAAGAACCAGAAACAGAGGCAGAAGATTATGGTGGTAATGGCGGTCATTAAAAGTGTTTCCCACATTCCCTTTTTTATGCGTGACAGCTGTCCCGCTCCCGTATTCTGTCCTGCAAACGTGGTGATTGCAATGCCGAATGCATTTACCGTCATCCAGAAAATTGCATCAATCTTTCCAAATGCCGCCCATGCAGCAACGGTCTTTGTTCCAAACAGATTGAAATTAGTCTGTATGATAAGATTGCTTATGGTGTACAGTGAAGACTGAATTCCTGCCGGAAATCCAATGCGCAGCATTTCGCGCAGAATGTGACCGCTGAACCGTATTTCCTTTATCTTAACCGCATAGACATCGTGCGACTTGAGCAGAAGCCACATGACGATTACCGCACATTCAACCTGACAGATGACGGTTGCCAGTGCAACTCCTTCTACCCCCATGCCCAGACCGCGGACAAACAGCAGGTCCAGTCCAATGTTGGAAAAGCAGCCGATCATGATGATATGAAGCGGTGTGCGTGAATTTCCGACTGCCCGTAGAATTCCCGAGCCCATGTTGTATATGAACATAGGAATGGTTCCGGTAAAAATAATCAGAAGATAGGTTCGTGAAAGCGGTACAACATCTTCCGGAGTGTGTGTTATGAAAAGCATAAGGTTTGTGCATGCCATGCCTGCACCGGTGATAAGAAGTCCCCCGGCAAGACAGAGTGCAATGGCGGTATGAACGCTCTGAGAAAGACTTGCCTTGTTTTTTGCACCGTAAAACTGTGAAATCAGCACTCCTGCACCGCTGGAAAGTCCCAGAAAAAAACCTAAAAGCAGGTTTATGTAAACAGCAGTCGTTCCCCCCACGGCAGCAAGGGCGGTCGTACCCACATACTGTCCTACAACAAACGCGTCAACTGTATTGTATAATTGCTGAAAAAACGTTCCTGCAAGAATAGGAAAGAAAAATGTCAGCAATGCCTTCCAGATAGGCCCTCTGGTAATTTCCATCCGCTCACCATACCACTAAGTACATAAATGTGCAACTTATATTTGACAATTCTCTATTTTAAATAGATAATATAATGATTATGAAAAATTTTACGATAGCATTGACCGTTCTTGCCATTCTTGTCGTGTATTGTATGGTACGGGCAATAGTAAATAAAAAACCGATTTCTCGCCCCATTACCTGGCTTTTGTTTTATGATTTAGTTCCCGTCATCGGAAATATGCTGATAATTTTTTCGGGAATGTATGCTCCCAGTTTTGTCGGCTATATTCTGTACCTGGTGGGAACCGACTGGCTGTTCTACTTCCTGATTAAATTTTCAATGGCGTACTGCGACTATGAGTTTGAAAGAACTCCGTTGCGGTGGGTGCTTTTGTTCTGTACTATTTTCGATTCGACTTCTGTGCTGCTCAATCCGGTCTTCCATCACGTGTTTGCCATTGAAGAGGTTGTGCTTGATTCGGGAGATGTGTACTTCAAGCTGGTGTCGTATGCGTTCCACTATGTCCATCTTGTATTCTCGTATGTGCTGGTTGCCGTTACGTATGGAATTTTTATCCGCAAGATGATTACCGTATCGCGGCTCTATCTTGAAAAGTATTTAACTATTTTCGTTACGCTGTTCATTGTGACCATCTGGGAATCGTGGTATGTCTTTTCAAAACAGCCGGTTGATAAATCCATGCTGGGTTACGGTTTGTGCGGCGTCCTTATGTACTACTTTGCGCTCAGGTATCTGCCGTTCTTCCTTACCGAAAAAATGCTTTCTGCCATTGTGTCCAACATGTCTGATGCAATTCTCTTTTTTGATAACAAGGGGGATTGTGTTTACTTCAACGATGGTGCAAAAAAGCTGTTTAACCTTCAGAGCGGAGATTATTCTGCAGCAAAGAAAACCGTGCGTGCAGTTATTTCTGCCAGTGACATGGACGACTGCGAAAACCTTAAGGTTATACGCACGCTGTCTGTAGACGGAGTAGAACGCATCTATGAGATTGAGTATCAGAAACTGAACGATGTGCGCAATGTGTATGCAGGCGCCTTTGTAAGCATAAAAGACAGAACCGAAGAAGAAGCTGAAAAAAAACGCGAACAGTATCTTGCAACGCATGACAGTCTGACGGGGCTGTACAACAGAGAGTATCTGCTTCACAAGATGGAACAGATGCTGCACGATTATCCCGGTACTGATTATCTGGTGCTGTGTTCCGACATAAAAGAATTTAAGCTGGTTAATGATATCTTTGGAAGAAAGGCCGGAGACAGCATTCTGATTAACGTGGCACGTGTCGTTCAAAGTTACGCGAGCGAGAATTCCGTATACGGACGCATTGGCGGCGATATGTTTGCCATCATGATGCGTAAAAAAGATTTTAATCAGGAACTGTTTGAAAGCGGTTCAGGTGGATTTGTTCATAAGGAAGGAAGTGAAGTCTATCCCATTACCATGCACATAGGTATCTATGAAGTAAAGGAAAGAGACATTGCTCCCTCTATTATGATAGACCGTGCATTCCTTGCAATGGAAGGAATCAAAAACGATGTACAGAAGCGTATTGCCTGGTACGATAACACCATGCGCGATGCGTTACTGTGGACACAGCAGGTAACCGCAACCTTTGATGATGCAGTTAAGCGTCAGCAGTTTAAGCCGTATCTTCAGGCTCAGGTTAACAGCAAAGGTGTGGTTGAAGGAGCAGAAGTGCTTGCCCGCTGGGAACACGGTGAACTGGGACTTTTGCAGCCCGGACGCTTTATTCCTATTCTTGAAAAAAGCGGTGATATTGTGCGCCTGGACCGCTTTATGTGGCAGACCGCATGTCAGATCCTTGCCCGCTGGAAAAGTGAAGGCAAAAATGACATGTATCTTTCGGTGAATGTTTCTCCCAAAGATTTCTATTACATCGATGTCTATGAAGAGATTACTGCACTGGTACGCAGTTACGGACTTGAACCGCGGATGCTCCGTCTGGAAATTACCGAAAGCGTCATGATGAACGATGTCGAACGTAAGATGCAGGTTATCAACTGGCTTCGTAAAGACGGCTTTATTATTGAAATGGATGACTTTGGTTCAGGCTTCTCTTCGCTCAATCTGCTTAAAAACCTTCAGGTTGACATTATAAAGCTGGATATGATGTTCCTGCGTCAGTCAACAGATTCCATGAGAACGCGTACGATTTTGCAGCACATTATCAGTATGGCACAGTCGCTTGAAATGCCCGTCATTTCAGAAGGAGTTGAAACCCGTGAGCAGGTTGACTTCTTGACGGAAGCCGGCTGTACCATGTTCCAGGGATTCTACTATTCTAAGCCAATTCCGCTTGCAGAGTTTGAAGGCAAAAACCTGTAATTTGCTTCTCTCTTGCAGTAAGTGCCCTCATTCTGTACAATAACCTCATGTCTACGGTTAAAACTTTGATGAGTGGCCTTGAACGCAAGTACAAGGTGTATTCACTGCTCAGTCCGCTTTCTATGGTGGGCGAAGTTGTCATGGAAACAGCAATTCCGCTTTTAATGTCGCGCATAATCGATATCGGTATTGCAGGTTCCGATCTTTCGTATGTAGTAAGGATTGGACTGCTTATGGTGGGCATGTCTGTCATATCGCTTGCCTGTGGTGCTTTGGGCGGAAGATTTGCTGCAGTTGCATCGCTTGGATTTTCGCGTAACGTGCGGCGCCGTCTGTTTGCAAAAGTGCAGGACTTTTCGTTTGGCAACATAGACCATTTTTCTACGTCTTCACTGGTAACGCGTCTTACCACAGATGTAACAAACGTACAGAATACCTATCAGATGCTTATCCGCATGTGTGTGCGTGCTCCGTTTATGCTGGTGTCGGGAACCGTTATGGCTTGTCTTATCAACGTAAAGCTTTCAACTGTTTTCTTTGTTGCCATTCCGTTCCTTGCGGTAGTGCTTACGGTCATTGCATTTATTGCATACCCCCGTTTCCAGCTTATGCTTACCAAGTATGACAATCTGAACAGTACGGTGCAGGAAAATCTGACTGCAATCCGTGTGGTAAAAAGTTTTGTCCGCGGTCAGTACGAACAGAAGAAATTTGAAGGTGCTGCAGATGCCGTGCGTAAGACTCAGGTGCGTGCAGAAAAAGTCGTTATCTTTACCATGCCGCTTATGCAGATGGTGGTGTACGGCTGCATTGTAGCTGCATTGTGGTTTGGCGGAAAAATGATTGTTGTGGGTGATTTAAAAACCGGACAGCTTATCAGTTTTATTTCATACATCACGCAGGTGCTTATGTCGCTGATGATGCTTTCCATGGTCTTTATCATGATGGTGCTTTCCCGTGCAAGCATTACGCGTATTGTAGAAGTGCTTTCAGAAAACGCAGAAATTGTTCCTCCTGCTTCAAATGCACGTACACAGGTTACCGATGGTTCCATTGATTTTGATCACGTGTCCTTCAGTTACCACAAAGATCCTGACAACTGCGTGCTTTCAGATGTTGACCTTCACATTCCCAGCGGAGCGTTTGTCGGAATTATCGGCGGAACCGGCTCTTCAAAATCTACGCTTGTGTCGCTTGTTCCCCGTCTGTATGATGTGCTTTCCGGTTCGGTGCAGGTCGGAGGACATGATGTCCGTGAATACGATCTGGTAACGCTTAGAGACAGCGTTGCAATGGTACTTCAGAAAAATGTTCTGTTCAGCGGTACAATCCGTGAAAACTTACGGTGGGGAAATGAAAACGCAACCGAAGAACAGATGATAGAAGCCTGTAAAGCAGCAGATGCCTACGAGTTTATTCAGTCGTTCCCCAAAGGATTTGATACTGACTTAGGGCAGGGCGGAGTGAATGTTTCAGGCGGACAAAAGCAGCGTCTGTGCATTGCACGTGCGCTCTTAAAAAATCCCCGCATTCTTATTCTTGATGACAGTACCAGTGCAGTCGATACTGCAACCGATGCACGCATTCGTGCCGCGTTACGAAAGTGTGCTCCGGATGCAACAAAAATCGTCATAGCACAGCGTATTGCTTCTGTTCAGGATGCAGACATTATTTACGTGCTGGACAACGGTGCCATAAACGGTGCAGGTACACATGAACAGCTTATGCAGTCTAACGAGATTTACCGCGAGGTCTATGAATCTCAGCAGGCAGCAAATTAGAAACCGAAACTAAAACAGGAGAAACATATGCCGGGACCTGGTCAAAAAACAAAGGGTACTGCAAAGCCTAAAAATGCTAAGCGAACAATTTCTCGTCTTATAAAATATATGGGTGCATACAAAGCGCTCTTTGGTATCGTTTTGATTGCAGTTCTTGCAAGTGCAGGTGCTACCGTTGTCGGAGATTCCATGCTGCGTCCTGCAATCGATGATTATATCATTCCGCTGTATGAACGATGGTCTGCAGGACAGACACTTTCTGCGTCAGACTTTATTCCGTTCCTTAAGCTTATCGGTATCATGGTATGCGTGTTTGCCGGTGGTGCATTTGCTTCCTGGGTAAACTCACGGCTTATGCTGTACATTTCAACCAACACCCTGTACCGCATCCGTAACGATCTGTTTGATGAACTTGAAGTGCTTCCGCTTAAGTATTTTGACGGTCATACGCATGGTGAACTTATGTCGCTGTTTACCAACGATATTGACACTTTGCGTGATATGATGAGTCAGAGTGTTCCGCAGTTGTTCTCAAGCATTATTACGGTTGTTTCTGTTTTTGTGATGATGATTATAACCAGTCCTCTTTTGACGCTGATTATGATTGTTACCATGATATTCATGATGATGCTTGCTGCGGTCATTGCAAAAAAAAGTGCCGGTGCTTTCCGTGAACAGCAGGCTGCCATTGGAGCCGTAAACGGTTATGTGGAAGAAATGACTGCCGGTCAGAAAGTAGTCAAAGTGTTTAACCGCGAAAAAAAATCAATAGAAGAATTTAATGCACTTAACGACAGACTCTGTGAAGCAGGAACAAGAGCAAATACACTTGCGAATATCCTTATGCCCATTATGGGAAACATGAGCCACATTCAGTATGCAGTTGTTTCGATTGTCGGTGCAGTGCGTGTTATCGGCGGTCACATGGGACTGGGAAGCATTGCAGCATTTTTGCAGTACACGCGTAACTTCTCTCGGCCCATTACCATGATGAGTCAGCAGATAAACGGTATTCTGAATGCCTTAGCCGGTGCAGAGCGTATCTTTGCCGCTATTGATGAACCTAACGAAATTGATGAAGGAACTGTTCAGCTGGTAAATGCAAACGAAACACTTCCTTCTGCAAGTGCTGACAATAAGATACATCTGGTTCAGGCGTTTGCAAATACCGGTGAGTGGGCATGGCGTGTTCCCCGTTCTCTGAAAGTTGAAGCTTCTGGTGTGCAGGAAAGTTTTGCAGATGATGATGCCTATTCGCTGGTAAAACTGCGCGGTGACGTTGTGTTTAAGAACGTAAGCTTTTCGTATGTTCCTGAAAAAGAAGTTTTGCATTCAATAGACCTGCATGCACTTCCCGGTCAGAAAATTGCACTGGTAGGTTCAACCGGGAGCGGTAAGACAACCATTACAAATCTGCTTACCCGTTTTTATGATATTGAAGACGGAAAGGGTGAAATAACTTACGACGGAATTCCCATAAAGCAGATGGCAAAGAGTTCGCTGCGTAAGTCACTGGGCATGGTACTGCAGGATACCCATCTGTTTACCGGAACAATCCGCGACAATATCAAGTACGGAAATCTTGAAGCATCGGAAGCACAGGTTATTGCAGCAGCAAAACTTGCAAATGCAGACGGATTTATTTCGCATCTTGAAAAGGGATATGACACGGTTATTACCGGAGACGGCGGAAACTTAAGTCAGGGACAGAGACAGCTTTTAGCCATTGCACGTGCAGCTGTTGCAGATCCGCCGGTACTGATTCTTGACGAAGCAACCAGTTCTATTGACACGCGTACTGAATCTCTTATAGAGAAGGGTATGAATCACCTTATGGAAGGCCGTACTGTTTTTGTTATAGCGCACCGTCTTTCTACTGTTCGCAACGCTCACGAAATAATTGTTCTTGAAAAGGGAACAATCATAGAGCGCGGAAATCACGAACAGCTGATGCAGAAAAAAGGCCGCTATTACGATCTGTACACGGGAAAATTTGAACTGAGCTGATTCCTGCTGCTTGTTTTTGAATATGCAACAGGTTCCGTAGAAATCCTTACCTCCAGTGCTTTAGTTGTGAAAGGTGAGAGTCAAAAACGGTTCTTCTTTCTGCTTCTGTCTGATTTTCAGGATTTGGCATATGTGAAACCAGATAGTCTAAAAGCGATTCTTTTGTTTTGTAAGCAAAATTTCCGTCGGCATAGCACCATTTGCAATAGTCTTCGTTAAAGTTACCGTCTGTTTCCTTGCTGATCATTGAGTCTTCAGAAAGAGGCATTCCGCAGCACTGACAGAAAAGCTGCCGTGGCGAGCCAAGTAAAGTGTTGATTGAAACATCAAATTCTTTTGAGAGAACTTTCAGCATTTGTGTGTCCGGCTGAGTTTCTCCGGTTTCCCACCTGCTGATGGCCTGTCGAGTAATGTTTACTCTCTGTGCCATTTCTTCCTGCGTAAGGTTGTTCTTTTCCCGTAATTTTTTGAGAATCTCTTTTACTTCCATAGTGTATCTCCTGTGTTCTAAAATCTAAGTTGATTATACACCATCATATTTGCAAAATAAAGAAACAGTCTGTTGCTTTTTTTATATGTTTTCTTTTTCATTTCTGCTGTATAAATATATAAGAATTCCAATTACAAGAATTAGAAAGCCTCCAATTCCAAAAATAGAACACAGAATTGCAATCGTTTTACTTTCATAGATTGCTATATTGGAATCTTTTTTACTGTAAAAAACTTTAATCTTCGTACCAACTGTATATTCAGGCGGATAAGAGGCCGAAGTTCCTGTTTTAATGTGTTCTACATTGTTTTCGTCTTGATAAGAATATTTTGTCGAATAAGTTATACTTTCCTTTGAACCACTATGCTCTTCATATCCAATTACGGTGCCAGTAGTTTCTATTGCATTCAATTTGAAAACTTCGTCCTTTATAAAGATTCCCGATCCGGCTATAAACCATCCAGTTCCAAAAATCATAATCATAATTGAAATAACTTTTTTCGGATTCTGAACTTTTTCATATTGTATGTCTTCATTCAAGTTTCTGTTTTCGTAAGTCTTTTTATTCCTTATTGGAGCTAAACATGTGCTTAGGGCTAATGAACTCATAAAAAGAGGAATAAAATTGTCTTTCGTGTGGAAATTCGAAATTATCAGATCATAAATAACAGCAATTGCTAAGAAAACAATTCCGCAGGTTATTTCAAAGTTATTAAATTTATTTAATGTCTCTATTTTTATCAATGGATTATATTTCTTTTGAAAATTATACTGAAGGATAATTACTCCATAAGAAATGAAAGAAATGAGTATAGTGAAAAAATAAAATACTATCAGTTTTTTCAAATAGACATTTTTTGAATATCCAATAAATTGGTGTATAAGTCCAATTAGCAAGACAATTAAAAATAGGATTTTTTTGTTTTTATAAATTAGTTCTTCAATTTTATCTCTCATTCTTTTTCTCAAAATGCACGTGAGCGCACTAGATAATCATTTCCATATATTTTGCAGGCGTAAAAATCAAAGGTTTATCAATACTTGAACAATACCCCGATTCTCCTGCTGCCGTCAAGATTTTCTTGCTATAGTCTGTAAATTTCAATTTTCTCTGCAAATTCTTCCAGTAATTCGCCTTTATACACTTTTTCCCGCGTAGAGTTACGGACTTCATTCCATAAGATTGAAGCAACCTTTAACTTATTTACATATGAATTTGTTGCCTCATCTGCGCAAAAGTCTTTTACAAAATTATTCCATTGTAACGATGAATTGTCATATTTTGCATATTCTTTTCTGCCGTAATAGACATCGAGTAAATCGCCCAATGTAAAGGAATCATTTTTCTCTTCTTTTACTTTTTTAGCGGTAGCAACCATGTCTACATTGAACTTGAAATTTTTGATTCCAGTTTGAGCAGAGAAAAAGTCCCTGAATCGCTGGCTGAATTTAAAACCGCATTCCACAAGGCTTGTATCCAGCGTTAATTCTATATCCGGAGAAGTGTTCTTTTCTTTCACGGAGTTTGATTTTTTGTTTTCAGGGACAATGTTTCCTTTAAAATATTCCTCAATATTATGATTCAAGTCCGCTTTCATTCCAGACGAGTCAATGCCAATTTCTTTACAGATTCTCTTTAATTCGTCCCTGTACCAATAGTATTTTGAAAATTCTTCAAAGGTTTTTATATTGCTGAATTCGGGTCTATTTTCCATAATTTACATTCCACTTCCATTTCTGTCGTATGGATTTTATCGATATTTTCTAAAAGAATTTTCTTATCATTCATTTTTTTTCCTAAAATAAGCCAGCCCGATAGGCTGTGAGCATAACTTGCATTTTAAACGGTGGCAAGGTTTGAGCTTTCCGTCCGCTTTGAAAATCATGTTATGTGATATTTATATCATATTTATTCAGTTGTGTCTCCTTCCGTTTTAGACAGGTGGCACAGGTCTTTCACTGGACAAATCATCTGAAGGTCAAATGGTTCTTCTTCAGCAATTTCTTTTATAGGATTACTTGTCGGGACACTTCCCATTGCTCTGTAAAATGCAATCGTCTCCTCAGATGAACAGGCAGAAATGTACAAAGCCTCCGCACCAGCTTTTCTTGCTTCCGCTTTTCCTGCTTCAAATAATTTTCTACCAATGCCTTGTCCTCTACATTCAGAAGATACCTGCATCATATCAAGAATCATGTACGGACCACTAAGTTTCCTCAATAGTCCTATAAAGCCGACCACTTTATCATTTTCTAATGCAATGTATGTGATATATTCATCACTGCATATTTGCCTTGC